>NZ_CP064786.1:608225-1216450 GCF_017094485.1 Natranaeroarchaeum sulfidigenes
CGTCGTGTTTTCCAAACGGTGTTCTGACCGCGTCGACGATGACTGCATCGTTCATATCAGATACTGTATTTCGACCGGAGAACAATAATGATCAGTGCCCACAACAGAGGGACCTTCCGTTCAGGCTCGCCCCGGATCACTCCGCGCGTCGAAACTGCTCCTGTACCCGATCCATTCGGCATTCGACACAGCGGTCGTCGGCGAAACACGCCACGTTGTCGTGTGGACAGTCGTGCTCGTCGATATCGACCGACAGGCTGCGTTTCGCGCGGTGCCACTCGCGTTCCCAGTCCTCGATGTTCATCTCCCGTGACGTGAAGACGACCTCGTCGTCTCGGTCGACGATCTTCGCGGCCGTGACAGCATCCATGTGGGTCTTGATTTTTCCAATCGCTTCCCGGAACGACGAACAGGTGAGTTCGTCGACGCCCTCGTCGTCGTCGAGGAGTCGAACAGTGACAGTGCCGTCGTACTCCTCCGTAGGATCCAGCCTGTCGGTCATAGTTCGTACTGCTTCGACGTAGTACAAAAACGTGGGACCCGCACAGACCGAATTGGTCCGAAGTGGAAACCAATCGAGATCCTGTCCGAAACTGGTCGTTCAGAACTGTATCACGCCGTCCTCCGTGACGACCTGATCAATCAAGCGCGTCGGCGTTCGATCGTACAGCGGGTTCTCAATGTCGATGCCCTCTGACGGTTCGAGCATCACTTCGCTGCCCGATCGGTAAGTCTGCCGGAACTCGAAGCCGTCGCCGATGAACTTCGACGATGAGCCGACGATCGTCATCGGAACGTCCAGATCAGCAGCAGTAGTGGCGATCGGGTACGTTCCCACGCGGTTGTACACTTCGTCTCCGATGAGACAGTTCATGCCAACAATCACCCGATCACAGTCAGGGAGAACCGTCCCCATCGCGCTGTCGACGATCAGCCGCACGTTGACGTTCTCGTCGTCAGCGAACTGGCGGGCCGTCAGCCGGCCGAAGAAGTTCGGCCGGGTTTCAGTGACGTACAGTGTGAACTCCGTTCCGGCATCGCTTGCGTATTCGAGAGTTAGCGTCGCAGTCGAGGAGTTCGAGTGGGTCAGGATCGTGTCACCGTCCTCGATGAGACTTGCTGCTCGCGAGGCTGCACCCTCCTTGCTCTCCTGGACTTCCGTGATGACCTCGTCGACGGCCCGTTCCAGTTCCGCCTTCGCCTCGGCGACGGTCTCCAGATCAGCACCCGAGACAGCAGTGATAATCCGACGCTGAGTGGTATTGAGGGGTGCGTGTGACCGGTTAGCCCCTTTCAGTACTCGGCTATTGCGTTCCAGATCACGCTGGAACTCCTCTATCGAGCGATACTCCCGATCGAGCAATTCGAGCAGCGCCTCTGCCGCCCGAACGGTGACGTGGGAGGCGCTACGAGTCTGCATCTCTGTGATTTCTCTGACGGTTTCGTCGATCATGTTATTTCCATTCGCCTTCTGTCGCGTCATCTATTGTCATTCGAGCAATTGCTGCTGGAATTTCGTTGACTGCGTGCAGCTCCCAGTCTGTTCACGAACCGTCACCCATGTGGGCCTCGACCCGCTCGATCAGGTCCTCGTTGCCGAGGAACGTCGGCGTCCGCGCGTGGAGTCCGTCGGGTTCCACATCGAGTAACGATTGCGTGCCGTCGGTAGATCGTCCGCCGATTTCCTCTACCAGATAGGCAAGCGGCACTGCTTCGTAATAGACTCTGAGTTTGCCGTCCGGATACTCCGTGGTTGCCGGATAGCCGAACAGTCCACCATACTCCAGCACCTGCGCGAGGTCGGCGACCGTTGCGCCGCCGTACCGTGGTTTTAGATGCTGTTCGAGCTCTTTGGCGAGCTCATTGAACCCCTCCGAGCGGGCGTACTTCTTTCCGGCGAGGCCGATAACCTTCGGGTCGTCCGGGAGCGAGAACTCGCCCCATCGCTCACTGAACCCGTCGCGCAGCAGATATTCCTGAACGATTTCCCTGTCATCTCGAGCAACCGTCATCGTGGTGTAGGGGCCATACAGGACCATCATCGCGGCGCACAGTTCCCTACCGGTGGCCGGTAGCTCCGCCTCGTAGACGCCGACGATCGTCCCGACGGAGTTGTTCGAGGCCAGGTTCGAGGAGCCATCGAGCGGATCGATCGTGACGACGTAGCCCTCACCACAGTCGATTGCGGCGTCACGCTCCTCGCTGACGTAGCTCCCGACAGCATCGAGCGCCGAGAGCTTGTCGAAAAACAGGTGATCGGCCCAAACATCGGCGTCCGTCTGTTTATCACCGCTTGCGTTTACGCTAACCCGTGATTGAGCGTGGTTGGGAAGGTTCGTGTTCACGTAGTGAGCCGTCTGTTGGATCGTCTGTACGATCTGGTCCATCGCTTTCATTGTTCTCTCTGGCTGCAGGCGTCGGTTCTAATATCCATTCTAACTATGCATAGGTTGTGCCAGTTTATCATACTAGTTAATATCAATTGACATTCAAACGCGCAACACGACCTGATACGGGTTGGTACCCGCTGCAGCCCGCGTTCTAGGGTGGCCCCGAGCAGCTAGAGGAGATCAGAAATGATCGCTACGTGCTCACCGACCGTCAGATTCCTCACGAACGGGGATCACGACGAAATCGTCGGTTTCCATCTCGAAGGAGCGTTCCGAGGAGGCCCCCCGACTGGCAGGCTCTCCCTCCTGTGGTGACGACAGCCACCGTCGAAGCCGGGTGAACAACCACATACTCGGGAATGAGAGTACACTTACTTAACTATCAGTCAGACAACTGTCCGCTCTTCGCAAGACGACTGTGGGAAACGGGGCAGCCGTGAACGGGGCCCGAAGCGCGGAGTCGGAACTTACCATCCGTACTCTTTGTGTATATTCCGGCCTGCTCCGTTACATATTGGTCCGACAACGGTCGTGATGTCGTCGAGAATCGCCGCGGACCGTACCGGTGGAGCTTTCCCAGCAAGGTCGTCAAGCTCGTCGCCGCCGACGCTGTAGACCACTCGCGCGAATCCAGCTGCTCGCATCCCACCTGCACACATCGGACACGGCTCCGTACTCGTATACATCACTGTAATGGCGCGTTCTTCGGGCGTCAGCTCCCGACAGGCCCGATAGGCCAGATGCAACTCCGGGTGGCGGCGTCGGTCATTCTCCGTATTCACCCGGTTCGATTCGGCCATGATCACCTCGTCGTCCCGGACCAGTACTGAGCCGAAGGGCTCGTCGCCACGGGCCGCCGCCTCGCGGGCGAGCGAGAGCGCCTCTTGCATGTGGGCGTCGTGATCGAACTCGTCGAAAGCACTGTCAGTCATTGTCCGATAGTAGGGGGGTCGGCCAATAAATACACGTGGCAACCAGCGATGAGATCACGGTCGCGGATACCGACCCCGATGGGATCATTGTGGAGCCCATCAAAACTGAGCGGTAGGCTACCGGACAGTCGCTCCAACCTCAACTACAGATCCGATGCAGATCCTCAAGCGACTGGATGTCCCACGTCGGCCAGACGTTGAGTTCCCAGTCGGTACGGTGTGGACGACGGATGAACGCCGAGTCGATCCCGGCGTTCTGTGCGGCTCGAATATCCGACTCGTTGTCGCCGACGAACAGCGCCGAGTCGGCGTCCAGATCGGCTAGCGCCCGGTCGAGATAGTGTGAGTTGGGCTTGCGAAGTTTCAGGCTCTCGATCGTCGGCTCGCGCCCGTAGGCCGCGCCAAACCGATGGCGGATGTCGTTGTAATCGAGCACGAAGTCAACGGTCTCCTGCTGGTTCGAGCTGACGATCCCCATCGAGACGTCGAGGGTAGCCAGTGTGTCGATGTCGTCGTACAGCGTCTTCCGGCCCGCTCGAACTTCGTCTTTCTGGACTGCTGCGAGGGCGTCCTCCCGCGCGCGCCAGAACGTGTCGGGGACCAGATCGTACTGGCCACAGATGTACTCGACGTCCGCGGGGGTCGCCCCGACTGTCATACTGTCTACGTGATCGGCGTCCATGTCGGTCACACCGAACTGCGAGAAGGTTTCGTGGGTCGCGTCCCGAAGGATCTCGAAGCTGGTTCGCTCGACGAGGACACCGTCGTTGTCGAAGACGACGGTATCGTAGGTCATGTATGGTGTTGAGTGGTCGGCGGGATAAATCTTTCACCGCGGTATGGAAATACATCGCACTGGTTACTCCCGATTATGAGCGATATAGGAGTCTGTGATCGACACGGCTACGTCTCGGGGACGACCTGCCCGGACTGCGGGGAAGCCCTTGACGTTCTGCTGGAAAGCGGTCGCCGGACGCAGCTCTCGAAGTTCCTCAGCGGCGCGCTCAGACATTTCCCGGCTGATGTCGGACTGGAACTGGACACGCACGGCTGGACAGCCTTCGATTCAGTTATCGATGTGGTCACGGATCGGTACGGCTGGGCGGTGAGCGAACACGTCGAAGCGGTCGTACTAACTGATCCGAAGGGGCGTTTCGAGTGGGATTACACGGCCGGGGTAGGTCGCTCTGGGGGCCGTATTCGTGCTGCGTACGGCCACTCTGTCGACGTCGATCTTGACCACGAGGAGACGCCGGTACCGGACACGCTGTACCACGGCACTGCGCCGCGACACGTCGATTCGATTCTCACAGAGGGGCTCAAACCGATGAACCGCCAGAAAGTCCACCTTTCGGGAACGCGAGCGGCCGCGCTGTCGGTGGGTGGGCGTCATACTGATGACCCGGTCCTGTTGGTCGTCGATGCCGAACGTCTGCAAGCGGACGGCCAGCGGATCGTCAAGCGGGGAAAGGACGTCTATACGACGGATCGGGTTGCGTCGGAGTATCTGGAATTTCCGGGGCTTGAGGATGTCAGCGGAAACGAATCGTGAGGACGGCGGTGGTAGGCCTGTGGAGAGTACAAACACACCGGATTTCCGGTAGAGTAGAGAGATGGTGGGAGTCACGTCTGGCAGCACACCTCAACTACCTGCCATGTAGACACACACCGGGTTTCCATGTAGACACACACCGGGTTTCCGGTGAAATATGGCTGACTACAGACGGTGATAACTAGTAGAGTGACGACTCCGCGATAGGATTGACGTAATAATCATTCACATTTTACATAAGTTTTATCTAATGGTATTGAGTACAGTCCATTATCTGAATCGGCGACTGGTGAGTGGGGCGACGAGTAGTCGTTCCGTGGCTGGAACGAATAGAGGTCTGTTCTATCCTGTCTCCTCCTCGATCGGCATTCTACTCGCTCTACTGCCGGACGAGCCCGCCGCTTCTTATTTCAGACCAGTTACTACTCCCGTTACCCCATTTTCACCGGAAACGTGGTGTCTCTCGTGCACGACTGTTCCGAAAACGGAAGCTACTTTCACCGGAAACACGGTGTGGTGCGTATGGATGCAGACGACGAGCTGTTCACTCGGGAGGATCCGATCTTCGCCAACAAGGAGTTACTGGAGATCAACCACCTCCCCGAGAAGAACCGGATCGTCGGCCGCGACGACGAGATCCAGTCGCTGGCCAACGCCGTCAATCCCGCTATTTTCGGACAGAGCCCGAGCAACCTGCTGATCTACGGGAAGACGGGGACCGGAAAGTCCCTGTGTGCAAAGCACGTCTCCAGACGCCTGATCGAGACGGCCGACCAGGAAGGCGTGACGATTACCTACGCCTACATCGACTGTTCGCAGGACACGACCGAAACGCAAGCAGTCCAGTCACTCGCAGCGTCGATTAACGACGCCGAGAAAACCGGCGTCTCGATCCCGGACAAGGGGATCAGCACAGCGACTTACTACAAACGCCTCTGGTCGATTCTCGACGCCCAGTACGATGTCGTGCTCGTAATTCTCGACGAAATCGACAAGCTCGAATCCGACTCGATTCTAATGCAGCTCTCGCGGGCAGGCGAGGCCGGCAAGATCGACGATTGCAAGATCGGTGCTATCGGTATCAGCAACAAGATCAAGTACAAAGACCGGATGGACGAGCGCGTCAAGAGCAGCCTCTGTGAACGGGAGTTCGTCTTCCCGCCGTACGACGCCAACCAGCTCCGATCGATCATGAACGCGCGGAAGGACGCGTTCCGCGACGGCGTGCTCGAATCCGGTGTCATTCCACGGGCCGCAGCACTGGCGGCCCAGGAACACGGCGATGCCCGGAAGGCCATCGATATGTTGCGGTATGCCGGTGAGATCGCACAGGCGAACAGCGCCGAAACAGTCCGCGAAGAGTTCGTCACCGACGCCCGCGAGAAGGCCGAAACCGACCGGTTCCGCGAGCTGATCCGCGGTGCGACGCCTCACTCACGGTACGTCCTGCAGGCGCTGACCCACCTTTCGCTCAACGAACCCCACCAGGACGGCTTCCGTACGACTGCGATCTACGATGTCTACGAACAGCTCTGCGAGGACGTCGGCTCGGATCCCCTCTCACTACGGCGGGTACGCGACCTGCTGAAAGAACACGCGTTCCTCGACGTTCTCGAACAGTCCCGGCACTCGGGCGGCAGCGCGGAAGGCAACTTCACGAAACACCGACTGCTAGAAGATCCCGAAGTCGTCCGTGATGTCCTCGTGAACATCGAGTGACGCAGACCGCTCTCCCAGCGGGGCCGTTCTACCATCCGTCTCGTCGCGGTGCCTTCACACGTATTTCACCGGAAAGCCGGTGTCTCCCATATCTGTGAGGTCACGCAGAGCAAGCGTTCCACCGGAAAGGTGGTGTGTGTCTCCGCTCCACGTCCGAACGTTCAAACCCGGTTACGCACGACACCCGGCCATGAGCTTCGTCATCGGTCGCGGTGCTGACGCCGAGCCCCGGCAGGCGGGCTATCTCGGCCAGTACCGCGCGCTCGACGGCAGCGAAGGGGCAAAGCTACACGTGGATCTTGACGGCCCACACGCGATGTTGATCGTGGGGAAACGCGGCTACGGCAAATCGTTTACCATGGGGGTCGTCGCCGAAGAACTGGCACGGGCACCCGGCGTCGCGCCGGTAGTCATCGACCCGATGGGCGTGTTCGGGACGCTCGGCGACGGGGCAGATGGTGACCCGGTACCGGTCGAGGTGCTGGACGCCCCGGCGGTCTCCGCGGACACGCTCGACCCGCGTTCGTGGTGTTCACTGCTCGGACTGTCGCCCGAAAGCGGGGCCGGTGGGCTGGTCTGGCAGGCCGCCCAGGAGTCGAGTACGCTTTCGGGAATGGCCCGACACGTCGAGGCAAGCGACGCGCCGGCCGACGCTGTCCGCGCGGCAGTGAACCACATCGACCTCGCGGACTCGTGGGGCGTCTTCGATCCCAACGGGCTCGACGCCGCGGTGCTTTCGGGGACGGAAATTTCTGTCCTGGATCTATCGGGGCTCTCCGCCGCGCCGATGAACGCCGTCTGTCGGGGTGTCGGCGAGGCGCTGTATCGAGCCCGGGTCGACGAGTCGATCGACCGACTGCCGTGGCTGCTGATAGACGAGGCACATACCTTCTTCGGCGGCGTCGGCCAGCCCGCACTGCATACGATCCTCACACGAGGGCGCGCGCCGGGCGTGAGCCTCGTGCTGGCGACCCAGCGACCCAGCGCAGTCTCGGAGATCGCCATCTCCCAGTCCGACGTGTTGATCTCCCACCGACTGACGGCGGAGGCCGACCTCGAAGCGCTGACCGCCGCCCAGCCGACGTATATGAACGAGTCACTGGACGAACGGCTGCCGACTGAGCCCGGCGAAGTCGTCGTGATCGACGACGCGACAGAGACGATCCACGCCGCACAGGTCCGGTTCCGGGACACCCCCCACGGCGGTGGGAGTCCGAGCGCGCGTGAACTGGCGACTACCGACTACTGAAATCAGTGATCACAGGCAAGGCTCAGTCCGATCGCTGTCCAGTGCTGTCGATAAAAATGGCGTCCGATCCGCAAGCGGTCGAAAGCCCAGTGCCTCGCTGGGATCAGTCCGTCCGGATGACTTCGACCTCGTGGCCGTCGTTGGCCTTCGTGAACGCGTAACGGTCGTCACAGGACTCGGGATCGCGGTAGTCCTCAGCGCCGCGTTCGAGCAGGGTTTCCCAGTCGTCGTGGAGGTCGTCGGCCCGCACCGCGAGGTGGCCCCAGGCGTCGCCCATCTCGTAGCTGCGCCCGTCGTAGTTGTAGGTAAGCTCGACGGACATCGCCTCGTCGGGCGCGTCTTCGGGCTTCATGAAGTACAGCGCAAAGGAGCTGTGTTCGGAGCGCCGGAACAGATCGTACTCCAGTTTGCGGGCGTACCAGCCGATCGCGGCGTCGGCGTCTTCGACCCGAACCATCGTGTGATCGAGGCTCCAGCGCGCGCCGTGGTCGCGCTCGACGATCTCGATCTCGTGGCCGTCCGGGTCCTTGACGAAGGCGTAGCTCCCGCCACAGGAGTCGGGGTCGCGGTAGTCCTCGACGCCAGCGTCCATCAGCTCCTCGTAGGCCTCGTAGACGTCCTCGACGCGGACCGCGATGTGGCCCCAGGCGTCGCCCATCGTGTAGCTGCGCCCGTCGTGGTTGTAGGTGAGTTCCAGCGTCGCGCCATCCTCGTGCATATCCTCGGGGCCGAGATGGACGTTGGTGAAGGTGTCGGCGTCCCAGCGGCCCTTCTCCTCGTAGCCGAAGTGCGTCTGGTAGAACTCCAGCGCGGCATCCAGATCCTCGGTGCGCATCATCACGTGGTCGAGTGTTCCGTCCATATCTACGATTTTGTCGTCGACCGTCAATAACGTACTGGATCAGGAACCGGTATGCCGGTATGAAATCGTCGACAGGGGATACTGTCCGTCCGCGAGACCTATGATACAATCATCGAAGTTATTACTTCGAAAATCATAGTAGTTCTCTGAAGCGTCGATACGGGCAGTAAGCTAAAGTTACCGTACTCCTTCCATCGGAACAGTGAACTGGCGAACGTTTCTCCTGATTGCAGTGCTCGCGGTCACGCTTTCGGCTGGCGGCGTGGCCGTCGTAGCCGCGGGCGGTTCGGGTATCGAGACGACTGCAGGCGATCACGGCCAGAGTGTCGAGACCAACGAGTCACTCACCACCGGAACCCACACCGATCCCCCTGCTGACGCCCTCGTGGCACACGGTGAGGAGGTCGACGGTCTCGACGACGATTCCATTGATGGCGTCGCCAACCACGGCGCGGCCGAGACGGTACAGGGCGATCCTACTGATGGAATCGAACTCGACGTTGCACTCTCCCAGCGTCCCGACCGGACCGGCGAGGTCGGCGTCGAACTCCAGTATCGGGTTCCGGAGCGGCTCGCCTCGCTTGACGTCCGGCTCTTCGACGAGGCGAACGTCGAGGAGGCCGACGGGTTCACCGAAGGCGAGGACGGCCGGTACGTCTGGGACGGGAGCACCGAGCGCCCGACGATCAGATACACCATGTCGGTCAATCAGCAACTGGAGCAGGATGGCCCGATCGCTGGACCGGGCACCTACATCTTCGCCGACACCGAGGACTGGACGGTGATGGCACAGCCACGCCTCTCCCACAGCTGGGGCTGGCGCGGCGGCGGGCCCGTGGGGCTCGAACGCTCGACGAGCATCGACGGTCCCGGCGCATCCGGTGACAGGATCGCCTTCCTCGGCGAGCAGACGACCCATACCCACGAGGCACACGGACAGCAGTTCGACCTCGTCGTCCCGGAGGCCGCGGACCTCGCCGAAGAGCCCGACGAGATCTTCGCATCCGTGAGCCACGCCTCGGAGGCGATGCAGGTCGGGAGCCGTGACGACGAGGTGTTCATGCTGGCGGTGCCGACCGGCGAGGTCAGGTGGGGCGTCCGCGGCCTCCAGACCGGTGCCGCAGACCTCTGGGTGCGGGACAACGAGGTCCTCGACACGGCCGACAACGTCTGGGTTCACGAGTACGTCCATACCCGTCAGGGCTACCAGGCCGACCCCGATGCGCGGTGGTTCACCGAGGCGACAGCAACCTACTACGCCGCGTTGCTCACTCTCGAAGAGGACCGCATCGAGTTCTCGGAGTTTCAGGCGCGACTCGACGCCGGCACACACGAGCGCCACGCTGACGCCGTCCTCACCGACCCCGATAGCTGGGCCAGAGGCACCGATTACAACAAGGGCGCGCTGGCCGCGGGGGAGATCGACCGACAGCTCAGGCTCGAAACCGACGGCGGTGCGAGCCTGCAGGATCCGTTCGGCCGGATGAACGAGGCCTCCGAGCCCGTCGACAGCGATGCGTTCCTCGACTACGTCGATTCGGCGGGCGGCGAGGAGCCACGAGAGACCGCCCGGCGGCTGACGACGACGAGCGAGACTGCGGCCGTCTGGTCGGGCGACGAACACGCCGCGGCTTTCGGTACCTCACCCGCGCGGATCGGCTATTCGCTACCCGACGACGCCGACGGAATCCGTGTCGAGGGCGAGTATCGTGACCGATCGATCGGCGACGAGGACCCGATCACCGTCGTCACGGGCGAGCGTCTGACGATCGACGGTATCGTCGAGAACACCGGTGATAGCGCTGGCAACTACGAGGCACGGCTTCGCGTCGATGGGCAGATCGTCGACCGGACGACCGGTCGGCTCGATCCGGGCGAACGCACGACTGCTGAAGTCTCTCATCGGTTCGACGAGCAGGGCGAGCGGACCGTCGCGTTCGGCGACGACCAGCGCCGCGTGATCGTCGAGGAGCCCGCAACGGCCAGAGTGACCGACGTGACACGTTCACCCGGTCGTGTCACCCCTGGCGAGGACGTGACCGTTTCGGCGACCGTAACCAACGACAATCCGCTTCCGGGCCGGGCAGACGTCCAGATTCGTACGGGCGGCGAGACAATCGAGGAAACGACCGTGTATCTCGACGCCGACAGTGAAACGACCGTCGTGGCGACTCATCGCTTCGACGAAACGGGTACTCAGCGCATCACCGTCGACGACGGCACCGGAGCGCAGACGGTGAGCATTCGGGTCACAGCGGGTGGCGTTGCAGGACTGATCGCCGAGCTGGGTGACGGTTCGCTCGGTGTCGGCGTCCTGTCGGTGCTCGTGGTGGTTGCACTGCTTGGCGCATCGAGCTACGTGTTTCGTACCGATCGGTAGAGAGAGTGGATTTCGCTGCCAGCGCTTGGGAAGAAGCTAATATCCGCCTTTATCGGTTCTCAGATAGCAAAAATCGGCACGGGCCTTATTTATTGGTTACAAAAAATTTGTAACCAGGATGCAGACTACCCTCGACAGATCGCTCGCTACGTCCCGCAGGAGGTTTCTCGGTGTTGCGGCGGGCGCATCGACGGTATCGCTTGTTGGTTGTCTCGATGCGGTCGGCGGTGACGACACCGAGTCCGCTTCGTACCGTCACCGATTCGAACGGTCGGGACTCGCATCGGCGGTCAACGATGGAGGAATCGCTCTCGGAAGCTGGGAGGAAGAAAACCTGAGTGTCGAATTTCGTGAGTCCTCCGGCTCACAGGCGGCGGTACAGTCGGTCAATCAGGGTGAAGACGAGTTCGGGAACGCAGATACGGGAGCGGTTCTCCAGGCAATCGAGGAAGGTGCGGATCTGACGATGATCGGGCACGTGCTTGAACCGATGGACGGTGTCGTCGCCCTCGATGATGCCGGTATTAGCTCGTGGAGCGACCTAGAAGGGGAAACCGTCGGTGTGTTCCCATGGTCGATTCAAGGGGATCTTGTACGGATCGCAATGCAGCGAAACGGTGCCGATCCCGACGGCGTCGAGTTCCAGGATGTCCAGCCCGGAGCCCACAATACCTTGCTACGGCAAGGGGAACTCGATGCGAACATCTCCTACTGGCCGCAGTCGAAGGTACGACTCGAAAACGAGGGGTACGACGTCGATACACTCGATATAGCTACGGAACTCAACCATCTCGGCGTCTGCCTCTTTACACGAGATGAGCTCGTTACTGATCGACCGGAGTTCGTCGGTCGGTTCGTTCGTGGCTGGTTGCGAGCACACCGCTCATTCGTGACCGACCTCGAGGCAGTGATCGATGCTCATCGCGAACAGGTCGTTGAGTTCGACGAGGAACTCGAACGACAGACCCTCGGTTACATTTACGAATCACGAGTTCCGACCAGAGAGATAGGAGAAGAGCGCGGAAAAGGTTGGATCCCTGCAGAAAAGATGGAAAACACCCGAGACGTTCTGACATCGATCGACTATATCGAGGGTGAGATTCCCATCGAGGATACATACACAAACGAGTTCATCCAAGAGAACACCGAACTGTCGACCGATACTGCCGAGATCTACTACGAGGAACTCGAATCGACATACGACAGAGAGATCGAGTGACACGATGGCTACCGGAGACCGATACGTCGCCGACGTATCTTCGTTCCGTGTCCCGTCGGAAGTCGCTCTCCCCGCAGCCGTCTTTATCAGTATCCTCGTGTTCTGGGAGTTGATCGTGGCTGCAATGGCAATTCCGGAATTTATTCTACCGCCCCCATCCGCAATTGCGGGCGCATTCGTCGAGAACTACGGGACAATTGCCGAGCAACTCCTCATTACCCTGCAGGCATTCGGACTCGGCGCAACTCTGTCAATCGTCTCCGGGTATCTCATGGCGGTTGCGATGGCTCAGTCATCGGTGCTCGAAACGACGTTTTACCCGTACGTGATCATCGCTCGTTCGATCCCTGTCGTGGCGCTGCTACCCCTGTTTATCGTTTGGTTTGGGTTCGGCTTTCCCACTATCGTCGTAATCAGTTATCTGATCAGCTTCTTCGCGATGGTCGTCAACGCGCTATCCGGATTCAAATCTACGGACGACGAATTAATAGAGATGCTAGAAAGCTTCAGCGCGAACCGTCGTGAGGTGTTCGTTCACGTCTACCTGTACGCTTCCCTCCCAGCGGTGTTTGCCGGAATCAAGATCTGTGTCATCCTCTCGTTTACCGGCGTCATCGTCGGCGAGTTTCTTGCTGGCTCGCAGGGGATTGGCCACCTTATTCTGACGTACAACAACCATATGGCGACTGCGGAGATGTTCGCCGGGATCGCTGCGGTATCGATCACACAACTGGTGCTGTTCGGGAGTGTAACTGCACTTGAGCGACACATCGTTGACTGGCAGTACGGTAACGGAGGTGCATAACGATGACACAGGCAATTACCGTCGAGAACCTCACCAAGTCCTATGGCTCCGGTGAGGATGCGCTTGCTGTGCTGGAAAACCTCTCGTTTGGAGTCGACGATGGTGAGTTCGTCGCTCTGCTTGGCCCCTCCGGCTGTGGAAAGACAACGATTCTCAAGCTACTCGCCGGGATCGGCAACGACTATCAGGGGTCGATCCGGGTACATGATGACCCGATTACCGGACCATCAGGCGATGTTGCGATGGTGTTCCAGCAGTACGCACTCCTGCCGTGGAAGACCGTTGTCGACAACGTGGCGCTTCCGCTCGTGCTGCAGGGCAAAGAGGGAACGGCCGCCCGTACCGCCGCTGTGGATTGGCTAACACGTGTCGGGCTTGATGGATTTGAGGCGAGCTACCCAGAAGAACTCTCCGGCGGAATGAAACAGCGGGTGGGTCTTGCCAGAGCACTTGCTGCGGATCCAGATGTACTGTTAATGGACGAACCGTTCGGCGCATTGGATTATCAGACCAAAAGCGAACTGCAGACCAAACTTCTGGAACTGTGGGAGACCGAAGCGAAGACGATCCTGTATATTACGCATGACCTCGAAGAGGCTCTGTACCTCGCTGACAGGGTTCTGTTGCTCTCCTGTCGGCCGACATCGATCACCAGAGAGATTGCTGTCCCGTTCGACCGCCCACGGCGGTCGCGCCGCGTCGAAATTGAGGGATCTGCGGAGTTTCAGGAGCTCAAACGGATTCTCCGGAGCGAACTGGGCCTATCGACCTAATCGTGTCCGGCTCTTTCTGTATCGATATCGACAAAGAGATCCCCAGGATCGTACGACTGCTCGACAAGTCCCTGTTCTGCAGCGTACCGACTGAACGTCTCGAGCTCTCTGCGGGTTTTTTCAGTGAGGCCGTACTCCCAGAGATCCTCGCCGAACAGCTCTCGTTCATCTATCAGATACAGGTGTGCCCAGACGATTGACATATGATACAGCGGGCGTTCGTTCCATTCGAGCGCGCGATCACGCGCATCACAGAACGCGTCGTAAACACTGCGGGCGACCCAAGGGTGAGTATCGAGGAGCTCATCCCGAATGGCAATCACGTGCATCGGTGGATGAATGCCTGTGTCCTCGAAGTATGCACGCTCCTCTTTGCGTGGCTCATCGAAGACGAATTCGATCTCTTCTGACTCCGCAGCGGCCCGAAGGAGGGTCTCAGACGGATCCATAGCCGCATCGAGTTCTCCATCGGCTAGCATTCGTTGCATGTCCTTTGGCTCCTCGATCGCATCCCCATCCTGCACACCGGGGACCGGTTGGATCTCGAACCGTTCCGGCAGTTCGACCGGAACGTCATCTTCTCGTCGACGGTACCACTCGACGGAGTCGAGATCGAGACCGTACTGCTCGCCGAGGATTCCACGCGTCCACACGTTTGCTGCCGTCTGCCACGACTGGACTCCAATTCGAGCACCGTTTAGATCGGATACGTCGTCGAAATCGGCGTCTGCGTGTGTATAGAAGAAGGCGTGCCGGAACTGCTTGCTCGGGAACACCGGAATTGCTGTGAACGGATACTCCTCTGGGCTGTCGCGTGAGGAGAGGTATGACGCGAGTCCGACCTCGCAGATGTCTACATGCTGGTTACGAAAGAAGTCCCGATGACGTTTCGGCGGATACGTCACCGTCGTCATCAGATCGATCCCGTCCGGTTCGACTTCCCCGTTCAACAGCGCACGGTTTAGATCGCTGTTATCACAGCTAAGCGTAAGTTCGAGCGTCATAGTAGCGATCAACGACGGACCGCAATAAAACGAGCAGCCGGTTTTCAACTGTCGAAAATAGGTAGAGCACGGTCTGTTTGTCACCGAAATCTATTCACGAATGGGGTCAGTATACGGGGTATGAACGGCACCCTCCATCCCGAATTGCGATCGTGTAGTCCCGACCACGAGACGATACTCTCCAGATATGAGTACAGTTGATAGCCTCTGGTATCTCGCGGATCAGGCGACACAGCGCGCAGAACAGGCCGCTCATGACCTCGACAGCCGGTACGAGCCCACGCTTTGCTACGAGCGCACTCGGACCGTCTCCCGACACCACTTCCGGACCCTCGTCGAGCGGATCCAGCAGTCAGGAACGCCGTACGGCACACAGACGATCGTGTACCGCCCGTCAGGCGAACTACTACTGGTGTACCACGAGGATGCCAACAGGTGGGTCCTCCCGGGTGGCTGTGGCCACCGTGGGGAGCGGTTTCGGGAGACAGCCCGCCGCGAACTTCGCGAGGAAGCCGGAATCGAGGCGTCGTACGACGGGCTCGCACTTCGAGCCGACGTGACGGTTCGCTGTGGCGCCACCGAGACGTGGGGCGTGCTGCCGATCTTTGCTGCCGAGGCCGAGACGACGGCCATCGATATCGAGGACCCCGACGAGGAGATCAGCGACGCGCGCTGGTTCGACGAACTGCCGGCGGATACACGGGACCGGGGAGAGATCCTCGCGTGGCGCGACCGGGTGCTCTCCTGACCGTCGGATCAGCCACGATACTCCACCAGCGATCTGACGAGCTTGCGTTCGACTTCTCCGAGTCGTCGCGAGACCTCCGAAGGGCTGACGTCGAGCTCCTCTGCGAGCGTGTCGAGACTGACGGACTTTGGCCGGTCGTAGTAGCCACGTTCGACCGCAAGTCGGGCGGCGCGTAACTGGGTGTCGGTCACGGCATCCGCGGCCGGAGCTGTCGGACTGAATACCGGATTCGACTGGACGTCCTCCGCCCACCGCACGGTGTATCGGTCCGCTTCGCCGAGACAGTCCGTGAGATGCCCCAGCACGTCTCTGGCTCGTTCCCCATCCACGACGGACACGTAGAAGCTAACGTGTGCTGTCGGTGGCTCGACTGCGGTTCCAGCGGTGGAACGTTGGTGTGACATCGTTATTCGACGTGGGTACTCGCTCTCTCGATCTGTTCGTCGACCTGCTCCGGCTCCGGAACGGGCAGCCGTTGCCGCCGTCTGGCGGTAGTGACCGTCTCACAGACCGCGACGACACAGTACTTGTGGAACGGGGCATCCGCAGCAGCGTCGTCGACGAGACGGCGGAGCGCCGGTAACCAGTCGAGATGCTGATCGACAAACGTTCGGTATGCGGCGTCCTCTCCGGACTCCAGGAGTGCAGCCGCATACTCCAGCAGGAGTGCGAGATGATCCGCTTCGTAGGCGTCGGGGATCGACACACCTGCGGCGTCGTATCGGTCCCGCATATCGCTTGCCGGCGGTCCCGACAGCAACCCGTCGCTCGACCAGCCGGCTCGCCAGGGCCGGTAGACCGACTCGACCAGCGGTGCGTACGGTATGGCAAGCCCCTCGAACAGGGCGATGTACTCGCTGTCGAACGCGGCGCGCGTCTCCGGCGCGTGCGTGGGGTCGCCGGGCTCGACGGGTAACGGAATACCGAGCTCATCGGCGTGTCGTGCCAGCTCGTCCGCAAAGCGTTCTTCCCGGACGTCACGGTGCAGTCGATCGTCGGGGTGTTTGAGCCCCTCCGCGAGCAGCGTGTATAACGAGACCCACGTCCCGCGTCGGTCAGTCAGGTCGCCCGCGCTCACAGCGGGGTGTCGATACGAGTCGTGATCGTTGTTCGTGTATCGTTTGGACATGTGTAGTGTGATAGTGGGGGTAGTCGAATGCCGATGCTCAGGTTGTAAGCGGCGCATTGTAGGCCGCAGCGATGACCAGATAGCGGAGCGCGACGCCCCCGAGTACGACAAAGCTGAACTTCATCGTGTAGGCACCGCGGACGAGCTGACCCAGTCGTTCGCTGGTGTGAACGTCGGCCCGCCGCTCGACGGCGATCAGGAGGACCGAAAGCGCCAGCGGAAGCGCGAGCCCGATCGTGACAACGCCGCCCCAGAAGAGGAGTCCGTACTCCGTTGTCAGCAACTCGAAGGCGGCTATTGCACCCGGACCACCGGAGGCGAGCGTCGCCAGCAGCAGGACCAGCACGACGACTTCGCCGAGAATAATGACATCGTCGGCGATGCTGAACGTCGTCACCTTCGTCCCGTGGATTCCCTCGAAAAGGGCCGTCACCCCAATCGTGGCTGCCAGCCCGATCGAGAGCGCGCTCGCGAGGAACAGGAACGGAAGCAAGGTCCCGTCCCAAAGCGGCGTGGTCGCCGAGACGTAGCCGAGTTTGAGCCCCGTGTACGCGACCATCCCGAGCGCGAGCGCCGAGCCGACGCCGGAAAGGGCAAGCCGTCCGGTTCGCCCTGGATTGGTCCAGGCAGCCAGCCGAGTGAGCCACGTATCTATCGGCACGCCACCGCGCGTCTCGATCCACGCGGTGATCCGCCGGGGGAACGCACTCGTGCCGGTGAGTCCACCGCGAACGCGCCCGGTCGCCGTCAGCCTGTGTGGGTCCCACAGCAACCAGAGTGCCTGCAGGACCGCAACGATCGAGAACAACACGATGATCCAGGTCCCGATCACGAGCCACGAGCCGAAGTTAACGAACAGAACCGGGAACAACATCGCCCGGAGCGGCGCGCCGAGATGGAAGAACAGCAGGAAGAACATGCCCGCTGCGACGGCGCCGAGTGCCAGGATGACGCCCCACTGCGTAATCGCACGCATCGACTGTTCGGTGGCCTCATCGCCCGAGCGCCAGCCGAACAGATCGGCGGCAAAGCCGGTCAGATACGCACCGCCGGCGAGCCCGCTGAAGAACAGATACGCGGCGATGTACCAGCCGTACTCCTGCTGGGTCAGCCAGACGAGCCCGTCCGGACTATCCATCATCGCCGTTCACCTCCGCAGTACTTCCGGTCGCGGGTTCGAGGACGAGCGCCGGACCTCCCTCGTCCGCCTGGAACTCCTCGGCCGCTTCTTCCGAAGCTCCGCGGATCAGCTCGTTGATCGGTCCCGCATCGAGCGCTCCCGTCACGCAGTTATCGACACAGGCGGGCGTCTCCCGCGCCGTGTCGGACTCCTCACGCGGTGGGGAACCGTGCCCGTCTCCGGCCCCGGAGCCGAGACAGCCGTGACACTTCTGGACCAGTTCGTTCTCGCCGAACTGGGCCGCGCCGTAGGGACAGGCGTACGAACAGTAGTTACAGCCGATACACCGGTCCTGATCGACGGTGACGATACCGTCTTCCTCCCGTTTTTCGAGGGCGAAGGTCGGACAGACGTCCCGACACTCGGGCTCGCCGCAGTGGTAACAGCTCATCGAGATCGAGACTTCCTCGTAGTCCGGGAACTCGCCCTCGCCGACGTGTTCGACCCGTCGCCACGTGACGCCCTCGTCAGGGTCGATATCGTTCCGAACCTGACAGGCCTGCGTACAGGCGTGACAGCCGATACACTTGTCGGGATCGAAATAAAAGCCCCACTGGCTCATACGCCGTCACCTCCGGCGGGCGCGACTTCGACCGGATGATTCCGATCGGTCTGTCCGGAGACCGGCTCGACGTGTCGTTCGGTGTTCATCGTCATGATGTTCGCCCCGGCCTGATCGGGGGCGATCGAGTACTCGCCGAACCCGGCGACGGTAAACAGCCACCCCGGGCGGACGCCCTCGTAGACGTGAGCAACCAGCTCGACCGCCCCGTCGGGGGATTCGACCCGCACTCGATCGCCGGTTTCGATGCCGCGAGGCTCCGCATCGACCGGATTGATGTGGAGCAAGTTTCCGTCGTACTCCTCGTATCGGAAGCCAAACCGGTCGTGATACTCCTCGACTGCCTCGTCGAGGGCCTGACAGTGGCCACGGGAGAGCTGCTCGACGAACCCGTCGGTCAGCAACAGCGGGTACTCCTCGTCGGTGGTCTCGCCGTACTGGTCGTCGTCCGGCGGGTGCCACTCCGGAGCCGTACTCGCACCGGTCTCCTCGGCGAGGGCGGCGTAGTCGTCGACGACGTCGAGATCGAACTGGAACTTCCCGGTCTCGGTGTCGAAGCCGTCCTCGCGCCACTGCTCGTACCCGACGTCGGAGACGATCTCGTAGCTCTGTTCGGCGACTTCGTCGAACGACAGTCCGACACCCGAGAGCTGCTCGTCGTAGAACTCCGCGGCATCCTCCCACGGGAAGTACTCGCCCCAGCCCAGCTCTTCTGCCAGCGCACTGTAGATCTCGTAGTCGGTCCGGCAGTCGCCGATCGGTTCGATGACGGCGTTCGAGGCGGTGACCCAGCCCGACTCGCTGTACGAGCCGTCCCCACCCGCATCGAGGAAGGGCTGTTCGAGGGTCGACGCGGCGGGGAACACGACGTCGGCGCGACGGCTGACCCCGCTCCAGAACGCGTCGACAGTGATCACGAGATCCATCGCCTCCAGCGCCTCGGCCCACGCGTCACTGTTACCGCTTTTGAGCGGGGCCGACCAGTTGTTGACAAAGCCACGGATGTCGCCGCGTTCGACCGCCATGGGGACCGCGTTGTGCGAGAGGTCGCGGATGTGGCGCTGGTAGGGATAGTCGTCGTAGTCCGGCGTGGGCCGATCCTCGTGGTTGGCCGGGACGTCGATACCTCGCTCCTCGAACGGGTCGGCGAGCGAGAAGCCGGACTGCCAGTGGCGGGTGCCGCCCTCCCGATCGATGTTGCCGACCAGCCCGTTGAGCGCGTGGACGTTCTGGCAGTTCTTGAAGCCGTTGCCCTGAAACGCGAGGCCGGTCCACGGGAACGCAACTGAACTGGGAGCAGCCTCGGCGAAGCCGACGGCGAGTTGCCTGATAATCTCGGCATCGACATCGGTGATCTCCGCGGCCCACTCGGGCGTCTTGTCGGCGACGGCGTCGCGGTATGCCCCGAAGCCGTGAGTCCACTCCTCGACGAACTCCTCGTCGTAGAGCTCTTCTTCGATAATGACGTGGCCCATTGCGAGCGCGAGTGCTCCGTCGGTCCGCGGTTCGATCGGGATCCACACGTCGGCGATTTCGGCCGTCTTCGTGTACCGTGGATCGATGCAGACGAGCGTTGCGTCGTTTTCCTCGATCGTCTCCATGATCGCTTTCGGCTCCCACTGACCGCGGAACGATTCTATCGGGTTCCGCCCCCACGCGATCATGAACTCCGAGTTCTTCCAGTCGGGCCACTCGCGGCCGTAGCCGGCCATCCACTCCCAGGAATCAGAAAAGGGGCCGTGACAGGTCGTTTTGCGGCCGACCTGCAGCGGCGCGCCGTACAGGTCCCGGAAGAGCAGGTCGTGGAAATCGCCACCGAGGGGATAGCCCTGGTAGCGAAGGAGTTTCTCCGGACCGTGCTCCTCACTGAACGCTTCGAGTTGTGCTGCGGCGTACGTGATCGCCTCGTCCCAGTCGGCGGCGCGCAAGTCACCGTCCTCGCGGATATACGGGCGGGTGATCCGGTTGGGGTTGTACGTCTTATCGAGCTGGGCGAGCCCTTTCGAGCACAGCGTTCCCTCGGTCCCGGCCCCGGCGCTGGCCTTCGGGTGACCATCCACGCCGGTGAGATCGACAGCCTCGCCGTCTTCGAGGACGACCTCCTGCCCGCAGCTCGCCCGACAGATCCAGCAGTTGTTGTGGACCGTCTGTCGGTTCGCTGCCGTGGCGGACTCCTCGTCTCCACGGCCGACACAGCCAGCGACCGCGGCTGCGAGCGCTCCGGCAGAGCCCTTGAGGAACGTCCGCCGCCGTACTGAGTTCGATTCCCCCTCGCTCATCTACTGCCACCTCGGTTCATGATTTCCCTCGGTAGTATGTAACAACGTGACTACCCAGAGGGTCACTCCTAACTGTGAGGCTCTTTAAGTCCCCTCGGCAAAACTATCGCAGGCCGCCTCCAGAACGAGTTTTCGCTCGGCCGATCGCAGCCGCTGGGAGAGGGTCCCTTTCGAGATATCGAACTGCTCGGCCAGTTCCTCCAGGGATGTCGTCCGGGGCTGGTCGTAGTAGCCGTCTGCGACCGCTCGCTGTAGCGTCTGCTGCTCTAACTCGGTGAGAATGCCGAAATCGATCGTTCGCAGGTCGGACAGCTCGGCGTCGGTCCCGTGCTGGGCCAACTTCTGGACCGTGACATCACCGATCGCCGAGAGGTCTTCGACGATCTCCGTCAGTATCGTGCGGGACCGAACGTGTGCCTCCACCCGAACACCGGTTTCGGTGACGGCCGCAATCTCGGCACTGAACCCATCACGATCGAGGAGTTCGTAGTAACACTGCCCCTCGTGGCAGGGCTGTTCGACCTGTTCGATTCGCGCCTCGTTTCTGTCACTAGGTGCTCCCTCGACCGTTAGCGAGCATCTGTTCCCGTCGCTACGGCGGGAAACGGAGTCGAGCGTATCCTCCTGGGAACCGAGCTTCCGCATCGCACACGGATGCGTGCCGGGAAGGTCGAGTTCCAGCTCGACGTAGAGATCGAGCGTTTCAGCACCCGGAAAGAGCGAACTCATATGATACTGTACTGTTCCCCACAGGGGTATCAGTAAAGCCCCATATTACAGGTGTTTAATAGTGATCGTTCGGTCGGGCAGCTACGGCCCGTGACTGACGCCGTCGCGGTCGTCGGCACGCATTCGTCGCAACGCTGCGCGGGCGTTGCTCGCGTCGTAGCCGAACAGGACTGCCTCGGCGTATGCGTCGGCGACTTCGGCGGCGTGGATCAGCTCGTCGATGTCGATGTCGACGGCGTAGAGTTCGACGCTGAACGGCGTCTCCAGCAGCGACTCGAAGCCCTTCGCGATCGTCTCCAGCCAGTAGGTCGTCGAATAGGCCATATCGTACAGGGGAATGACGAACTCGTCGACGTGCTCGGCCAGTGCGTCGACGTCGATCCCCGCTCGTTCGTAGAGATGGCCGGGATAGGGATCGGGATACAGCGTCAGATACGTCTTTCCGTCGACGAGTGCCGAAGCCTCTTCGATGAACTCGGTGACGACGTCGGCGCGCCACGCGAGGCGGTCCTCGAACTCGCTGTCGGCGAACAGCCGATCACAGCGCTCGCAGTGACAGTACCCCTCGCGGGGGAAGCCGACGTCGTCGAGTCGGACCTCCCCGAGCGCGGCACACTCCTCGATAATCTCTAATAGTCCCTCCCGGTACTCCGGCTGTGTCGGACAGATATAGGCCCAGTCGAAGTAGGGCTGATCACGGGTCGCTCGCTTGCCGTCCTCGCTTACCGGCACCAGCGATGGCTCGGCCTCTGCAGCGGCGTTGTCCCCGAAACAGGAGACCATATTGACCGCGTTCGGAACTGGTTCGGTGGCCCGACCCGTGACATCTTTGACCTCGTGGAACGCCCGGTCGAACTCCGCCCAGCCGAGCTCTTCCTCGTTGCGCGTGACGACGCCGTACATACGCACGGATAGGCGGCGAGAAGGGTAAGTGGTTCGTTCAGCTGTATTCGACGTCGATTTCCTCTTCGGTAGACAGTAGTTTCCAGAGCGCGACGACTACGGCGACCACGAGCAGCAGTTTGATCAGGCGGGACATAAATGTCAGTTCGTCGCAAGGGAATATAATGTTTGCTGATCCAGCAACCCGGTGTCGTCGGACCTGTGAACGTCGATTACTCGTCGTCTGCGGGTTTCGGTTCCGTGACGATCCCTTGCTCGTTGCTCGCGATGATGATGATCTGGTCGGTGACGTCTTCCATCGTGTTGTGGAGTTCGTCGAGGAGGATGGCGAACTCGCGGTAGACCAGCGGCTGTTCGATCGCGTCGTCGGCGAAGGCTTGCTCGATCACGCCGTTACGAATATCGTCACAGATGCTCTCGATCTCGCTTACTCGATCGATTCCGTCGACGAGTGAGACGGACGCGTCGGTGGTACAGAGTGCGTGGATGAACTGGGCGACGACCTCTTCGAGCACCGTGACCGCCTCAATCGTGTGCTCGGCGAGCTCGTGGAGCCCCTCGAAACACTCGTTGTCGTGTGGCGGGTTGACGATCACGAGCTCGTCGGCGATCCGTTCTGCGAGATTCGCGACCGTATCGAGGTTCTTGTAGAACTCCAGCAGAGCGGAGGCGTTGTAGTGGATCCGGGAGTTCAACAGCCCCATCTCGCCGGGACCGGCGTTCGTGATCGCGGCGTTGATATCGTGTATGATATCGTCACAGTCGCTTTCGAGCGTTTCGATCCGCTCGACGGTTTCGTCCGTCGGTTCGCCGGCTGCGTACTGATCGAACAGCTCCGGCAACAGCGTGACACAGTCCTCGAATCGATCGAGGTAGTCGGTGGTATGGGCTTCGAGTTGCTCCCCGAAGTCGACATCTGATGGCATCCTGTCGCAGTGTAACCGGTATCGGCACTAATATGTGCCGTCTGTTACCGTCGGGAGGGAATCGATTCCCAACTCAGTGGTCGACGCGATCCTCGACCTCGGGTGCGGTGACGTCGACGCCACACTCGTTCAGCGCCTCGGCGACCGCTGCGAACGGCGACCCACGGGGGACCTCGAACGGATCGGACGGCGACCAGGCGTGGCGGACGGTCCACCCGGAATCGACCACCAGCAACGCCCGGCCGGGGATGTCGCGGTGGCCGTGCCAGTCGTCAAGACTCACGCCGTAGGAATCGGCGATCCCGGCGTGAAAGTCACTGATGACGGGAAAACCGATCCCGAGTCGCCGTGCAGCCGAGGCGTTCGCAAACAACGAGTCTCCTGTAATTGCCCATACGAGCAGGTCGCCGCGGTCGTCCCACCCCGACTCTCCGAGTGCGCGCAGGTCGTCTTCACAGACGGGCGCGTGTGCCGATGGGGCGAAGGCGAGGACGACAGCCTCGACGTCGTCGATGAACTGATGGAGATCGTAGATCGCGGGCTCGCGGTCGATGACGCCTGGAAGAGAGAAATCAGGGGCTTTCTGACCGGGCGAGATCATACACTCACTCCGACGGTCAGCCGAAAAAGTCTAGCGGTCGGCCGATCAGACGGTCTGAAGGTACTTCTCGTTGACTTCCCACTCGCCCTCTTCGTTCTCTATCATGTACTCGCCGTAGTAAGGAACCCGATTGTCGACCGTCTCACGAAACTGCTCGCGGATCTCCGATTTCGTCATCTCGCCCATCGAGCGCAGGTCGTCGTTGCGGTTGAGACAGCCCTTGAGATAGCCGTCGTGGGTCACGCGTACCCGGTGGCAGTTCCGACAGAACGACTCGTTGCCGACGGGATCGACGATCTCGACCATTCCGGCACCATCGTCTGGCTCGTCGGCATCAGCGTTGCCGCCGATCCAGTAGCGCTTGCGTCCGTGCATCTCGCGGATCTCGATCTCCTCGGCTTGCTCGGCGAGCCACTCGTGGACCCGTTCGATCTCGATAGCCCATTCCGGATGTCCAGCCAGTTCAGGCATATACTCGATCAACTGGAGCTGAAGGCCGTCGTTTTCGGCGACGTGCTCAACCATCTCGGGGACGTAGCCCGCCGTTTTCTCGAACACGACCATGTTCAGTTTCACTGGATGGAGTCCGGCTTCGAGGGCGGCGTCCACGCCCTCCAGCACTCGATCGAACGCGCCGCTTTTTGTCACTTCGGCGAAATCTTCGGAATCCATCGAGTCCTGTGAGATGTTCACCCGTTCGAGTCCGGCATCGACGAGGTCGGGCGCACGGCCGGGCAGGAAGGTCCCGTTCGTCGTCAATGAGACCTCCATCTCGTCGGGCGTCCGTCGGATGATATCTTCGAGGTCCTGTCGGAGCATCGGCTCGCCACCGGTGAATTTGACCTTCTGCACGTCGAACTCGCTGGCTACTTCCAGAAACCGGACCACGTCGTCGGCGCTCATCTCATCGTCCTGTGGCTCCATCGGCCCGCGAGTATCTCCCAGCCCCTCGTTGTGACAGTAGACGCAATCGAAGTTACAACGGTCGGTCAGGGAGATCCGGACGCCGGAGACCTCCCTGCCGAACCCGTCGGTCAACATACGTCCTCCTTCGAGAGGATAGTGCTTAAAACCACTGTCGGATTTCGGACTACTGTAACTGTTTGTGGTTACATCTCTCGAAGCCGCTTCGGGACACGAGCGGCCGGACGTTCATACGTGATCGGGCGGCCAGAGAGTCACGATGGAACCGCTGGGAGTACAGCCCGTCCTTGACCCCGAGTTGACGCTTCTCACGCTCGCATGCATTGGCGTCGGTTCAACGATGGGGGCGATTAGCGGGCTGATCCCTGGCCTGCACGCCAACAACTTCGCACTCGTACTGGCGTCGTTTGCGCCCGCAGTCCCGGCATCTCCGCTACTGGTCGGCGTGGCGATGCTCTCGGCGGGCGTCGTCCACACGTTTGTCAACGCCGTACCAGCGCTCGCCCTGGGGGTGCCTGACGCCGAGACCGCAGTGACCACGCTGCCCGCACACCGTCTGGTCCAGCAGGGCCGCGGGGAGGAGGCGATCCGACTCACGGCACTCGGTAGTCTACTGGCAGTATGCTGTGGGGCAGTCCTGGCCTTCCCGATCACTCGTGGAATGGAGTCGAACTACCCGGCGATTATGGCCCATATGGAGTTGCTTCTGGTGGCTGTCGTCGTGGCGATGATCGTCGCCGAACCGACGCGTCGCGCGCAGATCGGTGGGGCAGTTGGGATCGGGGCAAGCGCAGCACTCGGCGCGGTGACACTCTCGATCGATCCAGCCGCACCGCTGGACGCTGGGGGGATGCTCGCGCCGCTGTTCGCGGGGCTGTTTGGCGCACCGATCCTGCTCGATGCGATGGCTGGGGGCGGTATCCCGGACCAGCAGGACCCGAAGATACGATCGACACGCCGGAGAGTGCTGGCGACTGCCGCTGCGGGCACGCTTGCAGGTGCGGTCGTTGGGTACCTGCCCGGAATTTCGGCCGCTATCGCCGCAGTCGCCGTTCTTGCCCTCCTGCCGGGCGGTGTCGACGATCGGGGGTACGTGGTCGCCACGAGTGGTGTCGATACTGCAAACACGATCTTTGCGCTCTTTGCGCTCTCGGCGATCGGACAGCCACGAACCGGCGTGATGGTCGCATATCAGGAAACGGGGGCACCGGTTGAACTTCCCCTGTTGCTGGCGGCAGTCGCGCTGTCGGGGATCATCGGCTTTCTCATCGTGCTCACCGTCGGCGACTGGTACCTGCAGGTCGTCGGAAAGATGGATTACCGGGTACTCTCCGTGAGCGTTATCGCGCTCCTGGTCGTTCTCTCTGCATTGCTTGCCGGACCAACTGGAATCGCCGCATTCGTCGTCGCGACGCTGATAGGGCTCGTCCCGCCACATCTCGGCGCTCGCCGTGTTCACCTGATGGGCGTACTGATCGGGCCGCTGGTACTGAGCCTCTAGCCGCGTCCAGAAGAAAACGGTTAAAAGCGGTGACGGGATACAAAGGTGTATGAGCAAGTCCCAGAAGGCGCGAGCCCAAAAGTGCGTCTCGTGCGGGATCAACATCGCAGGAACGAGCGCTGCGTCGTTCAAGTGCCCGGACTGCGGTGCCCAGATCGTCCGCTGTGCGAAGTGCCGCAAACAGAGCAACCTGTATGAATGCCCGGACTGCGGGTTCCGAGGGCCGTAACCATGGGAAAAGTCGCCGCCGCTGTCAAGGTCATGCCACAGAGCCCCGAGATCGACCTGGACGAACTTCAGGACCGTCTGGAAAGCTCTCTGCCCGAGGGCGCGAAGATCAACGGCGTCGAACGTGACGACGTCGCGTTCGGTCTCGTTGCGCTCATTCCGACCGTGATCGTTCCGGACGATGCGGGCGGTACCGAAGCTGTCGAGGAAGCGTTCTCTACTGTCGAGGGCGTCGAAAGCGTCGATGTCCAGAACGTCGGCCGGATCTAGGACGACACTCGATTTTCCGACCTCGCTGCATCCAGCAGTCACGTGATTGCTGGCGGGGAACAATCTTTATGACACTGCTATGTGTACACCATTCTCATGGACGAAGCGTCCGCACGACTTCTCTGTCCGGAATGTGGTAAAAACTGGCAGTCGGCCGTGAGCGGACTTCCACACTCGCGGGACTTGTTTCACTGTCCAAACTGCCACGCGAGCCGTCAGCTCGCGGAATTTATGCGTACCGATCGGGATCTGGAGACGCTCCAGCAGTTCGAGTAGCTACTCTCCGGTCGGTGAGATCGCGCCACAGGCCTCACAGCGAAGCACCCGCGCGCCCCGCTCGCGCTCGAACCGGGTGTCCGGAAGCCCACATTCGTTACAGAGCACGAACTCTTCGGCGTACTCGTCGAGTGCGTCAGAGATGCGTGTCTCACGGAATGATCCGGTGAGTCGGGCTCGGCCACTTTCGTCGATCTCGCCGTTTGTCCCAAGCTCGCTTTGCAGGAACTTGATCACGTGAGTGTCCTCGCGCCCGAACCGATCGACCGTGGACTGGAAGTTCTCGAACACCGTTGTCGAACCTTCCTCCCGAACAGTCGGGTCAGGGATACTGAATCGGCCAGACTCATCAGTAATGTCCGGTGTTTTTTCGATCGCTCGGTCGAGTTGCTTCTCGTAGTCCATATCCGGCTCTAGCTAACAAAAGAACAAAAACGTTCAGTACCTCGCACGTATTCGTTACCAGTAAGTTTAGCTTACGCCTGACAGCACGGGGGCGAACTGCGTATCCGAACGCTGAGCGTACCGTTCGGGACGAAGACATGTGGTAACGGCTCTCAGGATAATAATATAACCCTGCACTCTATAGACGTATGTGCCCATGAAGAAGCAGGAGCTCATTCACCTTCACGGACTGCTCGCAGAAGTATCCAACAACTACGAAGAGTACAACGAGCTTTCGCTCGACTACTCCGACTACGAGGATCTCGGTGTACGACCGACATCCATCCACAAATCGAAAACCGATCACAAGGCCGCTGTCTTTGCGCTTGCGAACTGTATTACCTCTGATCTCGAAGAAGAAACCGAAGCCGTTCCTGCGACCGCCGACTGAGATCTCTCCAATTGCGATCCTCCCTGAAGCCACACTTCCCTAGCGGTGCGCTCGTCGAACGTTGCGCACGCAGATGAATACAATACTGTCGAGTGCAGAGTTTCGCGCTGATTGGCTACTCGATCAGGTCCTCGAACTCCGGGAGGATCTCTTCGTCATCGGATGACTCGGCAGCTCGTCGCTCGTCGGGGTCGTCGTTCTCGGTGCCCTGCTGGCTCCCGCCGTTGTCGCCGTCATGCTCGTCCCCGTTCCCGCTATCGGCCTGGCCCTCATCCTCCTCGTCGCCTTCCTCGATCGTTTCGACTTCGAGCACTTCCAATGGGATGTTTTCGAGACGTTGTCCGATCTCCTTGCGGGCGATCCGCGAGGCGTGCTCTTCGCGCTCGACGTTGAACACGGTCATCTCCAGTTCGAGGGCGACCAGCGCCTCGTCGGCAGCGATGAACGCCGGTTCGAGCTCACCGTCGCAGTGCGGACACGCGCGGTCGCTCATGTCAATTTCGACGTAGTTGAGGTCCGGGTTGAGCATCGCACCCGTTTTCGAGATGGCGATCCGAACGGCCTCGTCAGGCGTTTCCACGTCGTATACCGGCACGGCAGCCTCGACGACAACTCTGCAGTTCATGCTCGTTTATGTCCTTCGGATCGAAACAGTATGAAGGTTAGCCCTGATCTCATCCCCTCCGAGAACACCTCTATTTACGAACTGCCCGGTCAGTCCCCGTTCTGGACCGGTAGCGACCCGACCGCATCCTCAACGATCCGGAGCGTGTCGACCGCGTCGTCGTTGTCCACGACTAGCGAGAGCTCGCCGCCGACACCCGCGGCCGCGGCAAGTTCGATCCCTGCTGCACGGAGGCGCTGACAGATGCACCCCAGCGCGCCGGGTGGCACATCGCCGGATGCCGAGATGGCGGTGTGCGGTCCATCCGGCTCCACGCCGACATCGCCGAGTTGGAGCAACGCATCGGGATTCGGAGCCTCGGTGATCCCGACTCGTCGTTGCATCGTCACTGTCGCGTGAACCGACTCCTCGTCGTACGATTCCAGCTCCTCACCGAAGCGCCGAAGCGCGGTTGCGATCGCGTCTTCGTCACCGTCGATTTCGAGAAACCGGGCGGCCGCAGTATAGTTGAGCACACCTGCCCGAAGTGCATCGAAGAGGAACGGCTGCTCGCGGACGGCCGATCGAGTCTGCTCTGCGAGTGACATATCGCTCTGGACGGCCCCCGGCAAATTAAGTCATAGGGCCCTCACTGCGAGTGATTCCGCAGCCGAAGTCCCTAAGAGAGTTCGGGCCTGAGCGTCGTCCATGCAAGCGCTGGTTATCGTCGCACACGGTTCGCACCTGAATCCCGACTCCAGTACGCCCACGTACGATCACGCGGATCGGATCCGCGGGACAGGCGCGTTCGACGAGGTCAAAGAGGCCTTCTGGAAGGAAGAACCGAGCTTTCGGGAAGTACTTCGCACCGTCGAGAGCGACGAAGTGTACGTCGTGCCCATGTTTATTAGCGAGGGATACTTTACCGAGCAGGTAATCCCCCGTGAGCTCCGGCTGGACGGTTGGGATGTCGACGAGTGGGACTCCGAAGACGGCGTCAGTGCCACACAGGCGACGCTTGGAGCGGGCGATGTCGAAAAGACGATCCACTACTGCGGCCCGGTCGGCACTCACGAAGCGATGTCGGATGTGATCGTCCAGCGTGCCGAGTCGGTTACTGCCGGCCACGACGCGAGCATCGACGACGGGTTCGGCCTTGCGGTCGTCGGTCATGGAACCGAGCGCAACGAGAACAGCGCGAAGGCGATCTACTATCACGCCGATGCGATCCGCGAGCGCGGCCGGTTCGACGAGGTCCAGTCCGTCTTCATGGACGAGGAGCCCGAAGTCGACGACGTCACCGATTTCTTCGAGTCGAGAGATATCGTCGTCGTGCCTCTCTTCATCGCGGATGGCTTCCACACCCAGGAGGACATCCCCGAAGACATGGGGCTGACCGACGACTACCGGACCGGCTATCCGGTCCCGGGCGAGGTCAACGGTCACCGCCTCTGGTACTCCGGCGCGGTTGGCACGGAGGCGCTGATGGCCGACGTAGTGCTCGAACGTGCTGCGGACGCCGGAGCGGACGTCGGAACAGCTATCGAACAGGTACGCGAGGAGACGAGCGACGAGCCGGTGGCGGGTGACTGATGAACGCAACACAGTTTGACGCCCTGCTATCGGCCGCCGAGGAAGGGATCGACTTCGAGGCGCTGACCGTGGAACAACACGGGGAGGAGTATGCCTTCCACATCCTCGACGAGGAGTTCTCCGAACTCACCGAGAGCGAGCTCCACGAAGTCGCCACGGAGCACTCGCCATACGTCACCGACTGGTACTACTGGACCCACGTCGTTGACACCACGAAAGCGGACCGACTGGCCTTCCTGCAGTGGCTCGAAGACGCGGATGGACTCGCTCCACCGGCACGCTACGCTGAACTGGACGACGGGGTGACCTGTCACTGGGGACAGCTGGCGATCACGACCACGGTCGGCGAGGACGGGATCAGACAGTACGACGTACGACACGTCGACGACGTGGATCACGACGCCGCGGACCTCGATACCTACGACGACCCGCTTTCTGCGCGTGATCTCACGACATACGACGATGACGGGCGCTATCGACCCCTCAAAACCGCCCCGACGCTTCAGTCCGGCTGGGTCTTTCCCGCGCTCGACGCGCCGGACGTGCTCCAGACGGTCGAGTATATCTATCCTGCAACCGTTCCGAACTGGCACCGCGAGCGCGAGGGTGAACTGGATATCACCCACTGGCGCGACACTGCAGAACGACAGACGGGCATCTACGAGATTATCGAGGAACTCGACCGCGAGGCAGTCGAGTGTATCGCCGAGGCCTGCTGTGTCGACTCCCAGTGTACCAAACGCCGTGAGTGGCAGTACGCCGAGGATGACCACCTCGCCGCGGACGGCGGGGACGGCGAGTACCCGTGTCGGGAGCCGTGCTCGCTCGTCGTCGCCGCGGCGCGCAAGTGGACGACGCTCGAAAACGAGTCGGAAAAGACGTTCCAGATCGATCTAACGCTGAGCGAACTCCGACAGATCGAGGAGATCATCGACACGGTCGCGGAGGGTCGCGTCGACGAGATCCGCGAGGCCGACGTTTACAAGGGGGCCAACCGATATCGTGCGCGCTATCTGCGAGCCAAACGGTTCGACGAGGACGGCGAGCTAGCTGCTCACGAAGTCGAGGAGTAGTCGTTTGGCCCATACGTCCTGTAACACTACGACTGCAATCCAATAGCGACGCTCCCGGTAACCGCGAGGACGACCAGTATCACGGCGAGCACGACCACGAGGCTGTCGATCAGCAAAGCGGTAGCTACCGCGAGCACGAGCGCAAGCACACCCAGCGCGACTAGCGCGATCGTCCCCGGGTCGTCGAAGCTATCAACGAGATTCTGGAGGTCGCTCAGTGGCACCGTCTCACCGGTGCCACTACCGTTCGCTCTCTTCGGGGTCGGAGCCGCGTCGACGCCCGTCTGCTGGGGGGTGACAACGGAGATCGGGAGCTCGACCCGTGTCTGTCCGTATCCCGTCGAGATCGTCAGTACACCTTCCAGCGGTCGGTGGGCAGTCGTGATGTCGACAGCAATGCGGATCGTCTCCTCGGTGGGGACAAAGGGATTCGGCGTCGCGACCGCACCGCCAGCGGCGAGGTCACCGCCGAGTCCGATGTTGACATGCGATGCGTCGCCATGGTTCTCGATAATGACCTCGAAGCCCTCCGCCACCGCCAGTGAGGACTCCACTGGCTCGATGGCGTGACGTTCGTCGCGGTTCAGATGGACGCGGAGGTCGTCGGACACATCTCACCGGTTGCAGCGAGAGGGTAAAAAGGTTGACACCGACGCTCAGGCCGCTTCGCGCATGTCCGGCGGCAGCAAGTTCGGGATCCCGTCCTCGATCGGATAGGTTTCACCACAGTCGGTACAGGTCAGCGAGCCTTCCAGGATCTCCTCGCCCTCGCGCTCGTGGACCTCCAGTTCGAGTTCAGCTTTGTCGAGCGGACAGCAGATGATGTCGAGCAGCGACTCTTTCATGTTCTACTGGTTGGATGCGAGGGAGAAAAACGTGCGGGTTTGCGGTCAGTTCTCGAAGGGGTTCTCGCGGACGACCGTCTCGTCGCGGCCCGGTCCGACACCGATGGCGTAGACCGGCGTGTCGAGTTCTTCGCTGAGATACTCGAGGTAGGTCTTCGCGTTCTCGGGGACGGCCTCGTAGCCCTCCCGGGCAACGTCGCCCCAGTCGACGTCCTCCCACCCCTCGAAGGTTTTCAGGTTCGGTTCACAGCGTTCCCAGCGCTCGGTCGTTGCCGGGATCGTATCGATCTCTTCGCCGTCTACCGTGTACGTGTGGCCGACCTTCACCTCGTCGAGTCCGGCCAGCACGTCGATGTGATTGACCGCGAGTCCGGTGAAACCATTCGCGCGGGCGGCGTGACGGAGCATCGGCATGTCGAGCCAGCCGACCCGGCGTGGGCGGCCAGTGACGGTCCCGAACTCGCCGCCCTCCTCGCGGATGTAGGTGGCGAGTTCGTACTCCTCGCCCTCGCCGGTGCCCTCGATCTGTTCGTCGACGTCGCCCAGCTCGGTCGGGAGCGGCCCCGACCCCACGCGCGAGAGATAGGCTTTGACGATGCCGATGACTTCGCCCTGCCCGACGGTCGTGGGGCCGAGACCGGTGCCGACTGCCGCGCCACCCGCGGTCGGGTTCGAGGACGTGACGTACGGGTAGTTTCCGTGGTCGATATCGATCGATGTGCCCTGCGCGCCCTCGAACATCACTTCGCCGCCGTCCTCGATCGTCTCGGCAAGGAACTCACCTGCTGCGACGGTCATGTTCTCCTCGTCGAGGCGCTCGCCGAACCGTCGGTACTGCTCGTAGAGCGCGCTGACGTCGAAGGCGTTCTGCACGTCAACGCCCTCGATAACGTCGTCGACGTCGGCAAGCGACACGTTGTAAACATCCTCGATCAGCGCGCGCTTCTGGGGGACGACGTACTCCAACCGCTTTCGGAGCACGTCGGGATCGAGCAGATCGCCGATGCGGATGCCCCGACGTCCCGCTTTATCCTCGTAGGTTGGGCCGATGCCTCGGCCGGTCGTGCCGACCTTGATGTCGGTGTCGCTTTTGACGTCCTCCTCGATGTTGTCGAGCACGCGGTGATAGGGGAGAATAGTGTGTGCACGACGCGCGACGCGGACGTCCGGATCGAGTCCCTGCTCGCGGAGCGTATCGATCTCGTCGAACAGGGTCTTCGGGTTGACGACACAGCCGTTGCCGAGCACCCCGACCTTTCCACGAACCGCTCCACTCGGAACGAGCGAGAGCTTGTACTTGGTCCCGTCCTCGACCACGGTGTGGCCGGCGTTGTCGCCACCCTGATATCGGGCGATTACGTCGGCAGCGTCGCCGTAGAGGTCGACGACGCCACCTTTGCCTTCGTCGCCGAGCTGGGACCCGACGATGGTTACGGTCATAACACAGTCGGGTTCTATCGCTCCCGATAAACCGATTACGGTTTGTGTGGTTCGGACGCGAATCTCCTGTGGCGCGTGCACGCTTATGTTTCATGTTAGCATAGCCCTACTTGGGGACGATGATGGCACAACAGCGACTGTCGCGGAGTGACGACGTTCCAGGCCAGAGCCACGTCGGGATGACCGACCCCGTCGTCGAGACGAGAGCAAAGGGCGAACGGTGCGATGGGGCCGAAACCAGCGGCGTAAGTCGGCGAGCGGTTCTTGGCGGTGGGATCGGTACGTCCACAACACTTCTCGCACAACAAGAGGACGGTGACGAAGAACCTGACGACGCAGAAAACGGCGAGGACGGAGAAACAGTAACTGTCGAACTCGTCGATTTCGCGTACGAACCGGGCACCGACAGCCCACTTGTGATCCCGCCCGGGACCACCGTCGAGTTCGTCTGGATCACCGATACCCACAACATTGCTGTCGACTCCCAGCCTGACGAGGCCGACTGGGAGGGGCATGATCCGATCGAGGATACAGGATTCGAGTACGAGTTCACGTTCGAGGTACCGGGCACCTACGAGTTTCACTGTGACCCACACCTCTCTGTCGGGATGGTTGGAACGATTCAGCTCGAAGAGGGAGCGACCACGAACGGTGACAACGGCACTGCCCTGCCGGTCATACCAGGAGACGCGATTACACTTGCAGTCGCGACCATCGCTGCGCTGGTGGTCGTCACGTTTATGGCCTATTTTTTCATCAAGTACGGGACGGAGTACGAGGAGGAACCCTGACCGAGGACCGAACGTGTTAACTACCACCACGAGAAAGGATACAGTCAGTCGATTCTCTTGATTCGGAGGGCAACCTTTAAAACCTGCTACGACAAGTTAACAAATGCCATGATAGACCGGCTTGAGAAAGAAGTGGACATGCTGGAGCGGCATCTGCAGGTACTGAAGATGGTCATCGAGAGCGAGCCGATCGGAATCGTCAAGATGTCCAACGAAACAGGATACCCCCACCACAAGGTGCGTTACTCCCTGCGCGTGCTCGAAGAGGAGAACCTCATCGAGCCGTCCAGTCAGGGTGCGATCACGACCGAACGGACCGCGGAGTTCGTCGACGAACTCGACGCGAAACTCGACGATATCGTCGACAAACTAGACACGATGAAAATCGACGACGCGGTCGAAGTCCAGAGCTAGAGCTCCGGTACGTTCAGGTGGAACTCGTCGCCGCGCGCCTCGACGAGACAGAGATGATAGCCCTGTTTTCTGGACTGCTTGACGAAGCTCATTCGGGAGTCCCGACTCAGGAAGCTCCCGCTCGTCGCCTCGCTTGCGGCTTCGAGCGCTCCCGGTTCGAAAAAGGACGATGTCACAAGGAAGGCGGCACTCAACGTCTCCGAACTCTCTTTGACACGGCTCGCATCGGACTCCAGTTCGACGAGCATCCGCTCGCCTGCGGGGTCTCGCGAGTCCGAAATATCGGCCACGATCAGGGGCTCTCCCATCCGGTTTCGTAACACGACGTCGAACGCGGCGACCTCGGTCACCTCCTCGCCGTTCTCCGTGTACGCGAGCTCGATTTCCCCATCGAACTCCACACGATCGATATCCGGGATGACGTCGTAGAGGTCACGCAGGCCGCTCTGATTGCCCGTATCCTGAATCTCGTAGAGCAGCGTCTCGACGATCCAGTCGACGAACTGCATCTCCAGTGTTCCATCGAGGAACGCGTCGTACGGCTCGCCCTGCACGGCGACGGATTCGGCGTCGAACGTCGTATGACGTTCGAGTTGCAGGTTCGCGTTGACGTCCTCTGCGGTTGCCGCACCGTCGTGTGCCGCCTCCAGGGTCGCCTCACCCTTCGACCCGTACCGGACGAACAGATTCGTCCCGGAAATCGCCTGTGAGGGCTGGATCTGCTGGCTCGAATCGTAGGCCGTTTTCCCGGCTGCTTCGAGAGTCGCCTCGAGTTCGTCACGTTCGGAGCGGAGTCGCTCGACCTCGTGTTCGAGCTGTTCGACCGTGTCGGCAAGCGACTCGTTTTCGGCGGCCAGCTCGTCGCGTTCGGTTCGGAGCTCTTCGCGGGTTGCTTCGAGTTGATCAATCTTCGCTTCCAGTTCGTCGATCCGTTCTTCACGCTCGGCGACCCGCGCTTTCGGAACCGTCGCGGCGTTCGAGTGCCTGTCTTCAGAGACTGTGGTCCTACTCGCGCGTTCGTCTCCGTCGCTGGAGCGCTGTTCAGTGGTCGGATTCTCACGCCGGTCCGGTGTCGACCTGGCCTGTCGACCCGTCTCCGACAGTGATCGCTGCTGCCCCGCTTGCCCGGGACTGCTTCGGGTGGTCGCTGGCGACTCGGCGGCTTTCCCGGTCGCGTCCTCGGTATCGGGTCCTGGATGTTCAGTATGGGTCGGGTCAATCGAGGGAATCACCGTTGTTTCGCGCCAGTCTGCCTCCGCCTCGATGGGGTCATCCTGCGCATCGTCGGCTCCCGGCGGCGCATTTGATCCAGATGGCGTGTCCGATTCGGTCCGTTCCGATGTCGTGACAGACCCGGTGTCATCATCACTGGTTGTTGGCTCGTCCGGAACTGCGTCACTGGTCGTCGTCTCGCTTGGCACCGTCGCACTGGTCGTCCCTTCGTCTGCGCTCATCTCACCGCTGACTGACGTGTCGTCGACGTTTTCGCCGATACGACTTCCAGTATCTGCGGGCTGTGCCGTGACTTCCGTCGACTCTTTCGGCGGTGCATCGGCCGTCGTTCTCCCGTTAACGGGCCGGTCGTCGGACTGCTCTGTGGTCGGTGAGTTGCCAGTTTCGATTGACGCGTCGTCCGTCCCGTTACGCTCGCCTGTGGAAGTAGAGGAGCGTTCCTCCTCGGGGGACTGTCCGTGGGTATCTGACTTCCGAGTAGTCGACACGTCTGCGGTGTCCTCAACACCATCCGGGGCCGTATTAGTCGTCGGAGTAGCGTTCCCAACCGTCTCCCCGTCTGTCTGTCCCACGTCCGCTTCTTGCTGAGCGCTTGCCCGGCCGTCCCTCGAGGAGTCCGGCGCTGTCGCGGACACCGCGTCGGAGGTGTTCTCGTTGGCCCCTGTCGTCTCGGCAGGCTCATCCGTTGCCGGGGTAGAGTCGACCGCCGGGGGTCCCCGGACAGAATCGGACGTTTCCGGGGACGTACCGCCGTCCTCTGTCGATGGGTCGGTACTCTCGGCACGCTCCGGTTCGGGCTCCGCTTCCGGGATCTCGATGACGTCGACATCGGCGTCAACGACCTCGTAGATGCCGACTTCGTCGTTCGCGCGCTCGAACGCCTCGTCACCTCCCAGGAGCTCCTCTCTGGTGCCGACGAAGGCGGCACTCATCGAGCGACCGCCATAATAGACGACGAAGTAGTCGCCACTGAGGACGTTTTCGCTCAGTTCGAGGTAGCCGGTAAACGACCCCGAAGTAAGCGTGTTATCGACCTCGCTGACGGGAGTGTCTTCAGTGTAGTACTTCGCTCGTGTCTCAGTCTCGCCTTCCCACATCGTGAACAGCAGTGGGAGTGCGGGCTCGGGGGCGACGTAGGCGGTGCCCGATCCGTCCTCGAACGCCTCGATACTGCCGTCGTGAACGCCGATAATCCGGCCGTTGAGCATGAACAACCACGTCCCAGCGGTCTCGACCGCGCCGGTAAACTCCGTTCCGGCGAGATCACGGAGCCCCTCGTACCCTCCGGAGTAGGGTCGGGACTCCCACCGCTCGACGCGCTCAAGCGTGCGCGTATTCATATACGGGTACAAGCCACAAGCGAAACAAATACTTTCCGGCGTCGGTCTCGCAGGCTGGAAATAGCCTCGTCGTGCTCAGAATCCCTCGCCGTCCGGCTCAGATCTTGCCTTCGGCGTCCTTTGCGAGCTCTTCCATGCGCTTGCCGATACGTCCGGCACTGGAGAACTCGTCGTCGCTCATTGCGTTTGCCAGCGCGTTGCCCAGGACAAAGACGGCGTGTTTGTGCTCGCTTTTGGATTTGTGGACGTGGGATGGGTCCACTTCGAGCTCGTCGTAGGGCTCGAACAGTTCGTCGTCGACGCCCTCGCGCTCGGCGAAGTTCTCCATGATGATGACCATCTGCTCGTGAAGCTCCAGAAGCTCGTCCTTGTGCATACGGACCCGTAGGAACGTCCACGGTTTAAGGATTTCTGCCAGCACACCGGAAACGCGTCCGAGGGACGCGCTCCGTCCGATCGTCACCGATCCAGCGCGCCGGGCAGCGGCGGCCAGCCGAGCCTGGCGCGAGCGGCGACGGCTGTCCAGCCTCCAAAGATCGCAGCACCGACGGTTTCGGGGATTGCGAGACCGGGGATCGGCCCGGTGAGCAGAGCAGCCCAGACGAGCCACGCCACCAGGTGAACGATGCCGAGCCAGATCGTTACGAGGCCCCACCGGACGCGACCGGCGAGCACGCTCCCCGTACCGTGTGTCCACAGGAAGACGATCCCGAGCAGATAGTGAGCGATCGCAACCGCGCCGTGGGGCTCCCGCGGGATGTAGTAGACGCCCACAAGGGCAAGCGCGATCAGTGCCCCGGCGAACTGGACCGCACCGAGTCGATGGAGCCAGTTCTTCGCGTCGGTCCACAGCCGCCAGGCAAAGGCCAGCCCGACGATCCCAGTCAGGATCAGCCCACCGTTGAACAGGACGAATTCGGGGGATTCGGCGAGAAAGGAGAGCGTGATCGATTCGCCAGCCGGGAGTTCCCCCAGATTCGAGAGCGCGTCGTCGGCCCAGACGAACCCCGGATCGACGAATGTCGCTGCGAGGATCGTCACCGCCGCGATCGCCGGGGCGATCAGTCCTGTTGTGGCCGCACCCGTGTCTCTATCCATGATACTGACAATTTGTTCATCGCGTATGAACCCTGCGGCGCGCGGGTATTCGGACACCTACCGGCTTTGACTGCCTTCGGGGAACCAGACGAGCTCGTGGTCGGCCGTGAGCGTTACGGTGACCGGCGTATCGAGATCCATCGACTCGCTATGGTTGTGCATGCATTCGATCGTCTCGCCGCTGTCGAGCTCGACCCGATACAGCACCGAGGGACCGAGATACCGTCGATAGGTCACCCGGCCGTCGGCCTCCGCCTCGTCTGCCGGATAGGCCAGGATGTCGTCGGGCCTGACGAGCACGTCGATCTCGGTCATGTCGTACTGACTCGCCAGTCCGTGAATCTGTTCGCGATCGATCGACGCAACTGACGTATCGACCTTGTCGCCCCGGACGTAGCCCGAAAGGAAACTCGCGTGGCCGAGAAAGCCGGCGACGAAGCGTGATTTCGGCCGCTGGAAGACGGCTTCGGGCCGACCGACCTGTTCGAGTCGCCCCTCGTGCATCACTGCCACCCGGTCACTGATCGACAGTGCCTCTTCCTGGTCGTGGGTCACGGAAACGGCGGTAACACCGGTCTCTTTGAGGATCCGACGGACCTCCTCGCGCATCTCGACGCGCAGATCGACATCGAGGTTCGAGAACGGCTCGTCGAGCAGGAGGATCTCGGGTTCGGGTGCGAGCGAGCGCGCCAGCGCGATTCGCTGTTGTTGACCGCCCGAGAGCTCCTCGGGACGGGAGTCGCCCTGTCCATCGAGCCCGACGAGATCGAGCAACTCCGTCACACGCCGCTCCTGTTCGGCGTCGGACAGGTCGTCGATCCCGAAGGCGATGTTCTCGGCGGCGGTCATGTGCGGAAATAGCGCGAAGTCCTGAAAGACGACGCCGATATCTCTGGCCTCCGGTGTAACGAACGTCCCGTCTCCCGTGGCCACTGGCAGTCCATCGACGCGGATCGCCCCCGAATCCGGTCGTTCGAGTCCGGCGATGAGCCGGAGCGTTGTCGTCTTTCCGCAGCCTGAGGGGCCAAGCAGGGTTAGCAGTTCGCCCTGTTCGACCGACAAGGAGAGGTCCTCTACGGCCTGTTCCGCCCCAAACGTCTTCGAGATACGGTCGATCCGCAACAGGGGCTCGTCCGACGTCTGCTGTGATACTCCCTCTCGTCGGCGGTTCTGTGTCGTCTGCTCCGTCGCGGTGGTAGTTAGTTCAGCTGACATTGTACTTCTCCTGTCGTAGCAGCACGATCATCGAGAGTCCGGAGATCACGATTAGGATGAGTGCCGGGATAGCCGCGTAACGGTAGTGGACGCTTTCGTGAGCAGCCCAGATAATCGTCACCAGCGTGTCGAACCCAACCGGCTGGAGCATCAGTGTCGCCGGGAGCTCCTTCATCGTCGTCAGGAAGACGAGGACGCCGCCCGCGATGACGCCCGGTGCGATCAGCGGGAGCGTAACCCGGCGGAACGTCTCGACGCGCCCGGCGTTCAGGGTCCGGGCGGCCTCGTCGAGGCGCTCGTCGACCTGCAGGACCGACGTTCTGGTACTCCCGACTGCCTGCGGGAGAAAGCGAACGACGTAGGCAAACACGAGCAGCGGGATCGTCCGGTAGACCCACGGCAGGTAGTTCGAGCCGAAAAAGACAAGCGCGAGACCGATCACGATACCGGGAACCGCGAAGCCGACGTAGGTCATGCGCTCGAACAGGCGAGCGGACAGTGAATCCGATCGGGCTGCCATATACCCGACCGGGATCGCCAGCGCGCTTGCGACCAGAGCCGCCAGCCCGGCGAGTGTAACTGAGTTGACAACGTACTCAAGCTGGAACTCCAGCGACGGAACATCCCCGCCCGCGCCCTGGAAGAACCAGAGTCCAAAGATTGCCACCGGAACGACAAGGGTCACAAAGCCGATGGCGGCGAACGCGCCCATTGCGGGCCACTGCCACGCGCCGAGTCGGAGCCGTGTGCCGTCCGCGCCCCCCGCGCTGGCGTCGTCGTCGTGGCCAACGCCAGCCTCGATGGCGATTACGACAGCGGTGACGGCGATCAATTGCAGGGAGAGCAAGGCGGCGTACTCGACGTTGAACGCGCCGTACTCCCAGTATATCGCACTCGTGAACACCCGTACCTGCATGAACGCGGGGGTCCCGAAGTCCGAGATCGCGTACAGGGCAACGAGCAGTCCACCGGCGGCGATGGCGGGACGGATCTGTGGGAGGGTGACGCGACGGAACGCCTTGAACCGCCCCGAGTTGAGCGTCCGGGCGGCGTCGACGAGCGAGGAGTCCATCGAGAGCAGTGCCGCACGCGTCGTGAGGAAGACGTACGGATAGGTGTACAACGTGATGATGAGCGCAGCGCCGTAAAAACCATAGACGTCGGGCAACCCGACGCCGAGAAGCGAACTCAGCTCGCCCCGGGGACCGAACGCCGAGACGAACGCAAACGCCCCAATGTAGCTGGGGACCACCAGCGGCAAGGCGGCGACGATGGTCCAGAACCGGCGGTACGGAAGGTCAGTGCGAACGGTCAGAAACGCGAGGGGGACGCCGATAAGAATCGAGGCGATGGTCACGACGGCCATTAGCCCGACGCTATTTGTAAAAATCTCGACGGTATCCGACGACAACATCAGGCTAGCCGCTCGCGTAGCCTCGACCTCCGACGCGCGCAAGAGGAGCCACAGCAGCGGCGAAACGACCAGCGCCGCGATGGCACCGCTCAATAGGAGGAGGCCGACTGACGCGGCATCGGTGTCGTCCGATGCCACCAGATCACCGAAACGATTGCTACCCACGGGACAACTCTATCGGTATACTTTATCAGCGAAGCTTTTAGGCTTTCCTAAATCACGGCCTGTCAGCCGACTGTCTCATGGGTCTGCTACCCGTCTCAGACTGTCATTCCTTCCTCGCGGAGCAAGTCGCTCGCGGCTTCCACGTCGCCAAGCGCGTTCAGGTCGAACGACGGCGGATTGATCTCGTCAACCGTTGGCAGGTCACCCACGTACTCGACGCCGTCGATCACGGGATACTCGCCGTTGACATCGACGAAGAACTCCTGTCCCTCTGCGGCGAGGATGTGGCGGGTGAACTCCGCGGCGAGGTTCGGTCTGTCCGAAGCCGAGAGGATTGCCACACCGGAGACGTTGAACAGGCAGCCGGGATCGTCGCTGGTAAATGCAACGTCAAGCGTGGCATCGGGATCCTCGTTCAGGATGCGTCCTGCGTAGTACTGGTTGCCGAGGCCGATGTCCTGATCGCCGTAGGCGACCTCCTCGGCCTGCTGTGACCCGCTTGAATACAGCGTGGCGTTTTGTTGGTTCACCATGTCGCTGACCCATCCCCGGGTTTCGTCCTCGCCTTCCATCTCGATCATCGCAGTAATAAACGACCGGAAGGTTCCCGAGTTCGGGCGCGTCGAGATGACATCCTGGAACTGTTCGTCTTCGGCGTACGCGAAGATATCCTCTGGCAGATCCGCTCCGTCGAACTCGTCGGTATCGTACATGATTGCCCGGACGCGCCCGGACGCGCCGGTCCACTCGCCATCGGGGTCACTCCAGTCGTCGTCGACGGCTCCAGTGATGTCCTCGGGTAGTTCGCGAGCGAGACCGTCCGACTTGAGTGCTGCGAGCGCCCCCGAAGACTGGGTGTAGAAGATGTCCGCAGGGCTGTTCTCACCCTCCTCACGGAGGCTATTGAGCTGATCTTCGTTTCCGTCCTGGTCGACCTCAACGGTAAAGTCGGGGTACTCGTCCTCGATCATCTCGAACAGCGGGTCGATCTGATCTCGGGTGCGCCCCGAGTAGATCGTCAACTCTCCTTCGAGGTCACCGAGGTCGTCCCACGATACCGCAGTAGATTCGAGCGCCGCGGCCTGTGGGCCGTAGTCATCGAACGGATCTCCGGCATCGTCCCCAAGACAACCAGCCACTCCGACTGATCCTGCGATCGCAATGCCTGAGGCCGCCAGAACGCGACGCCGGGAGTGGTCGATCTCAGTGCGCCCGGACCGATCGGAGCCATCGTGTGCCATATCTTGATTTAGGCTGCCCTAAACAATATATATGTGGCGGTTTAGGCTGGCCGAAAACACCACGACCGTCAAACTGTGGGTGCAAAACCATGAACGAATCGGCCTGTGGAAAGGAGATAGAGCAAAAGTAGTGGTTTCGAGAGTAGAATTCGGCTCGCGCAGGTGGTTGCTGGTCCATCACGACACTGTGAACTGCGACCGATCAAGGTGTATCGGTTTCGCGCGCGACTACTCCGCGGGCAGGTCGTCGATCAGTACGACCGCTTCGCCATCGATGATCGTTTCCCCCTCGTCGTCGCTGACGATCGTGCTGAGTCGGTACTGATCGTTGCCGAGCGCCTCGATGACTTCGACGGTCGCGGTGACGCGATCGCCGATACGGACGGGGCCGCGGAACTCCAGGTCCTGTGAGAGATAGATCGTGAGTCCGGGCAGGCGCGCGAGGGCGGCGCTGATCAGTCCGGACACCAGCGTACCGTGAGCGATTCGACCGCCAAAGCGGGAGTCTTCTGCGAACTCGTCGTCGATATGTAGTCGATTGGTGTCGCCGCTAGCGACTGCGAACCGTTTTACATCCTCGTCGTCGACCGGCTTGCTGAAGCTGACACGATCCCCAACAGTGATCGCGTCGGCCCGCTCGACTGATCGTTCGAAGCTCCAGTCCTCGTCCTCGAACGCCAGCGACGGGATCGATCCCGATCGGAGCTCGTCATCTCCAGTTGGCAGTTCATCCCCGTTCTCCTCGGAGTGTTCTCCGTTAGTGACCGATGCACCCATCGCAGCGCGGTTCATCGCTGTTGCGCTCTTTACCGCGCTTTCTCCCAACTGCACCCACGCGCTTGTGAGATCCGCGAGAGGGCTCGTAGCTCCCGTATCCTCGGACATACGTACCACTAGGTGAGGGCGTATAAGTGTCCTCTGGCCACGATCTCTGTTCAGACGGTGAGATGACTCTCCCCGAGAGTCGTCCGGTTGGGATCGCGTTTTCCACCATACAAAACCATTCAATACCATGTGAAACCATTTTGCGGCAAGAGTTAAGTCTATGGGGGGTGTAGATGCAGGTGATGACAGACGAGACGACCGGGATGGGGTGGCCGCCGGCGATGTTCGCCGAGCAGTTACAGGAAGCGGGCGAGCAGGCCGTCGAGAGCCAGCAGGCGCTCGCGAGACAGTTCCTCTCCGCCACCAGCGCGGGATCGAGTAGTATGTCCGGCTTTCCGGCGATGACGATGGGTACCGCGACGTTCAAAACTCGCGTCCAGAGCGGCGGGCGGATTAGCATTCCGGACGCAGAGCGTGAGGCGCTCAATATCGACGAGGGAGACATCGTCCAGACCATCGTCATCCCGATCAACACAGGTGATTCCAATGAGTAACCAGAATCCAATCCAGACAGCCTTCGACTTCCAGCGAACCGTTCTCGAATCGAGCCAGCGCATGACCAGAAGCACCGTCGACGCCCAGCAGACCGCGATGTCGGCGTTCGTCGACAGTATGGCGACTGTCGAGGAGCTGGGCGAGCAAAACGCCAGCATGACTCAGGACGCCATCCACAGCTACTTCGACGCCGTCGAGGAGATGACCCCTGAGGGCAGCGAGATGGATTTCACCGAGGCCCGTGAACTCGTCGACGAGCAGTTCGATGCCTACGGCGAGATCAGCGACGAGGCGTGGGCGTCGATCCACGAGACTCTCGACGAGGCGAACGCGACATTCGAGGAAGCGAGCAACGAGTACGTAGCGGCCGTCGACGATGGCTTCGACGCCTACCTTGATATCCACGAGGAGGTCGAGTCGAGTGCCGTCGAGATGGCAGAAGAGATGGAATCCACCGCCGAAGAGATCGACGTCTCAGCGCCGTAATCCGCCGAACGCTTTTGTTTCGGGCCCGCGAAACCCGTTTTATTATGACCGATACATACGACACTGACGCAGTACAGAATAGCTGGACCGAGTTCATGCAGCAGATGAACGAGCAGTTCGCCGACGCCTTCGAGGAGAACATCGAGGCACAGGCCGAGTTCGTCGAAGCCTGGACCGAGACCGTCGATGCAGCAAGCGACGACGAACGAATGAGCGAGGGGATCGAGGGCTACACCAATGCCTATCAGGTGTGGATGGACGCTGCCGAGGAGATGGTCGAGCGCACCGGCGATGCCGCTGCGGGCGAGGACGTTACCGTCGAGGAGTTCCGCGATATCTGGCTCAACAACGCCAATCAGGCGTTCAAAGAAGTCATGTCGACATCGGCGTTCGCGGCGATGACGGGTGAGACTGTCGGTGATGCCCTCGAAGTCCAGCAGGTGGCTGACGAGAGCGCCGAGGCGACGCTCCGCCAACTCAGGATGCCGACCCAGGGCGACGTCGAGGAGATCGGCGAGCGACTCGTCGACCTCGAACGCCGCCAGCACGCTGTCGAACAGAAGATCGACCTGGTGCTCGAACACGTTCAGGACGGGGAGTAACCGACCGATGAGAAACCCCTACACTGCCACGCTGGATCTTCAACGTCAGGCCTGGGAGAACGCCGCGGATGTCATCAAACGGTCCGCGGAGATGCCCGGCGCGAACGAGACCATCGCCGAGTCGGAGGTCGGCGAGACGCCAAAGGAGATCGTCTACGAGGAGAACAAGCTCCAGCTCTACCACTACGAGTCACAGACCGAAGAACAACACGACGTTCCGATTCTGATCGTCTACGCGCTGATCAACCGACCGTATATCCTCGATCTGCAGCCCGATCGGTCGGTCGTCCGGACCCTCCTCGAAAACGGGTTCGACGTATACCTGATCGACTGGAACGAGCCATCACAGCTGGACAGTTCGCTTCGGCTCCACGACTACGTCAACCGCTACATGGACAACTGCGTCGATGTCGTCCGCAAGCGGTCCGATCAGGACAGCATCAACCTGCTGGGCTACTGTATGGGCGGAACGATGTCGACGATGTACGCCGCACTTCACCCCGAAAAAGTCCGTAACCTCGGCCTGATGGCGGCCGGTCTCTGTTTCGACGAGACCGGCGGTGTGCTCGAACTCTGGGGGGATGACGAATACTTCGATCCCGAAGATGTCACCGATACGTTCGGGAACGTCCCCGCGGAGTTTCTGGACGTGGGCTTCGCGCTGATGGACCCGGTCGAGAACTACGTCACCAAGTACGTCCGCTTCTACGACAACGTCGAGGACGAGGACTTCGTCGGAAATTTCGCACGCATGGAAGAGTGGCTCGGTGATGGTATCGACGTTGCCGGAGCCACCTTCGAGGAGTTCATCGAGGATATCTATCAGGAAAACAGGCTCTATCGTAACGAACTCGAACTCGGCGGGGAGCACGTCGATCTCGAAAACATCGATATGCCGGTGCTGAACATCGTCGCGCACTACGACCACCTCATCCCGCCGGCGGCGTCGAAGCCGTTCAACGACGTCGTCGCCAGCGACGACACGACCGTCATGGAGTTCAAGACTGGACACATCGGCATGTCGGTCTCCTCGCGCTCGCACGCCGATCTCTGGCCGGACGTCTGTGCGTGGTTCGAGGAACGCTCGCAGGTCGAAGCGCACGCCGACGAGCACGCGGCTGTCGAAGCCGACGACGGATCGTCATCCGTGCAGACCCTCGACGGCATTGGTCCGGCCTACGAGGAGCGCCTAGCCGACGCCGGCTACGGAACCGTCGCCGCGCTGGCCGTGGCGGACGCCGAGACCGTCGCCGGGGCGGTCAACCTCCCGGCAAGCCGTGTCGAGAGCTGGATCGAGCAGGCCCAATCGATCGACGACTGACCGGTGCTTCCAGACGCGTCCGCGGTACACCTTTATTGCACTCGATCCTGATGTCACTATTATCACGGGCTGGCCCGTGGATTACAGCATGGACAACAGGACCTGCCTCATCACGGGATCGTCACGGGGGATCGGACGCGGGATCGCGGAACACCTTGCAGCGTCGGGAGCGAACGTGGTGATCAACTACCGCAGTTCAACGACCAAGGCCGAGGACGTCGTCGAGGAGATCCGGACGGGGGCCGGTTCGGCGATGGCGGCTCAGGCCGACGTCACTGGCCGCCGCGAGGTCGAGGCGATGCGCGAGGAGATCCACGACGAGTTCGGTCCGGTCGACGTGCTGGTCAACAACGCCGGGATCACACAGGACACCCGCTTCGAGGAGATGACCCGCGAGGAGTGGGATCAGGTGATCGACGTCAACCTTGGCGGCGTGTTCAACGTCACCCAGACGTTCTTCGACGATATCAAAACCGCAGAGGAAGGGCGGCTGATCAACATCTCCTCGATCGTCGGCAAGCAGGGCAACTTCGGGCAGGCCAACTACGCCACCGCGAAAAGCGGCCTCTTTGGCTTTACCCGGACCATCGCGCTCGAACTCGCCCGGTCGGGCTCGACCGCCAACGCCGTCTGTCCGGGCTTTACCGAGACCGACATGCTCGCCGAAGTCGACGATCACATACAGGAGAAGATCCTCGAAGACATCCCACTCGATCGGTTTGCCACGATCGACGACATCGCTTCGACCGTCCGATTCCTCGCGAGCGAGGACTCATCCTACATTACCGGTGAAGTGATCGACGTCAACGGCGGGATGGATCTCTGATGCAGTCGCTGCTCGTGGCATACCTGAAAAAAACGAAAACCGAACGCCTCAGATACCGTCCTCGAAGTCGTCGAGGGCGTAGCTCGGCTCCGCGCCGCGGCGGTCGAGCAGCTCGTTGGCCATCAACCAGTAGACGACCGACAGGGCCTTGCGACCCTTGTTGTTGGTCGGGACGACCAGATCGACGTTGCTCGTCGAGTTATTCGAGTCACACATGGCGATGACGGGGATACCGACCGTGATCGCCTCCTTGACGGCCTGCTCGTCGCCGATCGGGTCGGTGACGACCAGCACGTCCGGCTCGATGTAGCCGTCGTACTTCGGGTTCGTGAGCGTACCGGGGATGAAGCGTCCGGTACGGGCACGAGCGCCGACTGCCTCCGCGAACTTCTCGGCCGGGAACCGACCGTACTGGCGCGAGGAGGTGACGAGGATCTGCTCGGCGTCGTAGTTGGACAGGAAGTCCGCGGCGGTGCGGATCCGCTGGTCCGTCGTGCCCACGTCGAGCACGTAGAGACCGTCGGTCCGGACGCGGTGGATAAACCGCTCCATGTCCGCGGTCTTTTGCTGTGTACCGATGTGGACACCGGCACCGAGGTAGTCCTCGACCGGGATGAGGAGGTCGGCCTCGTCGTCGGCCATGACGTCCTCGTCTAGCTGTGGTTCGTCCTCGGCCTCCTCGGCGTCGGCGGGCGCTTCCTCGACGGACTCTGCGTCCTGATCGGCGGCCGGTCCGGCCCCCGGATCAGGCTCTTCGTCGACCGCCTCCTCGGCGGCGTCGAGCCCTTCCTGTTCTACGTCGTTTTCTGTCATGCTGCGTCGTCCGCGATGCGGATTAGTTCGTTGAGCTTTGCGGTGCGCTCGCCACCGACCGCGCCGGTCTTGATGAAGTCGGCGTCGGTTGCGACGGCGAGGTGTGCGATCGTCGTGTCTTCGGTCTCACCGGAGCGGTGAGAGACGATGACGTCGTAGGTGTTGTTCGCGGCCAGCTCGATGGCGTCGAACGCGTCGGTCAGCGAGCCGATCTGGTTGGGCTTGATCAGGATGGAGTTGGCCGAGTCCATCTCGATGCCTTTCTCCAGGCGCGAGACGTTGGTGACAAAGAGGTCGTCACCGCAGATCAGCGTCTGGTCGCCGACGTTGGCGGTGAGGTCAGTAAAGGCCTCGAAGTCGTTCTCGTCGAGCGGGTCCTCGACGTACGCGAGATCCCACTCTTCGACGAGTTCGGTGATGTACTCGACCTGCTCGTCCGTGTCACGGACCTGATCGCTGTAGACGTAGCCCCCCTCGTCTTCGTCGTACATCTCCGCGGCCGCGACGTCGAGTCCGAACTTGATCTCGAAGCCGACCTCCTCAGCGACCGTCGAGGTGGCTTCATCCAGGATCTCGAAGGCTTCGGCGTCGTCGATCGACGGTGCCCACGCGCCCTCGTCGCCCTTGCCCGCGGGCGTGTCCCGCTCGATGAGCATGTCGTGGATCTCCTGGTGAACCGCCGCATTGGCGAAGACGGCGTCGGCGACGCTCGGTGCGCCGACCGGTGCCGACAGGAACTCCTGAATATCCGTCGCGTCGGCAGCGTGTTCACCGCCGCCGATGACGTTCCCGAGCGGAACCGGGAAGTTGTCGCCGCGGAACGCGCCACCGAGATGCTGGTACAGCGGTGCACCGAGCACGTCGGCAGCGGCCTTCGCGGTCGCCATGCTGATCGCGACGGCGCTGTTCGCGCCGATCTCCGAGAAATCATCGGTGCCGTCCGCGGCGCGAAGCGTGTTGTCGACCGCGCGCTGGTCGCCCGCGTGTACCTCGCCGACGAGGCGCGGGACGGCGTGCTCTCGCGCGTTTGCGATCGCTTCGTTCGGCGGCAGTTCGATCGCCTCGAATTCGCCGGTCGATGCGCCGCTCGGCGCTGCAGCACGTCCGAAGCCACCGCTCTCGGTCAGCACGTCTGCTTCCACCGTTGCGTTACCACGCGAGTCCAGAATCCGTCGAAGTCGGATGTCAGTAATCAGTGTCATGATCGATTAACTGTAAAGGGGAGGGCGTTTGCATCGTACTCTTCCGCTGCGATCAGGATCGGTTCAGCCTGATCAGTCTCGACGAGCACCGGCGCTCCGTACGAAACCTGCAGCGCCCGTGCGCCGAGGATCCGTGCTTTCTCGTATCGTGTGTATCGCTGTGTCCCTGCCATTATTGATAGGGTGCGACGATGTCGACGAGGTCTTTGTGGGAGACGAGCATCCGGCGACAGCAATGTCGCTCGACGCCGAGTTCGTCGAGAACTTCGGCGGGATCCTCATCGCCCTCACGAGCCCGCTCTTTGAACTCCTCCCAGTGTTCACCTACGACGTTGCCGCACGTGAAACACCGGACTGGTACCATCATACTAGTTCACCTTAGCGGTAGGATTTCTGGTAGCGGGCACGCGCGCCGGGCCCGCCCCACTTTTTCGGTTCGGACTGGCGAACGTCGTTGACCAGCAGCGACCGATCGAACTCCATGAACGCATCACGGAGTTCGGCATCGCCCGTATGCTGGACGAGCCCGCGTGCGATCGCCGTTCGTACGGCGTCGGCCTGTCCGGAGATCCCGCCGCCCTCAACGCTGACCTCGATATCGAGGTCGCTGCGGACATCGTCGGCGATGCGGAACGGCTCCGTCATCTTCAGTCGGGAGGTCTCCGGCTCGAACAGCTCGACCGGCTGGGAGTTGATTCGTACGCGACCCTCGCCCTCGCGCACGGTAGCGCGCGCAATGGCGGTTTTCTTCTTTCCACTGGTGTTGGTTACCATGTTCGGTTAGCACCCAGGTTCTCACTGATCTCTCCGAGCTGGAGGAACTTGATGTTCGATAGTCGATCGAGCGAGGTTCCTTCGAGAATTTCGCCGTCCTCGTCGTACGGGTTACCGACGTAGACGCGGACGTTCTCGAAGGCTTCGCGACCGCGATCTTTCTTGTACGGTAGCATGCCGCGAATCGAGCGCTTGAAGATCATGTCCGGCCGTTTGGGGTAGTACGGACCGCGGTCGGAGCCGAGTTCGGCTCGCTTCTCGAAGGTGCTCATCACGTCGTCCTCGCTGCCGGTGATGACCGCATCTTCGGCGTTGACCACAGCAATACGCTCGCCGTCGAGCGCTTGCTGGGCCACCTTGCTCGCAACGCGACCGAGGATACAGTCGCGCGCGTCAATGATGACGTCGGCTTCGAACTCTGCGACGCTCATCGGATCACCCGGACATTGGATCCTTCGGGGTTCTGTTCGATTGCCTGTTCTAGCTCTACTGTCTCGCCGACCTGGTCGATTTTGCGCTCGGCCGTACCCGAGAAGTCGACCGCTGCAACGGTGACCGACTTCTGCAGGACGCCGCTGCCAAGCACCTTGCCCGGAACGACGACCGTCTCGTCTTCCTGGGCGTAGCGCTCGATGCGGCCAAGGTTCACTTCCGCGTGCGTGCGGCGGGGCTTTTCGAGCCGGGAAGCGACGTCGCTCCAGACGTTCGCGTCCTCGGTTCGAGAAACCGACTTCAGCTCGGCGATGAGACTGCTGAGTCTCGGATTCGTCTTACTCATAACTTTCCTCCTGATAGGGGTGAAAACGGTGATGCAGGGAGCAGGATTTGAACCTGCGGACTCCTACGAGACAGCGCCCTGAACGCTGCGCCGTTGGCCAAACTTGGCTATCCCTGCCCGCATTCTCGTGTACTCGGTGCCCCTTCAAACCACTTTCGATCGAGGCCGCCCGCGATCGCGGGACGGCCACGGCTCCGCCCTCGTAGTCGACGGCGTCGGAGCCAGCCGAACGTCGGGCGAAGCTAGCGCTTCCGGCCCGGGCGTCGGTCAGGGGTAAGTGGTCTGTTGGAGCGGTCATATTCTATAACTGTACTGCTGCTTCGAGTTCGTCTGCCCGATCCGCGATGGAGTCGGCCGCCAGCGTAACGAGTTCCTCGACCGTGTAGGAGCCGTCCGTCTCGACGTGGAACACGAACGCGTTCTCGACGTCGGTGACCTCGACTTCCTTTCCGGGATACCGCTGGGAGAGGTCGTTATCGAACTCCTCTGATAGCAGGAGTTCGCCGTCGTCCTCGACGACGCCCCGGACGATCCGGGTCTCGTCCTCCTCGAACTCGCCGCGGTCGCCGACGACCTCCACGGACTGGAGATGCTGGTAGCCGACGGAGACGCCGCCCTGATGTTTGGCATGGTCTTTGCCAGTGATCATCTTGGCTTCGGCGTCGAATTCGAGACGCTGGCCCTCCTTGAGATCGATAATCGGTACGCCCTCGGTGGCTACCTCGACGGATTCATCATGACTGACGAGGTCGCCGGAGTAGGCCGTGTTCGGTCCCGAGACATCGAGCGAGAGGGTGACGGAGTCCCCCACCTCGAACTCCTCGGGGGGTGTGGTCAACGGAACCAGACCGAGCCGGAGCGCGATCTGCTCGTCGAACATCACCGACGAGTTCTCGACGAAGTTGACCGTATCGATCGCCATCGTCGGTACGTCGGCGATCATCGCGCGACGGATTCCGTTGGCGAAGGCCGGCGTGACTCCTCTGACGAGGAACCGCGCGGATCGATCGGACCGTTCGATGAACTCAACCTCGTAATCCACTGGCATGGTCGTCAGAATCCGCCCTTGCCTTTCGGTGCGCGCGATCCGTCGTGTGGGATCGGGGTGACGTCTTCGATACGACCGATCTCGAGTCCGGCTCGGGCCATCGCACGGATCGTCGCCTGTGCGCCCGGGCCGGGGCTCTTCTGAAGGTTCCCGCCGGGTCCGCGAACGCGGACGTGGACACCGTCGATGCCCGCTGCGAGCACCTCTTCGGCGATCTGTTCGGCCATCTGCATGGCCGCGTACGGGGATGCCTCGTCACGGTTCTGTTTGACGACTGCGCCGCCGGAGGACTTCGCGATCGTCTCCGCGCCTGTCAGATCCGTGACCGTCATGATCGTGTTGTTGAACGATGCGTGCACGTGGGCTACGCCCCACTTTCCGTCTTCTGCCATGTTATTGTTCCTCCGCTCGTGCCGGGTGTAGTTCGTCCTCCAGCGGGCTCGTCTCGTCGAACTCGATCGAGTCTTCCTCGTCGACCTCGACCGTGTACGACGGGACGGTCACGCGGTGGTCGCCGACGACCACGTGGCCGTGACCGATGAACTGTCGTGCCTGCTGGGGAGTGTTTGCGAGACCCTGTCGGTACACGACTGTCTGGAGACGGCGCTCGAGCACGTCGTTGATCTCCAGGGACAGCACGTCGTCGAGACCGTCCGTCTCGTCGAGGATGCCGTCGCGCTTGAGGCGTGCGAGGAACTCACTGCCGGCTTCCTCTGCCGCCTCGGTGTCACCGAGCGCCTCGCCGATGAGGCGTCGTGCCTCACGACGCATGCCACGAAGTTCGGACTGTGCGCGCCAGAGCTCTTCTTTGGTCGCGAGCCCGTAGCGCCCGACGAGGTCGTGCTCGCCCGCGATACGCTCGCCCTGCCACGGATGGTTGGGCGTCTCGTACGCTTTGGTTTTGTTACCGAGCGGCATTATTCGTCATCCCCCTCGGCTTCTGCTGCTTCTTCGGCGGCCTCTTCACGAAGCTCTTCGACGTTGACGCCGATGGTCCCCTCGGTACGTCCAGTGGACTTGGTCCGCTGGCCGCGTACCTTCTGGCCACGGTTGTGTCGAACGCCTTTGTAAGAGCTGATCATCTTCATCCGGTTGATGTCGTGACGGCGCTTCATGTTGAGGTCGTTGCCGACCTTGTGACTCGTTTCGCCCGAGAAAAAGTCCCGCTGGCGATTCGTTAGCCAGTCGGGGACTTCCTCGGCGTACTCGTCGACGACATCGACGACCGCGTCGATCTCGTCGTCGTCCAGTCGACCGAACGTTGCCTGTCGGTCGACACCGGCTTTGTCCGCAATGATTCGGGCCGTCCGACGGCCGATGCCGTTCATCTCGATGAGCGAGCGTTCGACGCTCTTGGTCCCATCAAGATCGGTCTGCCCGATGCGGACGAAATACCGAAGGTCCTCGTCGTCCTCGATTTCGTCCTGTGGTTCTTCTGCACTCATGTGTGGTGTGTAGGGTTGCAGTCGATCGCCGACTGCTGGGACAATCCACCGACCAAGCGGCTGGTCGGAAGATGATTGACGTCGTGGCGGGGATTCGAACCCCGGAGGCTTTACGCCACATGGTTAGCAACCATGCGCCTTGGGCCGCTTGGCTACCACGACTCGCGTGTGTTATCATCGCCCTGACGGACTCGGGGCCGCTGCCCCTACATTGGATTGCAGCCGTACCTTCCCCGTTGCCGTACTTAAACGCAACGATAGACGGACAGTCGAGACTGGCTGAATCGCGGGTGTTCGGGCGTGAAACGGTCGGTACGTGTTCACACGACCCGTCGCTGTGTTCCTGTCTTGGTGTCCTGCGGGAGCCGGACTATCACGTTGCTATGTCCGGGGCATTTTCACGGCCTCCACCGATGGCCGACGCGAGCGTCTCGACCCGATTATCAAGCGCGAGGGGCCCGCTCCCACCGATCAGCAGCACCGACGCCATTCCGAAGAGAGCAACGTGTGCGAGCACCGGATCGTCGGGCAGGGCAAATAGGGTCAGAGCGAACATCGTGATGGCCGTGGCTGCGCCCGCACGTGTAAACAGCCCGAGAATCAGGGCGATACCCAGTGCCGTCTCGGTGAGACCCGCACCGAGCACCCACAGTTCGGGTGCAACGGGGATGACCCCGGTGAGATCGTAGTGATCGACGACTTCGAGCCCGATACCGGGCCGGAGGATCTTCTGACTGACGCCAAGATAGATGAACGTGACGCCGAGGCCGACCCGGGCGACGGTCGGAAAGAACCGCTCGTACGGTCGAATCCACTCCTGCCCCCGCTGGGCGAGATCGTGGACCACGTCGAGTCGGCCGTAGACCGTCCCCGGCGTCCCGGCAAGGCGCTGGAAGACGTGGTCTGCGCTCGGCTTACCGCTCCCAACCAGCGCGAGGGTTGCCAGCCCGCCGACCATCTCCAGTTGGAGTAACAAAATCGGGTAGACGGCCGCAGCGCCGACGTAAATAACCAGTCCGATCAGCGCGACGATCCGGGTAGCAAAGCCAAAGAGCAACAGGAAGCCGAGCGCTACCTGAAGAATCCGGAGCTCGATTTCGAGCGCCGGGGTAATGAAGTAGCCGCTAAAGCCAGCACCGATCAGTGGAATACCAAAGGAGATCCGCAGCAGCCACGGGACGTACTCGGTGTACTCGACCATCGCGGCCCGGAACGCGCCGATATCCTGCTGTAACGGCTGGACGTAGAGATACGCGACGATCACTGCGAGAACGCCGATGGCCCCGGCGACGAGCGGCCCGACGACGAACGGATCAGACAGTGCGTCTCCGAGAAACTCGGTAACGGTAACGTCCTGCTCTTGATCAACGACATACTCTTCGTGGGCGCTCGCGGAGCCAGCGAATGAAAGCCAGAGGACGAGCGAGGCGACGATCGACGCCGCCAGCACCGAGGGGCGTCGAGGACCGGACAATGTCATACAGTTTGTACTAGTCGCCAGCCATCAAAAGTATCCCGTTGATCGGACCAGTTACGATGACCAGTCTCCCGTCTCAGACGTCAAAGACCACGTAGGCGTACCACTCCCCCTTACGCGCTTCGACGACCATCTCCGAGTAGGTGACCGCTTTGACCTCCCGAGCGGTCACGGCGGACAGGGGAATGCCCCGCGCGGAGCCCTCGAGCGTCCACTCCCCGTCGCATTCGGCGATGGTTGCCTCGTTATCGACCGGCAGGACTGACCGGACGTCCCGTTCGTAGATGAGTTCGTCGAGATACTCGAACAGGAGCGCTTCCCGACTCTCGGCAGTGACGGAGAGATCGAACCGATCGCCGTCTTCGGGTACCGACTCACACATCGCCGCGGCCAACCCGTCAGCAACTGCCGCCGCGACGGCGGCGAACGTCTCACCCGTCGCCTCGACCGCGATGTCGGCCGTGTGCTCACGCAGTTCGTAGCTCACGACCGAACCGACGGGAGCGGCGACCGTGAATACCCCGGTTTCTCGCTGGGCGTGGCGATCTGCCGGTGGAATTATATTCACGTCCCCGTTACGTAGCGACAGTGAGCGTCAACGTCGATTCGCGCGTCGTTGCCCCCGGCGACGACGAACTTATGGGTGATGCCTGGCGACTTAAAGAGCGGATCCGCAGCGAAGAGGGTGTGCTCAAACAGCGACGCGGCTTCTTCACCGACGCATACCGGCGCTCGACGGTCCACGTCTTCCTCGCCGGTGATGAACTCGTCGGCTTCGCGACGGTCCGACGTGACGGCTACATCCTGTTTCTCGCCGTCTCCCCCGATTTCCGCGGTGAGGGCTTCGGCGAACGTCTCGTCGCCCGCGTCGCCGACGAACACGGGTCGGTAACCTGCCACGCCCGTGCGACTAACGAGGACGCACTCAAGTTCTACGAGTCGCTCGGCTTCGAGATCAAACGTCGTATCGAGAACTATTACGAGGATGGCGGCGACGCCTACTATCTCAAACTCGGCGACAGCGAAAGTATCACGAAACGGCTGAGCGAACTCGTCAGGCGGCGCTAATATGGTGTTGCCCTCGTGGGCGCTCGGCGGGTCGCTCGTTTTCGTCTTCGCAATTGCGCTGGGAGCGGTCGTCTATCTCGACCGGCCGGGCGGTCGGTGGGGTCGTCGTGTCCGATCACGCCTCCTGCTCGGGATTCCATGGGGAACGCTCGTCTCCATCATCTTTGTCCTCTCGGTCTACCTGTTCTTGCAGGACGGCCTCTCGAACTGGTCCGATCCGCTGGTGATTCCCTACCGGTCGTGGTCGTACTTCTATCCCACCGGCTGGCTTACCTCCGGCTTTGCCCACGCCAGTCCCGGCCACATCATCGGGAACCTCACCAGCGCCATCGTTCTGGCACCGATCGCGGAGTACGCGTGGGGGCATTTTCCGGACGAGCGTGGCACCCAGTCGTTCGGTTCGTGGCAAACGAATCCGTGGATCCGCGCATTTCTCGTCTTTCCGGCGGTCGTTTTGCTAGTCGGTCTCGCCACGAGCCTGTTCGCGCTCGGTCCAGTCATCGGCTTTTCGGGCGTCGTCTTCGCCTTCGCCGGGTTTGCGATCGTCCACTATCCGATCGTGACGATTGTCGGGATCCTCGTCTCGCGAGTCGCCGGGACGGTCCTCCAGGGATTGCTCGATCCGATCGTCGTGGCGACGACATCTCCGAGCGCGCCGTCAGCACCCTCGTGGGCAACGATCGCGATTCAGGGTCACGCGCTTGGGTTCCTGCTCGGAATCGTCCTCGGGCTGTTCGTGCTCTACCGTCGGGACAGACGCCCGAATGCCGCCCGACTGCTCGGGGCGACGGTGATCTTCGGCGTCGTGCAGGGGTTACATCTGGTCTACTGGTTCCGCGGCGGCGGCGAGTACGTGCTCTTTCGTGGCCCCGGCGTCGCACTGGTAGTCATCCTCGCGTTGCTCGTCACGCTCGCGGTGACAGCCTCCGAGCGGCGGTTCGTGCGCTCGACGACACGCCGCGGTGTCGCCCTCACGCTCGTGATCCTCGCGGTCGCCGCGCTCGCTGGTCCCGCCATCATCCCCAACCTCGCGGTCGTCGAGAACGCGGATCTGGGTGAGGACGCGGTGACCGTGGAGGACTATCAGATCACCTACGACGAGGAGGTCCTAAACGAGATGGTGTACGTCGGCGAGATCGAACTGTTCGGTGAGAGTACGGCTGTGAACACCAGCGGCGTGATCGTCACCAGCGAGGATCGCGAGATCTGGATGACCCATACCTCGAAGCAGGGGCTCGAATTCAGGGGATCGACCGAGGTCAAAGTTGGCGGGCCGGGCTGGAGCGAGACGGTTCCCGTGGAACGAACGGGCTGGACTCCGACCGGCAACGAGAGCGTCTATCAGGTGGCAGTTGGCGAGGAGGAGCGATCCGTGTTCGCCTCGGAGGAAAAGCGCGCCTCCCCTCGAATCGACGGGCGAAGTGTCTCGGTCGTCCCCGGGGACGGTGAGTTCACCCTCGTCGTCGCGGAGGGAGACAACGAGCTCGGTCGCACGGAGCTACCGGCCGAAAACGAGACCGTAGATGCTGGAGGGCTCACCTTCGAGCGCGATCAGGCTGCTGATCGGACGGTGATCGTCGCCGAACGCGGCGACACGAGCGTCGAGGTCGCCCGCGCGGAACGTCACGGCTTCTAGTCCCACTCGGTCCGGAACACTTCGGCGTCGACGACGTGTCGGTCCTCGCGATGGAACTCGAACTGTCGGTCGAGGTCGAGTTCGGCGCGGAACGCCCGCGTCACCTCGCCACCGTTGTCGGCAGCAAAAGCCTCGACGAACTCCTGACTGTCGGCGTTGTGAATCGAGTACGAGACAGAAGCGACCTCGCTCGCCGTCCGGAGGAACGCGCGATCCGCGTGTTCGTTCCCGTCCTGTGCGCCAAAGGGCGGGTTCATCAGTACGACGGCATCTTCGATACAGAGGGGCGCACGGGTCGCGTCGGCGTGCACCCAGCCGATGTCCGTGGTCGTACCGACGCGGCGTTCGTTCTGCCGGGCAGTAGCGAGCGCCCCGCGATCAATATCGACGCCGATCGCTCGCTTCGGACCGCGAAGCGCCGCACCAAGCACGAGCATCCCCGTCCCCGTCCCGAGGTCGAGTACGGTCCGACCGTCGACGTCGCCCTGCAGGTCCGCTATGTGAACCAGATGCGCAGCCAGATCGGGCGGCGTCCTGTACTGCTCCAGCTCCACCGACGGATCGTCGAATCCTCCCACGACACCGAGTTGCTGGGCGAGCTGTCGTTTCGTGCTCATCGGTAACTCACCCCGGTAGCTTCCGGCACCGTGACTGTCGACTGATACCGCACTGCGGCGGCCCCACTGCCCGAGGACGACTGATACATGCGTGATAGACATACACAATAGGAATACAAAAACATGATGAATGCTCTATAGTAATAATCTTGCCGGCAGAGGCGGATCTATCGACTGGAATGCACTCGGAAAAATAGTTAAGTTGATGCCCTTCTTCGACATCGATATGGACTGTCCACGCTGCTCTGCGACGCTGAAAACCTACACTCTGGAGGGGCATCAGGCGGAGGTCTGTGAGTCATGTGGCTATGCTGGGGTTGCTGTAGACCACGCGAGCGAACCCGAGGAGTTCGAGACCTGGCAGGACGCAATGGCCAGATTCCGCGGAGAGTAGACTCTCAAGTACTTATTTCGAAGCGCGCACCCGTTTCATTCTCTTTCGCGTCGTCAACCCTCATCGTCCAGCCGTGGACTTCCGCCAGCGTCTCGACGATGGTTGTGGAGGGCCGTACAAAACCTTCTCGCAGTCGCTATCTGCACTTCGTCGAAAAAATATCGCCGGGTCGCGTTACTCGTCTGCGGCCGCGGCTTCTTCTTCCTCGCCACCGGCTGCCGGCGCTTCCTCGTCGGAGCGGGCGGCAACGAGGCCACCGCGTGCGACGCTGTACAGCGGCTCGTTGGCGTGGCTGACGCCGCTGATCGAGAACGGGATGTTCGCGTCCTGCAGGTGGTCGCGGAACAGATCCTCGAAGCCGTCGGGGCTGGAGGTGCCGCCAGTGACGACGACCGGGACGTCCAGACCTTCTTCGACGTCCTCCTCATCGACTTCCTTGACGATCAGGTCGATGACGTAATCCAGCAGGTTCTCGTAATAGATGCTGAGTGCGCCCTCGACGCCGCCGACATCGGTCGTGAAGTCTAGCTCGAAGTCGTCTTCTTTGATCGAGGTGACCTTGTCGACCGGCGTCCCCGTCGCCTGTGCGGCCTGTTCGTCGACCCAGTCGCCACCGCGGGCGACGGAGAACTTCATGACCGGCACCGCGTAGTAGGCCAGACAGACGTTGGTCATCCCGGCACCGAAGCTGATACCGAGTCCCGTAAAGTCGTTGTCCGCGAGTTCGCTGTAGATGACCGCCATCCCCTCGTTGATGGGCTCGGCGTCGTAGCCCATGTCGCTGATGAAGGATTCGAGGGTCTTCTGGTGATACAGCGTCGACAGATCCGAGTCGATCGGATCCGCGGGCGAGGAGAAATACAGCTTCTCGCCGGGATGGTTCGGCTCGCCGACGACCTGTTCGATGATGAGTTTCATCATCGGGATCGCCGACTTCTCGTCGCTTGAGAGGATGCCGTGTTGCATCGGACGCCGCGTCTCGCGGTTGAAAATGTTCGCGAAATTGAGTGCGTCGTCGCCGACGACGTAGACCTTGTCGTCCTTGCGGATGTGGAGGACTTCGCTTCGCGAGAGCATCTGCTCGGCCATATCCGAGTAGTCGATCTCGACGAACGAGTTACGCTGTTGCACGAAGACGGTGTCGTTACCATCCTGCTGTGCCGACAGGATGTTCATTGTGCCGACGTCTAGGCCTTTCGCCATATACGATACAAGTCCGCCCCCATACAATAAAACTATGTGAAATATTTACAGAACTTTCTGGCGAGTAAATATAACCGAGTCGACGAGAGCGATCAGTTGCGTCCGACGAGTCCACGAAGCCGGTCGAGCAGCCCGATATCACCGAGTACACTGTCGGCGCTGTCGGCCGCCTGCTCTTCCTGTCGGCGCTGTCGGAGCTCGTTGAGCTTCGTGGTCTGGTCGTCGACCGTCGACGAGGAAGTTGCAGTCTTGGTATCACCGCCTTTGAGGGCTTTGAGTCCGCTGACCTGTGCGTCGACACCACCACTCTGTCTGGTCGTTTCCGCTTCCACATCGACGTTTGCCGCCTCGAAGCTATCCTCGGTGCTGAACGAGAGCCGTTTCGACTCGTGTTTTTCGACGCCACCCCACGACATCTCGACGCCCTCCATTGCAGCTTCGATGTCCTGTTCGATCTCCGCCTCGCTGATGGACTCCGCTTCGTCGTCCTCTTCGATCCCCTCGATCTCGGACGGGTGTGGTTTTGCCCGCTCCAGCTGGTGGGCCACCAGTGCGGCACCGGTCGCGGCTGCAACCACTGCCAGTCCGACGCCGTACGTGCCGAGAATTGCGAGCATCGTCGACGCGCCGAACTCGGCCCACTGGCTGGGGTAGTACCACGAGAAGGCGGCCGTGGCAACGACGGTAACCAGGACACCGCCTGCGGACGCAATAACTGCCTTCTGTTTGACTGGCAACAAGACGTCAATGCCGAGCAACAACACCGGCAGGGAGAGTAACGCGGCGACGAACGCGACGTTGGCGAAGACGAAATACGAACCCTCGCGATAGCCGAAGGCCGCGACCCCGGTGACGAACGTGATCGCCGCGATCACGGCGAGAGCGACACCGATAAAGAACAGCCCGAAGCCGAGGTAAACGTCCGTCTGCGTGTCCGGTTCGCCGATGTACTGCTCGTATAGCTCGAACAGCCTGTTGTCGGGCAGGCCGTCGGAGTCGTCCTGGCTCATTGGCGACGTTTTCTTACCGCATACTCATGACTGTTCCCCTAATTATTTCATATTTGACCAGTGTGGAGAGAGGCCGGGGTGGCAGAACCAGGGCGCTTACTCCCACTGTTCCGGCGCGACGCCCATCCCGCGGACAATAGACGGATAGAGGATCCCGATGGCGACGGCAATACTGAGGCCGAGCCAGAACGGAACGTCCTCGCTCACCAGTTCGAGTCCACCGAGAACGGCGAAGATAGCGACGAGCAAGATCGCGTAGTGTAAAAGCGCATACAGCGTACTATCTCGGTCCATGAAAGCGGGTACTCATCGGGGGATAATAACGGTACTGACGGCGCCGCTGCCGGGGCCGACCGCCGATACTACCAGGTGCCGTGGAAGGTATCGAAACTCAGCTCGTTGAGGGGCTTGTTCCCGACGGCGATCTGGTACTCACCGGGCGTGAGCATCGGCTTGTGGAACTGCGGCCCGTCGTCGGTCGTAATCCGGGGACAGCCGGTGTTGACGTATGCGTCGAAACCGAAGTTTCGCAGACGGTCCGGTGTTACCTCGTCCATGGTGATCAGATACGCGTTGTCGTTGCTGTCGAGGATCTTCTCGGCGATCTCCATCCGGCCCTGTCCGATCTTGGTACAGAAGATCACACCGAACGTCTCGGCGTCCATTGCCTTGTGGACCGTCGCGTAGCGCTGTTTCATGAACTTCTCCGTGTCGGCGATCGTCACGACGTTGTTGACCGGATCGGCGATGATGACGTTCTTGTCGGGGTGTTCCATCGCCAGTCCGAGCGGGTGGAACTTGCCGCCGCCGACGTAGAGGATCTGGTCGGCGTCGACGTCCGCCGAGGCGTAGTTACAGCCGAGCACCTGCCCCTCGTGGGTCAGTCGCTCGTCACCGCGACGAGTGTGGACCTCGTACCCGCGCTCTTCGAGCCAGTCGGCCATGTCCCCGAAGCGGTTCATGTGCTGGGCGGTCGTCACGAGGCCCACGTCGGGATCGTCGTCGGGGTCTGCCAGTTCTGCCTTGGCTTCCTCCATGATCGGCATGACATCGACGTTCGAGAAGAGCGGCACGTAGATGATCTTCTCTGACTCCTTCATCGGGCTGTGTCCGAAGTGGACGAACACGTCAGTTCGGCGCATCATGAACGTGTCCAGATCGCAGGCTCCGTAACAGGGCTGACCCGAGAGCATGATCGTCACGTCGTCATCGAGGAGTTCGCGCAGGTCATCGGCGACGTCCGGCCCACGGCGTTTGAGTCCTTCGGGGAACTGCAGACCCACCTTGCTCGCGTCGCGTTCCTCGACTGCCTCGACGATCCGGTCGAGTTCGTAATCCCACTCTCGGTCGTGCTTGAGGGACATGCCGGTGTTCCGGAGGTCCCCGTCGCTGTACTCCGTCTGCTCGTTCATTGTCCGTCGTAGCGGTCTGGGACGTATAACGTCGGCGTTTGCCCAACCGCCGTGATAGTCGGCCACATCCTCGCCTCTTTCAGGAACTTCAAGCCGCTCGGAACACTGTATGCATTCATGCCAGAGACTCCGGCGCTACCGCTCGAACATCGAACGATCGCCGCCGATGGAGAGGGGCCGCATCCTGCTGTCGTCGTTCTCCACGGTCGCGGTGCAAACGAAACCGACCTCCTGCCGATTGCACAGCGACTCCCTGACGAGCTGTTCGTCCTCAGTCTCCGTGCGCCAGATCCGCTCCAGGGCGGGTACACCTGGTACGAACTCGACCTCTCGGGCGGCGGCCTCCACCAGAGCCAGCCACATCCCGAGCAGTTCCGTCGGAGCCTCGATCTGATCGAGGAGTCGATCGACGCCGCAATCGAGGAATACGACCTCGACGACGACCGGGTCGGCCTGCTGGGCTTCAGTCAGGGCGGGATCACGAGCCTCTCCTTGCTTCTCGAAGCTCCCACGGCGTACGACTGGGTCGCTGCACTCCACTGTTACCTGCCCGACTCACACGCCGACCTAACTCCCGACGGGATCGAGAACGTACCGGTCTTCATCGCGGGCGGGAGTCAGGATCAGATCATCCCATCGGGGCGGACCAACGCTGCTGCGACACGATTGAGCGAACTCGGCGCTCCGGTGACATCGAGAACATATAACACTGGACACGGGATCGGGCCGGACGAACACGCCGACCTTATCGAGTGGGTCACCGAACAGGTCTAGACCAGACCATCGTCGGATTCCTCGTCGTCTTCGTCACCGTCTCCCTCGTCGCTGTCTGCCTCATTATCGCTGTCATCGTCACCATCGTCTTCGTCTCCGTTGCCTTCGCTCTCGTCTGCCTCCTTGACCACGTTTTCCATCAGTTCGTCGACGTTGTCTTCCTCCTGATTTGCCACTTCCTGTGGGTAGACGCCGATGGTCACGAGCAGGTCGTCGTCGGTCTCGACGGCCTCGCTGACGTGGAGGTACACGTCCACGTCTTCGCCCTCGAACTGGGCGCTGGCAGTGAACCGTGAGGCCGTCGTCTCCTGGTCCAGGATCGTCATCGAGTAATCCTCCTGGTGCTCGATATCGTCCATCTCGTCGTAGTTGTCCTCGACCAGTTCGACGAGTTCGTGCGTCGACATGTCCTCGACGGGATTGAACTGATAGTTCGGAATCCCGATCCGGGGCGTCGTCAGCACCATGAACACGGCTCCGCGCTGTTCGCCGAGCGGCCCCATGTCGACCGTCTTCTCGTGTTCTGTCAGGTAGTTTACGACCCGGACAGACTCCTCGACTGGGCCGACTCCCACAGACTCTTCGATGGTGATGTCGTCGACCCCGACCTGCTGGTAGTCCGTGCTCTCACGGGTGTCGGCGTCGACGCCCCCTGCTGTCGATTCGTGGTCATCCAGTCCGGCCAGTCCGAGACAGCCTGACAGTGATACGAGTCCGAACGCCCCGGTAGCTGCGAGGACCTGTCTTCGATTCATCTGGCAAGCAATTACTAGCCAGTTTGTAAGTGTTTTTTGGCCCGACCTGCCGATGTCACAGCTCCACGAATGGGTCGACAGTTCCGTTCTCGTCGACAGCGTAGACCGTCCACGGCTCGTCCTTTTCGCCACCCATTCCGGGCGAGCCAGCGGGCATCCCCGGCAATGCGATACCCGCAATATCGGGATTTTCGTCGAGCAGTGTTGCGATCGTCTCGACCGGGACGTGTCCCTCGACGAAGTACGACCCGAACTCGATCGTGTGACAGCTGTGCAGGTCGTCAGGGATGCCGAGGTCGGCCTTCACCGTCTCGATCTCCTCCGGGACCGAGGACGATAGTGATCCCTCAAGATGATCGTCGAGATACGCCTCGTAGGCGTCACAGCAGTCGCAGTTCGGGCTGTTGTACTGGTGAGCAGTGACCGAAAGCGTCCCCGAGTACGCCCACTCGTCCGTGCTGTCGCCGCCCAGACAGCCCGCAACCGAAACGGCGGCGACCGAGGACGCGGCGGCCAGCACCGACCGCCGGGAGACACGATCGCTCATCGAACCACCCCCACAAGGGCACGGAACGGCTTCGTCACGGCGAGGTGATAGTCTTCGTGTGGATCGTAGCCGCGGAACGCCAGACTGTTAGCCATCACCGACAGGCTGGAGCCGGTCATCGCCAGCCCGGCGAGCGCGGGGTTGAGCAAGCCTAGCGAGGCGATCGGGATCAGCGTCGTATTGTAGACGAAGGCCCAGAACAGGTTCTGCCAGACCTTCGAGATGGTCGCCTCGGAGATCCGGATCGCCTTGAGAACGTCCGCCGGATCGTCGCGCATCAGCGTCACGTCCGCGCTCTCGATGGCGACGTCAGTACCGCTCCCGATGGCGATGCCGACGTGAGCGGTCGTCAGCGCGGGCGCGTCGTTGACGCCATCACCGACCATGATCGCCCGCCTGTCGTCTCCCTGAATCCGTTCGATGGTGTCGGCCTTCTCGTCTGGCAGCACCTCGGCGTAGACGTCGTCCGGGTCGATCCCCAGCTGCTCGGCGACCGCGTGAGCGGTTCGCTCGTTGTCGCCGGTGAGCATGACCGGGTCCAGGCCACGATCTTGCAGGGCCACGACGGTCTCTTTCGCGCTCTCTCGCACCGTGTCAGCCGTGGCGACGACGCCGATCAGTTTGCCATCGAGTGCGACCAGCATCGCGGTCTTGCCCTCCCGTTCGAGCCGTTCCATCGTCTCGGTGGCAGGGTCGGGATCGATCCCGTTGTCCCGCATGAGCTTGCGGTTCCCCACCAGCGCCTCGCCCCGGGGCGTCTCGGCGCGGACACCGTGACCAGGGATGTTCTCGAACCCGGTTGCGTCCTCGATCTCGACGCCACGCTCTGATGCCCCCTCGACGATCGCCTGCGCGAGCGGGTGCTCGGAGTCGGACTCGACGCTTGCGGCGACCGCCAGCACGTCGTCTTCGTCGACTGTCGAATCCCGCTCATCGCTCACGATCGCACCGCCGTCGGGGCGTTCCTCGCCGGAGCCGTCTGCTGCGACGCCGTCTGCCGCCGCGCCGTCCCGGATCGACACGACATCTGTCAGCACCATGTCGCCGTGGGTCAGCGTTCCCGTCTTGTCGAAGACCACCGCGTCGATGTCGCGCACCCGTTCGAGAATGTCCGCACCCTTGAACAGGACGCCGTTGGTCGCGCTGATCGTCGAACCGACCATCGTCGCCGCGGGCGTCGCCAGCCCCAGCGCGCAGGGACAGGCGATCAGCAGGGCGCTGGCGAGCACGACCATGGAGAACTCAAGGATCGTGACGCCACCCTCGACTGGCCCACCACCCACTGGTTCTAACAGCGGGAGTAGATCGCCGAGCCACGACGCGACGACGAACAGCGTTTCCGGGGCGAGTGCCCAGACGAGCGCCCAGAAGACGGCGTTTGCGATCACTGCGGGAACGAAGTACGCCGAGACTTTGTCGACCAGCCGCTGGACGTCCGGCTGGCGCGCCTGGGCCTCCTTGACGCGCTGGACGATCTGCTGGATCGCGGTGTCTTTCCCCACTTGTGTCGCCTCGACCAGTAGCACGCCGTTCTCGTTGATCGTCGAGCCGACGACCTCGTCACCGACGCCTTTCTCGACCGGGACTGACTCACCGGTGACCATCGACTCGTCGACCGCGCTCTGGCCGTCGACCACGACGCCGTCCGTGGGAACCTGCTCGCCGGGACGGACCTTCATCACGTCGCCGACCTCTATCTCCTCGACGGGGACGACCTGTTCTTCACCATCTACGACCACTGTCGCCTCGTCGGCCTCCATCTCCAGCAGGGTCCGGAGCGCGTCGCTCGCGCGAGCTTTCGAGCGCGCTTCGAGCCAGTTGCCGAGCGTGATGAACCAGAGGATGATCGCGACGGCCTCGAAGTAGAGCCCGCCCGGAATCGCCCCGGCAACGACGCCGGTCGAATAAAGATACCCAGCAGAGGTACCAACCGCGACCAGCGTATCCATGTTCGCCCGGCCGGTGTTGACCGCGGCCTCGTACGCCCCGACGATGAACTCCTTGCCGAGCGTCGCCATCAGCGCCGTGGCAAGGACGAACTCGACCCAGCCTGGCGCAACCAGCACGCTCGGCAGGACGCCGGGGAAGAACATCTCGATCATCACGCCGATAAACGGGATCGAGAGGATTCCGCCGCCGATGACGAGTTTGCGCTGTTTGTTCAGCTCGCGTTCGACGGCGCTTTCGCGTTCCTCGGCTAGATCAGTTTCCTCGTCGCCGCTCGGGCGATCTGGATCGAATCCGGCGTCCTCGATCGCATCGTACACCTCGTCGAGCGACGCGTCGACCGGGTTGTAGACCAGCTGTGCCTCGTCTATGGCGAAGTTGACGCTCGCCTCGATCACACCTGGCACCGATTCGATGGCCTCACGATTCGACTCCGCACAGGTCGAACAGGACATCCCGGCGATCCCGACCGACGCCGAAGCCGTTTCTGCCTCGAAGCCCGCGTCCTCGATCGCGGCGTAGATCTCGTCCAGCGAGACGACATCGGGGTCGTAGGTGACGGTCCCCTCGTCGGTCGCGAAGTTCGCGTTGGCCGACTCGACGCCCTCTAGTGCGCCGACGGCCTCCTCGACCGAGCCGGAACACGTCGAACACGACATGCCCACGATCTGAAGGTGGGCGGTTTCCGTACTCATTACTGGGTGTTCCTACTGGCTCTGTATTCAAACGGGTTGCCCCTAACGAACTGTGGAAGTATCGGCCCCTGGCCTAATGATTCGGGGGCGCTCAGTGATCTACTCCCTTCTCCAGCTCTTCGTACCGCTCCAGAAACAACGACTCGCAGGAATGACAGCAGAGAACGTACCGGTTACCGTTACGTTCGACCGTGACCCCTTCGCCCTCGACGGTCTTGCCGCACTCCACGCAGTCGACGGCGAACTCGCCGCCGTGCAGGTCGGGGTTCCACGCCGATTCGACGACGCTCTCGACACGATACTCGATGACGGTGCGGTCAGCCAGCAGATCACTGAGACGCTCGCGAAGGTCGGATTCGGCGAGATGCGCCTGTGCGACGACCCGCCCGCTCTCGGTGCGGATGACGTGTTCGATACCGTCGACTGCTTCGAGCCCCGCCGCCAGTCCCTCGGCGTCTCCTGGTCCGACCTGGATGTCGACCAGCCGCGCCGCGCTGTTACTGAACATCGACTGGTCGACAGCTACGGTAAATCGTTCGAGAACACCGTACTCCCGCAGGCGATCGAGCCGGTCGGAGACGCTCGGGGCAGTCAGATCGACTTTCTCGCCGATCTCGCGGTACGAGCGGCTGGCGTCCTCTACGAGCAGGCGCAGTATCTCGGCGTCGGTTTCGTCGAGTGGCACAGAAACGAGTACGACAGGGTGATACAAACGTTTTCCCTACACGAAGCCCACGACAGCGAGCATACACAGGACCGCCAGTACCAGTATCACAGCACCCGCGGTCGGCAGTACCGAGTGATACAGCATCGAGCCGCCGATGATCAGCAACGCCATCCCGAGGACGGACAGACCGATCCCCCGACCTTCGGTAAACTGCTGGAGTTCGGCCATGCTACGCACCTCCGGTAGTCGGTCGGCTGTTCCTCCCCGGTGCATCCGAGTTCGAACAGGCAGATCGTACTATCATGGTGGTAGCCCCCGTTTGTTCGCACGCCGATCCGCCACGACGCATGTGAGTGTACGGCACAAAGAGTAGTATCGATTGTTGCATCTTGCATTGATCCGCTCACCCGATAGCTCCCTATCGGTTCGAGCGGTGACCGAAACACACTGGAGCATCGAGTCCGGACAACCAGTATGACAGATTCGTCCCCGGCGCTCGAACTGTACAACTTGCGGGGCTGTCCGTACTGCGCGAAAGTTCGCCGCGCGCTTGACGACCTCGACCTGTCGTACAAAACACATCAGGTTCCACGCTCGCGGAGCGACCGGGACGCCGTTCACGCGGCGAGCGGACAGCGCGGCGTCCCGGTGCTGGTCGACCGATCGAACGGCATCGAGGGAATGCCCGAAAGCGACGACATCGTTGAGTATCTCTACGAGGAGTACGGCGACGGTGAGACGCCGCCGCCATCGGGTATCTTCGATCGGGTGCTGTCGAAACTACTCTGAGCCAGTCTGCCCTTGCTACAGATTACGAAGTCTTTCACTTCGAGAACTGTAGTATTAGCTTCGAGACCAGTACTGTCACCTCGAAAACTGTGGCGTGCCGCAGTCGTCCGGACTACCCGATCGTCAGCACACGATCCGATGTCGTGACGACGTCGAGGAGATCCGACATCGTCGAGACGGGACAGACGTCGCTGCCCTCGCTGTTGCGGATCTCCAGACAGGTGCCGCAGGCGAGCAGTTGGCCGCCCGCCTCGTCGAACGCCTCCATCCGGGCGCGGACGTCGAACTCATCGTGGTCCGTAATCTCCTCGGCCTCGACGCCCTCGCCGAGCAGGAAGACGGAGACGTCTTTGCCATCCTCCAGCGCCGTGATACCGAGCCGGAACGCGTTCCACGCACGTTCGGGGTCGGCGGTTTCGAGTACGATCCCGAGCGAGTCGACGTCACTGTCGGCTGTTCCGGACATGTATTGTTAGATGTGTACAATACAAATAAGACTACTGCTCACTGGTGGGCGTCAGGACTGCCGGTAGATCAGATTTCGCTGGATCTCGTTTGCCCCCTCGTAGATCACGGGAACGCGCACGTCACGGTAGACACGGGCGATCCGGCGGTCGGTGAGGACGGAGCGCCCGCCGTGGAACTGCATTCCCTGTTCGGCGCAGTCGGTCGCCGCCTCGGTCGCTTTCGTCTTGGCCATCGCGGCCCAGAGGCCGGGATCCTCGCCCTGCTCGACCTTCTCGGCGGCGCGCCAGGTCAGCGCCCGGGCGCTCTCGAACTCCATGCGCATGTCGGCGAAGCCATGCTGGACCGCCTGGAACTCGTTGATGGTGCGGCCGAATTCCTCGCGGCCGTGGATGAACTCCCACGTCTCCTCGATGGCGGCTGCAGCGAGACCAAGACCGTGGCCCGCCACGACGATCCGGCCGTGGTTGAAGAACTCGGCGAGCATCCAGAAGCCAGCGCCCTCGGTCCCGACGAGGTTCTCCTCGGGGATGCGGAAGTCCTCGAAGACGATGTGAGCTTGCTTGGAGGCGCGAAAGCCCATCTTCTCGGGGATATGCTCGGCGTGATACCCCTCGCCCTCGGTGGGAATGATGAACATCGAGTGGTTGCCGTAGCGGTTGTTCTCGTCGTCGCCGGTCCGGGCATAGAGAGTGAGCCAGTCGCCCTCGACGCCGTTGCCGATCCAGAACTTCTCCCCGTTGATAACGTACTCGTCGCCGTCCTTTTCGGCGGTAGTCTGCATACCGGCGAGGTCGCTCCCGGTTTCGGGCTCCGAGACCGCGAGGCCGGTGATCTGGTCCCCCTCGGCGACCGGTCGGAGATACTCCTCTTTCTGTTCGTCGGTGCCGTACTCCTCGACGATCTCGGCGCCGAAACTGGCGAGCTGGAGCGTCAGCGCGATCCCGGCATCGGCTCGATAGAACTCCTCCGCGATCGCCAGCACCTCGGTCAGCGAGAGGTTCCGACCGCCGAGATCCTCGCCGATGTCCTGGGCGACCAGTCCGGCGTCCTGTCCGGCTTCAAGGATGTCGTGTGGGTACTCGCCCTTGCGGAAGTACTCCTCGGCGTTGGGTTCGATATACTCGTTGGCGAACTCGCTGGCCTCCTGTTTGACGTCCCGGGCGTGTTCGGGCACGATTGTGTCGTCAAGTAACTCCATGGTCTCTTCGTGGGGCGGACCGGGCATATAAGCAAGGGAACCGCTAGCACGGCGACGGGAGTTCATTTCGAGGATGTGCGTGGCTGACTGGGAACACATGGAGGGAATCCTTCAAGAACGACCGGATGTAAATAGTGGGTATGAGTCAGCAATCGGGTGGCGTTCGCCTGACCGTCAAAGCCGCCCAGAAACGTGACGCCGGGCGCGGCGTTGCCCGCCTTCCCGAGTCGGCCCGCAGCGAACTCGGCGTCCTCAGCGGTGACACGGTCGTCATCGAGGGGGAACGCCGGACGGCGACGAAAGTGTGGCCTGCGAGTGGCGATGTTCCCGACGGGGCGGTCCTCATCGACGCGGACACGCGAGCGAATGCGGGCGTCAGCATCGGCGATACCGTAACGGTTCAGCCGGGCTCGCTCAGCGACGCCATCTCGGTCAAACTAACGCCGCCGGAGTCGCTCGCGGACGTCGACCAGCGCGTGATCGAACGGGCGGTCAACCGCGACCTGCACGACCGCCCGGTGAGCGAGGGCGAACAGGTCGCGCTGGAACGGGTTGCCAGCCAGCCCTTTACCGTCACTGACACCTCGCCGGACGGGCCGGTCCGAATCACCGACCAGACGGTTGTCGTGGTAACGCCGCCCCCTGCTGGATCCGACGAACAACCGGACGCCTCAGCAGGTACGTCGACGGAACAGCCAGCCCACGAGGACGAGGTAGACGAGGAGGCTCAGCCCCCAGCGCGGGTCAGCTACGAGGATATCGGCGGCCTCGACGAGGAGCTCGAACAGGTCAGGGAGATGATCGAACTCCCGCTGAGCCGCCCCGAACTGTTCCGGCGGCTGGGTGTCGACCCGCCCAAGGGCGTCCTGCTCTACGGCCCGCCCGGGACCGGGAAGACGCTGATCGCCCGCGCGGTGGCGCACGAGGTCGACGCGGAGTTTATTACTGTCTCCGGGCCGGAGATCATGTCGAAGTACAAGGGCGAGTCAGAAGAGCACGTCCGCGAGATCTTCGAGGAGGCCGAGGAGTCGGCCCCGGCGATCATCTTCTTCGACGAAATCGACTCGATCGCCGGACAGCGCGAGGACAGCGGCGACGTCGAGAACCGCGTCGTCGCCCAGTTGCTCTCCCTGATGGACGGCCTCGATTTCCGTGGCGACGTGATCGTCATCGGGGCGACCAACCGCGTCGATGCCATCGACCCCGCGCTCCGCAGGGGCGGCCGCTTCGACCGCGAGATCGAGATCGGCGTTCCGGACAAGAGCGGACGCAAGGAGATCTTCGACGTCCATACCCGCGGGATGCCCCTCGCCGAAGACGTCTCGGTCGAGAAGCTCTCCGCGCAAACACACGGCTTCGTCGGCGCGGATATCGACGCCCTGACGACCGAGGCCGCGATGTTGACGCTCCGGCGCGCCCGGAGCGATCCTGACGGGCTCGATGACGCGGAGCTTGAAGTCTCGCGGAGCGACCTCGAAGACGCGCTGGCCGCCGTCGATCCCTCCGCGATGCGCGAGTGGGTCGCGGAGACGCCGGACGTCTCGTTTGCCGATGTCGGCGGCCTTGACGACGCCAAGTCGACCCTCCGCGAGGCTGTCGAGTGGCCGCTCACCTACGACCGACTGTTTAGCGTCACCAACACCGACCCTCCCAGCGGCGTCCTGCTGCACGGCCCGCCGGGGACAGGCAAAACCCTGCTTGCCCGGGCGCTCGCGGGCGAGAGCGACGTCAACTTCGTCCACGTGAACGGCCCCGAACTGCTCGATCGGTACGTCGGGGAAAGCGAAAAAGCCGTGCGAGAGGTGTTCGAACGTGCCCGCCAGTCCGCACCCAGTATCGTCTTTTTCGACGAGATCGACGCCATCGCCGCCCAGCGTGAGGACAGCCACGAGGTGACCGAGCGCGTCGTCTCACAGCTTCTGACCGAGCTGGATGGAATGGTCGAGAACCCCAATCTGGTCGTGCTCGCCGCCACGAACCGAAAGGACGCGATCGACCCTGCCCTGCTCCGACCCGGCAGGCTGGACAACCACGTCGAGGTACCTGCGCCGGACGCCACGGCACGCAGGGCGATCATCGATGTTCACGGCCGGGGGAAACCCTTCGCCGACGACGTGGACCTGGAGGAGATCGCCGACGGGCTGGAAGGCTATACCGGCGCGGACATTGAGGCGATCGTTCGCGAGGCATCGATGCTCTCGATCCGTGAGACAGCAGAGAGGCTGGGGCCCGAGGAAGCCAACGAGCGCGCCGACGAGATCGAGATTACCGGCGAGCACTTCGAGCGGGCGATCGAATCGGTCGAGCCGACGCTCGATTCCCTGTAATTCCAGCGCCCTGTGTCCCTTACCAGTACATCTCGGTCGCCCGGTGGCCTGTATCGTACGCATCCAGTCCTTCGCCAGTGAGCCGCGTGACCCGGAAGTCGTCGTACAGCGTCGTGTCGGTGTAGTCGACGAACGTGATCGGGAGGATGAGCTCGTCGTCCCGTCGATAGAGGCTTGCGATGGCCGTGTAGACGTGTTTGTGACGAGCGTTCCGGACGTAGCCTGCGACGACCGGGAGCGTCGCCTCGTGTGCGGGCACGGCCTGCAGCGCCTCGATGGACCGGCGGGTCAACTCGGTGCAGAACAGACCGGTGTTTTCGTCCTCGGCGATCGCTGCGAAGTCGGTCGGGGACTCGAAGTACTCCCGTAGCTCTACGCGGCTCATGAGGATATTATCCTCGACAGCTCCCGCCAGATAGCGCGGTACGTCGTAGTTCGAGTACTCGCGGAACGCGTCCATGAGTTCGACGACGGCGCGTTCGGGATCGGTCGGTGGCGAGCCGAGAAACTCCTCGACGACTTCGGGGTCGGCGTCGGTCCACAGGTTCCGTGCCGCGCCGACCGAGTGTGCCCGGGTGTCGACCTCGCGCAGTCGATCGAAAAAGGCCTCGTAGCCGGAGGGCTCGACGACGTACTCGCCCACCCGGAGCGCCTCGACGTCCCGGACGAGCTGTTCGACCGGCCCCTCGTCGAGGTCGTACTCGTCGTCGATAGTGGCTGCTTCCTCGCGAGTCGCGTCGCTCACGGAGACGGTCTCGACGTGCTCGCCGGACGCCGAAACTGCGATCTCATCGCCCGACACCGAGACGGTGTACTCGCCAAGACCGGCGGTGTAACCGTCCGCACCGAGGCGTTCGGCGATCAACGGGTGTAGATCCTGCTCGGTGAGGTTCGTTCCCGTGATGCGGCCGTACCCGATGACCGTGTTGTGGGCCGCCCGGCCGGTGCCGAGGGCGAGCAGGCCCCCACCGATGTACTTCAGCGCCCGCCGTCGCTCCATAGTCGGGTCCACCGGGTGGCCAGTACTAAGCTTTGTGTTCCATGTGGGTTCGCATACTCACTTCCGGACCAGCACCGTCTCGCCCGCTCGCACTTTCTCACCGCGTTCGACCGTGAGGTCGGCGCGACCGTACTCGGGTGGCAACAGGACGTCTGCGCGACTGCCAAAGGAGATGTGCCCGATCCGGTCGCCACGCTGGATCTCTGCCCCTGCATCGGGGTAGGGATGGATCCGGCGGGCGAAAGCCCCGGCGATCAGCGTCACCGTGTGGTCCTCGAAGCGAAGATGGACGCGTTCGTTGCGGTCGGACTCCTTCGAGAATGCGGGCCGGTGTGCACCGGAGACGTGTTCGACATCCTCGACGACGCCGCCAACCGGTGCGCGATTGACGTGGACGTCCCAGACGTTCATGAATACGCCGACGCGGATGCGGTTTCCCTCCTCACGAATCACGGAGACTTTGCCGTCCGCCGGCGAGACGACGCCGCTCGGCGGCGGTGATCGGTCCGGGTCGCGATAAAAGTACAGTACGCCAGCCGCCAGCGCGATTAGCGCGAGACCGACCGGCGGAGCGAACAGGATGCCCGGAACCGCGGTGACGAGCAATGGGACCGCGTACCTGCGCGCCCCCGGTGCGAACTTCATACGTCGTTTTGGTGTGGAGACCGTAATGAGGTTGGGGATCCACCGACGGCACTCGATGGGTCGGGTTCGGGCGGGTCGGCTCGTTTCAATCCCAGAACGACTGTGTTCTGGCGTACTGTCGTTCCTGTTCCAGAATGTCCCGATAGAACTCGTCTTCATCCTCTCGCAGTCGGTTGATGATCCGGGCGGCGTTGTGCGGGCCGACACCGCGAGCAGCCAGCGCGATCACTGCCTGTTTGCCGTGGGTCTGGACTAGGCTCCCGGCGCGGAAGGCCCGCTCTGTCTGGCGCTCCTGTTCCTCGTCTTTCTCTGCGGCTCGCACGGCCTGTACGACCTCGTCGGCCCACGGGTTCAGCGCGGCGACCCTGGTCGAGCCACACTCGGGACATCTCGGCTGGTCGCGCACGCGTCGGACCGGTTTCTCGGTCTTCCACTCCGTGCAGTGCAGACAGAGCAGGATGACCCGATCGTTCTGGATCCGCTCGCGTACGGTGTCGATCACGCTCGCGTCGGCGTTCTCGGGCGAGAGTAACTCGGTCCCACTGGAGCGTCCCCCGGTACCGACCGGCGTGCGACCGCCGACGATCTCGGCGTCCAGCTCCTCGCGCTGGATCGCCGCCAGCACGTCGCCTGCCGCGTCGACGTCCAGGTCCTCGTGGAACACCTCCCGGACCGCCTCGTCGTAGACCGGTGTGTCCTCCAGCGCGGCGAGCAGGCGGCCACTGGAAACGCTCGCGTCGCCCTGCCAGCGCTTGATCCGACCGAACTGCTCGGCGACCTGTGCGAGCCGGAATTTCAGGGTGTCTGAGCGCTTGAGACTCAACTCGATGATCGCCTCGACGTGGTCGGGATCGGTCGTTTCGAGCACCTCGACGACGTCCGTGACGTCGATCCGGCCGGGCGTCTCCAGTTCGATCCGGTACGGATCGACGTCGAGCGCGATCGACGAGCCAGTCTGCTGGCCGAGCAGCGAGGAAAGCACCCGCCCGAGCGTCTCGTTTGTCTGGTGGCCGAAGGGTGCGTTGACGAGGATCGTCCGCCCCTCGCGCTCGATGACAAGTCGGTCGTCGGTCGGCATCGGATGCTCGGTTTCGACGTGGCGCTCTAGCTGTGTCAGAGCGTCGCGAGCAGTGTGTTCGTCTGCCGGATACCGACGCGTGAACTCACTTGCGACGCGCCCGGCGTCCGCGCCGCCAGCGAACTGCGGTTCGGCGACCCGACGCATCTCGCCGACCTCGCCCGCGACCGCTCGGGGAACCGGGATCTCCTGGCCGATCCACGAGGGGACCTCGCCCGCCGGGTCCTCGATCGGCGAGACTTTGACTTCGCTTTCCTCGTCGTCGATGTCGGTGATCCGCCACATCTCGCCGCGCTGGATGAACACCTCGCCCTGCGTCGCGAAGTTGACGACGAACCGCTCGTCGAGTGTCCCGATCTGGCGGCCGCTGGCCACGTCGTGGACCTCGTAGGTCTCCTCGTCGGGGATCATCGAGAGGTTCGCGTAGACGTACTGCCAGGTGCCGCCGGTCTTCTCGATCCGGTCCTCGCCCTCGTCGTACCAGAGCACCCGGTTGCCCGCGAGTTCCTCGATGACCTCGCGGAACGCCGCCTCGGAGAGTCCCCGGAACGGATAAGCCCGGCTTACGATCCCGTAGGCTGTCTCGACTGCGATCTCCTCGTGACCCATCGCCAGCGCGACGGTCTGGTTGGCGACCGCGTCGAGGCTCCCCTCGTGGATCGGGTGGTGTTCGACCTCGCCTGCTTTCGCGCGGCGTGCGATCGCCAGCGCCTCGAACGTGTCGTCCGGCCGGGTCGTGATCACCGTCCCCGAAGAGACCTGATCCCGCCGGTGACCTGCCCGCCCGACGCGCTGGAGCAGGCGCGAAACCTGCCGGGGGCTGGCGTATTGGACGACGTGATCGACGTGGCCCACGTCGATGCCCAGTTCCATCGAGGAGGTACACAGGAGGGCGTCGATCTCGCCCGCCTTGAAGCGGTCCTCGACATCGATTCGGGCGTCTTTCGAGAGCGAGCCGTGGTGGACGCCGATCGTCACGTCGGTATCGAGCGCCCGCACGTCGCCGTCCGGTCCGAGCGTCTTGAACCGTGAGCCGAGTGCTTCCGCCGTCTGTCGCGTATTGACGAAGATCAGCGTCGACTCGTGGGCCTCGACCAGTTCGACGATCCGCCGGACGTGGCTCGCGACCGATTCGTTGGTCATCAGCTCGCCAGCGAGGCGTTCGTCCGTCGGCGTAACCGCTGGCGTCTCGACATCGAGTTCGATCCGGCTCCCCACGTCGACGCTCCGGATCGCACACTCGCGCCCGCCCGTGAGAAAGTCGGCGATCGCTTCGGGATCACCCACCGTCGCCGAGAGGCCGATCCGCTGGAACTGGCCGGCGACCTCGCGCAAGCGTTCGAGCGCAATGGAGAGCTGTGCGCCCCGTTTCGAGGCCGCGAGCTCGTGGACCTCGTCGATCACGACGTGATCGATCGATTCCAGCCCCACCCTGAGCTTCGAGCCGGTGAACATCGCCTGCAGGGTCTCGGGCGTCGTCACCAGCACGTCGGGCGGGTTCTCGGCTTGCTTGCTCCGCTGATAGTCGGTCGTATCGCCGTGGCGGACGTCGACGCTTACATCTAACTGCTCGCCCCACCACTCAAGACGCTCGCGCATGTCGCGGTTCAGCGCACGAAGCGGCGTGATATACAGCGCCGCGAAGCCGGGGTAGGGATCGCCAGCCTCGTCGGGCGTCTGGGCGCGGCGCTTCGCGACGGCGTCGAACACCGGCAACATCGCGGTCTCGGTCTTTCCCGTCCCGGTTGGCGCGATTACGAGCCCGTTCTCCCCGGCAGCTAGCGGCGGAATCGCGCGGCGCTGTGGCTCCGTCGGCGTCGAAAAGCCCCGCTCGGAAAGCGCCGCCCGGACCCGCTCGCCGAGATGCGTGAACGCCGCAGAATCCGGGGCAACCTCGCCCCCTGTCATCGTCTTCAGTTCGGGCGCGACGAGGTTAAGCCATTTGTTCCCGGGCATCTGGCTCGGCGTCTCGTACCCCCTGACGGTAAGCGCTGTATAGTCATTACCCCCGAGACCCCAGTCCGGGTATCCGCACTGGGTCTCTCTCTCATGTCCACGCCCTTGCTCACGACGCTGTTCCGGGTGCTGGTTGCGCCGCTGGCAGTACTGGCCAGACTGGTCGTAGTAACGCTCGGCCTGCTCGTCGGGCTGGTGAAGGCCCTGATCGTCGTTCTCGTCATGTCTGTCCTCGTGGTCGCCGCCCTGCAGGTCGGTGGCGTGGGCGTCGATCTCGGTCCGATCGAGGACGTGCCGATACCGGGGAGTGACGACGAGGTCGCGCCCGGTGATCCGAACACCTCTACCTACGGCTTCGACGACGGGGAAGTCAACAGCACTGCAGTCGAACGTGAGATCCACGAACGGGTAAACGAGCGCCGAACCGCTCGCGGACTCGACCCAGTGGAGTGGGATTCGACCGTCGCGTCAGTTTCCCGCGCCCACAGCAAGGACATGGCTGACAGGGAGTACTTCTCGCATAGGACGCCCGAAGGCGACGGCCCCCACGACCGCTACCGTGAGGTGGGAAGCGGCTGTTACGCCTACGGCGAGAACATCGCCATGTCGTGGGCAGCCCAGCCGGTCGAGGTCGACGGTGAGACCGTCACGTACACCACGAACGAGGAACTGGCAGCGGGACTCGTCACCCAGTGGATGGAGTCTCCGAGCCATCGTGAGAACATGCTCCACGACCGCTGGGAATCCGGCGGCGTCGGCGTCTACGTCACCGACGATGGGCAGGTGTTCGCCACGCACAACTTCTGTCGTGGCCTCGGCCTGTGACCTACTCTCGGGCGACCGCGATATTGCGGACGACGCCGCCACACTCCGGACAGTTGCCGGTGATTTCCTCGGTCGTTCTGCTCAGACACTCCGTGCATTCATAATACGCCGATGTGGGCGTGTACGGATCGGATCGAACCATGTGCGTTGATACCAGCGAACACAGTACTTATCGGTTTTCACTAATGTGGTCTGTAGTGGCATAATACGTCTATATAGTGGACAAACGGGCAGTTCGGAGGGAGAATACGAAGTATTCTGCCGGTCAAATCTCGCGGAAGCTGCCCAGCCGCGTGCCGTCCAGCAGGTACGCCTGTCCGTCGACCAGCGCGTCCGGGAGGAAGGGAGCGAGAAACTCGTCGTTCGTGTTGACCCACGTCCCGCCGACGAGATCGTTAAACGCCGGAACGACGATCAGCTCGGACGCCGCGACCGGCGCGTCGTACCGATCCTCGAAGACGCCCCTGTTCAGCTCCCCCCGCAGCCAGACGCGCTCGGCGCGGCTCCCACCGACCTCGTCTTCGAGCCGGACCTGCGGGTGTTCGTGCGCCACACAGACGATATCGGCCGCGAGGACGTCCGGGTCGGGCCACGTGTGGCCGTGGGCAAACCCCACCGCGCCGAGTCGGACGCCCCCGCCTTCTGTCACCGTGACCCCCTCGATCCACGACTCGATTTCGCCGTCGTGGTTTCCCTTGACGAGCGTCACGTCGACCGCGGGAAGCGATTCGAGCAGTACCTCTATCTCCCCACGCTCCGCGCCGCCGGGGCCGCCAATGGAGTGCATCAGGTCGCCGAGGACGATCAGGCGTGTCGCGTCGGTCCCGACGAGCAGTCGCTCGATCCGGTCGCGGCGCGTCTCCGCCCGGCTATCGAGCGAGAGCCCGCGTTCCGCCCGGAGCGCGGATTCGATCCCCGCGTGGACGTCCGCGAGGACCAGCGCTGGCTCGCCGTCGATATCCGCGACTGCAGCGGGCTCACCGGGGAGCGGCTCGACCGTCGCCATCAGATCGGCTTCAGGGTGTCGTCGGTCGGCTCGTAACACCGACCGCCCATCAGTGCCTCCTCGATGGCGTCCTCGACGTCCGGTTCGGTCATCCCCGTATCCTCGATCACCGCGTCGATCAGGTCGTACCGGTCGACGCCGTCGCCGTCGTCCAGTTCCTGCATCGTCTCGATGACGACGTCGGTCAGCGTCACGTCGTCGGGGATGTTCACCGCTTCCTCGCCGGGACCTGTCTCCTCCCCTGGTTCTGTTTCCTCCTCGGGCTCTGCTTCTTCCTCTGATCCGGTGTCGTCGGTCGTCGTTTCGTCTTTGGCTGTGGTGTCGTCGTCGGATTCCGTATCGTCCTCTGTGGACGCTTCGATGTCCTCTTTGGCCTGCTCGCCGAGTTCGTCCGGATCGGGTGTCTCGATGTCGACCTCGCCCGGTTCGGGCACCTCGGTTCCGGTGGAGAACTCGGTGCCGTACTCCTCTTCGATCTCCTCTCGTTCGTCGTCCGAGAACTCGTACATCTCGCCCGTCGCCGAGTCGTCGGAGTCCGGCGCGGTCGACTCGGCGTCCTGATCGGGCTCCGTTCCGTCCGAGGTTGGCGCAGCTTCGTCCGCTCCGGCAGCCTCGGCCTCGGTATCGTCGTCCCCAGTCTCGAAGTTGCCGACGGACTCGCTGGCCGCCATTGCATCGTCGGCAGTCACGCTCTCGTCTGGCTCCTCGCTCACCGTTTCCGTCTCGGATTCGCCGGTCGAATCCCCCGATACTTCGTCTACCGGTTCCGAACCCGGATCGTCGTCGACGACTGATTCCGGATCGTCGTCGCTCGCCGTCTCCTCTGTCTCCGCTTCGGACGGCTCGTCGGGGGTCTCCGGTTCGCCCGCGACGCTGTCGTCCGCACTCTCCACATTGCCCGGATCGGGTATCTCGCCGAGGCCCTTCGGCAGGTCGTCGACAGTTACGCTCCCGTCGCCCTCGCCGGGTGCAACGGCCAGATCGGCTACTTCATCGCGCTCGCCCGCGACGGTTTCGGTCGCCTGGACGGCGAGGTCGTGGATCGCGTCGAGATACGCCGGCGTCGTGTCGTAGTGTTCCAGCGCGAGTCGGATCCCGTTCGCGTGTTCGGATGTCGCGCCAGCGTCGACGAGCAGGGATTCGAGTTCCTCGCCCGCTTCCGGGCGCTCCAGCGCGGTCGCCATCGTCGCCACGCGCTCTACCGTCTGCTCGGCAGTGCCGACGATCCAGCGGTCCCGGGTTGCGGCGTCGACCTGATTGATGCTTTCCGGCCGGATCGACGTGAAGATCCGATCCGAGTCCTCGGGCTGGAAGGTCCGGGCCTTGCCGGTGATAGCAAGGAATGCGGGCGGATCGGTCCGTTCGAGGAAGGCCAGCTCGTCGGGCTGGTACTGCCCGGCGTAGACGACGAACGCGCCGGTCGGGTCGACGATCCGCGCGCGCAACACGTTCTCGTTGACCTGTTCAATCTCGGTGAGGACGCCGACCACGAACATGCGATTGACGCGCGCGCCGGTCGGCGTCACGACGTAGTTCGGGGCGCGCTCCTCGTCGCTTTCCCTGTAATCGAGGGTCGCATCCTCGAACTCCGCCGCAAAGAGCCGATAGGCAACCTCGCGGCGACCGACCTCGTCGGATCCGCTCATCCGCGCACCTCCGTCAGCAGGGCGGTTGCACGCGATTCTGGCTCGTCGTCGACCTCGGCGAACGCCGAGGCATCGAGGTTCGCGCCGTACTCGTCGACCGAGAGATGCCCGCGGATGCGGAACTCCCGGCCCACGATCTCCTCGCGGATCGAGTCGGCGACGACGGTCTGGTCCATCGCCTCGCGGGCCTGTTCGCGCGCCTTCTCCAGGCCGCCGCCGTAGATCTCCTCGGTGATTTCGGCATCGAGCACTGCAGTGAGCGTTCCGGTCCCGTCGTCGACGATCGCCTTCACGCGCAGGTCGTCGTAGCCGTCGACCTCGCCGTGTGTGCGACACTGGCCGTTTTGCACGACTCGATCGCACTCGGGACAGCGCTGGATCAGGCCGGAACCCTCCCGGACCGAGAGCACGTGCCCCGTCACCTCGACGTCGTAGACGCCACCCGCATCGATCGCTTCGCCGATCGGGAGTCGAGTGCCGGTATCGCTGACCTCGACTGTCCGATCGAGGACCGAAACGGTCGAGAACTCCGAGACGTTGATCGACGGGACGCCACGGTACTCCCGGACGTAGGCATTTTCGACTCTCACCGAGTTCCCCTCGGTCTCGAGGTCGGGATGTGGGTCCCAGTCAGTGAACGGAAGCTGTCCGGTTTCGTCGGCGAGCACGCCGCTGAGGATATCAGTTTCCCCGTCGCGGCCATCGATCGTCCGGCGCTCGACCTCTGCCACCTGTACTTCGACGTTGACGCCGCGGTCGCCCGTCTCGATGTCCACGAGGTCGGCATCGCCGCCGATCTCGTAGGGTACGTCGAGGGGGTCCTCTTCGACGGCGACGCTCGTCCCCTCGCCGAGGTTGAGCTCCGGCTTCCCATCCCACTCGCGGACACCCGCATTGCCGATCGTGAGCGTGTCGCCGGCCGAGAGCCCGAAGTCCTGCCACGCCGTATAATCGATCCTGCCGGACTCGTCGGCGAGCGTCCCCTCAAAGATTGTCTGGTCGTCGCCCTGATATCGGATCGAGCGCTTGCCGACCGTCAGTACGCGCGCGGTGACGGTGACGCTCCCGTCCGCGGTCGTGATCTCGTCGATCCCGTCTTTTGATTGTGTTCCCGTGGAGTCACTACCGCCGCCGTACTTGCGCCGCAGGCTCTGTACGGCCTCGTCGATCGGCACGCTGTAGGCGACCAGGTTCTCCAGGTCCTCTGTGACCTCCTCTTTGTCAACACCGAGGTCGGAGGCGAGCTCCTCGGCACGTTCTTCTACCGTCATCGCTCCCCACTTCGCAGCGAGTGATTAAAAAGGATTGGCGGAAAGCGGGAGGTGAATCGGGTCCGTCGCCCGCGTCGCCGTTCGGTCAGTTTTCGTCTTCTTCTTCGACGACTTCCGGGTCGCTCATCGCGCTCTGGAGGCTGTCGAGACCGTTAACCCACGTCGAGACGAGCCCGTACTCGAGCTCTTCGGCGATCGAGAAGTCGAGTTCCTCGCCCTCGATGATCATCGTCCCGGCCTGCACGAGGTAGCCTAGCGCTGCGTCGATGTCCTCTTCGGCCTCAGCGTCCGCAGCCGCGCGGACGTACTGTTCGATACCGGCGTCGTCGGGCGCACCGTTGGCGACGTACTCCTCGGCGGCATAAAAGACACAGACGAGGCTGGTCTGGACGTCGTCGACGAGCAGTTCTTTCTCCTCGTCGTCGAACTCGACCTCGCTCAGCACGATCTCGCGGATCTCCTCGATCTCGTCCATCGCCGTGTCGGCGTCGATCTCGCCCTCATCGTGGGCCGAGACGACTTTTGCGACGGCGATCGCGGCATCGTCCTGCAGGTTGAGCAGGAGGCGTGCGGAGTCCTCGTCCTCGGGATCGAGATCCTCGTCGGTAATTCGGTCGAGCCAGTTCTGCCAGCGTTCCTCTGAGTAGAACTCGTTCGGCGGCGCGCTCATACTCTGACGGTACGCTGGCGGCTTGAAAACCCTTTCTCTCCGAGAGCTTCGGACGAACCTGCTTTTATCCCGTAGAAACGGCCCCTAGAGACACGGAGAAGCCAGTTTAGTGCTCGTCCAGTCGTTCGTATACTTGCGAGACGATTTATAAATGATTGCGCGTTTTGATCCCGTACGCTGTGCGAGGCGTCTCGACGTGTGCGATTCTCACGGCGTCGTCGTGGCCCTCCTCCAGTAGCCAGCGAACTCGCCGTGGGACGGTTTTCGGTCCCATCACTGCGCCGGGTCGGTCCGGATCGTCGACGAAGTCGGTCTCCATGAGGAACGGCTCGCCCGTCTCGGCTGCGACGCGCAGGCGGTCCTTCTCGCTCATCACGCTCGGGATCGGACCGGCGAGCGTGCCGCCCGAGTAGTGCTTGACGACCTTTTCGGCCGGAAGGCCGGCGTCCTCGGCCCAGTCGGCGACCTCGGTCAGATCGTCGCTTCCCTCGGTGTGTAACTGCACAGCGCAGTCCAGCTCAGCACCCAACTCGAAGGCATGGCGCATGACTGCGTTCGAGGCGTCCCACACGGCATCCTCGACGTCGTAGTGAGGCCGTCCCGATTTGAGCGCGAGCGCCCGGCCGTCCTCGACGATCTCCGCGGCGACGTCCAGCCCGGCCTGCATGAGATTGCGCGCCTCCTCGGGCGTGAATCCTCGCTCGTCGACGAGCCGGGAGATCAGGCCCGGGTGGACGCCCAGAACGGGCCACGCCCGCCCGTCGAGCAGTTCGCTCGCGTCCTCGACGACCGCGATCGTGCGCTCGAACACCTCACGGAAGTCCTCGCCCGTCTCCGCCTCGACGTCGAGATGCCACGAGGGCTTGTTGACGACCAGCAGATGCGTCCCCCCGAGTCGGGCGAAGTCCTCGACTGCGTCGAGTCCCCGCCCGTAGTCGGGATCGAGGTGCATGTGGTTGTCCAGTACCGGCGTGTCGAGTTCCATGGGTCGAGGTTGGAGGGTAGCGTCGAAAGGACTTCGTTTCGACCCGAACGGTCGTCCGTCGTCACTAACTTCGAAAAGTGTATTCTTATACTTCAAAATCTATAGCTATTCACTTCGAAAAGTGTAGTCGTGGTTTCCCGGCGTTTCCTCACTCCCCGAGCAATACGGCGTCGTTCGCCGCATTCCGTAGCGCATCAGATCTGCCGTGCGTCCCAGGAGCGATCGCCACGGTACGGATGCCGTTCCGGCCCGCGGTCTCCAGCACCGGCTTGAAGTCCGTATCCCGCGAGGCGATCACCAGCACGTCGATCTCGTCGCGGACGGCCGTTTCGGCGGCGTCGATGGCGAGCTTGACGTCGACGTCACCGCTCGTGATGACGACCTCGTAGCCCCGCGCTTCGGCGGCCTGAATCAACCCCGGCGTGGCGTGTTCGTCGAGATAGAGTCGCGTGACGCCCAGCTGGCCGAACTCCGCGGCGGCGTCCCGAACGTCGTCGAGGTCGACGTCGAACTCGTCGCGGAGCACGTTCGGACCGTCCACGAACAGCCCGACCCGAACGCGGTCGGCGTTGTCGACCGCCGATATCCGGTCCTGCAGGGCGCGTAACCGATCAACCATGGGCGTTCTATCCAGTCTCGGCGGAAAGGTGTGACGAAACGCCGGGCGCGACAACTGCTCGATCCCCGGCACGGAACGGACGGAAAACCATTACTCCCTGCCCGACAATCCACCCGTATGTCACTTCGCCTGCCGCCGCTCGCTGCGGTACACGACGACCGGGCCGCCAAACTTACCGACTTCGGCGGCTGGGAGATGCCCGTCGAGTTCGACTCGATTCGGACGGAACACGAGGCCGTCCGCGAGTCTGTCGGGATCTTCGACGTGTCACACATGAGCGAGATCGCGGTGAGCGGGCCCGAGGCCACCCGACTGATGCAACGGTTGACCTCGAACGACGTCACCGCCCTCTCGCCGGGTGACGCCCAGTACTCGATGATCACCGACGAGGCCGGGCTGATAATCGACGACACGGTGGTCTACCGGCTCCCCGAGGGCGACCGTGTGGTCGCCCCGGATGGCGACGACGCCCGGTATCTGTTCGTCCCGAACGCTGGCCACGACGAACTCATGTACGACCGGTGGGTCGCCCACCGCGACGAGTGGGGTCTCGATGCGAGCGTTACGAACCGCACCGAGGAGTACGCGATGGTCGCCCTGCAGGGACCCGACGCGCCGGACACGCTCGCGGCAGTCACCGCGGGGGACATCCGAAATCTCTCTCCATTCCAGGCCGAGTACACGACGGTCGCGGGCGTCGACGCGCTCGTCTCCCGGACGGGCTACACCGGCGAGGACGGTTACGAGATCCTCGCGCCGTGGGACGAGGCCGAGACGGTCTGGTCGGCCTTCGAGTGTCAGCCCTGTGGACTCGGTGCACGCGACACGCTCCGGATCGAAGCCGGATTCTTGCTCTCGGGACAGGACTTCGACTACGAGACAGACCCCCGCAATCCCTACGAGGCGGGCGTCAGCTTCAGCGTCAAACTCGATACCGAATTCGTCGGACGTGACGCGCTCGAAGGCGTTCACGAGGAGGGATCGGACCAGAAGTTCGTCGGCCTCCGTCTGATCGACCGGGGCGTCCCGCGGCACGGCTATCCGATCACGACGCCCGACGGCGAGACGATCGGCACCGTAACGAGCGGGACGATGAGCCCGACGCTCGACGAACCGATCGGACTGGGCTACGTCGACCACGAGCACGCCGACGTCGGTGAGACCGTCCGCGTCGAGATCCGCGGCCAGCCGAAAAAGGCAAGGGTCGAACCAGCAAACCTACTGGACGAATACAGATGAGCTTCGAAACCCCCGACGAACTCGGCTACCTGGAATCCCACGAGTGGGCGCGACGCGACGGAGACACCGTTCGCGTCGGCATCACGGACTTCGCGCAGGACGAACTCGGCGACGTCGTCTTCGTCGAACTTCCCGACGTCGGCGACGATCTCGACGCCGAAGCGCAGTTCGGCGTCATCGAGAGCATCAAGGCCGTCTCGGATCTGTACGCCCCCGTGAGCGGCGAGGTCACCGCGGTCAACGAGGAGCTCTTTAGCGCCCCGGAACTCGTCAACGACGACCCCTACGGCGAGGGATGGATGCTCGAACTCGAACTCGCCGACGAGAGCGACCTCGACGACCTGCTGTCGGCCGAGGCGTACGCCGACCAGACGGAGTAAGCCTACTCGAACACGATCGGTCCGTTTTCCGGCTCCAGTCGAACCCTCTCGCCGAGCGACAGCGGCGCGATCGGCGTGAGGACGGCGATTCGGTCGCCCGGCTCCATCGGCGGCGGTACGACGGACTCCGGCATGGTCGACACGACGTGAGGGGGCTGAAAGAGGTCATCCCGACCGAATGCAGCATTTGATATAGCGTTGATTGATATACGCCTGTTTCGCATCGTCTCAGTTCCCTGTACGATATCGCCAACTGCAGCGTCGCAGTCTCCGGAACCGGGATTCTGATATACGACTAGTCGTAACCCCCACTCGTGACAGCTCTACACGGTAGCCGGGTGGGAATCCAGCCGTGACCCGCTCCGGTGGAAGCCCGTACGCGCCCCACACTGACGCCGAGACTGCGGCGATGCTCGCCGACATCGGTGTTGAGGCGGAGGCCGACCTGTTTGATATCCCCGAGGGGGTCGGCTTCGACGGTGCGTTCGGGATCGATTCACGCAGTGAACGAGAAGTACGAACGGAGGTCGAACGGATGCTCGGCCGCAACGACGACATGGTCGAGTTGCTCGGCCGCGGCCACTACGATACGTACGTCCCCTCGCTGGTCGACAACCTCTCCCAGCGCGCCGAGTTTCTGACGTCGTACACCCAGTACCAGCCCGAGGTCTCGCAGGGCTTTCTGCAGGTACTGTTCGAGTACCAGTCGATGCTGGCCGAACTCACCGGGCTCGAAGTCGCGAACTGCTCGATGTACGACGCGGCGACGGCCCTCGGTGAGACGGCGACCCTGGCCGATCGGATCAGATCGACGACCGGCCAGCGCGTGCTCGTGCCCGCTCATCTCCGCTCGGGCAAACGTGGGGTGCTGGACAACTACGTCGCCGGAACCGACCTGCACGTCGAGTCGTACCCGATGGACGACGGCTGTGTCGACGTCGACGCGCTGGCCGAGCTGGTCGAGGACGACGTCGTCCTCGTCTACGCGGAAAGTCCGACGGTTCGGGGCGTTATCGAGGAACGACTGGATTCCATCGCCGGAATCGCGGACGGCCACGACGCCCTCTTTGCACTCGGCTCCGATCCGGTCTCGCTCTCGGTGCTCGAAAAACCGGCACGGGTCGGTGCGGATGTCGTGATCGGCGATGCGAGCGTCCTCGGTCTCCCGGCGAGCTACGGCATGGGACTGGGGATGTTTGCCACCCGCGAGGAGTACGTCCGGCAGGTGCCGGGACGGCTGGTCGGGGCGAGTGAGGACGCCGCGGAGCGACGCGCCTACACGCTCACGCTCCAGACCCGCGAGCAGCATATCCGGCAGGAACGGGCGACAAGTAACATCTGCACGAATCAGGCGTGGGTCGCGCTCCGTGCAGCCATCCACGCGGCGTGGCTCGGCCCGAGTGGCCTCGTCGAGACCGCACGGGACTCGATCGTCCGGACGAGCCGCCTCGCCGACGCCCTCGACGAGCTTTCGGGGATCGACGCCCCCGTCCACGACCGTCATCACCTCCGCGAGTTCGTCGCGGAAACCGAGCAGCCCGCAGTCGACATCGTCGATGCACTCGCCGATCAGGGCTATGCAGTTCATGCCGTCGATGACCACGAAATACAACTGTGCGTGAACGACCTCACCGAAGACGATCTCGACGGCTTCGTCGCCGCCGTTACCGAGGTGATCGAGGGATGACGTTCGATCAGGCCCGCTGGCGACGTGACGACGAGTCGGTCTACGAACCGCTGCTGTCCGAGAAGGACGAGACGACGGTGGAGATCAACGGCGGTGACGCTGAATCAGCTGATGACAGCACTGTCGACGTCCCACTGCCCGACGAACTCACCCGTGACGAACTCACGCTTCCAGAGCTTTCCGAACCTGAACTCGCGCGTCACTACACCCGACTCTCGCAGATGACCTACGCCATCGACACGGGACCGTATCCGCTGGGCAGCTGTACGATGAAGTACAACCCGAAGTTCACCGAGGACGTCGCCGGTCTCAGCGACGCCGCCATCCACCCGGATCGGCCCGAACGCCGAAAACAGGGCACTCTGGAGCTTCAGTACCGACTACAGGACTACCTCGCACGGATCGGCGGGATGGATGCCGTCTCACTGCAGCCCCCAGCCGGTGCGGCTGGCGAGTTCACCGGCATTCTGGTCGCAAAGGCCTATCACGAAGCGCGAGGCGACGACCGGAGTGAGGTTATCATCCCGGAGAGCGCTCACGGGACGAACTTCGCCAGCGCCGCCCTGGGCGGCTACGACGTGGTCTCGCTGCCCGGCGGCGAGGACGGTCGCGTTGATCTCGACGCTCTGGACACCGCGCTGTCCGAGGAGACCGCAGCGCTCATGCTGACGAACCCGAACACGCTCGGCCTCTTTGAGCGCGATATCGAGGAGATCGCCGCGATGGTTCATGACGTCGGCGGACTGCTCTATTATGACGGTGCGAACCTGAACGCCCTGCTCGGTCGCGCCCGCCCCGGCGATATGGGCTTTGACATCATGCACTACAACGTGCACAAGACGTTCGCGACGCCCCACGGGGGCGGTGGCCCCGGCGCGGGGCCGGTCGGCGTCGTCGACGAGCTTGCCGAGTTCCTGCCTGCTCCCCGGGTCCGGCGTTCCGAGATGGGCTACGAGGAGTTCAGGCCCGAACACTCGATCGGCAAGGTTCATGGCTTTTCGGGCAACTGGCTCGTCCTCGTGAAGGCGTACGCCTACATCGCTCGGCTCGGCGACGAAGGGCTCGCGGACGCCAGCGCGAAGGCCGTGCTGAACGCCAATTATCTCGGCGAGCAGGTCGAGTACGAGGTCCCATACGGTCCGTTCCACCACGAGTTCGTGGCCAGTGCGGGCGAGCAGGACGCCGCCGATGTCGCAAAGCGGATGCTCGATTACGGCGTCCACCCGCCGACGACGAAGTGGCCCGAAATCGTCGGCGAGGCGCTGATGACGGAGCCAACCGAGATCGAGAGCAAGGATACACTCGATCAGCTCGCACGGGCGTTCAACGCGGTAATCGAGGAGGACGACGAGACGCTCGCGAGCGCTCCCGAACGAACGGCTGCGCGGCTGATCGACCAGACGGCGGCCGCCCGAAACCTGCGGCTCTCCTGGCAGGCACTCGACGAATAGGCTAGTAACCTCTACCCGGTTTTGGCAGTGAATTCAGTAATCCTTAATAACGAAACGCGCTTCGATTAACATATGACTGTCGTAAGCGTCTCGATGCCCGAGGAACTGCTCGAACGGATCGACGAGTTTGCCGACGACCACGGCTACACCGGCCGTAGCGAAGTTATGCGGGAAGCATCCCGGGGATTGCTGGGTGAATTCGAGGACAAACAGCTCGAGGGGAAGGAGCTAATGGGCGTGGTGACCGTCGTCTTCGATTACGAGACAACCAGCGTCGAAGAGCAGATGATGCATCTTCGTCACGAACACGAAGATCTGGTCGCCTCGAACTTCCACAGCCACGTCGGCGAAAGCTACTGCATGGAGCTCTTCGTGCTTGAAGGTCAGCTAGAGGAGATCTCGACGTTCGTCGGCAAGATTCGGGCGACTCAGGATACTCTCTCGGTCGATTACTCCGTGCTCCCGCTCGACGAGTTCGCACGAGGGATCTCCGAAGCGCTCTAGTACGACGGGTTACCGCTTCTCCCGATGACAAGCTTCAAGTTTAGACTGAATCTAAACCGACTATGGACGACGCCGAGCAGTCACGATTTGCCCGCGCCTCGTGGGTCAACGTGCTCGGAAACGCGGCCAAAATCGTCGTCGAGGGGGCAGTCGGCCTCGCCTTTGGCTCCGTGGCCCTGCTGGCCGACGCCGCACACTCGATCGCCGATCTGGTCGCTTCGATCGTCGTACTGATCTGGGGGCAGGCCCGGTTCAAGGATCCCGACGCGACACATCCCCACGGCCACTCGCGGATAGAACCCCTTACGGCGCTGTTCGTCGGGGTCGCGATCGCCCTCCTCGGAATCAATCTTCTGTACGAGTCGGTGCAGGGCCTGCTCGCCGACGAGTTTGCCCAGTTCAGCTACCTTCTACTCGGCGCGCTCGCCTTTGCGATCGCCGATATGTACGCCGTCTACTGGTACACGAAGCGAGTTAATGAGGATCTCGGCTCGACCGCGCTGTCGGCACTCGCCACCGACTGCCTGAACGATATCTACACCTCGCTTGCGGTCGTCGCGGGCGTACTCGGCGTTCTGCTTGGCTATCCACTGCTCGATCCGCTTGCCGGTGCACTGGTGAGCGTGCTGGTCGTGTATCAGGGCGTTTCGATCGGGCGGGAGAACGTCTCGTATCTTGTCGGCGCAGCACCGTCGGACGAGCAGCGGGCGGCAGTCCGGGAGACGATACAGTCACATCCGGATGTCCAGGGCGTTCACGATCTGGTCGTCTTCTACGATGGGACAGTCCTGGAAGTCGAAGCCCATGCCGAGGTGGACGGGGGCCTCCCGCTCCGTGAAGCCCACGATGTGGAGTCGGAGCTCGTCGACATGTTGCGGGCCGAAGAGGACGTCGGGGACGCCCATGTTCATCTCGATCCATCCGGCGTGGGTGAGTGGAAAGACGCCGAGGAGAACAACTAGGCAGCGGCCGTGTCGACGTCCTCACCGATCCGAACGACGCCACGTTCACACTCCGAACAGCGCCACTTCGTCTTCGTACCCAGATGGAGTTCCGTGCTCGCCGCGAGCCAGAACGTCGTTTCACCCTCGCAGGTGGGGCAGTAGATCTCGCGTTCCATACCTCGGTGTTTCCGGTCTGTCCGCTTAATCCCTCTGATTGGGGGCAGTCCCGTTCGATAGTTGGAATCGCTCAGGATAGCCCGGTAACGGTAAAAATCAAGGTATATATGCTATGTAGCTATACAAAACTCATCGTTCGGTGCCGCTCCCAGTTTCTAAGAATCACAGCATCTTTTTCGAGGGTGTCGTCCCGACTCTCACCCGGAACGATGGATCAGGAGACACTACAATCCGAACTGGAAGCGACTGGCGAACTGATGGTAAACGTCGAGGAGTTCGACGTGCCTCTGGAGCTACACCTTCACGACACCGAAATCGGGACAGAACAGGTCACGCTGGACCTGTCGGACGGGACGCTCACGTTCGCGCTCGATTCGATCACCGGCTACTGGAAACACTACCACTCGCTGGCGGACTACGGGCTAGAGTAACCCGGTCACATCCGGTTTTGCCGTGACCGCTTCGGGTAGCATCAACTAAGGTCGCTCGGGCCCACAATCCTCGTATGAAGATCTACACCGGTCGCGGTGACGAGGGAATGACCGATCTACGGAACATGTCGCGGGTCTCGAAGACCAGCGCGCGTATCGAGGCCTACGGCACCGTCGACGAGGTTAACGCCCTCATCGGCGCAGTCCGGCCGAGCGGCTACGACGACATCGACGACCAGCTCGAACGGATTCAGAACCACCTTCACATCGCACAGGCGGACCTCGCAAACCCTGCACCCGAGAAGGACGACCCTGTCATCACCGAGGGGCACGTCGAAACGCTGGAAGGCTGGATCGACGACCACGACGAGGAACTCGACCCGCTGGAGAGCTTCATCCTGCCCGGTGGCGGCGAAAGCGGTGCGAGCCTGCATCACGCACGGGCTGTCTGTCGTCGCGCGGAGCGCCGTGCCGTAGCGCTGGCTGCCGAGGAGACGATTAACGACGTCGTGATCGAGTACCTGAACCGGCTTTCGGACGCGCTGTTCGTGCTCGCTCGCGTGGTGAACAAGCGCGACGACGTGCCTGAAGAGAATCCGACCTACTGAGCTACTCGCCTCCTGTCCGTCTTCTACTCGTCCGCCTCGTCGGGCGTGAGTCCGACCAGCGATCGGCCGAGTACGTCAGCGTACCCCGAGCACGTCATCTTGAACGTCGGCACGCCGACAAAGGGGAGCGACGTGAGTGTCAGGAGAGGACGATCGACGTCGACGCCGAGCGAGCGCGACCCCTTTTCGACTGCGTTCAGAAGCTGTGCCGTCTCCTCGACTTCGAGATCGGCGGCGACGCCAGCGATCCGATAGGGAAGCTCGGCGATTGCCTCGCCGTCGCGGATGACCGCCCAGCCGCCGCCCTGCGCTTCGACGTGTTCGACCGCAGCCGAGAGGGCATCGTCGCTCGTCCCGACCGCCAGTACGCCCGTCGACTCCATGGTCATGCTGGTTGCGATCGCGCCCTCTTCGATCCCGTAGCCCGCCAGAAAGCCAGTGAATCCGGTTCCATCGGCGTCGGGATGGCGGTCCAGCAGCGTGACCTTGGCGATGTCCCGCTCAGGTGCGGCGTGGAGGGTCCCGTCCTCGACACGCGGCTGGACCGTCGTCTCGGTCGAGAGCAAGCCCTCGCCGATTTCGATCGCGCGCACCCGACCGTCCGCGTCGGCCGCGCTCGCGGGGACGGTGAACCGTTCCGGATCGCTCTCGACGTCGATCGAGTCGTAGACGAACTCGGGGTACTCGTGGCTCCTCGGCGCAACCTGATGTACGCCCTTCTCGACGACGACCTCACCGCCCGAGAGGACGGTGGCGACGTTCATCGCCGTCAGATCGTCGACGATTACGATATCGGCGACGTTACCGGGTGCAAGTGAACCCCGGTCGTCGAGCCCGAAATGTCTTGCCGGGTTCAGCGTGGCCATCCGAAGCGCATCGGCGGGATCGACGCCCGCATCGATGGTCCGCCGGACGACGGCGTCCATCGCCCCCTCGTCCAGCAGGTCGCGGGGCCACATTCCGTCGGTCGACAGCGAGAGCTCCGAGGAGCCGACCCGATCGACTGCGTCGGCGAGGGCGTCAATATCGTCCCGGATCGTCCCGTACCGTCCGATCGTGTGGATGCCGCGCTCGACCCGGTTGATCATCCCGTCTCCGCTGATCGCCTCGTGATCGTTGTCGACGAGTCCGGCGAAGGCGGTCAGTTTCTCCTCCCGACAGCCAGCGCCGTGACCGCAGATCGGCTTGCCAGCGTGGCGGGCGCGGTCGTACAGATCGTCGAGGTCGTGGTCCCGACCGACGAGGTGGATCCAGTCGGTTTCGCCGACGCCGACGACACGGTCGTCGTCGAGCAGGTCGACGAGCGCTTCGGCTTCCTTCTTGCTTGCGCGTCGTCCCTCGAACGTGTCGACGAGGGGCATCGTCGGCACGGTCACCCTGACGGTGATTGGGAGATAGGCAGTCGCCGCGAGCAGCGCCTCGACGCCGCGTGCGCCAAACAGGCTTCCAGGCCCCGACGCTTCGGTAACGACAGTCGTGGTTCCAGTGGCCAGCACGTGGTGATAGGCGTTCTCCAGCGACTGGACGGTATCGACGTGCGTGTGTGCGTCGATCAGTCCCGGCAGGACGACCCGCCCGTCAGCTGATAGCTGGGTAGTTTCGGGGCCGATGACGTCGCTGGCATCGTCGGGGAGTGCGGCGATCTCGTTGTCGACGATAGCGACATCAAGCGAACGGAACTCGCGGGTCTCGGGCAGGAAAACGCGTCCCCCTGTGATTGCGATATCGGCGTCGGCCTCGCCGAGCGCAACCGCCTGTGTGCGGTTCATCTCTTTGTATACAGGGTTCGGCCGTCCTCTTCAATCGCACGCACTTTGTCACGCGCTTCGAGCACGTCAAGATGGCCGACCGCCTCGCTCATCGCGGGGAAGTACTCGATCACCGGCAGGTCGTCGAACAGCCCCTCCATCACTTCACGGGCGCTCGTCTCCCCATCGAGTAGCGCGAGGACGTTCTCTGTCCGGTCCTCGTGGGCCGTCAGGATCTCACTGATGCGGTTGGATGGCTCCGTGATGAGCTCACCATGGCCGGGGAGAAGTTGATCGAAGGGACGGTCCCGGAGCTGCGTTAGCGACTCGTTGTACGTCGGTAGTACCCGTGGGCGTTCGTCAGTGTCGTTCATCGGCGGCCGCAAGAGCGGGTTCGGCGTCACGTCACCGAGAACGTGATCGCCGACGACCGCCCGGTTCTCTCCGTCGGCCTCGTAGCTCAACAGCAACTCGCCCGCCGCGTGTCCATGGCGGGTCTCGACCGTCAACTCGACGCCGTTGATAGCGACACTATCGCCGTCCGTGACGACCCGGTCGACCGGTGAGTTCGGCGCGTACGGCAGGTAGGCTTCGGGAAGCGTTATTACGCTTTCGACGGTCGACCGTTCGAGTCCGTGGCGAACGAAAAACTCCTCGAAAAAGGACTGTTCGTACGCCAGGCGCTCGTCGAATGCCTCGATGATCGTCGCCGTGTCGGGACTGGCGATGACGTCGATTCCGCGGTCATGGAGGCGCTTTGCCATGCCAAAGTGATCCGGGTGCGGATGTGTCACAACCACTCGTTCGAGATCGCTGATCCGGCAGTCTTCGGCCGCCAGTTTCTCCGTAAGCGTTTCCCACCCCTCGTCGCTGTCGGGACCGGGATCGATCAGCGTCCCATCGGCGAGATATGCGTTCACTGGACCGACCTGAAACGGCGTCGGGATCGAGAGCCGACTGAACATCGTGCGTGGCTGGGCCGCGGAGCGGTAAAACGGTTTGTGAACCGGTGACGCACTACTGGCGGTTGTCCCCGCGTTCGGCCGCTGGAAATCCGGAAATACTCTGTCTCAGTTAGAGGTCCTCATGTCGTCATCCTCCAATTCTCAGTACTACTGTAGTGCGATTATCTGTATAGTCAGAACGACACGTCAGATCGGTTAGGGCACAAGAGTTATATCTGTCCCTTGCGTAAGGTCGGATATGAACAAGCACTTCGAGGATGCACGATACTACCTGACCCGCGCCGGAAAGAAAGCTAAACAGGGCGTTGCCGAGGAGCTCGAACCCGTCGAGGAGAAGTTCCGGGAACTAACGGGCGGCGACGAAGAACCGGAGGCGAGCCGCCTCGACAAGATCCGGGCCGACCTCGAAGAGATCGAGGAACGGGCCGAAGGTGAGGCAAAAGAGGCCGTCGGAAAGGCCCGCGAGCGGATCCACGCCTATCGTCACGGCGAGGACGCCGCACCTGCCGAAAGTAAGGCTTAAGTTCGGAGCGGCGGTACGATTTTTTACGCGGGTTGGTGGTCTAGTCTGGTTATGACATCGCCTTCACACGGCGAGGGCCGCAAGTTCAAATCTTGCCCAACCCACTGATTTTGCTGTGAGCAATCCGCGGCCAGCAACTCCGCCATGTTGGGACGGTTTGAACTACGCAAGGCGCGCGGAGCGAAGTTGACGACGTCACGACGAAGAGCGTAGCGACGGGTCAGAACGCGTGTTTCCCATATCACGGCGACCGAATCGAGATGCCGTCTACGACCTCACACGACAGTTCTTGAACTGCTTAAAATTTTTATTGAACGAGGAACTTCCTCAATCACTTGAACAACTTTATCAGGCCAAACGAGTAAAGATCTGACGATGAATTGGTCCAATCAGGACTGGTGGCCGAATCAGCTGGATCTGAAAACACTCGACCAGAACGCCCGCGATGTCGGGCCGATGGATGAGGAGTTCGATTACGCCGAGGAGTTCGAGTCGCTCGATCTCGACGCCGTAAAAGCCGACATCGAGGATGTTCTCACGACATCACAGGACTGGTGGCCGGCCGACTACGGCCACTACGGGCCGTTGATGATTCGAATGGCCTGGCACAGCGCGGGCACGTATCGGACCAGCGACGGCCGGGGCGGTGCGGCAGGTGGCCGACAGCGCTTCGCACCGATCAACAGCTGGCCGGACAACGCGAACCTCGACAAGGCCCGCCGACTGCTCTGGCCGGTCAAACAGAAGTACGGCCGCAAACTCTCGTGGGCCGATCTGATGATTCTGGCAGGAAATGTCGCCATCGAGTCCATGGGCTTCGAGACGTTCGGGTTCGCTGGCGGACGTGAGGACGCGTTCGAGCCTGACGAGTCGGTCTACTGGGGACCCGAAGACGAGATGGAAGCGAACGAGCGCTTCGACGAGCCGGGGGGCATTCAGGAAGGACTCGGCGCGTCCGTCATGGGCCTCATCTACGTGAACCCGGAGGGGCCGGACGGGAACCCCGATCCGGAGGCCTCGGCGGAGAACATTCGACAGACGTTCGACCGCATGGCGATGAGCGACGAGGAGACGGCGGCGCTCATAGCGGGTGGACACACGTTCGGGAAGGTTCACGGCGCCGACGATACGGACAATCTCGGCCCCGAACCCGAAGCCGCCCCGATCGAACAGCAGGGGCTGGGCTGGGAGAACGAGCACGGCTCCGGCAAGGGGGCCGACACGATTACCAGTGGCATCGAGGGTCCGTGGACCCAGTCTCCGACAGAGTGGGATATGGGCTATCTCAACAACCTGCTCGATTACGAGTGGGAACCGGAGAAAGGTGCCGGCGGGGCCTGGCAGTGGACGCCGAAAGACGAGGAGCTAGAAGACACCGTTCCGGACGCTCACGACCCATCCGAGACGCAAACGCCGATGATGCTGACGACGGATATCGCGCTGAAGCGGGATCCCGAGTACCGCGAGATCGTCGAGCGGTTCCAGGAGAACCCGATGGCGTTCGGGATGGCCTTCGCGAAAGCCTGGTACAAGCTGACCCACCGGGATATGGGCCCGCCCTCGCGGTTCCTCGGTCCCGAGGTTCCGGACGAGGAGATGATCTGGCAGGACCCGCTTCCCGACGCGGACTACGATCTCATCGATGCGGACGACGCGGCGGCGCTCAAAGAGGATCTCCTCGGGTCGGAGCTGTCGATCCCGCAGCTGGTCAAGACGGCGTGGGCGTCGGCGTCGACGTACCGCGACAGCGACAAACGCGGCGGCGCGAACGGAGCCCGGATCCGCCTCGAACCCCAGCAAAGCTGGGAGGTCAACGAGCCAGAACAGCTAGCGACCGTGCTGGAGACGCTGGAGGAGATTCAGGCGGAGTTCAACGATTCCCAGTCCGATGACACCCGGGTATCGCTGGCCGACCTGATCGTACTGGGCGGCAACGCGGCCGTCGAACAGGCCGCTGCAGAGGCTGGCTACGACGTAACAGTTCCTTTCGAGCCGGGGCGGACTGACGCCACTCAGGCACAGACCGATGTCGACTCCTTCGAGGCACTCAAACCGAAGGCCGACGGGTTCCGGAACTATCTCGGCGACGACCTCGACCAGCCCGCGGAGGAACTGCTCGTCGATAAAGCCGAGCTGCTGAACCTGACGGCGTCCGAGATGACTGTCCTCGTCGGCGGGATGCGCGCGCTCGGAGCCACTTATCAGGACTCGGATCACGGCGTCCTCACCGACCGGCCGGGGACGCTGACAAATGACTTCTTCGTGAACCTGCTGGATATGGACACGGAGTGGGAATCCGCGTCAGACGGTATCTATGAGGCCTACGGTCGGGACTCCGGCGAACTCGTATGGACGGGCACCCGTGTTGATCTCATCTTCGGATCGCACTCCCGACTCCGTGCTATCGCCGAGACCTACGCGGCCGATGACGCCGAGGAGACGTTCGTTCAGGACTTCGTCGACACCTGGGCGCACGTAATGCAACTCGACCGCTTCGATCTCGAATAGACGGCCTGCTCCTTTTCTGTACTGCAGTTGTGGGTTCGCTGACAGCTAGTTCTGATCACGCCCGTCACAGTCTGCTCCCGGCACAGGGAACTGTTAGTAGGTTATCTTTACCTGCCGGTAGACGACGTATAGTTACGTCGCAGGTCGACGATAGTCGATTCAGTCTATGGCCGAGCTATCGGGATCGACCGTCGTCGTGCTCGTCGTTGGGGTGGCGCTGATCGGGATAGGTATGATCGGTCTGACCTCCGAGGTGGGATGGGGGTCATCCGTTGGTGACGATACCGCCCCGTTACAGAACGAAACAACAGGTGAACAGAGCGATCAGGATCAGAGCCAGGATACGGTCGAAGAACCGTACATCGAACCGGTCCCAGAGCGCGGTGATCCGTATTTCGAGGCTGAAGCCAGCGACGGCAGCTGGATAAGTTACGTCAATCCCCGTGACGAGTATCGCGATCCGTACCTCGGCGATGGCTCCGGGAAGCTCTGTGTGTCGCTGTACAACGACGACGGTGAGGTAGTGGTCGGGGAGACGGTCCCGAACACCACGGTTACAGTCCCGACCGGCGAATCGCTGGACTGGCACTCACACGCCGACCCGTTCGTGGTCGAGCTCCCGCTGACCGAGCACTACGAGCGCCCACTGGATGCCGATCAGTTCGGTACTGATCCGGATCTCCCGCAGGGCGACGGCTATCTCGACTCGCACTGTCTGGAGATTCACGGCATGCCCGCGGATGGCACAGTCGAGTACGGCGAGGCGGAAGTCGACGGCGAGTACGAGGACCGGATCGAGGTAGTCGGATATCTCCAGCAGGACGCCCAGTCGTGGAATTCGAGTGTCGACCCGCTGGCCGATGCTCGCTCCTACGAGGAAGCCGGTGGTGGCTGGACGTATGATCCGGAGCACTCACACGGGCAGATGGTTGTCGTCCTCCAGCTTGATCATGACGAGACGGACACGAACGGAGAGGACGATGATACCAGTACTGACGACAACGGTGTTGACGATACTGATCAGGAACACGGGGAGTCTACTGACCAGGATGACGACTCCGAGAACGGCGATGACGAGAGCGAAACCGATCAACTGGACGCGGACGACTCGCTGTCAGGGTTTGGGATCGTCGCTGTCGTCGTTGCCCTGCTCGCGGTAGCGGTGTACGCTCGGCGTCGGTGAGTCCTACTCCAGTTGCTCCAAGGCCCATCCGGCGTGCTCGCGTACCTCCTCGTTCGGGTCGTCGGATTCGAGCGTTTCGAGCCGTTCTCTGGCGTCCTCGATGTCGAGCGACCCGACCGCCTTGCAGGCATTGCTACGCACGATAGGCGCAGGGTCGTCTAGTCTCTCTTCGAGTCGGTCGGTCGCCTCGACGATCGCATCGGGACGTTCAAGCCCGACGTGCAGGATCGCCGAGACGGCGTTGCCACGGACGTATTCGTCGTCATCGTCGAGACGCTCGGTCACGACGTCGACCGCATCGGTCGTACGGTCCGGATGCTCCTGTGCGACGTCCGCGATCAGACCGATGGCGTTCCCCCGGACGCCCGGATGGTCCGCGTCGGCAAGCGCCGTCAGTTCATCGATGGCCTCGACCGCAGCCGACGGATACGCCGATGCGATCGCGCCGAGCGCGGACAGCGCGTTGGTCTGATAGGCAACCGCCCGATCCGATATCCCGTCCAGTAGCTGTGGGACGACTGGTTTGACTTCCTCGGGGTAGCCCACGGCGAGCTGTGAGAGGACGTAGAGCGCGTTCGTCCGCGTCGGATCGTCGGCGTCGAGCAGGGCAGACAGCGTCGGGACGAGATCGAGCAACCCTTCGGGATCCGTTGCAACGAGCTCCACGCAGCAGCCGGTCGCAGCCTGCGTGCTCTCGTCGTCCTCGACAGTCACGTGTTCGACGATCACGTCCTTGTGGTCGAGCACCGCTTCGGGATGGTCGACAGCGATTGCACGGAGACAGCGTAACAGCAGGGGATCGGCATCGAGCGAGGGGCGACCGAGTAATCGGGCGACCAGCCCAGCGAACTCCCCGTCGACGTGTTGCCCGCTCTGGGCCACTTCCAGCAGGGCAGCCACGGCGTCCGCGTGAACACCGGGTGGAAGCGCCGGGTCAGAAAGCAGCGCGCGGATCCGACCGGTATCGACATCGGTTGGCGAATCCAGTGCGCGTTCGCGGAGCGCGGCCGCCAGTTCTGCCGGATCGGTGTGGTCGCCGTCCATCTACCGTACCGAGGGGGTTCCCGGTGAAAAAACCTCTTGCCGTTTCCCCGACGGATGGAACGCCTTTTTTGTCCGGGTCGATACTACCATCGAGTATGTGGACGACAGCCAACACCGATGCGTTCGCGTTCGATAGCCACTGCGACACCGTGGCCCGGTGCTGTCGTCTGAGGGGGAGCGGCGTAAGGCGAACTGAACCGGTCGATCAATTGCCTGGACAGCGGACACTGATTCATGTTTGAGCGACTGCGCGAGGACGTCCGGACGGCGCTGGAGACCGACCCTGCCGCGAAAACCCGTCGCGAGGTCATTACTTGCTATCCTGGCCTGCAGGCCGTCTGGCTCCATCGGATCGCCCATGCTCTCTGGTCGTGGGGCTTTCACTGGCTCGCCCGCCTCGTCTCACACCTGTCCCGCGGGCTCACGAATATCGAGATCCATCCCGCAGCGGAGATCGGACGGCGCTGTTTCATCGATCACGGTTCCGGCGTCGTGATCGGCGAAACGGCCGCGATCGGCGACGACGTTCACATGCATCACGGCTGTACGCTGGGCGGTAACTCGCCGTATCCCGAGAAGCGCCATCCGACGCTCGAAGACGGCGTGACCCTCGGCGCGAACGCCACGTTGATCGGTGACATCACGATCGGGGAGGACGCCACCGTGGGTGCTGGCGCGGTCGTGGTCGAGGACGTCCCGCCGGAAACGACCGTAACCGGCGTCCCGGCCGAGCCCGTCGAACGGACCGGCTCGACGCCAGCAAACGGCGTCGACAGGCCCGACGTGCGCGTCGAGTCGATAGGCGAGGACGATATCGATGGGACCGCACACGGCGTCCTGCTGGACACTGATACTCCAGATCCGGACCGACTGCTCGCCGAGGTCGACGACGCGCTCTCGGAGCTCGATCAACGCAAGGACGAACTCGAAGCGCTCCGGGAGGACGTTGAACGCCTGCGTGAGGACTAGTCGAGCAGGTGCCGTGCGATGATCGTCTTCTGGATTTCGCTGGTGCCCTCGTAGATAGTCGTCACGCGGGCGTCCCGGTAGAGCCGTTCGACGTCGAACTCGGTGACGTAGCCGTAGCCGCCGTGGAGCTGAACTGCCTCGTTGGTAACGTCCATGGCGGTTTCGCTGGCGACGTACTTGGCCACGCTTGCCTGCAGGGGGCCGTCGTCCCCGCGGTCGTCTGCCCGGGCAGCAGTGAGTGTGATCGCCCGGGCGCTCTGGATCTCCGCGTACATCTCCGCAATTTTGTGTCGAACCGTCTGAATGTCGGCGATTGGACCGCCGAACTGTTCGCGCTCGCCGACGTACTCACGTGCCATGTCGAAGGCCGACTGGGCGAGGCCGACTGACTGGGCGGCGATCCCGATTCGTCCGCCGGTGAGGATCGAGAGCGCGGCGCTCAGGCCCTCCCCCTCGGGCGTCAGCCGGTTCTCGGCGGGGATCCGCACGTCGTCGAAGGTGAGCGAGGTGGTGTCACTGGCGCGGAGGCCGAGTTTCTCCTCCGGATCGCCCACTGAGAGGCCGTCAGCGTCGCCCGGAACGACGAATTGCGTGATCGAGTCCGGATCCTCGCTGTCTGTCTTCGCGAAGACGATGTAGACGCCCGCACGCTCGCCGTTGGTGATCCACTGCTTCTCGCCGTCGAGGACGTACTCTGTCGGGTCGCTGTCCCCATCGCCGCCCACGGGTCGGGCCTCGGTTGTCATCTCGGCGGGGTTCGAGCCCGCTCCCGGCTCCGAGAGTGCGAACGCGCCGACGGGTCGCCCCTTTGCCATCTCGGGGAGCCACCGGTCTTTCTGTCTCTCGCTACCGAACTCCGCGATACACGAGGTTGCCAGACAGTGGACCGACAGCGCGGTCGCTACCGCCAGCGCGCCGTACGCGACCTCCTCGTTGACCAGTGCGTAGGTCACTCGATCGGCGTCGTAGCCGCCGTAGGCCCCGGGCGTTGTCAGTCCGGTCAGATCGAGGTCCGCCAGCCCGTCCCAGATGTCCTCCGGGAACTGTTCGGTCTCGTCTGCCTCCCGGGCGATCGGCTGAAGCTCCTCGACAGCGAACTCGTGGACTACGTCCCGGATGGCCTGCTGTTCGTCGGACAGTTCCATACCGGTAGTTCCGGCGCTCACGCGAAAAAGCTAGGGCGCAGTCAGAATTGACTGAAACGACGGATGAGCATATCGGTCCCGCCCGCGAAGACGAGCAGGTACAGGATCACGCCAGCGGGTACGAGCAGTACGAACTGGATCGCACTCTGGGTGATCGGATCCGGCGGCGACGCCAACACCCCGATCAGCGTTGCCCCCACAACGGTGCCGTACAGCCACGCCCCCAGCTGTCACGCCGCGAAAGCGGGGCGTCTCGGCGTCCTGCCCGGACGGCAAAATAGGCGTACAGGGGGTGGAACGGGACTGGGAACAAAGCGACGCCGATCGACCAGTACACTGGTTGGATTCTCGAAAATCGTCCGACGTCGCGGGGGATACTATGGCACAAGCACACAAACTGGACTGCGAATCGGTGTCGGATACGTGTCGGTTCATCATTCAGTCCGAAAACGAGGAGGAAGCGGTTGAACTGGCAAGCAAACACATGCGGAGGTCTACGAACAGGAGTTCACCGAAGACGAACTGCGTGAGGACCATTTACAGATCGTCTGATCTACTCTCACCCCTGTTTTTCTGTCCCGCTTTGATGATAGCTCACTCGTCGACTAACTCGACATCCAGCCGCTTTTCGAGCGCCTCGATGAGGGAGCCGCCGATGCCGGACTCGACTGCACGACTCTGTTCGACGGCGAGGAGATCGGACTCGGGAACGCCGAGCTCATCGGCGAGTTCCTCGCGCTGGAGTCCGGCATTCTGTCGGGCGTCTTCGACGATTTCGCCGTAGCCACGGATCAGATACGGAAGCTGGTCGTCGTCGTAGTCGGTCCCGCCTTCTTCCCAGTGGCTCGTATCGCCGTCCCACATGCTCTCGCTGCCGGTCTGTGGGCCGCTCGATTCGGGCGCCGTCGAGGACGAGCCAGTCGAGCCACTGTCGCTCCCGCCGCCCTGCTTCCGCCGCTGTTTCTTGTCCTTGTGCGCGTTGTCGTCGTGTGGGCGACAGTCCGGACAGACATCGAGCGTCGCGCCCGCGACCTTCGCGGTGCGAAGCGACTCGCTGGTCGCGCCACACAGCTCGCAGGCACCGCCGTCCCCCGAGTCCGAGGAGCCGCCGGTCGAGTATTTGGCCATACGTCGTGTAGAACGGTCGGTCATTTGAATTTCGCGGTCCACAGCCAGCAGTTCACCTCGCTCAAGAAATTTCGAGTGCGTCCCGATCCGCGCCCGCGAGTTCACAGAGTGCGTCGGCTTCGAGCAGGTGGAGTTCGCCGGGGATGACGAGCAGGTGGAGCGGCTCACCGAACTCGCGCTCGGCGAGGTCCGACAGTGGGGCAGCCTCGACCAGCGGTTCCGGACTGCCCGCACGGGCGACGACCACTCCTACGAGGTCTGGGTACTCCTCGGCGAGCAACTCAGCGCCGACGTCGGCGGTCATGTACTCCTCTCGGTCGGCCTTGATGTCGAGGTAGACGACCGTATGCAGGTCCGCATCACGGTTCGCCTCGATGGTGTCGGTGACGCTCGCGGGCAACCCGTCCGCGCCGTGGGCGTAGGGGAACGGAAGCGTCGTCGCCTTGCCAAAGCGGTAGTTCTGCAGGCCGGTGAGCGAACTCGTCGCCGTCTGGGCGGTGATGCCGTGGATCACGCGAGTCTCGATGCCGCGCTCGTGGGCACGCAGGCGCAGGTCGACGTGGGTCGTCGAGATCATAGTATCCCCGGCAGTGAGAAAGACGGCGTCGCCCGACGCGGCGGCGTCGAGGATCGGTTCCGGATCCTGTTCGACGCCCGCCCGGTCGCGCACGTCGATCTCGGTGCCGTGGTGGGCTTCGAGCTCCTCGGCGCTGGTACCGATCAGCTTGCTGGTGTAAAACTCCGCGAACGCGCGATCGGCCTCGCGCAGGGCGCGCTGGCCCTCGACCGTGATCGAGCGCTCGTCGTAGAGTCCGAGTCCGACGAAAGTGAGCATGAGCATCTTCCGGCCCGGTGAGTGAAAAGCGCCGCGTGTTCGCGCTCGGGTGGGAGCCGCACTGTTGCCCTCTATAGACACAAACGACAAAACCGAGCCGTCCGAAAGGCAGGTATGGTACTGAAAGAATCAGATCCGGCACTGGAGGACGGCGATCCAGCACCCGACTTCGAACTGCCCGGAGTCGACGGCGAGACGTACACCCTCGACTCCTTTGCGGACAATGAGGCACTCCTGATCGTCTTCACGTGTAACCACTGCCCGTACGCGAAAGCGAAGTTCGACCACCTCAACGAGCTCGCGGCGTCGTACGAGGGCGCCGCCGTCGTCGGCATCAACCCCAACGATGCCGAGGAGTATCCCGACGACTCCTTCGAGGCGATGGTCGAGTACGTCGATGACGGTACGATCGCCTACGACGCATATCTTCGCGACGAATCTCAGGAGGTGGCCGAAGCCTACGGTGCGGTCTGTACGCCTGACCCGTTCCTCTTCGCGAACGAAGACGGCGAGTTCCGACTGGCCTATCAGGGCCGTCTTGACGACGCCATGGATCCCGACTCGGACGCGACCGAGTTCTACGTGCAACAGGCGATAGAATCGATCCTGGCCGGTGAGCCGGTTGACGTTGAGTGGCGTCATTCGCAGGGCTGTTCGATCAAGTGGCGCGACTAGCGTGGGCCAGCGTCGGGCCTGCTCGGCGGCGGCGAGCACGGTCTGACCACCCAACATAGCGCCAACGTGCTTGCGGTGGCAGGCACCATGGTGGCGACACCGCCCGGCAGAATGAGTTGACTGGGGGGTAACCACCAGAGGTGAGGGCCAGACCCCGTTTGATCGGGTCGGTTCCGCAACAGCCTTTTTATTGCCGGATACCATCCACTCTGTAGTATGACGTTCAGGGGCGACGAGCGCGGCGCGGCCATCCAGATCGGGGCCATGATCCTGTTTGCCTTCATCGTGATCGCGATGGCCTCCTATCAGGCCACCGTCGTCCCCAGCCAGAACTCCGGCGTGGAGTTCAACCACAACCAGGACGTCCAGAGCCAGATGGTCGATCTCACGAACGGGATTGACGCCTCCGCGCGAGAGGGGACGCGCGGGTCACACTCCGTTCGGCTCGGGACGACCTACCCCTCGCGGACCTTCTTCGTGAATCCGGGGTCCCCGAGTGGGCAGTTGCGGACGGTCGAGAACGGGGAGATTGCGTTTGACGGAGTCACCATCGATGACGCTGACAATGTCCAAACATTCTGGACCGATCGGGACTCGATTACGACAAACCGGCTCCAGTACGAACCGAACTACAACGAGTACCGGAACGCACCCACAACCGTCTACGAACACGGCGAACTAATCAACGACAATCCGCGTGGGTCACCGACAACGCTCGCGTCCGGCGACCTCGTCGACGACGGCGAACTGTCACTGATCACGCTCCGCGGGGAGGTACAGGCGGCGTCGAGTTCGACCGTCACGGTGCCCCGGCGGTCGCTGAGCAGTTCGGGGAACACCGTGACGGTCACTGACGGTACGATCACGCTCCCGATCAGCGAGCGCCACGAGTCCTACTGGGTAGAGGAACTCGAAGAATACGACGAGCTCAGTGATGTTGCTGCGAGTGACGGGGCGGTCCAGTTCGACGTCGACGACGAGCTCGACCTGCGGATGGCCGAGGTCGGCGTCGGGAGCGTCACGCGTGGAGAGCCCGAGGACCGTGCTGCGTATCTCTATCAGGTGAATACGGCGACCGTCGAGGTCCGTGATCGGTTCAACAACCCCGTCGAGGGCGCGACCGTCGAGATCGACGGCGACGAGGAAACGAGCGACAGCGACGGACGCGTCTCCGTCGGTGCGAATCGTGTGGGCGACGAGATCGACTGGTCGATCGACGGCAGTACCGTCGACGAGAAGACGCTGACGACGACAGTGGATGAGAACGATGTTGGCGCGGAGGCTGGCGGGTCTGTCGGCACCAGCACGTATGATATCGAATGGTCTGAGCCACAACCTGACGGTAACGTCGAGCCGGGTGATACTGCAGATTACGAGGTCGTGCGGGGCGCTGGCGATTCAATTTTCCTTGCCGAGACAATCCCGGGCGATATCAACGGTGCGAACGTCGACTTCTACTACCGGGACCGTGATAACACAGGTATCAGTATCAAGTCTGAAGACACCGAGTTCACTGATGGTACTGCAGAGGTTGAGATTCGAGACTTCGACGAACTTGGGGAATTTGACCTGTTTGTCGCGAGCGGTGGACACGAAGAACGGATCACTGTTGAAGTTATCTCCGACGCGACTGGGACGTTGGAAGGGCAGATTACAGAACCAGATGGTAGCCCACTTGAAACCGAAGAGGTGACTATCAGCGGTGATGGAATCGACGAGACAGTGATGACCGATGGCGACGGTAATTACGATATTACCGATGTCCTCACCGGAACGTACGAGGATGTTACTGCGAACGCAAACGGGTTCGGGGAATCGGAGCCAGCAACGTTCGAAGTCAACGAAGATGAAACGACCGAACAGGACTTCCAGCTTACCGATGCGACCGACGCGTCTCTCGAAATTACTGACGTGAGCGGGCTTGAAGACGGCACTCCGGGTACGACCTACGATACAGTCGATGTAACCGTCGACGAGCAAAACGGCGTGGCGACTGAGGGCCTCGTAGTGACGCTCTCGATAGACGGCGACACTGAAGGGAACGTCTACGAGGACACAATTGACGCCGATGATATCACCGCGAGCAGTGAGACTACGGTGACGTTCACCGTGGACGATCAGTTCCCAAAAGACGAATACACGTACACGACAACTGCGGATGCCGAGAACGCCGAGGAAGTGAGCGAACAGGGATCGTTCACGGTGAACAATGCAGCAAACTCTGTCGAACAGGTTGGAACACCTGTCGCGACTGGTAACAACAATGCAGGCGTCGACTTCGATATCGGGAATACCGGTGACACGCAGGTGATGATAGACTCGATATCGATAGAGAGTACGACGACGGTCGCAACCCGAATCAACGACCAGAACTCGCCGGAGGTCACAATTGGCGGGACGGAGGCGTTGAACCTCGATAGTGGGGATGGAATCGAAATCGGTGGGAAAACTGAATCCCTCGATACGTCTGTCAGTATCGATCCTGAAAGCGAACTGACTGTTGCGCTAAGGGATTTCGAGGAGGGCGATGGTGACGGTCGAGGGACGCGGGTCGACATGAGTGGAGAAGAGATCGACCTGACTCTGTACTTTGCTGACGGAAGTCAGCGCTCGTATACGATCGTGGTGGACTGATAGATCGTAGGAGTCAGCTAATGATCGCGGTGCAGGTGTTTTGGAGTCCCGAAAGCCCGAACAAGACGACAATCGTCGAAACCCCTATCGACAAACCCATATAGAACCTTCACACACGTCTAGCCATGACTGAAGTCGGTATCGACGCCATCGAGATCAGGACGGGCAACCTCAGACTCGACCTGCCGAACACGTTCGCGCCACAGAAGGGCGAAGATCCCGAGAAGTACACGAAGGGGCTCGGACTGACCGGCAGTTCGTTCCCGGATAGCTACGAGGATATCGTGACGATGGCGGCCAACGCCTCCCATCGCCTGATGGAGCGCAAAGGACTCGAACCCGAGGACATCGGGCGGATCGACGTGGCCACCGAGAGTGCCTTCGACAACTCCAAGCCGGTGTCGACGTACGTCGCTGGCTGTCTCGAACAGGTCTACGAGGGCGATTTCCACCACGCGAACAAGGGCGAGCGAAAGTTCGCCTGTATCGCGGGCACGCAGAGTCTGGACGACGCGTACAACTGGATCCGTGCGGGGCGCAATCGCGGCAAGGCGGCGCTCGTGATCGCCACGGACACGGCGCTGTACGCGCGGGACGATCCCGGTGAGGCGACACAGGGTGCGGGTGCTGTGGCAATGCTCATCGACGAGGATCCGGATCTCGTCTCGCTGTCGGTCGAGCAGGGCTATGGTTCGGCCGACGAGACAGACTTTCTCAAGCCCAACCAGCAGTTCCCGAGCGTCGACGGCAAGCGATCGGTGCAGGTGTATCTCGCGCGGATGCGCGAGGCGCTGGAGGACTACAAGTCCGTGGCGGGGGATATCCACCCCAACGACTTCGCGTACGGTCCCTTCCACACGCCCTTCCCGGGAATGGTGCGCAAGGCTGCCGTGCTGGCGTACCGGAACCTGATCCGCGACACCGACATCGCTGACGTGATGGCCGAGGAGATCGGCGAGCAGCCCCGGCGCGAGGAGTTTGCCGACGACGAGGCATTCTTCGACGCACTGACCGAGTACACCGATGCGCTCTCGGGGACCGAACGGTATCAGGACTGGTACACGGCGACGATCGAACCGACGCTCGGCATCGCTCGCGAGGTCGGCAACTGGTACACCGGCTCGGTCCACGTCGCGCGGATCAGCGCGCTCCGTCACGCCGCCGAGCATGATACCGATCTCGCAGGACAGCGTCTGCTGGTCGGCTCCTATGGCAGCGGGGCACAGGCCGAGATCCATACCGAGACCGTCCAGGGGAACTGGCGCGAGGAGATCGAGGCGCTGAACGTCGACGAACAACTTGAATCGCGCTACGAACTCACATTCTCGGAGTACGAGGAGATCCACGACGCCCACAACCACGAGATGGATACGGAAGTCGAGGAGCTTACGACACCCGAGTCCGAGTTCGTCTTCGATGGCTGGGGTCGGATGGGCGAGCGCAAGTACCGCTACGTCGAGTAAGGCTCAGGCGCGGGCAACAAAGACGGTTCGATGGTCCTGTGGACCATAGCCGTCGTGTCGTTCTACCTCGAATCCATAGTCGTCGAGCGCAGCCGCGGTCTGCTCGTCTTCGAACGGTGTCATCCGGCGCGTGTTGACGAAACACGTCTCATCGGAGAACACGACGGATTGCCATTCCAGTCGCCCGTCGTCGGTGGGGACGTGTCTGGCGATGCGGGCGTAGGCCGGGTCGTCGTCAGTTCCGTCGTCCAGTGCCAGATCGTTTCCCTCTGCCGGTAGTGCTGAGTTGTCGAAGACAACGAGTCCGCCCCCTGCGAGGTGTGTTTCGATCGCTGAGAGTGCTGGCTCCAGGGCGTCCGGCGGGAGGTGATTGACGACGCCACGGATCGCCACGATGGCGTCGAACCGTCCGGACGGGAGGTCAGGGAGCGCCATCCGGTGGAAGTTCACATCGCATTTCTCCCGGGCACGATCAAGCATTCCTGCGTGCTTATCGACCGCAGTTACATCGAATCCGGCAGCGGCGAGTCGGGTCGTGTGTTCCCCTGTTCCACATCCGACTTCCAGCAGTCGATTCCCGTCGATATCATGACGCATCAGCGCCTCGTGGAGGAACTGCACATCCCGGTCGTAGTTCCAGCCCGACTGGATTGCGTCGTACAACTCAGGATATTCGGTGTAGAGATGTTCCGGCATTGGTTTTCACTACTAATAGCGTCCACCTGACGATTTCGGTGGCTTCACAGTGCCCGGTCGTTTTTTGATCGGTGCCGTCGATATTCCAGTATGGAGACGCTCAAGCGCACGCTGCGCGAGGCACCCATCGTCGACCGAGGCGAGTACCAGTACTTCGTCCATCCGGTAACTGACTGCTTGCCGGAGGTCCAGCCGGACCTGTTACGCGAGATCGCAACTGCATTCGAGGACGTCGTAGACTTCGATCGGGTCGACAGGATCATCACGGCAGAAGCGATGGGCGTCCATCACGCTGCTGCCCTGAGCATGCAGACGGGAATTCCGTTCGTGGTCGCCAGAAAACGCGAGTACGGGTTCGAGGATGAGGTTGCAGTCCACCAGACGACGGGCTACGCCGAGGACGAACTCTACATCAACTGTATCGAGGACGGTGAGCGTCTGCTGTTTGTCGACGACGTCTACGCGACCGGCGGGACGATCCGGGCAATGTGTGACGCTATCGCCGAGACCGGTGGCGAACTCGTCGAGGCGGCGGTCGTCATCCGACGCCGAACCGGAGAGGACCCGGTCGAGCTGCCGATCGATGTCCAGCATCTGCTCGAAGTGGATGTCGTAGATGGAGAAGTGGTGATCCTCGACGATGTGACGGCCAGCCACGCCGAATAATCAGGGCAGGTCGCGGATCGAATCGAGCATGCCGTCGACCTCGGCGTTCGAGACGGCCAGCGAGTAACCGTCGATCGCGGCCAGTTTGGGGGCGTGTTCCCAGAGGTCGTCGGGGTCAAGTCCGTGGAGGACGACGGCATTTGGCGTCGGGTTGACCACGCGGAGTGCGACCAGCGGTGACTCCCCGCGGGTGACGCCAGTAAAGACGAGACTACGATTCGTGCTCTGGCCGTACAGTCGGAAGAACTCCTCACTGGAGAGACGGGTGATCGCGCTGATACTGTCGATCACTGTGTGGCCGGTCACCGAGTCCTGTTCTCCGTCGACGATTTCGGTGGCGTCGATAGCATCATAGAACCGGTCGAGCGGGATCGACGTCGAGTACTCGCGCAGGTCCAGAACGATATCGCTCTCGAAACCAGCCGAGAGCACGCGGGCGTACTGACGGATCCGGTCGCCGCCGCGACGCTCGTCGATAGCGAGCAACGCCTCGACGATACGGTTGATGACGCTAATGCCAGGACTCGCGCGGCGGCCGCTCTCGTAATCGCTGATGACCGAGGAGGAGATATCGAGTTCGTCGGCGAGTTCCGTCTGGGAGGCGTCGAAGTCGGTCCGCCACTTGCGCAGGGTCGCGCCGGGATCGTCGCTGAGCGTGATCTCGCCCGCGATCTTTTCGGCGAGATTCCGCCGGGGGTCCTGCTGGGTCGTCATGCACAGTGCTGTGCAAGCGCGGACCAAAAGAATATCGAAAGTGGAATTCGACAGTTGACGAACCCCATCTGAGTATCGGCAACATAAATGCTAACATGGAACAGCCCTGACGCAATATATGCCCTCGACCGTCGTTCACGTCGCTTTCGCCGGACTGATCGGGACAGCATTGCTCGCACGCCACTTTGACGCGAAGTCGATCTTCATCGTCATGGCCGTCACCGCCGCTATCGATCTGGATACGATCATCGATATCTGGATTCCGGGAGCACATCGTGCGTACTTCCACAACCTCGTCTTTCCGACCCTGGTACTGCTGGCGCTGTGGTGGGACGTCCGCTGGCGTGAGGAATCGTACGTCAAAGGCAAGTGGGGCGACTGGGGGGTCCGAGTAACGTGGGTCAGCATGGTCGCGCTGATCTTTGGACACATCCTGTTGGATGCGTTTTTCAACGGCGTAAACCTCTTCTGGCCCCTGCACGACCGATTTTACGATCTCTCGGGTGAACTCCTTATTTCCGATCAGCGCGGGCTCGTCCAGACGTTCATCGACGGCGAGACCGCAGAAGGCACAGTTGAGGATACTCACTACACGACCGGCGTGAATCCGACGCCGGGCGAGACGCCCGAGGACGTCGAGCGACGGTTTCCCATTGCGGGCACCGGCGAGCGCTTCGTACTGACGATCACCGGCTTCGCGGTCGTTGCATTCCGACTGGCCGAGGAGCGTCGGCGAGAATAGAGGGCAGACCGCTCACTCCTGCTCCCGAACTGTCGAGCCGACCACCAGTGCCGCACCGATAATCACGAGATTTTTGATGATGTACTGCCCCTCGACTGTCAGCGCGTGGGGGAAGGTGACGAAGGCTACATCCGGTAACAGTACGAGCGGCAGAAAGGTACCCGGCATCTGTACCGCCAACAGCAGGATACCGAGCCGTATCAGCGGCTTGTAGAGGAGACAGACCCCAATCAACACCTCCCAGACCCCCAGAATCGGGACGAACAACTCGGGCGGAACCACGTAGACCGTCGCGGCGACGAGATCGCCCGCTGGACTGACGCCGAAGACCTTTAGCGCGCCGAACCAGATGAACACGACACCGAGCCCGAACTGCAGAATCGGAAGACTCCACCGGTCCATCCACGCCGCGATTTCTCGGTCGATGCTCTCGAAACGATCTCGATACGGCTCTAGCTGTTCAGGGAGTGACATTGTGGACATTCTGATTACGTCTACGACGAAAATAGGCACTGGTGGGGCTTAATCGCGTCGCCTACGAAGAAACAATAATTAAGAACTTGCACGCTCAGTGGCCGAGCAGCCAGCTCTCGCCGGTTCAGTCGGGAAGATATCTGACGTTGAGCACCCCTTCATCGGCGTCGGATCGGACCTCGACTCGGACGGCGTCCAGCCGGGCTGCGCGTTCAAGCGTCGCAAGGTCGTCGACCACATCAGCGGCGGCAGCCGCAGTTTCCGATGGGGGTACTGAGATGACGTGCAGTTCGCCAGTTCCGGCGCGCTCGACGCGCTCGACGTCGCCGATTGACTGGTCGGCGGCGATCTCTCTGGCCTGTTTCGTCGGCGAGAGCTCGGAATCGACGATCTCGATCTCTCGACGAGCATCGATCTCGAGGACCGACCAGACGACGTCCATCGGGGGTTCCGGTTCGATGGTCGCGTCGACGACGTCCCGCTCGCTCACGTCTGGATTCGTCCCGAGGGTGTGTATCTGCCCGTTCGTCACGTCGCGAAAGACTGCCGAGTCCTCGTCCGCACTGGTGACGACGAACGTGCCTGTCTTTCTTGTCATACTTCCAGTAATCGATCCGGGACACTTCGGGGTTTCGTGTTCGCCTAACCGGCGGGCTCACCGCCAGATCCAGCGCTGGACTGCGTAGATCAGGACGGCCCCCACGACTGGTGGGAGCAAACCCGCAAGCGGCGGCAGTCCGTAGAAGAACTCGATGGCAGGCGAGAGGAGTGCGGGTGGGTCCGAGCGGGCACTTTCGGGGGCAGAGATCACGAGCGAGAGATACATCGAGAGTACAAACAGGTATCCAGCGGCTCCAAGCGCGGCGTCACCTTTCCGATCAGCACGTCCCTTTGCGCGGTTCTTCGCCGCGTAGAGCACTGGACCGACAAGTGGGGCGAGCAAGGCCAGCCCCACGATCGGTAGGAGCGCCCGGCCGATCATATTCGTGGCTGTCGACCCTTCCGTCTGGGCGATCCAGATCGGGAGACCAAGCAGGACCAGCGCTACCATGAATAGTCCAACGAGAGCACTCACCACTGCGTACGAGCGCAACAGCAACGAGTCGCTGGCGCGGACGGTCCGGCCGTAGGACCTGCGGAGAATACTCCGTGAACCACTCTCGGTCGCTGTCCCGTCCGTCGCCGCATCAGTCATTGCCCGCCAATTAGAACGGCGACGGGTTAAACCGCCCGGTACATCGCTGACGAGCCGTTAGTCCCGAAGCTCCCGGCTCGCGTTCCCACGGTGTGCGGCGGGTTTTTGATCCCGCGGGCTGGAACCTCTCGTATGGACGTAGATATCGGTAATGCGCTCGCGACGGTGGCTTCCCCAGGAGTCTCTCGTAACTCGCTGGAGCGCCTCGACGAGGGCGTCACACAGGCCCACGAGCGGATCGAACGTGGTCGGGCGAACAGCGAACACGGCTACGCGGCTCTCAACCTGCCCGAGACCGCCGATCCGTCGAGGATCCGGACTGCAGTCGAACCGTTCGACGACGCTGATCATCTCCTCCTTGTGGGCATCGGCGGAAGCGCGCTCGGTGCGGCGACGCTCGTGGACGCCCTGGACGGAGACCTTTCGGTCCACGTGCTCGATAACGTCGACCCGGCGCGAATTACCCAACAGCTCGATGCCGTCCCGCTGTCGGATACCGCAGTCAACGTCGTCTCCCGCTCGGGGACGACCGCGGAGACGCTGGCGAATTTCCTCGTCGTACGCGATGCGATGAACCAGGCGGGTGTCGACTGGACTGACCGGACGTTCGTCACGACCGGCGATGAAGGGCCGCTGCGTGAGCTTTCAGAGACACACGACCTGCCGAACCTGCAGGTCCCAGATGGGGTACCGGGTCGTTTCTCTGTACTCTCTACAGTCGGTCTTGCGGCCGCCGTACTCGATGGCCACGATATCGAAGCGATTCTTGCGGGGGCAGGCGAGGTCGCTGACGGCCTCACTGGCTCGCTGTTCGAGTGCCCCGCATACGCCTACGGCGCGACGGCGTACGCGCTCGATGTCCGCGGGGCGGCGGTCAACGCGATGATGCCCTACGCCGAGTCTCTGGAGACCTACGCGGAGTGGTTCGCACAGCTCTGGGCCGAGAGTCTGGGCAAGGACGGTCTCGGACAGACGCCGGTTCGGACTCTCGGTGCGACCGACCAGCACTCCCAGTTGCAGCTCTACCGTGCAGGTCCCCGAAACACGATGGTCACGCTGGTCCGGGCGACCGAACGGGCCGACCGGAATATACCGACTACCGATATCGAGGGACTCTCCTATCTCGGCGATCGCTCGCTGGGCGAGCTGCTCGACGCCGAGTTCGCCGCGACCGAGGCAAGTCTCGCCGCGGCGGGACGCCCCAATATCCGGGTGGAAATTGATCGCGTCGACGAGCGCAGTCTTGGGGGGCTCCTCTACGGGATGGAGGCCGCTTGCGTGCTAGCGGGAGAACTCTACGGCGTCGATACGTTCCAGCAGCCCGCTGTTGAGTGGGGGAAACGTGCGGCTCGCGGCCTGCTCGGCGGTGGCGAGTTCGAGGAGGCCGATGCTGTCGACGCGAAAACAACATTACGGATCGAATAGCGCCACTGGAGTGGTGGCCCAAAGCATGGACCGGGGGAGATTCGTCGATATGGGAATCGCCTGCGCGGCTCTCACTGCGGCCGCGACGCTCCAGCCCTGGCCCTCGCCGCCGGTGGTTGACGATGCCCTTCCGATCCCGGTCTCACCACCGTTGCTGGCCACCGCGTTCGCACTCCTTTCCCTCGCCGGGTTTCTTGGTCGCCGGTACGGCTGGCTCGGCCGCTGGACCGGTGTGGTGGCGACGGTCGGCGGAAGCATGGGAGCGGTACTACCTTCGTTGTCCGTAATCGTCGTGCTGACTGACGCGGGGATTGCGGTATCGATCTGGCCGCCGCTGGCAGTTGGGGTCGGCGTGACAAGCGGTGTGATCGGGATAGTCGACTGGGCTGAACTGCGGGTTGACGAGTTACTTGACCGGTTGGACACGCTCCTCGTCGCCAGCATTGTCGCGGTGACTGCGGTGATCGCTACTGGAGTTTTCGACGCGCTGGTCGGCTCGATCACAACCGCACTGTTGGTTGTCGATCGGGGCTTCGCGGATGCTGTGAGTGGCCAGCTTGCGGCCGCAGCCGGATTCGTGACCGTCACGGTGGTGTATCTCTACTGGCGAGAGCGGGGAATCGAGTCCATTGATATCCGCTGGCTGGACACGCGGGAGCTCCTGTACTGTCTTGGAGGATTCATTGGACTGTTGCTCGTCTTGCTCCTCAGTGCGGAGCTACTCGCTGGACTTGGAGTCCCCCCGTCGCCATCTGGTGTCATCGAAGGTGATCTCGATCCCCCTCCTGAGCTGTTCCTTGCTGTGTTGCTCATCTCGGCGTTGCTGGTCGGGCCGGCCGAGGAACTGCTCTTTCGGAGCGTGATCCAGCGATCGTTGTACTCCTCGTTTACCCGGACCAGCTCGGTCGTGCTCAGTAGTGTCCTGTACGCCGCTATCTATCTCCCGGCGTACGCCACCGCTCCGTTTTCGGTCGCACTGGCCGGCCTCGCGCTGGCATTCACACTGTCGCTCGTTCTGGCGGTAACCTACGCACGTACTGACAACGTCCTCGTCCCTGCGCTCATTCACGGCGCGTTTAACGCCTTCCAGTATGCGGTGCTGTACGTTGCCGTGATATACGAGGTTGGACTCGGCTGACTGTCCGTCCCTTCGAAGGCTTTATCGGCCGCCTCGGCATCCGTCCGGATAACAACCATGTCCGAGAAACCCGCCTCTATGTATCGGCAGATAGACAAGCCCTCCTACACGCGCCGCGAGTATATGGGGGGCATTCCCGGCTCGAAGATCGCTCAGCATCAGATGGGCGACCTGCAGGCCGATCCCGATGACTACCCCGTCCAGATCAGTCTGGTCACCGAGGAAGCCGTCCAGCTCCGCCACGGCGCGCTCGAAAGCGCCCGTCTGTCCGCGAATCGCCACCTCATCAAGGAGTTCGGCGAGGGCAACTACAAGATGACCCTGCGGAAGTTCCCCCACCAGGTCCTGCGTGAGAACAAACAGGCAACCGGCGCAGGAGCCGACCGTGTCTCCGACGGGATGCGCCAGTCCTTCGGCAAGATCGTTGGCACCGCCGCCCGGATTCCCGAGGGCGACCGCATCTTCACCGCCTGGTGTGACGTCGATCAGGCCGCCGAGGTCAAAGAAGCCTTCCGACGGTCCTACAACAAGCTCTCGCCGCCGTGCCGGATCGTCGTCGAGCGTGGCGAAGAGCAACTCGTCGCCTGAGATCGGTCGGTGACCGAACAGCATCCTTTTGCGTTTCTGTTCCCCAGTGACGGCTATGATCGACCTCGTCGCGGTCAACCGTGCGGAGACGTTCGAGCGGATCCGCGACCCACTGGCAGACCGAGACATCCGGCTTCATCACGTTCCAGTTACTGAGCGGACACTCGCACTCACGGGCGATGCGGGACGACGTGGGGAGTTCGATGTCGGCTTCGTCTATCCGGGACGACTCATGGAAGGTGGGGTGGCCGACGCACTGTTCGATATCCCCTGGATCAACGGCCGCGAGGCGGTCGTCACTTCACGAAACAAGGGTGGCGTGATCGCTCGACTCGACGCCGCCGGAGTTCCAGTTCCCAAGACGGCCATGGTATCGAACCCTGTCGATCAGGCCGAGCTGGTCGACGTTTTTGAACGATTCGAGCCGCCGGTTGTCGTCAAACCCAACTCGGCGACACGCGGTGTCGGCGTAGCGAAAGTCCACGATCTCGATTCGTTTCTGGGCGTTGTCGACTACCTCGATCTTGTACACGATTACCGCGCGACCGGTGACAAGTCGTTTCTCGTGCAGGAGTACATCGCGGACGCGACCGACTATCGGGCGATGATCGTTGACGGCGAGTACGTCGGTGCCGTCGAACGGCGGTTGCCGGATGACGCGCTTCGCTCCGACCAGTGGAAACACAACGTCCACCGTGGTGCGAACGCGAGCGGTGTCGATCTGCCGGATCGCCTGCGTGAGTTGGCCGAACGGGTAGCAGCGGAGCTAGATATCTCGCTGCTTGGGGTAGATCTCCTCGTAAGCGAGGATCGGGCTGTCGTCAGCGAGACGAATGCGCGGCCGACGGTCGATGCGGCGACGAAGTACGAGAACGGCTTCTATGACCGGTTATCAGCGTCGATCGAGCGGACCGCAAAGCGGTGACGAGAAGTTGGACGGCGTCCGCTGCCCGCGAGCGCGGAGCGCTCAGTCGAGGTCTATGTCCGCGGAGTCGTCGGCGCGGTCGAAGACGACTTCGAGAACGCCGTTGTTGTAGGTCGCGTCGGCGGAGTGTTCGTCGACAGTACCCGGCAGAGAGACCTTGTCGTCGTACTGACGCCGCTCGTTCGCCGCGGAGATCGTCAGTACCTCGCCATCACACTTGAGGTCGATCGCTTCCTTGTCGACGCCCGGGATGTCGGCGATTACACGGATTTCGTCGTCGGTTTCGTGGATGTCGACGTGGGTATCGGCGCCGAACCCCGGCCCGGACTCGAGGCCAGTGCTGGACTCGAAGTCTACATCGCCGCTCATCATATCGTTCATCATCCGCTCTATCTCGCGAAACAGATCATCGAAGGGATCGTCGCGGTCGTCGCGTCTCATAGCTGTGGCTAGTCACCAGCCCAGCAAAAGCCTTCTGTCCATGCTAGAGTAGCGCCGATCACGGTCCAGTCAGACCAGAATCCGTATGTCGACAGTGTCTAGCACCGTGTCCGTTTGGTCATTCGTTCCGGCGGTCCGGAAAGGCAGGTCACAGTCACCGCTACCAGCGATTGACAATCGCTGGTTCAGATCCGTACGTTCGAGATGCTACCGGCCCTTGGAGTTTGTTCAGTCGTCACACGCACGCTCAGTGAACACTTGCTCGCTGGCCCGTGAGTGCTGACGGAACGAGACCCCGAGACGTTCGTCGGTTGTGGCGATGCTCTCGGCGGCGTCTTTCAGGTTGAACATCGCGCGGAGCGCATCGACGTTTTCGGGGACCACATCTGCTTCCTGGTGGATCGCCTGAAAGCAGTAGAACTCGCTTCCGCTGACAGAGATTGACTCGTCCCAGATGCAGTTCTCCCAGATGTCGCCACGAGGGCGTCCAGCATCCCGTGCGAACTCGCGGAGTGCGCCACAGCCCTCGATTCGGGCGGACTCGGGAACGACGAATATCCGGGGTTCCTTTGCTAGCAGGTCGCGAACGGCCTCGATGTCGGGCGTCGATTCGAGCGTGACGTTAACGCCGTGAAGGTGCATCAGTGTGGCAGGGACGGTCACGCCCATAGTATCGATCGAGAGCGAAGGGAAGATCGTTCGGACGTCCGGTCCGTGATGTGAGGGAACGGTAACTGGATCTGGAAGGATATCATTGATCGGACCCCGAGAGGGCTGGTCTGGGTCACCGCCGCGACGGATCAGCGTTGCGCGAACCGCGTCGATGCCATATGCCTCTTTCAGTGGTGCGAGCAATCGCGATAACCCCGTCGTGTTACAGGAGACGACACGCACGTACGACGCATCTCTGGCCTCGTCGTAATTTGCACGGGCGTTGAAACTGGTCTCTGCGACTGCTGGTGTCTCGGCACCCTGAAACACTGCCGGGGTTTCTAGTTGCTCGTACAGTGTGTGGTTCTGCTCGCCGATACCCCCGGGAGTGGCATCAACGATCACGTCGCTCTTGGCGACGAGCTCCCGGATGGTTCCCGCAACGTCGAGACCTGCGGCCTCGAACGAAGCTATCTCGTCCTCGGAGACCGCGTATAGCGGGTACCCGATCGAGGTTGCGTGATCGGCAACGTGGCCCGGAGACGTTTTGGCAACGCCTCGTACAGTCATATCGGGCTGGACACGGACCGCATCGGCGACGCGTTTCCCGATCGTCCCATAGCCGTTAACACCCACGGAGAGCATATCTACGTCTCCAATCCCGAGTGTCATAAATTTTCCTGACCGATTATAGATTAGAATACGTAACCGAGTAGTATATCGACAGCGAGCCCGTGTTCGACTGGACGGAAGACACGCATGGGTCGGCGTAGCAGTGTTTGTTCCTGCTTGTTGGGCGAGTGTATAGTTCCTCAACCAGCACGACTACGTCCGTCACATCTTAATTATTTTTTGCAGTATATGTGTGCTGACCGAGGCGATTTTAGATAAATACTTTACTCAGGACATAGAAAATGTTCAGGTATGAGTGGATCTCCAGACGACCCGACCCGAGTTGGACTGAACGGCTTCGGCCGCATCGGTCGAAACGTATTCCGTGCCGCACTCGAAGACGATACCGTCGAAATCGTCGGTATCAACGATGTCATGGATATCGACGATATGGCGTATCTCCTCGAGTACGACAGCGTCCATGGCCGTACTGACGATGTCTCCGTTGACGGGGATTCGATCGTTGTTGGCGACGAGACGTTCGACGTCTTCTCCAAGCGCGACCCCGCCGAACTGCCGTGGGAAGAGTACGATGTCGACGCAGCCTTCGAGTGTACCGGCCTGTTCCGGAACTACGACGACGCCTACAAGCACGTCGAAGCGGGCGCGGACAAGACGATCATCTCCGCACCGCCGAAAGGTGAAAAGGAGGTCCTGACGATCGTCTTCGGCGTCAACCACGACGAGTACGACGGCGAAGACGTCCTCTCGAACGCCTCCTGTACCACGAACTCCGTGGCACCGGTCGCGAAGGTGCTCGACGAGGAGTTCGGCATCGAATCCGGCGTCCTGACCACGACACACGCCTACACCGGCACGCAGGCACTGGTTGACGGTCCGCTCGCCAAACGACGCCGTGGCCGCGCAGCAGCCGAAAACATCGTCCCGACTTCGACCGGTGCCGCACAGGCCACCACCGAGGTCCTGCCGGAGCTCGAAGGCAAGCTCGACGGTATGGCGATGCGCGTCCCCGTCCCGGACGGCTCCATCACCGACCTGACGGTAGACCTCGCCGAAGAGGTCTCCGCCGAGGAAGTCAACGCCGCGTTCGAGGAAGCAGCCAACGGCGAGCTCGAGGGGGTCATGGGCTACACGGAAGACGAGATCGTCTCCCGTGACGTCATCGGTCAGCCGTATTCGTCCCTTATCGACGCCGAGTCGACCATGAAGGTCGAAGACGGTCTCGTGAAGGTGCTTGCGTGGTACGACAACGAGGTCGGCTTCTCGAACCGCATGATCGACCTCGCGCAGTACGCCCTCGACGAAGCCTGAGCGACGGACCACCTTTTTAATTCACCGCAGCCCATACCAAACTATGTTCGAAACTATCGACGACCTCGACGACCAGCAACGACTCCTGATGCGCATCGACGTGAACGCCCCTGTCGACGACGGGGAGGTGCAGGACAACCGACGGTTCGTGCGTCACGCGGAGACGATCTCGGAACTGCTCGCGAACGATCACGCGATCGCACTGATGGCCCATCAGGGCCGTCCGGGCCGTGACACGTTCGTCACGCTCGAACAGCACGCGGATATCCTTGCGGATCACGTCGGTGAGTCGGTCGAGTACGTCCCCTCGACCTACGGCGAGGAGGCACTGGACGCGATCGACGATCTCGAATCCGGCGACGTGATCCTGCTGGAGAACGTCCGGATGACCGACGAGGAACTCGCCGACCTGACGCCAGAAGAGCACGGCGAGACGGAGTTCGTCCAGACACTCGCACCGGAGTTCGATGCCTACGTCAACGACGGCTACTCGGTCGCCCACCGTGCACACACTTCGATCGTCGGCTTCCCGCAGGTCATGGACAGCTACGCTGGACGTGTGATGGCCGACGAGTACGAGTACAACACCAGCGTCGAGCGCCGCGAGTTCGACGGGAAGGTCACGATGGTGCTCGGCGGCACGAAGGCCGAGGACGTCATCGCGGCGATGGAGCATCTGGATGAAAAGGTCGACCAGTTCCTGCTCGGCGGGATCGTCGGCCACCTATTCCAGCGCGCGAACGGTTACGAGATCGGCAGGGACACGCCGGAGGGTCCTGGCGGCCTCTACGACGACAACTGGGAGGCAAACGAGGAGACGATCCGCGAGGTCATCGACGAGTACGGTGACCGGATCTCCCTTCCCGTCGATGTCGCGCGCGAGGACGAGAACGGAGAGCGGGTTACCGACCGCATGGAGAGCCTGCAGGGCGGGCCCGACGAGTACATGGATATCGGTGAGGCGACGATCGACGCGTACCGGCCACACGTCGAGGAATCCGAGGCGGTCCTCGTGAAGGGCGCGCTCGGCGTGTTCGAGATCGAGGAGTTCAGTTACGGGACCCGTGGCGTCCTGCAGGCGGTCGCCGACACCGACTGTTTCTCGGTCGTCGGCGGTGGCGATACCTCCCGCTCGGTCGAGATGTACGACATCGGGACCGAACACTTCAATCATCTCTCGATCGCCGGAGGGGCATACCTCAAAGCGCTCACCGGCGAGCCACTGGCCGCGATCGAAGCGCTCGAAAAGTAACGCTCTACTCTCGGATATTTTTCGAGCATCGGGAGAACAAGACCTAACACGCTGCCAGCCGAGGAGTCGGTATGAGCGAGCTCTACGAGGCCGCAGAAACTGCAGTACAGCAGTGTCTGAATGTCCGTGCCGAGGAGTCCTGTCTGATCGTTACCGACGACAAGCGCCAGCCGATCGGCGAGGCGCTGTACGACGCCGCAACAGCAGTCACTGACGAGGCGACGATCCTGCGCTATCAGCCGGGGGACCAGCACGGACAGGAGCCCCCAGCCCCGGTTGCCGCCGCGATGGCCGAATCCGACGTCTTCCTCGCGCCGACGACAAAGAGCCTGAGTCACACCCGTGCTCGCGGAACTGCGTGTGAGTCGGGCGCGCGCGGCGCGACGCTGCCGGGAATCACCGAGGACGTGTTCACGACCGGTCTCGACGCCGACTACGAATCGATCGCGTCGGCCTCCGCGGAGCTGCTAGAGACCGTTCAGGACGCCGACGAGATCCGGGTCACGACGCCCGCGGGCACGGACATCACCTTCGCGGTGGGCGGCCGGGAGTGGCAGACAGATACGGGGATCGTTCACGAGCCCGGTGAGTTCTCGAACCTGCCCGCTGGTGAGGTATTTATTAGTCCGACCTCGGCCGACGGAACGTTCGTCGTGGACGGCACGATGCGGCCTCACGGCCTGCTCGGGGAGGGCCAACAGCTCTCCTTCGTGGTCGAGGACGGCTATGTCACCGAAATCAGCGACGACGAGATACGCGCACAGATCGAGACCGCTGGCGAGGAGGTCGGACAGGACGCGTACAACCTCGCGGAACTGGGGATCGGGACGAACGTCGGTGTACCTGAACTGGTTGGATCCGTTCTCCTCGACGAAAAGGCCGCCGGGACCGTACATATCGCAATCGGAGACGACGCCGGGATCGGCGGGGATACCGACGCGCCGCTCCACCTCGATGGAATCTTGCGGGAGCCGACGGTGTTCGTGGATGGCCAGGCTATCGAACTCCCACAGTCTGATCGGTAATGACCGATTCAGACAGTGAGACGTCCCACGAGGTTGCTCTTACGGAGAGTAATAACGGAAGCCCACCCACGATCCCGTCACGGTCACGCCGACTGGTTGCATACCTGCAATACAACCGGAAGCGGATACTGACAGATACAGCAGTGCTGGCGACTTGGGTGCTGTTGACATCGTCGATCTTTAGCTGGATCGGCCTGCCGAACTGGCTCCTCTACGTCGTGATATTTACCGGCGTCGTCGTGTACGCCCGGGCCACGCCAACGTGGGAGCGACCTTACCGAAGTCCCGACTAGACGAACTGCAACAGTGGGAGGGTCACCGCGACGGCCCAGAGCAATGCACCAGTCCTGACGTAGCCGAACTCGATCCCCGGTTTCCGCGCTGTCTGTGACGCCCCTGCAGCGATCAACCCGATCCCAACGGCGAGTGCGCCACGATGGACGAACGTGTCGAGTGGGAGCGTTGTCACACCCATAACCGTGTAATCGAGGAAGATAGCGACTGCAAAGCCAAGGGCTGCCGCGGTAAACGCCTGTGATCGATCAAGCTGTCGCGTCGTGAGATAGGCCGCGATCGGAAACCCGATCACCAGCAGCGGGTAGAAGACGGCCACGATGAGCTTTGGGTTGAGTTCGGGGAGAAGACGCTCCGCGCCGACCGCACCGAACCGAATGGACAGGTAGAGAGCGACCAGCACGGCGACAGCCAGCAACGAGCGCACCGTCGTCTGAACGTCGTCGTTCGACCACAGCTCCTGACTATGCTCGACCGTCCGGGCCGCCCTGAGTGAACCAAGCAACAGGCCAGCAAACAGCAGGTACGTGGCACGGTCGTCGAGATCGACGATCGTCACCCAGCCGTCCGCATCGGAGCTCTCGTCGTTACCGAACCGATCACGGCTGAGGTTCTCGACATACCATCGGTCGATGAACTCCTCCTCGACGGCTAGCTGGGAGTCTTCGATACTGTGGACGGTGTGTCGCAGATGGAACCAGTCCCAGTGCTCGTCGTGGGCCTGCATCGCGGTCCAGTCCCCGTCGTCTGGATCGTTGTAGGCCCGAATATGACGCCGGTCGCCGAGATAGTCACCGTCCGCTAGCTGATATGACTCCACGAGCCACACCGGCGTTCCGTCGGCCGGATCGACATACACGTACCGGGTCGCACCATCCGCGCCGCCCCACGCCACGGTCGACGTTGCGTTTCCATCAATCTCGAACTCCTCTGCTGGGGCGATATCCTGTTCGTCCTCTTCGATGTCTTCCCAGTCTGCGAGCGTGGACTCTCGCAGTGCGCGCTCGGTCACATCGGAATCGCCATAGACGACGAGGTTAATCGAGAGCGTTCGTTCCTGAGTGCTCGACTCTCGACTCGTGTACGGCCACAGTTCCGACCCGTCTTCCAGCGTCACAGTTTCGGGTTCCTGGGTCGACGCTGGTTCGGAGAACTCGGCGGTCACTATCGACGCGCCAGCGATCGTAGCGATCACGACGAACAGGATGGTGACCGCCGTTGACGGGCGGACATCGAAAGGCACACTACTCATTTCCGAGTATTACGTATATAACGCTTGTGGGCCCGGCAGCTGGGGAGACTACCCGAATAACAACTGGATGCGAAACGGAGCCATTACGACCGACCTCGGCGTATGATTTTAGTGTGCGGAATCGTTAATGGTTCATGTATGGGATTCGGTAGCTACGACGAATCCGAACAGGAAAATCAGGATTTTGATACGGATATTGATGAGAACAACGTCGGAGCGGGCAGCGAGCACGACGGCGAGATAGAGTACGAGATTGGGGCATCGAACAACGAACTCCTTGACCGTCTCGAAGAGATCAAAGACGAGTGACGTCGATGCGGCCCGGAACGCGGGCGCTTGGGATCGCCGAATCGTACAGCGGTTCGGCTGATGAGTCGTACGCCACGCTTGCGGGCGCGGTCGTTCGGGCTGATCGAGTAGTAGATGGCATTGGCTTCGAACGGACCACTGTCGGCGGTCTGGACGTGACCGACGCTGTCTGTCGTCTGGTCGACCGCGACGACATCCGTTATGTACTGCTATCGGGGATCGCACTATCTTGGTACAACCTCTGTGATCTCCAGGCAGTATATGACCGGATCGATCGGCCGATACTCTCGGTGAGCTATGAAGACAGTACCGGACTAGAACCGGCGATACGACGCGAATTCGAGGGGGAATCGCTCCGGAAACGCCTGGAGATCTATCGGTCTCTACCCACCCGACAATCGGTATCCGTCGACGGCAACACGATTTTTGTTAGATCGATTGGAGATGTCGACACCGAGACAGTCGTGCAGAGATTTGCCTCTGGGAATGGCCGACCAGAGCCTGTGCGTGTCGCTCGGTTGGCTGCACGGGCAGCACACGCCTACCGACATAGCTGACACACCTCTCCAATCCGTCGTGAACTATCCTGAAGAATCCCGAACGAACAGGGAGTCATCCCGACAATCTGGAGACAGTAGTTTCATTATCGAGACGCTCGTGGATACATATAGGATGTCGTTACTGATAGTTACAGGAATTGTCGCCCTCGGCACTGCCGCCCTCCTCGGAGCCCTCCTAGTGGTCTGTGTCGGTCCCTCCCACCTCTCTGCGCCCCTCCGTGAACCCGAGGTGTTCAAGCGCCGCCTGTACAACGTCGCGCCGTTTTTGGTTGTGCTTGTACTCGTACTTGGAATTAACAAAGGTCTCCACGACGTCAGTCAGGACATCTCGTGGGTGGTCGGACAAAACGTCACAGGTGTGTTATATGGTATCGAAGGAGAGTTCCTCATTGCGCTCCAGAACGCGTTTCCGGAGCAAGCAGCGTTTTACTTCTCGTTTATTTACGTGTTCGGCTACGTGGCGTTGCTCGTCTTCCCGATGATCGCATATCTGTTCAGCGATAGCCTTCACAACCTGAAAGTGACGCTGATCGCATACGCAGCCAACTACGGTATCGGTGTCTTGATGTACACGCTGTTTATCGCCTATGGCCCGCGTAACGTGATGGACGGGTTGCTCAGCCAGCCGATGTACGAGGTGTACCCCGAAGTGATGTTTCTGACCTCGGCGGTCAACACCAACACCAACGTCTTCCCCTCGTTGCACACCTCGCTTTCGGTTACTGCAATGATTCTGGCACTGATGAGCCACCGGGAGTTCCCCCGCTGGACACCGTTCGCGCTCCTGCTGGGAACAAGCGTCGTGATTTCGACGATGTATCTGGGTATCCACTGGTTGACTGATGTGGTCGTCGGCGTGGCACTCGGTGCGCTGGCCGTCTACATCGGCGAGTACGTTGTCAACCGGGCCGACCGCTCCGGACTATTGAACGATCTGGACGACGACCAGCTATCGTTCACCGTTTCGGACTGATACTCTCTGAGAACCGCCAGAGCGGCCCTTCCCTTTACGCGAAGGCTGCGAGGCCGATTGCTCACTGTCCTCCCACCGTTTCTCGTGACGCTTTCGCGTCACTCGAAGGCTGCAAGGCCGATTGCTCACTGTCCTCCCACCGTTTCTCGTGACGCTTTCGCGTCACTCGAAGGCTGCAAGGCCGATTGCTCACTGTCCTCCCACCGTTTCTCGTGACGCTTTCGCGTCACTCGAAGGCTGCAAGGCCGATTGCTCACTGTCCTCCCACCGTTTCTCGTGACGCTTTCGCGTCACTCGAAGGCTGCAAGGCCAGTGAGATCCTCACCCACGATCAACGAATGAATATCGTGGGTCCCCTCGTAGGTGTAGACGGTCTCCATGTTGGCCAGGTGGCGCATCGGCGAGTAGTCCGTGGTGATACCGTTCCCACCAAGTATTTCACGAGCTACAGCGGCCTGCTTGCGAGCCATCCGAACGTTGTTGCGTTTCGCCATCGAGACCTGCTGTGGACGCAGATCACCGCGTTCCTTCAGGTCGGCGAGCCGGTGGGCCAGTAGCTGGGCCGTCGTCACCTGCGTTGCCATTTCGGTGAGTTTCTCCTGTTGCAGCTGAAAGCCCGCGATCGGTCGGTCGAACTGCTCGCGATCGGTCGCGTACTCGCGGGCCGTCTCGAAGCAGTCCCGGGCCGCGCCGACCGCCCCCCAGGCGATGCCGTACCGGGCCTGGGTCAGACAGGAGAGCGGCCCTTTCATCCCCGTAACGTCGAGGACGTTCTCCGGCGGAACATAGGCGTCGTCCATCGAAATCTCACCGGTCGAGGACGCCCGCATCGAGAGCTTGCCGTCGATTTCGCTCACCGTTACTCCGTCAGCGTCAGTCTCGACGAGGAAGCCACGGACCGGCTGACCCTCCGCGGAGACGTCCCGTGCCCAGACTATCGCGAGGTCAGCGATCGGCGCGTTCGTGATCCACGTCTTCGTTCCTGTGAGCAGGTAGCCGTCGCCGTCCACCTCTGCACGGGTCTCCATGCTGGCCGGATCGGACCCGTGTTCCGGTTCCGTGAGCCCAAAGCAGCCGACTGCATCGCCCTGACCGAGCGCGGGGAGCCAGCGGTCCTTCTGGGCGGCGGTGCCGAAGGCGTGGATCGGATACATCACGAGTGCGCCCTGGACGCTCGCCATCGAGCGAATCCCCGAATCGCCCGCTTCCAGTTCCTGCATGAGCAGGCCGTACGCTCGCTCGCTCACGTTCGCCGAGCCGTAGCCCTCCAGATTCGGCGCATAAAACCCCAGATCACCCATCTCCTCGATCAGGTGTTCGGGGAACTCGCCGGACTCGAACCACTCCCCGACAGACGGTTTTACGCGGTCCGCGACGAACTCCCGGGCCGTGTCGCGGATCAGCCGCTCTTCTTCGGCGAGGTCGGCCTCCAGATCGACATAATCGAGCATGGTGGGAATTCTACCCGTGGGGCCAAAATACGTCCGCCGGTGACTACAGAACTCGAAGTACAACACTACAGTTCTAGAAGCATTACACTACAGCTATTGAAGTATGGCACAGCAGGCCGGAGAAGTCCGCTCAGGTCGGAACCGCTACCGAAGTTGGTTCTCAGTCTGCCCCTGCCGGATCCACGGCGTCACTGCCGACGGCGGTCTCGGGCTGACGCAGATCGTCAACGAAGTCGAGCCAGTTCTCGAAGACCAGTTTCGCCTCGCAGGCCTTCGCGTAGTTCTCCTCGGTGATGCCGTCGAGTACCTGCTGAATGCGCTCGTCGGCCAGATCCTTGCCGAGCGTCACCTCACGAGCAGTTTCGGTGTCGTACTCGGGATGGAACTGGACGCCGAACACCCGATCCTTGCGGAACGCGTGGATCGAGTAGTCGTTCTCGGCGAGCACCTCGGCACCGGGGGGTGGCGAGACCACCTCGTCGGAGTGGGTCGTAAAGGCGGTGAACCGCTCGTCGATCCCGTCGAACAGCCTCGACTCGCCGTGGTGTTCGATCTCGCGGTAACCGATCTCGTACTCGCCCATATCCGCGACTTCGCCGCCGAGCGCGTCGGCCAGTAGCTGGTGGCCCCAACAGACGCCTAGACACGGCAGCCCTGCCTCGATAGCCCCCTGCACCCACTCTCGCGTGGGTGCGATCCAGTCTTCGTCCCAGTACACGGAGACGCGTGACCCTGTGACGACGACCCCGTCGAAGCGCCGGACTTCGGATGGAACCTCGACGTTAGTTACGTCGAACTCCACGAGGTCGGCGTCGAGCTCCCGGCGGAAATTCCGCCGGTTGTGCTCGGGGTCGTGGGCTGCGTTCAACACGGCGATGCGCGGTCGACTCATCTGTACTCAACTGGAGGCCGTACACGCTAAAAGGCATTCCGCCCCACGAGAAACGTGCCGCATCCTGTGACAGAGATTCTGCATGTAGACGGTCTCAAACGGCTGTTGAGTCGTGCTAACGATTAACGAGGTGGTTCGTGGTTTATATATTCAACCGTGCAACCAGTCCTCACTGGTCCGACTCGACGTGCGCTTCAAGGAACCCGATAATCGCGTCGTTGACGCCGGTCGCCCGCTCGACGCCGACGAGATGGCCTGCTTCGGGTGCGGCCTCCAGTTCACTCCGTGGCAGCTCCCGATCTAGCAGTTCGGCGTTCGAGAATGGGACGATTTCGTCGTCTTCGCCATGCAGTACGAGCGTCGGCACCGTCGTCTCGTACAGCGGATCTCGGTGTTCGTAGCCCTCGAACGCGGCCGCCTGCGCCTCCCATGCCTCCCGTCCGGCATCGTCCTCGGCGCGCCATGCCGTGATCCGCTCTACTGCCTCCGGATGTTGCTCCCGGAAAGCGGCAGAAAGAACCGCTTCCAGCGACGACGCCAGCGCTTCCTCGTCGTCCCGCGGCGCGAACGCGTCGTCGAGCCGGTCGATGTTTCGCTCAGCCTCGTCGCCGCCCGGAGTCGTCCCGATCAGCGTCAGCGTCTCGGCGCGGTTGTGTCGCTGTGCGTAATCGAGCGCGACCATTCCGCCAAGTCCGCAGCCGACGAGATGGACGTTTCGGACACCATGGTCGGCGAGCACCGCCTCCAGATCGTTGGCCATCTGTGGAACGGTGTACGGTCCTTCAGGCACATCGGACCGACCAGTCCCTCGAAGGTCCCAGACGAGCGTCTCGAACGGCCCAGCCAGGGCGTCGTTCTGCCACCCCCAGAGCCACGCGCCAAACCCCACGTCCTCGATGAAAACGACCGTCTCCCCGCTTCCCCAGGTATCGTAGTACAGTGACACGCCGTCCCGAGTTGCCGTAGGCATACGTCCTATTCGGCGTGCAAGCCGTTAGTAGGATACGGTCTCGCCCCGATAACGTTTTAGTATCGAGAGCGCGTATTTTCGCTCAATGATATCCGTCGAGACGGTTCCGACGTGGGTGCTCGCGTACGCCGGCATCTTCGTGCTGATGCACCTGCTCGTCGGCTACTACCTCTACCGCCGCTCCGACGGACTGCCGGTCGATAAAAATACCCCAGCACAGACGGATCCGGCCGTAGACGCCACCCGATCCGAGTCCGGAGGCGACATTGACGACGAGCCAGTGGTCCACTGTGGTTTCTGTCACACCGAGAACGAACCGGAATATCGGTACTGTCGGAACTGTGTGCAGGAACTGTCCAGTATGGTCGACACCTCGATCTCGAAGGGTGCACCCGAAGAGCGAGAGAGCCTGTGAGCGACCACCCGGAATTGGCACCTTTTAGGCCGTCCAGTCCGTAGAGTCCGACAGATGTCAGACTGGAACGAGGATGGCGACGACTGGGGAGTCGACGACGACCCACCGGAGGACGGCGATGGCTGGGGGGTCGATGACCCGCCCGAGGACGGTAACGACTGGCACACAACTGACAGTGACGACCCAAACACCGACGGTTTTGTCGGGGACACGACCGGCGACGACGATATCCAGTCGGACGGTGATGGAGACAGGTCGTTACTCCGTATCACCGCCGTCTCGATCGGACTGGTAATCGGGGCGTTCCTGATCGGAACCGTCACGGCAGTGATTATACTTGTCGCATTACAGGGTGTCGGCGTCCCGGTGTTCGAAGATCTTGTCCTGTTATCAGTGATCTCGACGGTCACTCTGCAGGGAATCGGTATGCTCGGGATTTCGGCATGGTATATGTCCCGTCAGGGATACGGACTCGAGTTCATTCGGCTCCGGATGCCGACACTCCGGGAGGTCGGCTGGGTCTTCGGAGGGATTCTCGGCGCGTTCGCGGCTTCGATCGGCGTCCAGAGCGCACTGGCGGCGCTTGGCTACGAGGGATCCGAACACGAAGTCGTCGAAATGGCGACCGCCAATCCCGAGATACTGCTTGTGATGATCCCGCTTTCGTTCCTGTTGATCGGCCCAGGCGAGGAGCTGCTCTTTCGCGGACTCATCCAGACGAAGTTCGTCAATCGTTCCGGGGTCTTGCCAGGCCTCGTTCTCGCGAGCGTGCTGTTCGCAGTCGTCCACATTCCGGCCTACGGCGGTTTCGACAGTATGCCGACGATCATCGGACTGTTCTTCATCAGTCTCGTGCTCGGCGGCCTGTACGAGTACACCGAGAACCTCTTCGTGCCCATCGTAATCCATGGGGCATTCAACGCCATCCAGTTTGGCGCACTCTACGTCGTCCTGACGACTGACGGCGAGATGCCAGCGACGGTCGCGAGTCTACTGGCTACCATCCCGTTCTAGCCAATCGGTCAGTGGTCGGCCCGTCGGTAGTGTTCCTCAGGCTTTCTCCGCCCGCGGTTCGGTACCCAGCCATCGACTGAGTAACCACGCGAGTGCAATGAAGGGTAACAGCGGGAACAACAGGAGTAGTACACCGCCAGCGATGATGTAGCCGACGGTAGTCATATCTGCTCGCCCGGATACATCCCGTGGCGGCGTCGCTGATCGCGTCATAGTAGTCGGTAGTCGATTCCCACTGAAGAATCCTGTCCACTATACGACGGTTGGCGATCAACGCCCGGCTACCACGGTTCGTCTTTCAGCCCGAGTTTGAACGCGATGATATTCGTCCCGACGTGCAGGACTGGCGTCAGGATCAGGACGGCGAGGATCACCGGCAGCGTGAACCACTGGATGAACCAGTCTGTGGCGACCAGTGCGGTTAGCACGAGCGAGACGACGACGAAGTCCAGCTGGTCGATACCGGGGAAGGCCGCACCGCGTTCACGCCCCGTTCGGCGTTTCAGGAAGGACGCCAGAATGTCGCCAAGCATCGCTCCGGCGGCCAGTGCGAACAGCGCCGCGAGTGGGAACTCGGGGACAGTGAACGCAAACGCCGAGCTGACGCTTTCGGCGAGGAAATTCAACAGGAGGCCGAGGCCAACACCCGCGAGGATGCCACCCGCAGTCCCCCGCCACGTTTTTCCGTCACCGAGGACACGCTTGTCGTTCCAGGTTCGCCCGCCATCGATCGGTGGGCCGCCGCCGGTCAGCACGGCCGCGTTGTTGGGGACGTACGCGGGCAACATCAGCCAGAAGGCAACGACGACGATCTCCAGTGGATTCATACACGGGTCTGTCGGCCGACCGGCATAAACACTCACGATTCTCGGCGGGGAACACTATACAACCCTACACTACCAACGGTCCGATATGCTCCCGCCGATTGCGAACAACTTCGTCGCCGGAGAGACCCCCGCCGAAGCACTTGCTCACACCCGCGAGTACAACGAACACGGCATCGGCGTGATCCTCAACCTGCTCGGCGAGCACTACGATGCGCGCGCTGAGGCGGCCGCGGATCGGGACGCGTATCTCCAGCTGATAGAGGATATCGCGGCGGAGGATCTGCAGGCCTGTATCTCGGTCAAGCCCTCGCAGATAGGTCTCGACGTCGATCCAGAGTACTTCGAGACGAACCTCACAGCGATCGTCGAGCACGCCACACTGCGGGACGTGTTCGTCTGGGTCGATATGGAGGATCATACGACCACCGATACCACTATTGACGCATTCGAACCGCTTGCCCGCGAACACGGAACGGTGGGGCTCTGTTTGCAGGCAAACCTGCAACGGACCCGCGAGGATCTCGAACGACTGGTCGATGTGCCGGGAAAGCTCCGACTCGTCAAGGGGGCCTACGACGAGCCAGCCGACATCTCTTACAGTCGCAAAGAGCGCGTCAACGCGGAGTACCGCGAGCTACTCCGGTACGCCTTCGAGCACCGCGAGTCCGGTGTCGCGGTCGGTAGTCACGACCCGGCGATGATCGAGCACGCTCAGGAACTCCACGAGCGCCACGGGACCGACTTCGAGATCCAGATGCTGATGGGCGTCAGAGAATCCGCTCAGATCGATCTCGCTGAGGACTGTACGGTCTGGCAGTACGCGCCCTACGGCGATCGGTGGCTCTCATACTTTTACCGGCGCGTCATGGAGCGCAAGGAGAACGCGCTGTTCGCTGCGAGAGCGGTGCTCGGGCGATCCTGATCGTTTTTCCTCGCGCTCGACGGTGAAGGATAACAGCGCTCATTAGGGAGGACGCCGAAGTGGAAGTAATGACAACATGGAAACGGGACTTCGGGAGCGGTCTCGTCGTCCTGGTTCCGATCATCGTCACGCTCTGGGTGGTTATCTGGTTGGCCGGGTTCATCGCCGGGCTTCCGTTCGTCGCCGCCATCGACGGTGACCTGCTCGCGACTGTGGGGCTGGGTTGGCTTCCGACTGACCTGGTGCGAGTCATCGTAACCCTGCTCGTGTTCGTGTTACTGGTGTTTGCAGTGGGGTATCTGATGCGGACCGCACTCGGGGGATTCGCCGAGAGCGCACTCGACGATCTGGTGAACCGTCTCCCGGGTCTTCGCGTCGTCTATAACGCCTCGAAGATGGCGGCCGAGACGGCACTGGGCGGGACCGACGCCCTTCAGACCCCGGTCAAGATAGAACCGTGGGACGATATGCGTCTCACCGCGTTTAAAACCGGCAAGCAGACCAGCGACGGCCGGGAGATCCTCTTCATGCCGACCGCGCCGAACATCACTACTGGCTTCGTCATCGAGGTCGAACCCGAGGACATCCAGGAGGTCGATGAGCGCGTCGAGGAGGCGCTGACACGACTGCTGAGCGCTGGCTTCGGTGATTCCAACGGGAACGGGCCAGGAAGACAGAGTATCGGTGGGATCCCGATCGATGTACAGGAGGCGGCCGACACCGAGTACGGTCGGCTCGATCCGCGGCGGGTGTCGAGAGATCAGGAGGACAAACAGGGGTCCGACAACCGCAAACACGAAGACAGTACCGACGTGACGATCGAGTCCGACGAATAACACGGGACGCTGGATGCTCTAGACGTAGGTGAACCAGTCGTCGTACTTCTCGGGTGGCGATTCGAGCATGTCGAAGAACTCCTGTTGAATCTCCTCGGTCACCGGCCCGCGCGTTCCTGAGCCGATCTCGACGTTGTCCACCTGCCGGATCGGCGTGACCTCCGCGGCGGTCCCGGTGAAGAACAGTTCATCAGCCGTGTGCAACTCGCCGCGCCCGATCGTCGCCTGGTCGTGGACGGTGTAGCCCAGATCGCGGGCGACCTCGATGACGCTCTGGCGCGTGATGCCGTCGAGGATCGACTGGGAGAGCGCGGGCGTGTACAGCTCGCCGTCGCGGACGAGGAAGATATTCTCGCCGGGGCCTTCGGCGACGTAGCCCTCCTTGTCGAGCACGATTGCCTCGGTGAAGCCGTTTCGGCGGGCTTCCTCCCCAGCGAGCATGCTGTTGACGTAGAGCCCGGTCGTCTTGGCGTTTGTCGGGATCTGACTGGAGGAGTGTTTCCGCCACGAGGAGACCATCACCTCGACGCCGTTTTCGAGGGCGTCCTCGCCGAGGTAGGTACCCCACGGCCAGCATGCGATGGCGGTGCGGGTCGGGCAGTCTTTCGGACTCACGCCGAGGCTGTTGTAGCCGTAGAAGGCGATCGGCCGGATGTAACAGGATTCGAGGTCCTGTCTGCGGATCAGCTCCATCGTCGCTTCGGTCAGTTCCTCGCGGTCGTGTTCGATCTCCATCTCGTAGGGCTTGCCGGACTCGTAAAATCGGTCGAGGTGGGCATCCCAGCGAAACAGAGCTGGGCCGTCCTCGGTGTCGTAACATCGCACACCCTCGAAGATGCCAGTACCGTAGTGCAGTCCGTGTGTGAGCACGTGGATCTGGGCGTCCTCCCAGTCCACGAACTCGCCGTCCATCCAGATGGTGTCGACGTCCATCTCGTCAAATCCCATATGCACTCAATTGAAGCCCGTGTTTAAAACGGTTTACGAGGAAGGATGACGACAGCAGCTCTTTGAGTCTACAGAAAGCCCTTTGTGTGGGTCGTCGACTCTGCAAGTATGACACGGGAGCGAATGACGCCGGCGCGCGGTCGTCGCGAGGTGCTGGCGCTGGCCGGCGCGGTACAGGGCGCGCTGCTCGCCGGGTGTCTGGACGGGCTCGATAGCCCCGGTGGGGGGATGGGTGGGAGCATCGACGATCTCCCCACTCAAGATCTGGACCAGCTCGTTGCTGGCAACGACCAGTTCGCACTGGACGCCCTCGTGGAGTTGATCGAGGACACCCCCGAGGAGAACCTCTTTTTCTCACCGTATAGCATCCGCGCCGCGCTGGCGATGACGTGGGCGGGGGCGCGCGACGACACCGAGACGGCGATGGCCGACGCACTCGCCTTCGCGCTCGATCAGGACGAACAGCATGCCGCCTTCGCGGATCTGGACGCCGAACTCGATGCCCGTTCGGACGCCCAGGATAACAACGACGGCGAGCCGTTCACGCTCCGCGCGGTCAACGACGTCTGGGGGCGCGAGGAATACCCCTATCGGGACGAGTTTCTCGACACCCTCGACGAACACTACGGCGCAGAGCTCCGTTCGGTTCCCTTCGAGACTGATCCCGGGGCTGCTCGCACCGAGATCAACGAGTACATCGCCGAGCAGACGGAAGACCGGATCGACGAGTTACTCCCGCAGAACGCCGTCGATGCCTCGACCGTCCTCGTGCTGACCAACGCGATCTACTTTCACGCGAGCTGGCTCCACCAGTTCAACGAGGGGGCGACCGAGCCCGCCGAGTTCACCGCGCTCGACGGCGAGACTGGGGAGGTCGAGATGATGTCTCAAGAACAACGGTTCCCGTACGCCGAAGTCGATGGCCACCAGCTCGTCGACCTGCCCTACGTCGGCAACGAAGTGAGCATGATCGTGATATTGCCCGCCGAGGGCGAGTTCGAGGCCTTCGAGGAGGCTCTCGATCCGGCGACGCTCGGTGGACTGCTTGGCGAGCTATCCACGATTCAGGGGACGATCGAGCTACCGCGCTTCGAGTACGAGTCCTCGTTCGCGCTCAAAGAGGTCCTCTCGGCACTCGGGATGGAAGTCGCGTTCGACCTCGGTTCGGCCGACTTCAGCGGAATCGTCGAGGACGGCGGGCTGGCGATCAGCGACGTCTGGCACGACGCCTTCGTATCGGTCGACGAGGAGGGAACTGAGGCCGCCGCGGCGACCGCGGTCGGAATGGAGGAGTCGGCACCACAGGACACCTTCGAGATGACCGTCGATCGACCGTTCCTCTTCTGTATCCGCGACCGGCCCACAGAGACGCTGCTGTTCGTCGGGCGGGTCGTCGACGCCGCGGCGGCGCAGTGATCGATCCGGCGGCGCCCGCGTTTCCCTGCGTCCCCACGTCCTCACGCCGACGTTTCACGGCGCTTATACCGCCCCCGTAACGAGTTGGTAGTATGGCAAACGACGAACTCATTGCGGCGCTGCGGGACGCCGACGCGGTCCAGTACGGCGAGTTCGAGCTCTCTCACGGCGGGACGAGCGAGTACTACGTCGACAAGTACCTCTTCGAGACCGACCCGCACTGTCTCGAGTTGATCGCCGAAGCATTCGCTGAGCGGATCGACGATGAGAAACTCGCAGGCGTCGCGCTCGGTGCCGTCCCACTGGTCGCCGTTACCAGCGTCGAGACCGGTCAGCCTTACGTGATCGCCCGCAAGCAAAAAAAGGAGTACGGGACAGCGAATCTGATCGAGGGGCATCTCGACGACGGTGAGGAGATAGTCGTCCTCGAAGACATCGCGACGACCGGACAGAGCGCGGTCGACGCCGTAGAAGCGCTGCGCGATGCGGGTGCGACGGTCGACCGCGTGGTAGTCGTCGTCGACAGAAACGAAGGGGGGCGCGAGAACCTCGCTGAAATCGACGTCGAACTCGAATCGCTGGTGACAGCCGAGGAACTGCTGGCAGACTCCTAAAGTGGGTCGCACTCGACTCTTCGCCTCCCTGTGCGGGCTCGTCTTTCTCGTCAACCTCGCACGGATCATCTTCGCACCGTTGCTCGATGTCTTTATCGCGGAGTTCGCCATCGGTGAGGCCACGGCCGGGCTGGTCGTTACGCTTGCGTGGGTCGGTAGCGCCTCGCTTCGGCTGCCAACCGGCTGGTTGCTGACCAAAGTCCCACGGCATCATCTCGTGCTGGTGTCGGGGACGATCCTCGCAGGCTCGTCGGCGGTGGCGGCGACCGCAACGACGGTGCCACACCTGATGATCGGGACCTTCCTCATGGGGATCGCTTCGGGGGTCTACTTCGTTTCGGCGAACCCACTGGTGAGCGAACTGTTTCCCGACCGGGTTGGTCGGGTGATGGGGGTCCACGGCGCGGCCAGTCAGGTCGCAGCGGTCGTCGCGGCCCCGCTGGTCGCGCTGACGCTGTTCGTGAACTGGCGGCTCTCGCTGTGGCTCATCGCCGTTGGCGCGGGTGCTGTTACCCTCTATATCTACGTGGTCGCAGGTCAGACGGACCTCCCCGACGCCGGTCGGGAGGATAGCGATCTGATCGCTGGCGCGCTTTCGGAGTGGCGACTCATCGGGACAGCGCTCGCTATCGCTGGCATCACCGTCTTCATCTGGCAGGGTGTGTTCAACTTTTACGAACTCTACATGCAGTCGAAGGGGCTCTCCCGGGGCATGTCGAGCACGATGCTCACGCTGGTGTTTGCTGCGGGGATCCCCGCCTTCTTCGTCGGTGGCGATCTCGCGGATCGACTCCCAAAAATTCCCTACCTGCTTGGTATCGTCGGAACCTTCGCCGCAAGCCTGTTCGTCTTGACGACCGTCGAAAGCCTTCCTGGACTGATTGCTGTCACTGTCGTTATCGGCTTTGTCATCCACACGCTCTTCCCTGCAGTCGATACCTACGTCCTCGGGACGCTCCCCGACGAGACCCGCGGGAGCGCCTACGCGGTCTTCAGCTCCATCTGGATGCTCAGCCAGTCGCTGGGGTCGTATGTACTTGGTGTCTTCATCGAGGGGGGCTACACCTACGACGAGGTGTTCGCCGCCAGCGCGGTCGTTCTGGGTGCGAGCGTCGTCATACTGTTCATCGTCGACCGGACCGGGCGGCTGCCGAGCTGACGAACTCGGGCGCGTGAGGAACTCATCATCGATATTCCCTTACTTCGAATACTGTAGCAATATGCTACAAGTATTGAAGTACATAACTGAAACGAGTCTACCCGCTTCGCGCGTTTTCGAGCAGCGTCTGCACGTCGACGCGCTCCCCTCGTTCGGCCGAGATGGCTGCCGCCTCGGCGAGTGCGATGGCCCACAGGCCGTACTCGGGCGGTACCGCAACCGCCGAGTCGTTGCGGATCGCATCGAGCAGGTTCTCCAGTTTTGCCTCGGTCAGAGTGACGAAGTCCGTCTCGCCCTCCACTGGAATCGACGCCGGTTCCCCGCCCGGGTCGGTTCGCGTCACGCCGCTCTCGTCCTGAGAGACTCTTCCGTCAGTACCGTAGATGTTCAGCGAGTCACCGACATCCGGCGTTGTTGGGCCATTGCCCACGAGCGCGGCGCTCGCGGTCACTCGCCCGTCCTCGCGCTCAAGTTCCACGGAGAGCGCGCTGTTGATGTCGACGCCCGTCCCGTGCTCGTCGATCGTCGCGCTCACCGAGACCGGCTCGGCGTCGAGCGTCCACAGCAGGACGTCGAGCAGGTGCGAGCCCGAGTCATAGAGAAAGCCACCGCCGGATAGCTCGGGATCGCCACGCCACGTCTTCGCGTAGTCGACCCAGTCCTGTTCGAGGTGACAGTCCACGAAGTGTGGCTCGCCGATCATCCCCGACTCGATACACTCGCGGAGTTCGCGAAAACGCGGATCGAAGTGACGCTGGTAGCCCACTTGCACCTGCTGATTCGACGCCGCAGCGGCATCGACGAGCGTAACGGCGTCCTCGACGGTCGTGGTCATCGGCTTCTCGACGTGGACATGCGCCCCGGCGTCGAGGGCCTGTAGTACCTGTTCGTGGTGGACCGAGTGGATCGAGGCGATGTTCACGATATCCGGCGCGTGCTCGTCGAGGAGTTCGTCGGTCGTCTCGTACGCCGGGGCGTCGAACTCGCTTGCGAACGTCTTTCGGGCCTTTCCGGACGGATCGGCACCGGCGATCACGTCGACGCCGTCCATATCCGCGAACAACTGGAGTTCTAGCTGACCGAGGCCGCCGAGGCCGAAGCCCGCGACAGTGAGTGTCATGATTCGAGGTTGTTACCGAGCCGACTAATCACTGTGGGATGACGTGAGCGAAAACTGTTATACGTTTCCCACTCAAAGTGGGACTATGGTTCAGGTCGACGCAAAAGGGCGGATCGTCCTTCCAAAGGAGCTCCGTGAGCGGCTCGGTATCGCGCCCGGTACGGAGGTCGAGGTCCGCGAGGAGGACGGGAAAGCGGTCGTCGAACCGGAACCCGATCCCGAACAGGTCATCGAACGGATGGAGCGACTCGTTGGAGAGACCGGTGCGGAAAGCGACCTGAAGCCGCTTGACGATGTGGCGCCGAGCGCCCGTCGGCACCGCGAGGCCGTGGAGCGTGGTGCGCGCGAGGGCGATCGATGAGCGATGGCGGAGGGCCATACCTGTTCGATGTCGGTGTGATCGCGCTGGCACACACCGACGCGCCGGTCCGCGACGCCGCGCTCTCGTACGTCCACGACGCGATCGCGGGCAAAATCGACGCCGTCGTCCCCTACCCCGCGCTGTTCGGTGCCCATGCCGTGCTGACGACCTACTACGGGCGGACGAACGCAGAAGCCGCCCGACTGCTGGAGAACTTCATGGATGCCCGGCGGGTCCACTGGTGTAACCGACTGCCGGAGGCGACGGTCCGCGGCGGCTTCGACCGCGCCCGGACCGCCAACGTCGGCGGCTGGGATGGCTACTACGCACAGGTCGCCATCGAGGAGGGCGTCAACACGGTGTTGACGATCGATGACGACTTCGAGCAGTTCGACGCGTTCGAGACGCACGTAATTCTGTCGAGAGAGGAGTTCCAGGAACTGAACGAGTTTCTCGGGGAGTGAGCCGTCACCAGTGGTGTTGTGTTTGTATATACAGACACAAGTGTGGGGACAGAGACCATCGGCATCCGGGAAGACGTCCTCGTGGATCGCATACTGGACGACGCGACCGCCGATTGGCCTGAGGGATTCGGAACGCTCCCGGAGGAGGACGCGGACGAACTCGAAGGGATCGTCGAGAAGTCGCGTGAACTACCCCACCCTACTCAGCCGCTGGTGCGGCTTCGTTGAGGGTGGGGCTTCCTGTTTCGATGACGCGCTTTGCAGACACCGAAGTGGTGTCCGTAGGGAGCGCAGTCTCCACAGGCGTGTCTTCGGGCCATCCCAGCCCTAACTCAGAAAAGCCTCTCTGCAAGACGTTCATCGCTGCATTTGCATCACGGTCACATTCGAACCCACACGACGGACAGGAATGTTCTCTGACCCAGATGGGTTTCGCGGCTTCCACGCCACACGACGCACACTCTTTCGTCGTCCCAGCGGCTTCGACCTGAACGACGTGTGTCCCGTACAACTCGGCTTTGTATTCGAGGAGCGTGATGAACTGTCGCCACGCCGCGTCCTGCTTGTTACGAGCGTTGTGGGACTGTTCGAGCATCCCTTTTACGTTCAAGTCCTCAACGAACACAGCGTCGTACTCTTTGACCAGCCACGTCGTGAGTTTGTGTTGGTAGTCCAGCACCTTCTGCCGGAGGTGACGCTTGGCTTTCGCAACCTTCAGTCGTTGTTTCTCGTAGTTGTTTGACCCTTGTTCCTTCCGTGAGAGCTTGCGTTGCTCGCGGCGGAGCTGTTCGTGCTCGTCTTCGAGATCAAGCCAATCCACGGTCTTTCCATCGCTGGTGTGAATATAGTTGCGGATACCGAGGTCGATGCCAACGCTGTTGTTCGTGGTGAGCGAATCCACGTCAGGTTTCTCGGGGAGATCGGCCTCGTCGGTTTCGAGACCAAAAGAGACGAACCACTCTCCAGTTGTCTCTTTCTTGATTGTGACTTCTTTGATGTCTGTTTTGTCGGGGATCTCGCGGTGGTACCGGATGTTGATGTCACCGATTTTCGAGAGCCAGAGTGTCGCGTGGCGGCCACTCTTGTTTTTGAGTTCGAAGCCGGACTGCGAATACGTCATACTCTGGTACTCCGCCGGAGATTTCCACTTGAGCATCCCGACAGTGTTCCCATTAGCTTTCTGTTCAGAGAGGTTCGAGAGGTTCTGGTAGAACCGCGTGACGGTTCGCTGGAGTGCTTTGGAGTGAACCTCTTTGAACAGGGGGAACTCGTCTTTCCAGTCGGTGAGACGGTTGTGATGCTTGTACGCCGATCCAACATCGTCGGCGTCTCTGTGGGTTGTGTATTCGTACCGCGTAAAGTTGTACGCTTGGCGATGAACGTCGATGTGATGTTCGACAGTCTCCGCCACCTCTTGTGTCGGGTAAGCGTGGTAGCGGTGACTGTATTCCATCGCTATTTATTGATTAAAAATATTTTTATTTAATGGTTTGCACTGCGTGCGGCGATTCATCCCCTCCCTACTCGCCCCCGTTGGTCGCTCGTTGAGGAAGGGGCATTCTCGCCTTGATTCTGGTAAATAAACATACTATTCGATGATACTATTCTTCTCTCAAAACGGTAAGACGAACGCTAATGACTTCCCCCTCGTGTTCGAGATAGGGCGTCGTTGGAAGCTCTTCGGAACTCTGTTCTGGAAGATCCTCGTAGGCCTCCTGTGTCGCTTTCCCATCCTCGCTCATTACACTGATTTCGCCGGTAGAAACCGCCTCGAACTCGCCGAATTCAGCACTCCGAACAGTCCCTCGTTCGTGATCCTCGTCAGAAAGTTTCTCGAACACTTCGGTAAAGAGGCCAACGCCGTCGACTCGATCATCGTCTGATGGAATCGGGTCAATAGATGCCGGTACATCCTCTATAATCCATGCGCTCAGATACAGATACTCGTCTGACGGTGGTTCCTCATCGGGGTCATTCTGCTGTTCGTCGGGGTCTTCGTCGTCATCCCCGTGTTCGTCTTCCGGCTGTGACTCTTGGTCTACACAGCCAGCGAGGAGAGCCATAGCACTCACGCCGAGGACCTGCCGACGGCTCGGGGGTGTCATCGGCTACCCTCCAGCGCGTATTCAGGGGTGACCATGGGTAATCGGTGATGGGATCGTCGTATATGTTTTGTGCCTGTCACGACGGTTCCACGATCCGACGTACCAGCTGACCGCTACCCAACCGATTAACTCCCTCGGCGGGCGATATGCGGTCGTATGGAGTACACACAGCTCGGTTCGACCGGCACGTCAGTCTCACAGCTCTGTCTCGGTACGTGGCGCTTCGGTCGCGACACCGATGGGACCGTAGAAACGAGCAAAGAGGAGGCCCACGAACTGCTCGATGCAGCGGCGGAGCGCGGGATCAACTTCATCGACACCGCGAACGTCTACGGCACGCCGAACGGGAAAAGCGAGCAGTGGATCGGCGAGTGGCTGGAAGACCAGAAGCGCGACGACTTCGTCCTCGCCTCGAAGGTCTACTTCCCCTACGACGGCGACGGCGAACCCGGCCCGAACGACTCGGGGCTTGGACGCAAGCACATCCGGTCACAGATAGAGGGCACGCTGGATCGGCTCGGTACCGACTACCTCGATCTGTACTACATCCACCGCTTCGACGACGATACGAGGATCGAAGAGACCCTGCGGACCCTCAACGACCTCGTGCGCGAGGGCAAGGTCCACTACATCGGGGCGTCGACGATGGCCGCCTGGAAGCTCACGAAGGCCCTCTGGAAGAGCGACGTGGAGGGGCTCGAATGGTTCGACGTAACCCAGCCCCTGTTCCACGCCGCCTATCGCGACGACGTGGTGGACTATCTGGACGTCTGCGCCGATCAGGACATCGCGGTCTGTCCGTACTCGCCGCTGGCGGGCGGGTTCCTGACGGGCAAGTACGAGCGCACCGACGATGGCATCGACGCACCGGAGGGCTCACGCGGCGATATCGACCCCCGGTTCGACAACTTCTACGTCTCCGATCGGGGCTGGCAGGTGCTCGACGAGATTCGGGCCGTCGCCGAGGAGGTCGACGCCACGCCCGCACAGGTGTCCCTGCGCTGGCTCATGGATCAGGAGAAGTTCACCTGCGTCCCGATCGTCGGCGCGCGCACCGTCGACCAGCTAGACGAGAACGTCGGCGCGGTCGACGTCTCGCTCAGCGACGACCAGCACGACCGGATCTCGGAGGCCCGCTACGACGAGGAGGGCAAGCGCTGGGGCCATCGAGACTGATTGCGGGGACGTACTCACCGACGCCTGACCACGAGCGTCGGGCGGTTCGTTCGGTCGCTAATCCGGCCCGTGACGCCACCGAGGATCCGTCGCCGGAGCGATGGCTCGGATTCACCGACGACCAGTAGGTCGTACTCCTCGGCAGTCGCTGCGATCGTTTTCGCCGCCGATCCGGACCGTTCCTGTTTCCATCCCACTCGGTCGGCATCGACGCCGTATTCCCGGAGTTTGTCGCAGGCACCGCGCAACAGGAACTCCGCACGCGCCTCGTCGGCGTCCGACTCCGCGACGTGGAACACGGTAACCGATGCCTCGCCGTTGTCGAGCAATCGACCCGTGAACTCCACGATGCGTACGATGTTTGGATCGCCCTTGATGGGCACGAGTACCTCGTCTACGCGGTCGTCGATCTCGGCGGGTGTTACCACTGCGTCGACCCCGTGCTCCTCGGCGACGCGGTCCACCGTCTGGGATCGGTCCCTCGTGAAAACGACCGTCGAGATGACGTCGTTCTCGCCCTCGAACTCGTCAACGATGGCCCCGATCCGCTCGCGCGCAGCGTCTCCAAACTCGGCTTCGTACTGCTCGGTCGGCGTCTGGTCGGGGACCATTCCGTAGCCGAGGACGACCACACGGTGGGGGCCCAGCAGGTCGATGAGTGCGTCCGGCGGCGTCGTCGGCTCGTCGACGTCGACCGGGAGAAGGACCGTTGGTTGTGTGAGGGTCGCTGTCATATGTACTAACGCGTCGCCTACAGTATCAACGGCCGGGGGAGCCAGCGGGTTTCATCGGGTGAACAGCAACACCGCGGCGAGCGTAGCGGAGCAGGCAATCGTCGCTGTGAGGACCCAGAACGTCGGGACGAACCCGACCGACTCGGAGAGGACGCCGACGACGGCCGGAGCGAGCGCACCCGATCCCATCAGGAGCGTCCGAACGATTCCCAGACTGCCCCCCGCAAGTGACTCGGGGAGCACCGACATCCAGTAGGCACCCCGGACTGGCCGAAATCCGTGTGAGCCGAGGCCGATCACCACGACGACCGCGCCGAGCACGAGCGGCCGACCCGTCGGCGTCAGGACGACAAGCGCGGCGAGTGCGGTCGTCGCCAGCGCGAGCGTAGCGACGATCACCGGTAACTCGCCAACCCGGTCGCTGAGCGTTCCGGAGACGACCTGCACGACGCTCGCGGCGAACAGCGCCGCAAAGAGCAGACTCGCGGTCGCGGGCGTCAGACCCGCCTCGCTGGTGAGATACAGCGGTAGAAAGGCGACGACGCCGTTGTAGGTAAACCCGAACAGCACCGTGACGAGGACGAAGGCGAGCAAGCGCGGGCTTCGAAAGAGCGTGACGTATTCACGAACTGTCCCGCCTGACGCGCCAGCACTGTCCGTCCCGTCCGGATCAGAGACCCGCAACGTGAACGCGACCGTTCCGGCGACCCCCGCGAGTCCAGCAACGAGAAAGACCGTGCGCCAGCTCTCGCCGAGCAGGGCTGGTCCCGCAAGGACGGCGACGACGACCGCCGGTGCGACCACACCCGCAAACGTGCCGATCGTATCCATCGTTCCCAGCGCCCGGCCCGTTCTGGCAGGATACAGGCGCGAAAGCAGGCGAATCGCGACCGTCTTGTGTGCACCCGTCCCCGCGCCCATCAGGACCATTGCGCCGACGAGGACGGCGAAGGGCGAATCGATAACCAGGGCGAGCGCCGCCAGCGCGGCGACCATACTTCCGGTCGCGATGACGCGAACCGAGCCGAACCGATCCGCGAGCGCGCCCGAGGGGAACTGCATCGCGGCGTAGGTCAGCATGAACCCGGTGTACGCAAACCCGATTTCGGCGTTCGTGACTCCATAGACGCCCTGTAGCGGCTCGAACAGCGGCGGGAACGCATAACGGACGAACTTCGCGAGAAACCAGAGTAACGAGACGAGTACGAGCGCGTCAAACTCGTCGAGCGTCTTCAAACTGGTTCGAAGCGAGAGACGGGCCACAGCTACGTGGGGTTTCTACCTTCCGAAGTATAAAGCGCCCGAGACGAGTGTGGGCGCTGACGCTACCGCCCGAACGGCCGCCAGTACAGCAGGGCGACCGTCACGACGAAGACGGCCGTCGACAGGCCAAAGGACCACCCCGACGTGGCGGCGGTGAACGCGCTCGCCGAACCGCCGGTGAGACTTGCCACGATGGCGGCGATCAGCGGCCACGTACAGCTCACACAGGAGATCAATCCGAGCAGCCCCGAGATCGCGGCGTTGGTCGCATCGATAATCGTCGCGTAGACGAGATAGGTCAGCGCGGCGTAGCCGACGAGGAGGGCGGGCATCAGCGAGAGCTCGATAAGCTCACCGCCGTAGTACAGGTTCGGGACGAGCCCCGGCGGCCCCACGACGTTCACGTTGAATCCGCCTGCGAAGGCTGTCTCGTAGAACGACGCACCCGGTGAGACCAGCCCGCCGAGGAGGGCAAGCAGCACGAAATAGCCCCCGGCGACTGCCCGCGCGATCCGCCGTGTTCGAACTGACGCCTCGGCCGGCGACGTTCGGTAGAGCGCCCACGCGCCGACGTTCAACCAGATCAGTGGGTAGACGTGAAACGTCGTCACACTCGTCTGACCGATCATGAGAAGATACATACCGACGAAGATGAGCTGGGTGTTGATGATGACCGCGTACAGCAGGGCGGTCTCCCTGCCGGGCAGGAAACGATCGAGATCGGATTGTTCTGTGAGTAAGCGCATCAGTTACAGGACGAGTGCGTCGACGACGATTGCGACGAGCAGCGCACCGAGATAGGCGTTTGAGGCGTGGAACGCGCGGAACGCCGCCTGTTCGGTGCGCTCCCAGTGGAGGCGGATGACTGCCCAGAGGAAGACAGCGCCCAGGGTGACTGTCGTCGCGGCGTAGAGAACGCCGAGGTCCGTGATGACCGAAAGTGCGCTCGCGCCCAGCAGGGTTGCAGCCAGATACCACAGGATATGCTTTCTCGTGACCGCTTCACCGTGGACGACCGGCATCATCGGGAACCCGCCTCTGGCGTAGTCGTCCTTGTACGCCAGTGCGAGGTTGTAGAAGTGAGCGGGTGTCCACAGGAAGATCACACCTGCGAGCGCGAGCCCCGGCAGGCCGATCCGTCCTGTGACGGCCGCCCAGCCGATCATCGCAGGGAGTGCTCCGGCAGCGCCGCCGATCACCGTATTCTGGACCGTGTTCGGCTTTAGTACCAGCGTGTATATCACACTGTAAAACAGGATCGCAATCAGTCCAAGCGCTGCCGCAAGCAGGTTCACCTGCAGGAAAACGGCGAGTGACGCGACGGTCAGCAGGCCTCCAAAGGCTATCGCATTTCGAACGGGGACGAGGTGGGTTGCGACCGGTCGGTCCGAGGTTCGGGCCATCTTTTTGTCGACGTCGCGTTCCAGTACGTGGTTGAACGTCCCGCTCGCGCCGATCGCCAGTACACCACCGGTAAGCGTCAACACGATTGTCCGAACGGTCAGGTCGGGACCTGCGGCCAGCGCCATTCCTGCTGATGCCACGAGACAGAGCAGCCACATCAGACGCGGTTTCATCAGTCGGAAATAGGCGAATGCGGTCAGTTTTGCCCGGCCCAGCACGTCATCCGGGACCGCGGGTGTCGGAACATCTTCGACTGGTTCGGGCTCGGGCTCCGGCTCTGCGGGATCGGTGTCGACGTCGAGACCGGCCGTCTCGGCTTCGAGTGTCCACGCGAGCGCGATCACCAGCGTTCCAAACACGGCCATCGCGACGAGCAGGTGCAGGTTCGAGAGCACACCGGTCAGACCAACGGTCGCGGCGGCCGCGCCGATAGCCACCTGTGTCGTGTACAGGGCTACACCGAGCCCGAGCGCCGCCTGAACACGTCGTGACGCGTCCCCGATCAAGGCGATTCCAGCGGTGATCGCGACGAGCAGACCGACGATAAGGGCAGTTACTCGGTGGCCCCATGCGATCGCGATCTGTGTATCGGAGATGGCAACCCACTCTCCGCCACAGGCTGGCCAGCCCCCGCACGCCGCTGCAGCGTCGGTGATCGTCGTCGTCGCGCCGACGACGATCAGCAGATACACACCCATCACCGTCGTGGTCAGTAACCACGTGAACCGGTCGTGAGTACCGACCAGCGGGAAACTCGATTCGCTTCGAACGGCGGGGTGTGACACGTACGACTACCTCTTGAGATACCATTCGACTGGGGATACTTATGCGGCGCGCTTTGTCGGGCTGTGAGTCGAAAAGTCAGCACATATTTAACCCCCTTTCCCTAAGAATGACCCATAATGAAGAGAGCGCGGATCGCCCTGATCACCGTGTGGACGGGGACGCTGTTGCTGCTACTGGCTCAGCCGGTTTCGGCGGCGTCCACCTCTGCGGAGCTGATCTACGACCTCAACGAACGGCTGCTCATCGTCGCCCTGCCGATCACGTTACTGGTTCAAGGGATCCTCATTTACGCCGTCCTGAAGTTCCGGAACAACGACGATCCGAAGCCGACCGAGGAGAACCGCCGTCTGGAGATCACGTGGACGATCGCGACTGCTATCGTCCTGCTGTTCGTCGGTTTTGCCGCCTTCGAGGTCATGGCGGATCCCCAGGTCAGCTCAATGGCCGACGACGAACCACCCGAAGACGCCGTCGTTGTCGAAATCGAGGGAGACGACGCCTGGCAGTGGCACTTCGAGTACCAGAACGAGCACGAGGGCGTCGAGATGACGAACGAGATGTACATCCCTGAGGGGCAAGAGGTGTACATGCAGGTGACTGCGGAGAACTGGTTACATATGATTCACATACCGGAGCTGGGCGTGAAACAGCAGGCCCAGCCCGGCGTGGTCCACACTGTGTCGACGACCCCGACCGAGACTGGCTCGTATCAGGGCTACTGTACTGAGTACTGTGGCGCTGGCCATTCGGGCATGCTCTTTGAGACCCACGTCGTCACTGAAGAGGAGTTCGACGAGACCATGGAAGAGCAACTGGCCGAAGCTGAAGAAGAGGAGAACGGCGACGAAGCGAACGGTAACGACGAGTAACCCTCCGGTGTTTTCAGCACGACCAGTGGATCGTACAGCTATTGCGAGCCTGTTTTCGCTGCCCGTTCGAGAACCACACCAGACAACGTAAATCACCACACCCGATATAACGACGTGTGAACCAGATGCTGTACCGTGGTCGGGAGCTAACCATTGCGGTGGTGATCATCGCTGGCCTGATGGGAATCATTGCTGTCGGCGTGTTCGTCGCTGATGTTGACGAAGCGGCCCCTTCGCCGGAACCGTTCGACTCAGTGACGACGCTGGGTATCTCACAGGAAGACCAGCGTGACGCCGAGCACGAGGACCTCTCGATCCCCCGTGTGCAGGTGTTTTACTCCCAGTACGAGTACGTAGTCGGCTACTACGGTGTCGAGCAGGCAGTTAGTACGCTCGACCAGCCCGAACACGAGCAGCAGTTCGGCTACCCGCTGGTCGTCTACGTCTCGAACTACGGGAGGACGTCAGTCGAACTCACGGATGAGGGGTATCTGACCGCCGAGACATCGACTGGCTGGGTCGATGCGAGCGATGCGTCTTTCGTAGTCGACAGCGAGGCGCGTACGCCCGCTGGAGATGCGGTCGTCCCGTTCGGCACGGAATCCGCTGCCGCCGAGTTCAGTTCGGAGTACGGCGGCGAGGTCGTAGATTGGGCTGAACTCCGCACCAGAACGTTCGATGTCGATAGCGCCGATATCGTCCGGGACGGGGTCGACGACCAGCGCGCACAGGCGGACGATCGGGTCGACGCTGTCACTCCCCTGCTCGACCGCGAGGAAGTACGCACCGTCGAGGACGGAGAGACGATTCAGGAAGTGATCGACGATGCACCGGCGGGGTCGACAGTCAACGTCGAGCCGGGGACGTACGAGGAGACGATCAGTATCGACAAGCCCCTTACGCTCAGTGGCGACGACGCGACGATCCACGGTGACGGCGAGGGGAACGTTATCGAAGTCCGGACCGACGACGTAGCCATCGAAGGAGTTCACGTCGAAGGGGTTGGCAATCAGACTCGCGATCCCGATGCGGCGACTGAAGACGAGGACGAAGATGACTGGGACGCCAACATCGAATCGGGGTACGGACACGGTGATGCTGGCGTCCACGTCGTCGACGCAAGCGGCGTCTACATCGCTGACGTCTCGATCGAGACACCGGCAAACGGTGTCTTACTTCGTGACGCCCCGGACGCGGTCGTCGATGGGATCGCAGTCGATGGGAGCGAGGAGTGGCGTGACGGCTTTATGGGCGTCATGTCGATGCGTTCGCCGGGTGTGGTCCAGAACTCCACGTTCGACGGTGGCCGCGATGGCGTCTACCTCCACCGCTCACACGGGACTGTGATCCGGGACAACGAGTTCTACGACAGCCGCTTTGGCGTCCATCTGATGCACAGCTCGGACTCGGTGATCGCGGACAACCACGCTCGTGGGCACGAACTCGCCGGGTTGACGATTATGACGAATCCGACTCACAACGCGATTGTCGGCAACGATGTCCGTGAGTCGACGCATGGGATCCTTCCCGCCGGATCACAGAGCTACGTCGCCGACAACGTCGTCGCGGACAACGAGTACGGGATCACGACAAGCGCGGATCAGTCGCTATACGAGAAAAACGTCGTCTACGACAACGATGTCGGTCTCCGAACCGGATCGATCCTGGCTTCGAACCGGGTCGTACAGAACGATATCATCGCAAACGACCAGCACGTCGACGCGAACATCGGACCGCTCCGGATCTGGACATTCGACGGAGCGGGCAACTACTGGGATGGTGCGTACGGCTCGTCATCCGGTGGCGTACTGGACCGCTCATACTCGCCGACAGACCCCGTGCAGAGCCAACTTCATCGGACCGATGGCGCGGTGACCCTCGCGGAATCCCCCGCCGCACGGGGGCTGAGTGAGTTACGCGGGACAACGCCCGGACTCCGTAGTGGAAGCGTCATCGACACCGCGCCGCTTGCGGAGCCTGCAAACCCTGAGACGCTCGCAACGCTCGACGAAGAGCAACGGTCCGACTCCGTCGAGGAGGGGGGTGACACATCGTGACGACCGAGGCGATCCTTCGAGCCGAATCCGTCAGTCACTCCTTCGATGAGGTCGACGTGCTCGACGATATTTCGGTCGACGTCGAGCCGGGGCAAGTGATGGCGATCGTCGGACCGAACGGGTCGGGAAAGACGACGCTCTTGCGCGTGCTTGCCCGATTGTTATCGCCGACCGAGGGGACCGTCGAGTATCGGGGGCCGGACCGCGAGCGCGAGATTGGGTACCTGCCCCAGCGTCCGACCTTCAGACCGGGGTTTACCGTTCGTGAGACGATCGATTTCTATCGCGCGCTCGTAGAGGAGGAGGGGACGGATCGGCTCTCACAGGTCGGCCTTGCGGACGCGTCCAACCGCCGCGTCGAAGCCCTCTCTGGCGGAATGACGCGACTGCTCGGAATCGCACAGGCAACCGTCGGCGATCCGCCGCTTGTCGTTCTCGACGAACCGGGGAGCGGGCTCGATCCCGGGATGCGGCGCCGGACCTTCGAAGTTGCAAACGAACTCGCCGCCGACGGCACAGCAGTGCTCGTAAGCTCGCACGATCTCTCGCTAGTCGAACGAACCGCTGACCGCGTGCTCGTGCTCGACCGCGGAAGCGTCGTGGCAGACGGGACGCCGACGGACCTGCGGTCGGCTCACGGCGTCGACTCGCTCTGGGATGTGTTTGGAGCGGCCACGACTGGTTCGACTGAGACGGTCGATGTCGCGGGGGTAAGCACATGAGCGGTCGCCGTGCGGCGCGGGTCCTCTTCGGTCGTGAACTGGCGAGTATCGTCCGGTCGCGTAGCTACCTTCTACTGTTCGCCGGTGTCGCCGCCGTTATTATCGGTATCGGGATCGTTGGTGGTGGCATCGACGCCGGATACGTCCCGACCGCGGTCGATCTGCTTTTGCCGCTCGAACTGCTCGTTCCGGCGGTCGCGTTCGCGATCGGCTACCGGTCGATTGCGGACGATATCCAGCGTGACGAGCTGTCAGTACTGGAGACCTATCCGGTGCCTGACTGGGCGTACGTCGCGGGCGTGTACGTGGGCCGAGCGGTCGCTCTCGTGGCGATGCTCGGTCTCCCACTCTTCGTGGTCGGTATCCTCGTCTGGCTCTCCGCTGGACCGGACACGACGATCGTCGCGACCCACCGTGGCATCGACTCGCCACTCCTGTTCGGTCGGTTCGTCCTCCTGACGCTTGCCTACGCACTGATGGTGCTGGCTGTGGTGCTTGCACTCTCCGCGCTGGCGAGCACCCGGAAAACGGCACTGACGTTCGCTGTCGTCGGTCTCGGTGGACTCGTAGTTGGGCTGGATCTGCTCGTCCTGCGTGGTGTCGGGGCGGGATGGGTGACCGGTGATACCTTGATTACAGCAATCGCGGCGTCGCCCACGAGTGCCTACCGGGGGCTGGTGTTCGAGACGGTACTGTACGTCGCGTTCGAGACTGAGACCGGCTACGCCTCGCCCGTCGCGAGCACGTTCAGTCTACTGGTCTGGACAGTGATCGGGCTGAGCGTCGCTGCGCTGGGCGTCTCGCAGCGGTGATCAGTTCGCCATCGCATCGAGTAGCTCGCGGTTGATCTCGTCGTGGGTGACGACGTCACCACCGTGTTCGTCGGCGAAGGTCGCGGCATCGTCGTCGTCCCCGAACGGAATCAGATCGGGACCCATCGCGCCGTGGACATCCGATCCTGCGGCGAAGGTCATTCCTGTTTCATCGGCGTAGTCGTCCGGGTCCAGGTGCGCAGAGATGAACGGCTGCTCCTCGTCGTCCGTGAGGCTGTAATCGACGCCGCTGTAGTCGGTGAGATACGTGACGATCGGCGTTTGCCCGGCATCTTCGGCATCGAACCGGTACTGGTAGGTACAGGTACCGCTACAGAAGTGTGCTGGGCCCTCCCGATCGTCCGGGTAGTCCTCGAAGAATATTTGCCCAGTTGGGCCAGGGTGTTCCTCGATCACCATGCCACACTGATCACAGGACTGTCCGTCGTCGAGGGCGATCGGCTCCGGTGTATCGTCATCACCGAGACAACCGGCGAGCGCGCCAACCGCTACCCCGGTCGCAGCTACCAGGACCCGTCGTCTGCCGAGATTGTTCTCGTACATGGAGGGAAACAGGCAGTGGACCACATTAGGGCATCTGGTACGAGCGCCGAAACCCGCCTATAGACTCCGCGAAGAGTTGAGGACGACCAGAAGACTCGACAGCGCCATTGCGGCGGCGGCCAGCAGGGGGTTGAGGTGGCCGGTGATCGCGAGTGGAATCGCGATAGCGTTGTAGACGAACGCCCAACCGAGGTTCTGTTTGATCCGACGGTTCGTCCGCGCCGCGAGGTCGAACACGTCCGGGACGCCGCCGAGGTCGCCGCTGGCGATCACGGCATCTGCGGCGTCCGTCGCTAGCTCGGTGCCATTACCGAGTGCTATCCCGACGTCCGCAGCGGCCAGCGCCGGTGCGTCGTTGCTCCCGTCGCCGACCATCGCGGTCGTGCCCTGCGCTCGAAGCCGCTTGACGGTCTCGGCTTTGGCTTCCGGTGGGACTCCCGCGAACACATCGTCGACCGCCGGGGCGACACGGAACCGCTCGGCCGCTGCTCCCTCGTCGCCGGTGATGACGACGACCCGCCGGTCCTCGCCAACCCGTGACAGGACGTCGTCCCAGTTCGGTCGTGGCGTATCGCCGACCACCACGACGCCCGCGGCCCGTCCGTTCCACCCAACGACGATCGGCACGGATCCGCTGTTACGCGCCTCGGCGATCGTCGATTCGAACCGGGAGTGGATCTCCCAGTCACGTTCCGCGAACAGCAGTGGATGGCCGACAACAACCTGATCGCCGTCCAGTCGTCCCGTAACGCCGCGGGCGTGGCGTTCGAACTCGTCGACTTCGTGGGACGAACTGTCGTCAGCATCGCCGGCGTGTTCGACGATCGCCCGGGCGACCGGGTGTTCCGTAAGTCGTTCCAGCGCGGCCGCACGGGCGAGCACGGCTTCGGTGTCGTCGGCGTCGACGCGCTCGACCGTCATTTCGGCTGTCGTCAGCGTTCCGGTCTTGTCGAAGGCCACGATGTCGACCTCCGGCGCGTCCTCGAAGATGGTCTCCGCGGCGATCACGATCCCGCGCTTTGCGGCCGTCTGTACGCCGGACGCGACAGCAAGCGGTGTAGCCAGTCCGAGCGCACAGGGACAGGAGACGATCAACACGGTGAGCGCGGTGAGCATCGCCGGCGTGAACGCTGATCCGGTGGCGAGCAACCAGAGGGCGGTGACCGATGACAGCAAAACGACGAGCGGGACGAACACGATCGCGAGCCGATCTGCGAGCCGCTGGACGCCGGGGCGCGTGCTCTGGATCGACCACAGCAGTTCGACGATGCGATCGAGCGTGCTTGCGGCCTCCTCGCCGACCTCGACGACGAGCGGCTGGTCGGTCACAACCGTCCCGCCGAGCACGGGGTCGCCCGGCCCTTTCTCGACGGGGACGGATTCGCCGGTGATCAGCGCCTCGTCGACGGCCGCGCTCCCGTCAAGAACTGTCCCGTCGAGCGGCACCCGTTCGCCCGGCCTGACGAGTAGTTCCTCGCCAGCATCGACCGCGTCGATCGGGACGGACTCGCCGCTCTCGTTCAGCCGGGCGTCCTCGACCTGTAACTGCGTCAGATCAGATAGCAGTCCCGCCGCGCGTTCCTTGATCCGCCCCTCGTAGTAGTTGCCCGCGGTGACGACCAGGACGACCGCTACCGTTACGTCGAAATACAGATCCGACCGCCCGGCGAGCATCGCGAGGGTGCTGTAGGCGTAGGCCCCTGTTGCAGCGAGGGTGACGAGCAGGTCCATGTTCGGCTGCCTCGCACGGAGACTGACGAGGGCTCCCCGAAGGATCGGATACCCGGTGTAAAAGAGAACCAGCGAGGTCAGCAGCCAGATGTTGGCGTAGATGTAGAGCCCGTCGAAGCCGCCCAGCTCGACGACCGGATCGAAGCCGAAGTAGGTGGGGTAAAGAAAGAGCACGTACCAGAGCATCACCATCATCCCGAACAGCCCGCCGCCGAGCAGGAACTTGACCAGCGCGGCGCTCTCGGTGGAGCTGTTCGTATCGTCCGCTCGTGGACGTGCCTCATAGCCCATCCCCGAGATCGCGTCGGGAAGATCACTGGGATCGGTCGTCTCGGCGTCGTAGGTGATCTGGACCGTGTCGGTCGCGTAGCTCGCCCGCGCCGCCTCGACGCCGTCGATCTCACTCGCACGGTTTTCGAGGAACAGTTCACAGGTCGAACAGTGCATGCCATCGACCGCGAGGTACAGCTCCTCCCCTTCAACCTCATCGGGATCGTCGGCGGTGTCCGCCCGGAGTTCGTCGACTCCGTCAGCATCGACGTCACCGAGGGTACGCTGGACCGCCAGACAGCCTCTGCAGCAGAACTCGCCGTCCACCTCGGGGTCGGTGATGGGTTCTGCGGGAACTGGCAGTTCGCAGAGGCGACACTCGGCGTCGGTTTCTGTCGACTGTTGCCGGGTGGAAGCAGCGTTCTGCATGGTCAGAGCGGCTGATAGTGAGGGAGCGGCGGATGCGGCAGATGGATCCCGTACAGCATCAGTCCGTGCTGGAGCGGTATGTATCCAAGGAGAATGAACGCAGCACCAAGCGCGCGGTGGACGCGGCGACGGGACGTCGCCGACACTGCCTGAATGAACGTGCCGTAAATAAAGAGCGTCGGGATCGTCCCGAGGCCGAGTACGCCCAGTACGATCGCACCGTGGATCGGATCGCCCGTTGTGAAGGCGTACAGATAGGCCGGATAGATGATCGGACAGGGCAGCAGACCATGGATCGCGCCGAGACCGACGATCCCACCGGAAGTCGCCAGGCGGTCGACACGGCTTGCGAGGAGTCCACTCAGACGTCTGAAGACGGTTCCGAGGACCGGAATCCGCCCGCCGGGCACGCCCGACTGACCACGGAGGTAGTAGACGCCGGCGAGGATGATCGCGATCCCGACGATGATACCAGTGCTGGCACGCACCGAATCACCGGCGGCCGCGATAGCCTCACTCGAAGCGAATGCGACGGCACCGAGCAGGCCGAACACCCCACCGATCGCCGCGTAGCTGGCAGTCCGGCCGAGATTGAACAGCCCGTGCTGGCGGACCTCGAACCACGAGAGCGTGTCCGAGCGGCGGTCGTCCCTGGACGCCGAGATCCGGTCACCGTACGCCGTGACGAGCGGCCCACACATGCCGAGACAGTGTGCGCCCGCGAGGAGCCCGATCAGCACGAAGACGCCGAGTTCAACGACCGAGAGACCGCCAGCCCCGACCACCGCGAGAACGGTCGCGCTCATCCGCTATGTCGACTCGTGGGAGTCGTCATCGGAACCGTGGAGGTCCCCCTCGACAGGCTGCATCGCGATGTACAGCGACCCGAAAATGATCACGATGTTCACAGCCGCAACGTAGCCGGCCAGACTCGGGCGTCCGATCGCGTACACGAGCGCGGGGATGATGGCCAGTAATCCCAGCGCTGCGCCGTGTCGAGGCGTGAGAAGAGAAGTAGTCATACCCACATATCGGGGGATGCCCTACATGAATCTTGGTCACAATCCCAAAACATGAGAATAGACGACAGCGTAGAAATGAGGTGTTTCTAAAGGGGCCATATGACCGAGGAACGAGAAATACGAGAAATCGGGCACGACGAGTTCGACCCGATCGGAACGCTCACGCTGATTGCGATATATTTCGTGATCCTCACAATAATGTGGTTCTTCATGTACTTCGTCGAGTTCGCCGAACACGGCCCGACGGTGGTCGGTACAGTATGAATATTCACAGCTACGAGAAACTCTGGCTCGTCGCGTCGATGGTGCTCATCGTGGGGTTCATCGCGACAGTAACCTACGGGGCTGTCGGCCTCGGTATAGCGATGATCGACGACTCGGAGTCCTCGATCGATCCGGACGGACTCGACGAGGACGAGCGATTCGCTGATCCACGCGTCGCAGAGATGGATGATGGGACCTACGAGGCGTACGTCGTTGCCGAACAGTACCGGTTTAATCCCGATCCCCTCGAGGTGCCGGCCAACAGTACAGTGACCTTCCACGTCACCTCGCCGGACGTGATACACGGCTACGAAATCGTCGGTACGAACGTCAATACGATGGTGATTCCCGGGGAGGTGGCGACGATGACGGTCGAGTTCGAGGAGCCTGGCGAGTACGGAGTCGTCTGTAACGAGTACTGTGGCGCGGGCCACCACGGGATGGAAGGCGAGGTACATGTCGTCCCTGAAGACGAGTTCGAGGTGGACGAAGAATGAGCACGTACGTCGATCGGTTTCCACAGGAAGCCCGTATCATCCGTTATTCACTGTACAGTTCCTTCGTCGCGCTGTTTTTCGGTGGCGTCTTCGGCCTGATACAGACGCTCCATCGCACTGATTTCGTCCGGATTATCGACTCGACACAGTACTACGACGTGCTGACCGGTCACGGCGTCTTCATGGTGATCACGTTCACTATCTTCTTCCTGGTCGGCATCTTCACGTGGGCAGTCACGTCGAGCCTCGATCGACACGTCGAGGACATCCGGTTTACCTGGTCGTGGTACGCGCTGATGAGTCTGGGGACCGTGTTCGTGGCGATCCCGATCTTCGCGGGCTTTGTCGATTCGATCAACATGAGCGCGGCTGTCCTCTTTACGTTCTACGCACCGCTGCAGGCTCATCCGCTCTTTTACATCGGACTGACGATGTTCGTCATCGGGACGTGGCTTGCCGGTGCTGACTGGTTCCGATCGTGGTGGGCATGGACCAAAGAGAACCCCGACGACAGGATTCCGTTGCAGACGTTCATGGTGCTGACGACGATGATCATGTGGTACATTGCGACGCTCGGTATCGCTGTCGCCATCCTCGTCTTCTTGCTCCCCTGGTCGCTGGGCCTGGTCGATACAGTCAATCCGCTGCTGACGCGGACGCTGTTCTGGTACTGGGGTCACCCCGTCGTGTACTTCTGGTTGATGCCCGCGTACCTGCTGTGGTACACTGTGCTGCCCAAGCTTTCGGGCGGACGGCTCTTCAGCGACCCGCTCGCACGTGTCGTCTTCGTTCTCTTCCTGTTGCTCTCGACGCCGGTCGGGATCCACCACCAGTATCTCGATCCCGGTATCGCGGAAGGGTTCAAGTTCATCGCGATGACCAACACGATGTTCTTGCTCCTGCCGAGCCTGCTCACCGCCTTTACCGTGGTCGCCAGCATGGAACACGGCGCGCGACAGCGCGGTGGCGAGGGCAAACTCGGCTGGCTCAAGGCCCTTCCGTGGCGCGACCCGGCCTTCGCCGGGATGGCGCTTGCAGGGTTGATGTTTGCCGCAGGCGGATTTAGTGGGATGATCAACGCCGGCATGAATATCAACTACCTCGTGCACAACTCGCTGTGGGTGCCCGGCCACTTCCACCTGACAGTCGGGACTGCCGTCGCGCTGACGTTGATGGCGGGGACGTACTGGCTCCTCCCACAGCTCACCGGCTCCCCGCTGTACAGCAAACAGATCGGCCTGTTTCAGGTGATCCTCTGGTTCGTCGGCATGACGTTCATGTCGAACGCGATGCATCGGGCCGGTCTACTCGGTATTCCGCGCCGGACTGCCGAGCCGCAGTATCAGGATGTCACTTTCGAGGCATCGATTGGGACGGTTGGAGAACTGGACGCCCAGATCGCGCTCGGCGGGACCATCCTCTTTGTCTCACTGGTCCTGTTCCTCGGGAATGCCCTGCTCACCGCGCTTGGGCCCCGCGTCGAGAACCCTGTCGACGATGAGCTGCCTCCGGCACTGTCCGGACCCGAAGACGCCCCGCAGGTCCTCGACAATCTAAAGCTCTGGACGGCAATCGCGATCGTGATGGTTATCCTCGCGTACACGCTCCCTCTCGCCAGCATCGTTAGTGACGGTGGCCTGTTCGGTCTCGGTGGTGAAGCCTTCCCTGTCATGGCCGATCTCACTCACTTCATCGAGGTGTTGCGATGAGTAGGATCTCGAATACAGGGCTCCTGATCCTGATCGGGTTTAGCATCCCGGTACTAATCGAGCTCAGGACGCTCCTGTCATTCGTGAACATCGAGGTTTCTGCCCGTACCACGATGCTCGTCGGAGGGCTCTACATCGCCGCCCTCATCATCTATGGGAGGTTCCCGGACGGTTCGAGCGTGAACTCCTGATCAGCCCATGGAACGAGTACACCGACAGACGGTTCCTGAGACGTCCCCCCCGTATCGACTGCTTGCAGCGGGTGCCGGAGTGCTCCTGGTGGAAGTAGCCGCCGTGCTGGCGTACGTACAGACGTCCGGTGCGACCGATGTGTCGGCCTGGCAGTATGCGTATCCGTTGATCTGGATCAACCTGTCACTAGTCGCGATTGTCGTCGCATGGCGACGGTCTCCGCCAGTGTCCGGAACGGTCTCTGTGATCGCAGGTGCATACTTTTTGCTCCTCTCGTGGGTCGGCGGGCTCGTCTCTATCGGCGGTGCGGGTGGTGGTTTCACGGTTCATTCGCTCCCCCCCGGGTGGGGACCGATGATCGTCTACGAAGGATCGGGCCTCACAGTATCGGTCGTTCCGTTCCGCGTCGTCGCCTACCTCGGACTGACCTATCTGGTCTACGTTGCACTCGGTCGATCGCTTGGAGCCGGTTCTGTCGGACTGGTCGGCCTGTTGAGCTGTGTGACCTGTACCGGTTCACTGCTTGCCCTCGTCGTCGGTGCACTCAGTGGGGGATCGGTCGCGGCGACTGGAACACTCGATAGTGCGGCAGAACTCTCGTTGGTGATCTATGCAATATCCCTTGTCGCTCTGGTGTGGGTCATCGAACGACCTGCCGATTGAGACGTTCTCAGATCGCGGGAAGCGACTGCCTCTTTAATAATCCGGTCCCCAAATAACGGGTTGAGAATATGTCCAGTCACAAAGCACTCGAAAGCGGTGGGGTCGATTTCGGCGAACAGTTGTGGTTTCGCGCGCTCGTCGCTGTCCTCTGGCTCCTTGTTGGTGGACTGACAGCGATTGGCGTCTACTCCGTCGCTCCAGGACTGTTTACAGCCGTTCCGACACCGCTTGTCGGATCGATCGTCTTCGTCGGTGTCCTCGTCATCGTGACGATGTACCTCGGTCGAGAACTATCGGCAAAGTATCAGCCCCAGCGACGATTGTAGCTGTCCGGTAGCGCAGCAGTCGCCTCGATCTAGTCCGTTACGCTGGTTCGGTTGGATGGATTTTTAATACTCGGAGTATAACCCCTCCATATGACCGTTGACGACGCTGCTGACGACCACGGGCACCACCTTCCCGCGGTGAAAGACTTCCCCCGCGGATTCGGGGAGGCTAGCTGGTGGCCCTTCATTACGGCGGTTGGTGGATCAGGATTTTATATTGCTGCTGCAATCTATCTACTCGGTGAACAACTCGTCGGTGGCGTCACGTTCGCACTGAGTGCACTGATCTTCCTCGGCGGGATCTACGGCTGGCTCTACCACGCCTTCGTCGCCGACTTCTGGAGTCGTGAAGCCGATCATAAACACGAACAGAAGCTTCGGTGGGGAATGCTCACTTTCCTCGGCTCCGAGATAGCTACGTTCGGTGCACTGTTCGTCTACTACTTCTTTATCCGCGTTGGCGCGAGCTGGCCGACCGGTGATTTCAGCGATGTTCCGGCGCTAGTCAATTCCGTTGTGATTTTCAACACGATCATCCTGCTCGCCAGCAGTGCGACGATCCACTACGCACACGTCGCGCTTCTCAACGAGAACCGAAAACGGTTCATCCGACTGTTCGGCCTGACGATCCTCCTCGGCGTGATCTTCATTAGCGGCTGGGCGTTCGAGTACTACGAGTTCATCGTCCAGTACAACTACGGCTTCTTCGAGGGCGCGTTTTCGAACGGTTTCTACGCGCTGACTGGTCTGCACGGTATTCACGTCGCGCTCGGTATCGTCATGATGAGTATCGTATTCGTCCGGGCGCTCAGGGGGCAGTACTCCGCCGAACGTCACGTCTCCGTGAGCACAACCTCGATGTACTGGCACTTCGTCGATATCGTCTGGGTGTTCCTCGTCGTCGTGCTGTACGTCGGCGCAGGGCTGTAATCGCGCATGTCTGGAAGCCAAACCCACGGTCCGAGCCGGTACGAGGTTCCGGACGATGCACCGACACACAGCTGTCCGTACTGTAACCGACCGTTCAGGACCGAACGGCTCCGCAAGTTGCACGTCGGGCTCGATCATCCCGAGTCGATCGATGACGACGAACGTGATACGTTTCAGGAAGCCTACTTGGCGGAAAACGATGAGATCGGTCTCTTCCGACTGAAAGTGCTGGCTGTGCTCGTACTGATTTATTTCTCCTTTCTGTTCGTCTACCTGGCCGTCAACTGAGCGCGCCAGTTCGACGGGGGTTACATTCCCATGTCCCTCGCAGCGTCGGGTACCGGGAGATCGTTCGGTGACGTCCCCAGTAGTTCGGCGGCGTGGTCCAGTGCCATGTCGAAGCCGTAGTAGCGTTCGAGTTCGTCGCCGTCCGCACTCGGCCGGACTTTCAGCATCGCGTAGCCTTCGCTGTTCTGGGCGATCGCGGCAGTCCGGCCGTCCACTTCGAACGCGAGGATACGCTCGGTGTCAGTCGTGTAGTACTCCGCGGTGACGTCGTCTGCCTCGGCGGTCCCGTCGCTCATACACGGCGGTTAGGACGGCCCCTAATCGAAGCTGTCGGTTCCGGAAGCAGTATCGGAACGGCAAAGCGCCTGCCGTGAGTGTATCGAGTATGTCCCAGTGGCTCCAGAGCGGCCTTCGACGCGACCTCTGTGTACTGCTGTACGACGAGGAACGCAACGGTCAGGCGCTCAAGACGGCGATCGAGCGACGATACGACAGACGGTTCGAGCCGCGGCAGTTCTACGGCGCGCTCGACCAGCTAGAACGAACGGGATTCGTCGAGAAGCGAACCGAGGGACTGCACGACGTGTATGCGCTGACCGAACCGGGACGCCGGAGCGTCGAGCGCCAGTTCGAGTGGATGCGTGAGGAGCTCGACTATCCGTCGAGCACCTGATCGCCGATCGTGTTCCGAAGCACCTCGCTCGTCCCCTCGTAGATCTCGTTGAGCTTCGCGTCACGGTAGTAGCGCTCGACAGGGAAATCCTTCGTGTAGCCGTAGCCGCCGTGGATCTGGATCCCCTCGTTGGCGACCTCGCGCGAGACCTCGCTGGCGTAGAGTTTGGCCTGAGCGGCTTCCTTGATGTACTTCTCTCCCCGAATCTTCCGGTCGGCCGCGCGGTGCATGAGCAGTTTTGCGGCCTGCAGTCTGGTGTCCATGTCGGCAATCTTGTGTTTAATCGACTGGAACTCGCCGATAGGCTGGTCGAACTGCTCGCGTTCGTTTGCGTACTCGACGGCGGCGTCGAGGGCGGCCTGCGCGATTCCAACCCCACGGGCCGCGATAGTAATCCGCCCGGCATTGAGCGTCTTCAGCGCCTGGACGAACCCGTCGCCCTCCGCGCCGAGGCGACGTTCGGCGGGGATTCGCAGGTCGTCGAACCGTAACTCCGCGGTCGGACAGCCCTTATCCCCGAGTTTGTGTTCGGTGCCCTCGACGTGGAACCCGTCGTCTTCCTCGGGTCGAACCACGAACGAGGAGATCCCTTTGTTTCCGGCCTCCTCGTCGGTCTTGGCGAAGACGACGACGGTCTCGGCGACCGAGCCGTTCGAGATCCAGAGTTTGTTGCCGTTCAGGACGTACTCGGCGGCATCGCTATCGCTACCACCAACCGGGTCGGCAGTCGTCTCCATCGCGGGCACGTCACTGCCCGCGCCCGGTTCCGAGAGGGCAAACGCGCCGATCTCCCGGCCCTCGTTGAGCGGCGTCAGATACGTTTCTTTCTGTGTGTCGTCGCCGAACTCGTAGAGCATATTGCCCGCGAGGCTGGTGTGGGCGGCGACGATCGTCCCGAGCCCACCGCTACCGCGGCTGATCTCCGCCAGCGCGAGCGCGTAGCTGTGATAATCGAGTCCGGCACCGCCGTACTCCTCTGGAAACGGCATTCCGAGCAGGCCGAGGTCGGCCATCTCGTCGAGGAGGTCGCGCGGAAACTCGTCGGTCTCGTCGATCTCCCCTGCCCGTGGGACGACTTCCTCATCGACGAACTCCGTCACCATCTCGTCGATCTGGCGTTGCTCCGTCGTGAGCGTGAAATCCATACCGAACCGTTCGTGTCATGTCACTTCACCGTTTTCATAACGTGCATCAAAAACCGTTTACAACGCACGAGTAGTGGATGTTCCGCTGGAGGTGATTCCTTAGACCTTTTTATCTCTGGCGTCTAGAGAAGTTACTACGAGGATGAACGACACCCAAGAGGTGACGTTCGACGAGGACCTGGCCTGGTGTTTCGACGCCGTCTCGGACGTCTCGCGAACGTTTGCGATCACGATTGACGTGCTGGACGAGCCTATGGCTTCGCGGATATGTGTCGGCTACCTCCTCTGTCGCGTCGCGGATACGGTCGAGGACGCGGGCCATATCCCCCCAGCTATCCAGCAGGAGTTGCTTGAAGAGTACCAAGAAGCGATCGCACGTGATGGGGACGTGACAGTCCAAGAGTTCGACGATGACGTCGCCGAGTGGATTCCTGACGAACCCGGCGAGGACGCCGACGACTGGGAGGTCGTCGAGAACGCCCCCCGCATCGTTCGGACCTTCGAGCATCTCCCGGAAGCGGACCGGGAAGCGATACGAGATCCTGTCTGCGAACTGGTTGGCGGAATGGCGACGTTCGTTGACCGGCACGCCGAGACGGGCGGATTGCGGATCGAGACACCCGACGAACTCGAGGAGTACTGCTGGTACGCCGCCGGGACCGTCGGCGAACTCATAACGAATCTGGTCACCCGGGGAACCGACCCACAGCGAACCGAAGTGTTACAGGAACACGCCCGTTCGTTTGCTCTCCTGCTTCAGCTCGTCAACGTTGCAAAGGACGTCACCGACGACTACCACGAGGAGAACAACGTCTACCTGCCCGCGAGCTGGTTACGAGAGTACGGCGTCGAGCAGGACGCCGTCTGCGAGAAACAGAACCGCCGCGAGGTGACGAGCGTGATCGAACGCGTCACCGACCGAGCGGCGGGCTATCTCGACGACGCTCTGATCTATCTCGAAGCGTTGCCGGAACACCGCGGGAACACGCTGGCCGCGTGGGCGATCCCCTATCTGCTCGCTGTCGGGACGATCCGAGAACTCCGCGAACGCCCCGAAGATGTCCTCGAAGAAGGCGGCGTCAAGGTGCCAAAGCCCGAAGTACTCACGCTGATCGCGCAGTTCGACGGCGGTGTCGACAAGGCCGCACTGGCCGAGTTGCGCCAGCAGATGGAGCGTCGTCCGCTCCACCAGCACTGACTGGACGCCCCAGCGCGACGCAATCGCCTGCGGGAACCTTATTCACTCCTCGTCCCTACAACGTGTATATGAGTCTCGATGTCGACCCCCCTGAACCGCCGGAACTGGTCGAACAGGTCCCCGACAAGTACGAAGACGACGATCATCTCGATGAGGATTCGGAGTACCGCCGTGACGATCTCGAAACGTTTCTTCGGGAGGGTGCCTGGGTCGAGGGGTTCGATCACTGGTGCGATCACACCGACCTCGATGAGGAGGAGTACAGGATAGCGGTCGAACTCGGTATGTTCGCCGCGTTCGATTTCTTCTGGGACGACTTCGCAGATCGGGTGGGGTACAACGCGCCTGGCATTCCGGAGGACTGGCGCGAGCAGGAGTACCATTCCGACCTCGATTCTTGGGGCACCGTCTCGGGTATCAACGCCGCAATGACGGAGTTCGGACAGATCATCTCGGAGGTGCTCAAAGAGGAGTACATCGACTGGGAAGCCGAGTACGACGCGCCAGACGATCTCCCCGATTTCGACTGATCCCTACTTTTCGATCGACTCGGCTGGCTCGGCGTTTCCGAAGTACGGCTCCGGTCCGTCGGTCGGCGCGGCCCAGTCGACGGCGTTTACGATCACCTGTCGAATCTCGTCCTGGAAGTAGATCGGGTACTCCTCGTGGCCGGGGCGGAAGTAGAAGATCCGGCCGCTCCCACGGCGGTAACAACAGCCGCTGCGGAACACTTCGCCGCCCTCGAACCAGCTCACGAAGACAAGCGCATCGGGCTGTGGTACGTCGAAGCGCTCGCCGTACATCTCCGCTTTTGGCACCTCAATGGACTCGTCGAGACCGGCGGTGATCGGGTGTCCCGGCTCGACAGTCCAGAGCCGTTCGGTCTCGCCGACTTCGCGCCACTTGAGCGAACAGCTCGTCCCCATCAGACGCTTGAACGGCTTCGAGTAGTGTGCGGAGTGGAGTGGCAGAAAGCCCATCCCCTCCCGGACCCGTTCGACGACGCGCTCTGCGACGTCGTCGCGCACTTCGTCATGGGCGATATGGCCCCACCACAGGAGGACATCAGTGTCGTCGAGGACCGCCTGGGGGAGACCATGCTCGTCCTCGTCGAGCGTCGCAGTGCGGACGTCGTGGCCCGCGTCTTCGAGCAGTTCCGCGAGGGCGGTGTGGATTCCATCGGGATAGATCTCACCGACTTCATCGTTCTCTCGCTCATGTCGGTACTCGTTCCAGACAGTGACACTGACCATACATGGAAGTCAACGTCTTGCGTAAAAGCACCAGCGCTTCTCTCCGGTCGAACGGAGTCGTGCTAGAAGACGTACTCGTCGTCGTGACCCATCATTCCGTCGTCTTCCAGCCCTTCGTCGAACCCCTGTTGTGTGTCGTCGGAAGGACCGCTCGTCTTGTACGCTTTGAGGCCTGCGGACAGCAGGTCTTCGATCGCTTCTTCACGGTTTACGAACTCGCCTTGCTCGATCATCTGTGTGATCTGCATCTCCAGATGTTCGGGCACGTTGATCTCGACTTTGGGCATTAGACAGTGGGGCTTTGCCGGAGCCATATTTAAGTTTGACGGGGATCGCCCGAAATCGAGAGTTGATACTGGACGGTGTTGTAGTGGTCCGGGACCGAACCGCGCCATTTACCCGCCAGTCTGGTCTACAGACCGGTATGCCGATACCAAAATCCGAGTTCGATCAGCTCTTTCCCTGCGAATTCAGCACGCCCGAAGATCTGCTCGAACCGGACCAACTGTACACAGTCTACGAGATCGCTCGCCTGCTCCAGCAACTCGACCCGGACGCCGAGCTGGAGGCCGAAACCGAGGACGTCCTGCTCGACTGGGCGATCCCGTGGGTGATGGTCCACGCCGACGATCTGGTGATCGCCGACCCCCGATCAGAGGATGAACCGGGCTACTACGGCCTGCAGACCGACGAGTAGGAACTGACTGCAGACCACGATAGCCGAGTCATCGCTCGCGCGCCATTCGCCTGGAAAGCTCGATCTGGGAGTAGGGCTCGTTCGTGACGCTCGGCCCGTGGCCCACGTGTAACTCAGAGAGCGAGTCGTCGATTCGGGCGAGCACTCTATCGATACTCTCGACCAGCAGTTCACGATCGCCTTCAGGAAGATCCGTCCGACCGAACGCGCCGTTCTGAAACACGAGGTCGCCAGCGAACAGCCGGCTCGCCGCCGCCGAATAAAAACAGAGGTGATCGTTCTTGTGACCCGGCGTGTGCAGGGCGACGTACTCGTCGTCGCCGAGTATGAGGGTTTCCTCGTCCGTGATGGCAACGTCGACGGCTGAGTGGTCGGCATCGTAGCCCCACGTCTCGACATCGAAGGCGTCCGTGATTGCGGGCACGTTGTCGATGTGGTCCTGATGTGTGTGCGTCAGGACCACCGCATCGAGCGTGTCGACGCGCTCGCGGAGTCTGCCAACGGCGTCGAAGTTCGCGCCTGTGTCGACGAGCACCGTCCGGTCACCCGGAACGAGAAACGCGTTGCTGGTGAACGCCTGTACGCCCTTCGCGATGTTCGTAACCATAGCAGGCTGATAGGTCAGCCCGGTGTTTGGACCTGTCGGCACGAGGTCGCTACTCCGGTACGCTTACCAGCAGCAGCCGTACCTTCCCGTCGTCAATGTTATGTAATTGCCGGGTCTGGTCCGCCGAGAGCCGGATCGCCACGTCCGGTCCGAGACGTTCGGCGTCCCCGTCGAGTTCGACTTCCACTGCTCCCTCGATCACGACGTAGACTTCCTCGATGTCGTCTTCGCTGTGGTCGTGCTACAGCCCGCTCTCTCCCTCTTCGAGTTCGAGGAGAGTCACACCGAGTGCCGCCGTATCGAGTGCGTCCCCGAGAAACCACATGCCGCCCTGTCCGTCGTCGATCACTGAGTCGACCTCGTCCGGTGCTGCGGTTTGATACACCATACTGTACACTGCTCGCGTGGGCGCTTCGATCCCATGGGGGAACAGTAGGATTATCTATCTCCCCTCTAGCCACGTGTGTATGGAAGTCCAACTGCTCGAAGCAACGGAAAACCCCGAGGAGGTCATCTGTACCGGCGCGCGGAACGACTACATGTCCGAATTCGTTGGCGACCAGTCCTTCGAGGAGACGATGGAGTCGGTAGACGGTGAAACGATCGAAGACAAAAAGGCGACACTGATCGGCCATCTGCTCAACCACGGCCACTTTGGGCCGTTCGAGCACCCGCAAATAACGTTCGCCGTGAAAGGGATCAGTCGCTCGTGTATGGCACAGATCACGCGTCACCGCCACGTCTCTTTCGACGTGCAGTCGATGCGCTACGTCGCCTTCGACGACGTTGATCCTGCTGACGTCGAGGACGGCGAGATGGTTGTCACACCCCCCTCTGCGAGCGACCCCAACTGGGTCGGCCGGAATCAGAAAGCGGGACAGGTCGACGACGAGACGGTCGAGCGTCGCGAGGAGATATTTCAGCGGTCGGTACGCCAGTCGGTGGAGGACTATCAGGAACTGCTTGATCTGGGGATGCCGCCGGAGGACGCCCGATTCGTCCTACCGATCGGGACTGAAGTGAACATGGTGATGTCGATGAACGCCCGGATGCTGATGCACGTGGCGGATATGCGAGGCGAAGCCGACGCGCAGTGGGAGATCCGTGGACTAACCGAGGATATCCTCGATATTGCCGAAGAATGGTGTCCGATCACGTTCGAGTACTACAACGAGCACATGAAAGGACGGAAGAACCGATTGGCTCCCTGATCTGTCAGTAGATTTTCCGACCCGTCTCCTGTCGCAAGGTCTTTTGTACTACCCGCGTTGTTCTACTATACTATGGAGCGCTCGCTGGGTATCGGACTCGTGGTTATTCTGCTGATTGTGGGTACTCTGGGTGTTATTCCTGCAACCGGCAGTGTGACGGCAGGCGAGCACGTCTCAACGAGCGAAGTTGAAACCGACAGCCAGCTGTCGGCCGCTCAGAGCGAGGAAGTCGACAACGAACAGTTCAAGCTCACGATCCACGAGAACGGGACGGTACAGTGGACGTTCCAGACGAACCGGCATCTCGACGACGATGAAGAGGTCGAACAGTTCGAGACGTTCGCAGCCGAGTTCAATGACGACGAGGACCACCAGTTGTTCGCCGACTTCCGCGATCAGGCGGAGGCACTCGTCAGGAATGCGGATGACGAACTGGACCGTGAGATGGCGGCCCGGCAGTTCGAACGCGAGGCTGGCGTTGAAACCGACACGCAGGGTAACTCGGTCGGCGTCGTCAGAATGTCGTTTTACTGGGAAGGGTTCGGTGACCAACAGGACGACCGCGTGGTGGTCGGCGATATCTACGAGGGCGGACACTACATCGGTGAGGATCAGTGGATCGTCTTCGAGGCCGGAGATGGACTCGTCTTCACTGAATACGAGCCGAGAGAGACCGGAGAGTACTCGGGATCGGAGCTGACCGACAGCGACTCGATTACGTGGAAGGGAGAGGAGGTCTTCAGCGATAACCAGCCACGAGCGGTCCTTCAGCCTGCAGATGCAGTCGATGAATCGGAGGTGAACGGTGAACCGAACGCGAATCCGAACGGGTCGGAAGACGACGATCCGTGGATGCTGTTCACCGGGATTATCGTGCTCGTGCTCGGAATCGGAATTATCGTCGCGTGGCGACGTGATGCGACGGTGTTCGAACGGCTTGTGCCCGCCAATACGGCCGAGCAATCGAGGGATTCGACTGAGCCGTCGGCGTCGGAGTCGACGGACGACCCGGCGGTTCCTGACGAGGAGTTACTGACCGACGAAGCGCGCGTGAGGTCGCTCCTCGAGGAGAACGGCGGCCGGATGAAACAGGTTCGGATCGTCGAAGAGACCGGCTGGTCGAAGTCGAAGGTGAGTATGCTTCTCTCGGATATGGAAGACGAGGGAGAGCTCTCGAAGTTACGGGTGGGCCGTGAGAACATCATCAGTCTCGATGGACACGAACCGGAAGCCGCCGGATCGCCGTTCGACGACGAGTAACTTTGTAAACAATGTACCACTGTCAATCCAGGCGATATCGGAGCAGTGCCGCGATCCCGCCGAGGTTCGATAACTGCTGGCCGGGATCAAATTCGCCCGAGAAGACGACGACATCGCCGCCCTGTCGTTCGACCTGCGTAATCACGTCGTCGGCGTCGATCGCCCAGTCCCCCTCGCCGCTTCGTTCGGTTCTGAGCCGGTCATCAAGGATCAGCAGCGTCTCGATCGCCCCGAACTCCGCTGCCTCCGCGACGTTCCCGGGACCGTAGGACGCTTTTGCGCCGTCAGCCATCCGCTGTGTTAGCTCGTCGATCAGGTCTGCCTCCTCGGCGATGCGAGTTTCGGCCTGGACGTCATCGACCGCACCACGCTTGAGCACCTCGTGGACGCCCCGGTCGCCGACGCCGCTCGTGTCGACCATCGTTATTCTGTCTGTCAGTTCCGACGCTTCCTCTTCGATGTACGAGTAAGTGTCTTTCTTGGTAAATCCCGGTCCAGCAAGGATGATGGCGTCGACGTCCAGACGGGCGAGCGCGTCGGTTAGCTCCCCGAACAACTCGTCGCGCGACCGGGAGAACTCGCCTTTCCCAGTCGTGCCCGTAAATCGGGCGTACTCCTCGGTGCCGTACTGCTCGACCGAGTGGATGTGTGCCTGTCCCTCCTCGACGGTCGCGATGGCGACGTCCGGATTATCGGTGGCTTCGACGGCCTCCTGCAACCGTTCTTCCTGATCGGGTTTGAACCGCTTTTCGACGGTGATCTCGTCGCGTTCCTCGACGTTGAGCGTGTGATGCAGACCGAGCTGGTCCTCTCGCGAGCAGTCGTCGATCGTTCCGGCGACGCGCAGGCGATTCGAGAACTTGTGGAACTCGACTTCCTCGACGTCGATGGTGACGGACATGTGTTCGCGCTCGCCACCGGTGTCGCGCATCTGGTCGTCGTTGCGCTGAATCCGGCGCGTCGTATCGCCGCCGACGAGGTCGCCGGGTTCGAGGACGTACTGCAGATGCCAGAGGTCGTCGAGGCTCTCGGGGACGAGCGTCATCCGCTCGCGACCCCCCTCGACCTGATGGCGATCCTGAATTCTCATATCGATTGGTGCGTTCCCGTCCGGTAAGTGCGCTGTTATTCGTGCCCGTCGGGAAGTGGCCGATACATTGAATTATCAGTATGGTGTGGTGTAGGACGAACGATCGCCAATGGACGGAGTTGCCGCGATGCCAGCGTGGGTGTGGGTGCTCGTCGTCGTCGCCGTCACGGCCGGTGTGCTCTCCGTGTACACGTTCCGGTATCGGACGATTCCCGGCGCGCTCTGGCTTACTGCAATGAACCTCGTGGTCTGTGTCTACACGGGGACCTATATTCTTCTCGCGACGGTGATTCGGGCTCCGGCGACACTGGCATTTCTGGAACACCTCCAGCTGGCACTCGGAACGCTGGCGGTCGCCTGCTGGTTTCTCTTCGTGCTCACCTACACTGGTCGGGCGGAACTGCTGGGACGTCGTGGACATCTCGCCGTCATCACGGTACTGGCTAGCGTGTTCGTGCTCAACGTCACGGGTCCGATTCACGGGCTGGTCTTCTCGGAGGTGTTCGTCGACCTCTCGGGCGACGTGCCGATCGTCGATACCGACTCGAACGTCATCCACGTCGTCCAGTTGCTCGCGCTGTTCTCGCTGTCGCCCATCGGGCTCGTGTTCCTTCACAGATCGCTCTCGGAGCACGACGAGCTGTTCTCCGAGCAGGCGTTTGCCCTCCTTCTCGGATCGGTCTCGCCGTACGTGGCGGCCGGGATCGACGTTATGCAGCTTGAACCGGACCCTGCGATGCCCCTGTTGCCACTCGGTTTTGGTGCAATGAGCGTTGCGCTCACGTACGCGGCTGCCAGACATCGCCTGTTCGAGTTCGTCCCGGCAACCCGTCGGATCGGCGAAGCGAGGGCGCTCCAGCAACTCGACGACGGCGTCGTCATCGTCTCGACTGACGGGACGGTGTTACAGATCAACGAGAGCGCCTGCCAACTGCTGGATTGCGACCGTGCCCAGTGTCTCGGTGAGCCACTGGCGAACCTCCATGAGACTGGAGATGGTGGTCCGACAGATGTCCCCGAAACGATCGACCGACTCGGCCGAACGCTTCAGACGAGCCGCTCAGCAGTCGAGGGCCCGACCGGCGACGTGATGGGCTATGCGGTCGTCTATCGAGATGTCACGGGGAAGCGGCGACGACAACAGCGAATTACCGTGCTGAACCGGCTCCTCAGACACAACTTGCGCAACGAACTCTCCCTCGTCGAGGGGCACGTCACTCAGCTGGCCGAGATCGAGGATTCCGAGCAACGCCAACAGCGTGTCGACGAGATTGAAGCCGTCATCGAGGGGATCGTCGACCTTAGCCAGCAAGCACACGCCGTCGAACGTCACCTGTCGGTAGCCGACCGTGCGATCGAGCGGGTCGCAATCGGTGATCTGGTCGATCGGATCGTCGAACGGACTGCCCGGAACTACCCCTCGGCCGAAATCGTCAGCGACGTCCCACCGGATCTCGCTGTCTCGACATACCCTCACCAACTCGAAGTAGTACTCGAAAACCTCGTCGAGAACGGCCTCCAGCACAACGACTCGTCAGAACGACGGCTCGGGATTACTGCAACGAGGGACTCGGATGGTGTCGCCATCGTGATCGCCGACGACGGCCCCGGAATCCCCGATCACGAGATCGAGGCGATCGAATCCGGGGAGAGCTCACAGCTCTACCACGGGAGCGGACTCGGGCTCTGGCTCGTCAGCTGGGTCGTCGCGGTACTCGGCGGTGATCTCGACTTCGAGGTAACCGATAGTGGTACGACCGTACACGTGTGGGTGCCGAATCTAGGCGAGCAGTAACAGAGACTGTCTGGTCCCCCCTACTCGTCCAGCATTCGGCTCCCGCCCGGCGGCAGGAAATGCTGGATCAGATCGGGGCTCGCGACCTTCCGGACGAAGGAGGTATCCGCGAACCGCTCGCGGAACTGCCGGTAGATCCGTTTTGCCACGTCTCCCTGTGCGTACCTGCCCGGTTCGACCTCGATCACGGTCTCGGCGTGTTCGCGAACCGCGGCGGGTGGCCCACCGATTACACGCGTCGACGGTTCACAGGTAATCCCGACCGCGGCACCGATCTCGACGTCCCGGAAGTACTCGCGGTCGCCACGGATCGCGAAGCCGCCTTTCTCCAGAAACTCGCCGCTCTCGGGCGTCTTCGAGACCTGATCGTGGTCGACTGCGTAGACGTCCCCCGAGTAGCGGCCATCCTTCCAGACCGACGAATAGGATACCGCGAACTGTGCGGCCTCCTGCTCGCTGGAGTCAGGGACGTCGACATCGCGTGCCGCCTCGCTCGGATCCGTGGCCTTCAGAATCGTCACCGGGCCGCCGTGGGCCTGCGCGTGGAAAAAGCGGTCGCCCTTGTCGAGGTACTTCTTGACCAGTTCCTCGTTCTGGTCCGCGTTCCGCCCGCCGATCACGAGATAGCCGTCGGTTGTGCGGAACCAGCGGAAGCGCTCGTACCACTGCTCGGAGCTACGGACGGGGATCGACGGCATGGAGAGCCAGTCGCGATCGGTCTCTTCGTCGTCACCCTCCTCGTCCGTGTCGTCTTGCTCCTGTCGCCGTTCCCACTCGTCGCGGCGCTGCCTGACGTCTTCGAGCGCCTCGCGGGTGTCCTCGATGGCCGCCAGCGCGCCCTCTTTCTTTTCTTCGATACGCTTTGCTTCCCGATACAATCGATCAGCGTTGTGTTCGACGCCCTCGCTCGCGTCGAGGCGCACGTCGACGCCGTCGATGTCGATGGTGACGAATCCCTCGTCGGCGTCGATCCGGCGGACGGCTTCGGCCTCTGCGATCCCCTGTTCTGCACCCTGTTCGAAGGTTTCCTCGATCTCGTCCCACGGCACGTCCTCGGCTCGGGCGGCCTGAATCGTCGAGAGCACCTCGTCGACCAGATCGTAGTTGGCGTACAGCGACTCGGCCTTTTCGCGCTCGACGTCGGCGTCCTGCTCGAACCCCTCGATCGCGCCCTCCTGCTGTTCGATGATCCGTTGTTGTTTCTCGATCTCGCTCTCGAAGTCGGGCCGCTGTGTCTCGCCCGAGCTTTCCTCCTCTTCGGTCAGATCGAGTTTATAAAAATACTCGTCGACGGCGGCGTTGAACGTGTCGAAGACCTCGCTCTCCAGGTGATCGTACTCCTCCAGCGGGATCGGCGTCACGTCGACCTGCCGTCGGCTCCCCTCGTCGGTTTCCTCGTAGTACACGCGGGGGTCTCTGCCTCCGGTCCGCAGTTCGACCGCGAGTTCGTCGATGGCGGCGTACAGCGGTTCGTACACCGACTCGTCGGCATCGCCAATGTCGGTCGTCTTCTCGATGCCTGCGCGGGTACAGAGCTCCTCGGCGTAGAGCCCGCCGAAGTTGAGCTGTGTTGCGAGGGTCCGGACGACGTCGGAATCGGAGTCGTCCATGATCGCGACAAAGGCCTCGTAGGACATCGTCAGCGGATGGATCTGCGATTCGGGGAACTCGTACTGTGCGCCGGGAGCAACGGTCCGGGATTTCAGCCGGACGGTGTCGAGACAGTCGATCACATCGTTGTTCGGGTCGACGACAGCGACGTTGCCCGGCCCGAATAGCTCGGTGACAATGGTCGTGTTCTCGTCGTCGCGCTCGAATTCGAAACTGAGGATCCGGTCGAACTCGTACTGCTCTACCCCGGCAAAGTCCGCACCCGAAAGCCGGTTGCGAAGCATCATTGCGAAGTTCGGCGGTCGCCCCGGCGCGTCGGGGACGCGCTCGGGCGCAGCGAGATGGGCACGCTTGACGTCGCTGATCTCGACCAGCAACTCGACGCGACCGCGGTCGAAATCCCGCATCTTCAGCCGGAGGAAGTCGTCGCCGTAGAGATAGGCTTTGTCGACTTTCGCCCCCTCGTACGCTCCGAACTCGGAGACGAGGGCGGCGAGGTCGACGCTCGTCAGCTCCTGCTTCTGGTCCATACCCACAGGTCTTGCCGGGGGCAAAAATGCGTGTCGCTCCGCATGGATACTGAAGTCCCCTCCCGACGAACTGTCAAGTGGTCGTATCGATGGTTTCACTGCTGGAAGTCACGCTAATCGCGCTCGCGGCTGGCTGTGCCACCGGAATCGGCGCACTCCCGGTCCTGATCACCGGACGGATCAGCCACCGAACCTACGATGGTGCGGTCGGGATGGCGGCGGGGATCATGTTCGGTGCGGCCGTGTTCGCCCTGCTCGTCCCCGGCCTCGAACTCGGCGGCATCGGCGAGGTGCTGGGCGGTTTTCTGGTCGGCGGTATCGCCCTGCTCGGTGCTAACAGATTGTTACCGCACGTTCACCTGTACTTTCGCGGGCCAGTGGTTCACGGCGCTGATGACGATATCACGCTCAAGAACGCCGAAAACTGGCGACAGGCCGTGCTGATCGCTGGCTCGATCACTATCCACAACATCCCGGAGGGGCTGGCCATCGGGATCGCCTTTGCCAGCGGCTTCGACGCCGTTGGTGTCGCTCTTGCCATCGCAATCGGCGTCCAGAACATCCCTGACGGCTTCGCGATGGCCGTCCCCGCGGACAGGGCAGGGCTCTCGAAGGGGAATACGATCCTCTACACGACGCTTTCGGGTGCGGTCCCCGAACCGATCGCAGCGGCACTCGGGTTCGTGCTCGTTACGGTCGTCTCGGGACTGTTCCCCGCGGCAGCCGGATTTGCGGCCGGAACGATGGTCGCCGTCGTCTTCCGGGAGATGATTCCCTCCAGCCACGGCCACGGCTACGCCGATCTGGCGACGCTCACCTTCCTCACCGGGTTCGGCGTGATGCTCGTGGTGGACGTCGCGCTCGCGGTCTGATCAGTGCTCGAATTCGACATCGCGTTCCTTGCGCCGCTGTCTATCCTCGACGTCTTCGAGCGTCTCCGTTTCCAGCAACCGGTCGAGTTTCCGCTCGAACTGCTCGTCAGTGAGATCGCCGCGAGCGTATCGAGTCCGCAGCGTTTCGAGGGCATCTCTCGGGTGAGAGTCGTCGTCTCGTGGTGTCGACACTTCCCCGTCGTACTCGTCGACCCATTCTTCCATCTCCTCTTCGTCGCCGAACAGCATCGCGGTCACGGGGACGATAACGATGTAACCAAAGAGCAAGAATGCTAGCCAGGCCATGCTGTCGGGGATCAGAAACAGCATCGCCAGCCACGTCCCGGTAACGACTGTCGACGCGATTCCGACAGCGTTCTCGCGGAACCGCTCTGCGGTTCGTTCGTGCATGGGTTGCACCTACGACGGCACTGATAAAAACTGTCGGTATTCCTACGGGTGGTCCCCGAAGTACGGATAAATTGGTCTGATTACTGTCGGTCGTCGAGGGCTACGAACGACTCTGCTTTCGCCGAGATCCAGGTGGTCGTCTCCCGGTCGTCCGGGACGTCGGACGGGAAAATAGTACACTCGTCGGCTTCGTTGTCGTACTCTTCGATTATCGCGCGGAGCCCGGTGAGGTTCTGGGCGCTCTCGTCTTCGTGGAGCTCGTGTGATTCGTTCACGGGTAGTATTGTGGGACCGCTACGGCAGTGTTATTATTCTCTACTCCATTATTATTAACTCTGGCGTTTACCGTTCCTGTGAAATTATTGCCAGTCGCCATGGTTATAGGCATCGAACTACTGATACTCCGTATGAGTCGCGTCAAGTCCCTGATCAGCATGTCGCCGCTGAAAATCTCGCTCGGGTACTTGGTATTCGGAATTCTCTGGGTCCCTGCCACGGATTTGCTGCTGGCGGCGCTCTTTACCGCTCAGGCACCGCCGACTGCGATCGGACTGGCAAAAAGCTGGACCTTCATCGCTCTTTCTGCCGTGTTGATCTACCTGCTCTCGACCATCCACCGCCAGCAGATGTCAACCGCCCAGACGAAGCTACGGGCTGCGAACGAACAACTGCAGGTGCTCCACCGGGTCTTCCGACATAACATCCGAAACGACATCAACGTGATACAGGGGTACGCCGAGATCCTCACCGAGCGTCTGGACTGCGAAACGGATCGGGACCACGCCAGAGCGGTCCAGCAGACTGCCGAAGGGATTACGGCAATCAGCGAGAAGCTAAAGATGCTCGAAAACGTCGATCCGACCCTTAGCGACGAGCACGTTGTAGACCTCGTCGAAATCGTCAAGAGCGAGGTTGAACACGCCGGGTCGGGGAATCTCGCCGTCGATATCACGACCGATCTCCCGTCCAGAGCGTGGGTCGAATGCGACGAGTCGATCCGATACGCGGTCCGGGAAGTCCTCGAAAACGCGGTCAGACACAACGAAAAATCTCTTCGTCAGATCCACATCTCGCTGGATCGGACGGACGGCGCGGTCTCGCTTGACATCGAAGACAACGGTCCGGGAATCCCGGATGCGGAACTGCGATCACTCGATGCAGGTGAAGAGACTGCACTCGTCCACGCCAGTAGCGTCGGCCTGTGGCTGGTCAGGTGGGTATCACAGCTACACGACGGGCGGGTCCAGTTCGACACCGAGGATTCCAGCGGAACGACAGTGTCGTTCGAATTTCAGGCCGGGTCCAGAACGACGCTCCTCGATGCCGAGGCGAGCGTCAACGACCGGATCGAGGCGGTGGCCGACTGAACGGCTCGCTACACTCCTCGAAAAATCTCGGCCAAAAACTGCTCGCTCGGACCGCCCTCGCTCGCTACAATCGCTTGCTCACGTACGGCCCGTCTTGATAATACCCCAGCTTCTCACGGTAGTACTCGCGGGCACCGATGCCGCTGATCACGCTGACCTTGCCGTAGCCAGCGTCGGCGGCCAGTTCCTCTGCCGTCTCGATGAGGCGTCGACCATACCCCTTGTGCTGGTGCTGGTCTCCGGCGGCGTCCTGTCCGATCGCGGCCTCGCTGCCGTATACGTGCAGTTCCCGGACCAGCGCGGCGTCCTGTAGCTCCCGGCGCACGGGGTCGTTCGGGAGCCGGAGTCGACAGAAGCCGACCAGAATGTCCTTCTCGAAATCTTCGAAGCTGATGAAGTGTTCCGTCCCGCCGCTTGCCTCGTAGGTCATCACGTCGAGTTCGATATTCTCGGGCTCTTCATCATTCATCCCCGCTTCACGGGACCGGATGTCCTCACACTCCCAGCCGTGCTTGTCCATCTCCTTCCAGGCAAGCTGGCGAAGGTTGGACTTCCAGACGCCTGCGTCGATGAAGTCCGCGGGGATGTCCCGCTGGACGCGCTGGAGCCGAGTGTATCGGGGAATCATCGACATGATCTCGGCGACGATTTCGGCGGCCTCCTCGTTGGTCAGGGGATCGTACTCGCCGTCGTGCCACATGTCGTAGGTCCGGGTCCCACGGACGATCAGCGTCGGGTAGATCTTCAGGTAGTCGGGCTTCCACTCCTCGTCCTCGAACAGCCGGCGGAAGTCCTCGATACACATTTCGTGGGACATACCGGGCTGGCCGGGCATCATGTGGAAGCCGACCTTGAACGCGGCGTCCCGAAGCCGGCGGTTGGCGTCGATCGACGCCTGTGCGCCGTGACCGCGATGCATCTCGCGGTTGATCCGCTCGAAGGTAGTCTGGACGCCGACCTCGACTTTCGTCCCACCCAGATCGAGCATTCGGTCGATCTGTTCGGGGTCACACCAGTCCGGTTTGGTCTCGAACGTCGTCCCGATATTGCGGATCTCGTTTGTCTCGTTTCGCGCGATGACGTCTTCGAGATACTCGAACTCGACGTCTTCGGGGTCGGGTGCGAAACTCATTTCCTCGGCGGGCGAGGGCTCTGCCTCCAGATCGTAGTCGTTCATCGCCTGGAGGGCGCGCTTGACGAACCATTCCTGATAGTCGTGGCTCCGGGCGGTCATCGTCCCGCCCATCAGGATCAGCTCGACCTTGTCGACGGGATGGCCGATCTCCCGGAGCTGGTGGAGCCGCAGGGTCACTTGCCCGTAGGGATCGTAGTCGTTCTGCTCGCCACGGGCCGCCGCTGGCTCGTGGCCAGTGTAGCTCTGTGAGCTCGAAAACTCCGAGCCCGGGCCGCCGGGACAGTACAGACACTTCCCGTGCGGGCAGTTGTGCGGGCTGGTCATGATCGCCACCGGCGAGACGCCCGAGGCCGTTCTGACCGGTTTGCGCTGCAGGACGGCTTCCAGTTCCTCGCGGCGCTCCTGCGGTGCGTAATCCAGTAGGTCAGTATGTTTTGGCACCTTGGGCGAGGAAAACTCCGAGCAGACATCGAGCTTGGCGCTCTCCAGGTCGTCTCGCTCTATCTCCCCCGCGAGGATCTGATCGACAAGCTCCGAACAGGCGTTCTCGAACGCCTCGCTTTCGGTGGCGTCCGACTCGGTACTCATTACCCGATCAAAGCGACTTGCGGCGAATAAGAGTATCGACTGGTTACAGCTCGCTCGCGATCGATGCGATGACGGCTTCGAGCACGTCGTCACGGCCGCCCGCGAGGAACTCGATGTGACCGTCACGGCCACCCACCGCGGAAACGGCGGCGTTGTTGGCTCGCTCGGCTGCCTGGTCGGCTATCTCTCGGACGTCGAGGCCAACCGAGCTACGCACATGGATCTCGTCGTCGTCGACGCCGAGCGTCACGAGCGGCGTCCCCAGCTCCTCGCTCTCGCGACGGTGGAGCGCGTCGACGAGTAGCGTCGTCGTCGGGAAGTCGTACTGGTGGGTGTAGGCGTCGGTATCGAGAACCGCGAAGTGAACGCCTTTTGCCTCCCGCGTGGTCAGGTTCCGTTCGGCGGTCTCGATCTCGGTGTCGAGTTTCGTTCGGAACTGCTCGCTGACGTGCCCGGCGAGCCCCTCGGCGCGCTCGAACAGCAGGTCCGTGATCAGTTCGCGCTTGTCGCGGTAGGTCTGGTAGAACGCCTCCAGCGCGATCGCTTCGCGGAGCTCCTGTACTGCCTCGGTGTCGTAGCCCGCTTCGTTGGCAAGCTCGACGTACTGCTCGGGAGCGGCTTCCCAGTACCCAACTGCGGGGACGTGTTCGAGATCAGCGCGAACGTCGGGGTTGACCGCCGCAGCGACGTTCGCTGCGATCGCGGGTGTCGTGACATCCTCGGCGGAGACGAAGGTATCGACGGCCGAATCGACGCCCTCGTCCGGCGCGTGGGTGTCGATTACAACGCGTTCGACGTCGTAGACATCCAGCAGTTCGTAGCCGTCTCTGGACTCTTTCGTGCTACCGACGTCCACAAGCACGACCAGGGGTAGCTGTTCGCCGTGTCGTTCACGGGCTTCCAGCATGTTCGTCACGTCGTTGGTCGCGGCCTCCATGTCGTAGATATGACCTTCGAGCGGTCGTCGATTGAAGTAGTTGTAGATCGCATCCTGTCGGTCGTGTTCCTCGCGGATCAGGGGCAGTGCAGCGCGTTCGAGTGCGGCACCGGCCGCGTAGCCGTCGGCGGTCGCGCTATGGCGAACGACGATCGGTCGACCGATCATGATGGCGCGACGGATCGCCGTCGTTGCGGCTTCGATTCCATCCTCGACTGCGGCGACGGCGTCGTGGTCGGCCAGCAGCTCGATCTCCTCGGGCCGGGCAGCCTCCGAGAGCGCGTCCCGGAGTCGCTCTTCGACGACGGCGCGCTCGCCGCCGGTCAGCTCCATCAGGGCCGCGGTCTCGACCTGCAGTTCCTCGCGTCGGAGTTCGACCTCGCCGTCGAGCCTGACGAAGTCGTCGGTCTCGATCTCGGGGTACGCTCGAACGCCCGCTTCCTCGAAGGCGGCACACTCGACGGTGCCGGTCTCGTCTCGCAGCTCGAAGATCGTCGGGCCACTGGTCTGCCGGACGCTCACGACTTCTCCTTCGATCCGGACGCGGTCGCCGACTCTGTCTCCGAGCGTGTCGATCTCGGAACGTTCGATCGTCTCCGCCGCTACATCGTCTGCTGGCTCGTCGTCGATGTCGGGCTCCGGCTCATCCGCCTCGATATCGTCGTCCGGTTCTTCCTCGTCCGATTCGCCATCTTCGAGGGACGATTCCGCGTCGTCCGCATCGGCAGACTCGTCGACGAGCGTCTCGACTGCTTCGTCGACTACCGTCGTCGCGTCCCCGGTCTGCTGTTCTCCCTGCGTCGTGCCACCGTTCGGAGCCACCGTCTCGTCCGTCGTGTCAGGTGCTGTATCGTCGTCGACCGTTGCCGACGACTTATCGGCGTTTCCCGACTCGTCCTCGTCGTACTTTTTGTCGCCGCTCGGTGCGTCAATCAGTCGGCCGCGGAAATCCCGGTCTTCCTGTCGGATCGACCAGCCCAGATCGACATCGCCGTTGTCCCGAATCGATTTGACCTTGACGTACATGTCGTCGCCAGTGTCCCAGTCGAGGCTGTCAAGTCGCTGATCGAGTTCGCTACGGTGGAGGAGGCCGGTGACGCTATCGCCGATGTTGACGAAGACGCCGAACTCGGCGAAGCCATCGACCTCACCCTTATAATACCGGTTCGGCGTGAGCTGCTCCGGGGAGTTCCCACGGAACTCGAACGCAACGTCCTCTTCGTGTGTGCTACAGACGAGCCCATCCACGGGCTTGCCACAGATGATACAGTTGCTCATTTGATCGAATTGAATAGCCCCGCCCTAAAACTGTTGTCGAAACTCTCTCGGCGCGTGGCCGGGACTGACGTCGGATCGACTACTCGAAGGCCGGACTCTCCGCTTCTAGCTGGTCGATATCCTCGGCGATGGATCGGACGTCTTCGGGGAACAGTGCCACCTGTATCTCGCTGCCCTCAGCATCCTCGAACACGAGTTTGACGCGCTTGTCGCCGAACTCCCGCGCTGTTGCTTGCTCCACGTCGAATAGCTTCGCCGTCGCGGTCTTGTTCGACGGCCCGACGTTCTTGATCGCGCCGTCTTTCAGTTCGAGCATGAAGTCGTCCAGTTGTAGTGTGAGCATGGACACAGTTTATCCGGGAGGCTCAAAAGTCCCATCCTCGCGACCGCCTTCAGCGCTGGAGCGCCGGAACGTGCCAGTACCTGCCGGTGACCGGTACGTTCTTGTTGGGTATCTATGGGACTCCGTATCAGTCAATTCAGTTACCACTAAGTGGATGAAGGGAGTACGCCCCGACGTACCATGGAACTCACCTGGCACGGTCACTCGACCTGGCGCATCGTCGTCGGAGACACCGACCTGCTGATCGACCCGTTCTTCGATAACCCGAAGACAGATCTCGACCCTACGGACATAGACTCCCCCGATTACGTGCTTCTCACCCACGGTCACGACGACCACGTCGCCGATGTTGGGGCCTTCGAGGACGCGACAGTCGTGGGCAACCCGGAAGTGACCGGACACGTGGTCAGCGAGCACGGTGTCGACGAGGACGCAGTGATCGGAATGAACCTCGGCGGAACGGTCGAACTTGGCGACGCCTACGTGACGATGCACCGGGCCGACCACTCGAACGGCGTGGGCTCGGGCTTCGAGGCACCCAGTGCCGGAATGCCGGCGGGCTACGTCATCAGCGACACGAAGCCGACGCAGGTCGCTGACGAGGAGAGTACGACGTTCTACCACGCAGGCGATACCGGGCTGATGACCGAGATGCGCGACGTGATCGCGCCGTATCTCGAACCCGACGCCGCGGCCGTTCCGGTCGGCGATCACTTCACGATGGGGCCGATGCAGGCGGCAATCGCAGTCGACTGGCTCGATGTCGACCACGCGTTCCCGATGCATTACGACTCGTTCCCGCCGATCGAGATCGACACGGACGACTTCGTCCGCGAGGTGAAAGCGACGGGAAGCGACGCTGACGTCCACGTGCTGGACGGCGACGAGAGCTTCGAGCTATCGTCGTAGCTTTCACCATCCGCTTTCCGATTGAACAACCCTTACAACGACGGGCGTTGAAACAGTGGCTGCTATGGCCAAAGAAGTACACAGCACCTCCACGGAGGGCTTTTCGACGCAGAACAAGATTCGAGAGTTCGAGACGACCATCGACGCCACCGGCGAGGACGCGCCTGACACGCTCGAAACACTGCTCGCCACGTATAGCGCGTGTTTCGTCCCGGCGCTCCGCGTCGGCTCCGAACAACGTGGCGGCGGCGACCTCGGCGAGGTCGAGATCGCGGTTACGGGCGAACTGAACGACGACGACAAGCTCGAATCGATCTCGTTCGACGTCACGACCGAGGCCGACCTCGACGACGAGACGGCAGCAAAGGTCAACGAGCGCGCTCAGGAACTCTGCAAGGTCCACGACGCGCTCAAAGAGAGTCTGCACGCCGACGTGACGATCAACGACTGATCGGGCGGCTCCGTTTTCCACAGATCTAATACGGCTGTTAGCCGTACGACCGATATGGGCAACAGTGACTGGACCGACAGGATCGTCGGCGCACGTATGAAAGTAGATCAAGAGTTTTCGGAACAGGTACAGGCATCCGAGTTTTCCAGCCAGGAGTGGGGGATGATCATGACCGCGGTGGAGCTGGAGATCGAGAACCCCGAGACGCCGGAGGAGGCCCGGGTCGTCGCAAACACGGAGAGCGTCCCGCAGGTGATGCCCGCACTGGACGACGTGCGCGATCAGATGGGCGCGATGGGCGGAGCCCCGGGAGGGTCGTCGGGAGGCAGTGGGGGTGGCGGCATCATCGACAGCATACTGGGTGTGTTCGGGATGGGTGGTGACGGCGGTGGGGACGCCAAGCGGATCGAAGCAGCCGAGACTCTCGCTCAGGAGTACGCAGAGCGACTACAGTCCCATCTCGAATCACAGGGACAGTGGGAGACGGCATGCAATGCGGCAGCGAGAGCGTCTGAATAGCCCGAAAACTGTAGTTCCCACTCTTTGAAAACCGACCCCGTCATTTGAAGGGTTTTGCCTGAGAACCCAGAACTGGAGGCAACAATAATGGCAACGCAACCATCGGAACGGACGCTCGAAACCGAGATGTTCGGTCGAACGGTAAGTTACGAATACTCGGAGACGTGGGTCGGCTACTCGATGCTCTCCCTGCGTCTCGTGATGGCGTGGATATTCTTTCAGGCAGGGATCGAAAAGTGGGCCGAAGGTGGCTTCGGCGATCCGCTCGCGTGGAGTTCGGCAGGATTTCTCGAAAACGCAATCGATCCGGCGAACCCGCTCAGCGGAATGTTCGCCGCATTCGCCGACCTCGCCTGGCTGTTCGACCCGCTCGTGATCTTCGGACAGGTACTCATCGGACTTGCACTCCTGTTCGGCGTCTTCGTCCGCTTTGCGGCTATGATGGGTGCGATCCAGATGCTCATGTTCTGGACCGCCGCGTGGGAGGGTGGACTCATGGCCGGGTTCCCGGTCGAGAACGGCTACTTCATCGACAGCTCCTTTGTCTACATGCTCTTGCTGTTCGGTCTCGGCGCGTTCGGCGCTGGCCGGATCCTCGGCCTCGATTCCAAACTCGAACAGACCGAGATCGTCCAGCAGAATCCGTGGCTGCGCTACCTGCTGGGCTAAGCTGACCGGGTGGGAACTACTACTCAGTTTTGAATAACGTCAGTTCTTCAGCCTGATAGATGTTGATCAGTTCGTTGATTAGCTCGTCGTAGGACTCGTCCTCGACCTGCAGGTTGTCGAGTCGTTCGATCGTCTCCTCGTCGAGATCTATTTCTGGCATATACGTTGGATTTCGCGCGGGGGTCGCTTAATCGTCGGGGCTCACCATTGACAGACCCCCGGAAAATACAGTCAAAAGGAGTAACCGGACACTCAGAGCCGCTCGATGATCGCCGCGGTGACGTCCTCGGTGGACGCATCGCCGCCGAGATCCGGTGTGCGTGGCCCCGCATCGAGGACAGCTTCGGTCGCATCGCGGACCCGGTCACCGTCCTCGCCGTATCCGAGATGGTCGAGCATCATCGCGGCCGACAGAATCATTGCGGTAGGATTGGCGACGCCCTCACCGGCGATGTCGGGCGCAGAGCCGTGGACCGGTTCGAACAGCGCGTTCTCCGACCCGACGTTCGCGCTCGGGAGGAGTCCGAGACCGCCGACGAGTCCGGCCGCCAGATCCGACAGCATATCGCCCGCGAGGTTCGGACAGATGACGACGCCGTAGTCCTCGGGATGGGTGATCAGATGCATCGCCAGCGCGTCCATCAGGGCGGTGTCGTATTCCGCGCCGCGTTCCTCGGCGACGGCCTCGGCGGTCTCCAGAAAGAGCCCGTCCGTCTCGCGCATGACGTTTGCCTTGTGGGCGATCGTCACGTCGTCGTAGCCGTTCGTCTCGGCGTACTCGAAGCCGAACTCGGCGATATCCCGTGAGGCGTCCTCGGTGATGACGCGAGTCAGCGTCGTCACGCCGTCGGCGATTTCGCTTTCGATCCCCGAGTAGACGCCCTCGGTGTTCTCACGAATGAAGACGAGGTCGGTATCGGGCTGGACGGCGTCGAGGCCGGGGTAGGAGACTGCCGGGCGAACGTTGGCAAAGGAGCCGACGACCTCACGCAGCGGGAGGATCACGTCGGCGGCGGTCTCGCCCGCTGCACCGAACAGCGTCGCATCGGCACCGCGTGCGAGTTCGCGGGTATCCTGTGGAAGCGCTTCACCAGTTTCGGCTTTCGTCGCGTCACCCGCATCCCCCTCGACGAAATCGAACTCGATATCGAGGGCGTCGAGCACCTCGACTGCCGCTGGGGTCACTTCCTGTCCGATTCCGTCGCCCGGGATCACGGCGATCCGATGTGTCATTACCACCCCAGATGCTGTGAGGATAAGAAAGGGATTCGGTTCGACACCGCGACGTCACCTCAAGGATTAACCGCTCCGCCGACACATCCCATGATATGTACGCTACCGGGATCGGAACTCACGACCCGTCGGCGCTCCCGAGGACCAAGTGTCGCAGATCGGGGTGGCCCTGACGTGTCGGTTGCGTTCTGGGCGCTCGTCGGCCTGGGGACCCTCACCTGCCTGTTTATGGCGTGGGCGCTCGGCGCGAACAGCAACTCGCCCCCCTTCGCCCCGGCGATCGGCGCGAACGCCATCTCGACAATGCGAGCGGCGTTTATTATCGGCATCCTTGCGGCGCTGGGCGCGCTCACGCAGGGTGGTGCGATCTCCGAGACTGTCGGACAGAGCCTGATTCTCGACGTTCAGATTACCGCGCTCGCCGCGATTGCGGGACTCATCACTGCTGCGTCATTCATGATCTTCGGTGTCTACTCCGGGTATCCGGTGCCAGCGGCGTTCGCGACGACCGGAGCGATGGTCGGTGTCGGGCTCTCGCTCGGCGGCGCGCCGGCAATCGATACGTATCGCGAACTCGTCACCTTCTGGCTCCTCGTCCCCCCGACCTCCGGTGGGATGGCCTATATAACCGCGAAACTACTCAGACGGGACGACATTCCCGATACTGTCGGAGTTCCGCTGCTGGCGGGTATCGTCGGTGGGATCCTCGCGAATATTCGACTCGGCGTGATACCGTCGCCACCGGAAATCGACCAGAATTCGGTTGCGGAGTTCGTCTCGCGGCTCGTCGGAGAACCCACAGTGCTTGGGATCGACGTCGCTGTCGTGCTCGTAACCCTCGTGTTCGGCGTTGTGGGGTTCTCGTTTATCCGCAAGCAGACCATAAAATCGGCCGAAAAGGGTATCAAAACGTTCCTCCTCGTGCTGGGGGGTGTCGTCGCTTTCTCCAGTGGGGGCAGTCAGGTCGGACTGGCAACCGGCCCCCTCGAAAACCTCTTTGGCGTCGAACTCGGGCTCCCAGGAATCGTCCTGCTGACGATCGGTGCAGTGGGGATCCTTGCCGGTGCATGGATGGGCGCACCACGGCTGCTGCAGGCAACCTCCCGAGAGTACGCCCAGCTGGGAGCTCGTCGGTCGATCGCCGCGCTTGTCCCCGGCTTCATCATCGCCCAGATCGCAATCGCGCTTGGCATCCCCACCTCCTTCAATAACATCATCATCTCGGGCGTGATCGGGGGCGGGCTCGCCGCTGGCTCGGCTGGCGTCTCGCGCAGAAAGATCGGCGTCACGCTGGCGTTCTGGCTGATCACGCTCTCGACGTCGATCGTCATCGGCTTCGGGCTGTATCAACTGCTTTCGACCGTGCTGGGAATTCAGTAACTACCTGATCACAGTCACGGACACCGGAGCTTCCGCCACGACTTTCGTCGCAACCGTCCCGAGGAGCCGTTTTGCGATCCGATTCGCGTCGCCGCCGTGCCCGCCCATGACGACGTGATCGACGTCACGGTCCTCGGCAACGTCGAGGATCACGTCCGCCGGATCACCAGTCTCGATCATGATGTCGACCGTTCGATCCGCCACGTCTGCCTGACGTTCCGCTTGCTCGATTACCAGTTCGGCGTGCTCGCGGGCGGCACCGACTCGCTCCTCATCAGCGCCGAGAAGACCCCCCTCGCTCATCGGCGCGTCGAGCGGCAGGATGACGTTCACAACCGTGATCGGACACTCGAACGTTTCCAGTGCGTGTTCGAGTGCGTCGTCAGCCAGCGGCGAGCCGTCCAGCGGGACGAGGACGTGTGAAGGTGCCACAGATGATCTTCGACTGGCGGGGTTTTGTATCTCACGGCGACCGGTCCGGCGGGACAAAGAAGCGGGACAAAAACGCAATTACTGCGGGTGGTCGATCAGCCTTCGGTCTCGGTGACATCGATCGCGCCGTACATCCCTTCAGCAGTGTGGGGTTCACAGTAGTACAGCTGAATCCCGTCGTCGTCAAAGGACTGATCGAAAGTCGTCCCGTCTTCGGCAACGACATCACCGCTGTTGAAGTCCGATGCGGAATCCTCGTCGGAGACGACGTTGTGCGCACCACCCTCCCAGACCCATTCGACGGTCGTGCCCGAGTCGATCCGGATCGCGGCCGGTTCGAAGACGTTGGTGTCAGTCAGTGAGACTGTCACCTGCTCCTCGCCTGTCGCGTCGACCATCGTCCCATCGTAGTTAGGCGCGTCCTGTAGATACTCCTCGATCGCTACAGGGACCTCGTCGATCTCGCCGATAGATCCGTCGTCATCGTTTTCTGTTCCGTTCTCGTCGTCGCTATCGTCGACCTCCACGGCTCCGTTTTCATCGCCGTCATCGGCACAGCCGGCCAGGGCAGTGAGGGCGACGGTTCCACTCGCAGCGATAAATCGGCGGCGGCTCTGTTGGTTCGACATGCACCGCGAGGTTGGTTTCTATGGTCAAAAGCACAGTGGTATAGTTATATTGATATGTATTGATTGATGCTGTACAATAGATACAGCTACTCTCTCCGTCAGCAACTCAGAAAAACGAATCTACGGCGGTTTTAGCTGAACCGAGGCGCTAAGCCCCCTTCCTCAAGGAGCGACCGAAGGGAGCGAGTAGGGAGGGGATACAGCGCCGCACGAGTAGCAAACACGTTCAACACTCGGCCCACAGGCCCACGCAATCGCAACTCTTATTTGTGTAGTTTGTGTATTGTGTGGTGTGGCAACGCGCAAGAACATCTCTATCCGCGACGACCAAGCCGAGTGGATTCAGGAAAACCACCTGAACCTTTCCTCGTTCGTTCAAGAAAAATTGGATGAACTAATCGAGGAGCGAGAGTAACGGATGTACTACGCCTACAAGTACCGTCTCAAACCGTCCGACGCCCACCGCGAGGAGTTGGACCGCCACCGAGACATTTGTAGGCAACTGTACAACCACACGCTCTACCGCCTCAACGAGTACCAAGATGAACACGGCGAACTGCCGTCCATGACCACGCTTCGGTCGGAACTTCCCGACCTCAAGAAGTGGTGGGACGGCCTCTCGGACGTGTACTCGAAGGTCCTCCAAACCGTCGTGGAACGCCTGTTCGACAACCTCAAAGGACTCTCGGCGCTCAAGAAGAACGGCTACGGCGTCGGTCAACTCAAGTGGAAGTCGCCACGGGAGTTCCGCAGTTTCACGTACAGTCAGTCTGGCTTCAAGCTCGACAAGAAGGGCGGTCAGACTGTGCTGTCACTCTCGAAACTCGGAAACATACCGATTCGACTCCACCGCGCCATCCCCGACGACGCGACGCTCAAACAGGTCACGGTTAAGAAGGAACCGACGGGCGAGTGGTTCGCCACCTTCGGCGTCGAAATGGACCGCGAACCACCCGAACCGCCTGAGAACCCCGAGAAATACGTCGGTATCGACGTAGGAATTCTCAAGTACGCCCACGACACCGACGGGACGGCGGTCGGGTCGCTCGACCTCACCGACGAGCGCGAACGCTTGGAACGCGAACAGCGGTCCCTCTCACGGAAGGAACACGGGTCGAACAACTGGGAGAAGCAACGGCGACGGGTCGCGGAGTGTCACGCCGACCTTCGACGGAAGCGCCGCGACTTCCTCCACAAGCTCTCGGCGTACTACGCCCGAGAGTACGACTTCGTGGCGGTCGAAGACTTGAACGTGAAGAGGATGCTCGAATCACCGTCGAACAGTCGCAACAGGGCGTCGGCGGCGTGGCGAACGTTCCTCTCGTTGCTCGAATACAAGTGTGAGCGCGAGGGGACGCACTTCGTCGCGGTCAACCCGGGAGGGACGACCAAGGAGTGCGCGGCGTGCGGCGTTTCGACGGAGAAGCCGTTGTGGGTCCGTGAACATTCCTGTCCCGCCTGCGGGTTTGAGGCGGACAGGGACGCGAACGCGGCGTGGAACATTCTTTCTCGCGGCCTCGAAGACATAGGAGTGGGATACTCCGAATCAACGCCTGTAGAGACTGCGCTCCCTGTGGATACGCCTGTATCTGCAAAGCGCGTCGTAGAATCAGGAAGCCCTACCCTCAAGGAGCGAACGGCGTCAGCCGTGAGCGAGTAGGGTAGGGTAGTTCACTCGTCCGATTCGACGTAGGGAAGCCCGTCAACGGTCGCCTCGACCTTGCTCATGTTCGAGTACATCAGCGCGGTCGTGTCCCAGATCCCGTCGACGAGCGCTTCTTGCATCGAGCTGTCAATATCGACATCCACAGTGGTCTCGCCGTAGGTGACGGTCTCGTCCTCGACGTCGATCTCGACGTCGCCGTCCGGGTGCTCGCGGATCCACTCCTGGAGCGCGGTCACGGTCTCTTTGTCCGCCGTCGCGGCGGGGATGCCAAGGGACTTGCAGTTGTCCGCGAAGATCTCCGCGAACGTCTCGCCGACGACGCCGTCGACGCCCCAGCGCATCATGGCCTGGGGGGCGTGCTCGCGGGAGGAGCCACAGCCGAAGTTCTTGTTGACGACCGCGATGTTGGCCCCCTCGAACTCGTTGAGCGGGTGGTCGTTGAACTCGCCGTCGTCGTCCCGCCGCGCGTCGTAAAAGAGGTAATCGGCCATGTTGTCGAAGGTCACCTCTTTCATGAACCGCGCGGGCAGGATCTGATCGGTGTCGATGTCGTCGCCGGGGATCGGGACGCCGGTGCCCGAAACCTCGGTGATGTGGTTCTCACCCGACATCAGTCTGCCACCTCCTCGACGTCGTCGGCTGCAAGCACGTCCGACGGTCCGTCGTCCAGGAACCGTCGGGCATCGGTAACTTCACCCTCTACCGCCGCGGCGGCGACCATCGCAGGGCTCATGAGGACGGTCCGCCCGTCCTTGTCTCCCTGCCGGCCGATGAAGTTCCGGTTCGAGGAGGACGCACAGACCTCGTCGGCACCGAGTTTGTCGTCGTTCATCGCCAGACACATCGAACAGCCAGCACGTCGCCATTCCCAGCCAGCCTCGATGAACGTCTGGTCGATACCGCGGGCCTCACACTCCTTGCGGACGGTCTCCGATCCGGGAACCGCGAGCGCCCAGACGTCGTCGGGGACCTGCTGGCCCTCGATGATGTCGGCAGCGACTTCGAAGTCCGAGACTCGACCGTTCGTACAGGTGCCAAGGAAGGCGACATCGACGTCGTAGCCGAGCATCGAGTCGCCCGGCGACAGCTCCATGTGATCGAGCGCCTGTTCGGCGGCCTCCTGTTCTGTCTGGGTGGGAAGATCCGAGGGAGCCGGGATCGGCTCGGATACCTCGATGACCTGTCCGGGGTTGATCCCCCAGGTCACGAGGGGGTCGATGTCGTCGACGTTGATCGTCACGACGTCGTCGTATTCGGCGTCGGCGTCGCTTTTGATCGACTCCCAGTATTCGACGAGTTCGTCGAAGGCCTCGCCCTCGGGGACGTACTCGCGACCGCGCAGGTACTCGTAGGTGGTTTCGTCGGGGTTGATATAGCCCGCTCGCGCGCCGCCCTCGATCGACATGTTACAGATCGCCAGGCGGCCTTCCATATCGAGCTCCTCGATCGCCGGGCCGCCGTACTCGTAGACGTGACCGACCCCGCCGTCAACGCCCAGCTCCTGGATGATCTTCAGGATGATGTCCTTGGCGTAGACGCCCTCGCCGAGACTCCCCTCGATCTCGATACGGCGGACTTTCTGCTTGTCGGCGGCGATACAGCCAGTCGCGAGCACGTCGCGGATCTGGCTGGTTCCGATTCCCACGCCGATCGAGCCAAAGGCACCGTGAGTCGCCGTGTGGCTGTCACCACAGGCGACAGTCATCCCGGGCTGGCTCAGCCCCAGTTCGGGCGCGACGACGTGCGTGATTCCCTGCTTGCCCGATTCGAAGTCGAAGAAAGTGATGCCGTTCTCGCCCGTGTTGGTCTCCAGGGCATCGAGCATCTCCTCGGACTTCTCGTCTTCAAGGGGTCGTTTTCGCTTTTCCTCCTGAGTCGGGACGATGTGGTCTGTCGTCGCGAACGTCCGCTCGGGGTACGCGACGTTCAGGTCGCGTTCGCGCAGCATGCCGAAGGCCTGTGGGCTCGTCACCTCGTGGACGAGATGCAGGCCGATGAACAGCTGATCCTGTCCGTTCGGCAGCTCCGTTACCTTGTGGTTCTCCCATACCTTGTCGTACAGCGTTCCATCACTCATTATATACTCCCTCGTCGTGTGTGACTACGTCAGCCTGCCGGTCTCCGCCGCGCTCGAAGGCGGGGGCTGCCCCCTCGCCATGGGGCGGGACGTGATCGACGTCCGCCATCTGTCCGTCGCTCGTCTCGTCCGATTCTGGAGACCCGCCGTCGGTAACGACTGTCGGGCCGCGCTCGAACGAGCGGGCCGCGCTGGCGTCCCCGAACGGGTGGGTGTGATCGACGTCTTGCATGCTGTCAGTCATCTGCTGGCACTTCCTCCCGCTGTTCTTCCCACGCGAACAGTTCGCGCAGACGGCCGCCGACGTCCTCGATCTCGTGTCCCTCCTCGGCGGCGCGCAGCTGTTTGTAGCTCGGTCGGTTCGTCTGGTTCTCGGTGATCCACTCGCGGGCGAACTCGCCGTTCTGTACCTCTTCGAGTACCTGCTCCATCCCCTCGCGGGCGTACTCGTCGTCGACGACGTACTCGCCGCGGGTTATTCCGCCGTACTCGGCGGTGTCCGAGACGGAGTTCCACATGCCCATCAGCCCGTCCTCGTAGATCAGGTCGACGATGAGCTTCATCTCGTTCATGCACTCGAAGTAGGCCATCTCCGGGGAGTAGCCCGCATCGACGAGCGTCTCGTAGCCCATCTTCATCAGCTCCGTGACGCCGCCACAGAGAACGGCCTGCTCGCCGAACAGGTCGGTTTCGACCTCCTCCTGGAACGTCGTCTCGATGACGCCCGCACGGGTACAGCCGATCGCTTCCGCGTAGGCCAGCGACTGTTCTTTGGCATCGCCGGTCGCGTCCTGATACACCGCGATCAGACCCGGAACACCCTCGCCGCGCTGATAGGTGCGGCGCACGAGATGGCCGGGGGACTTCGGAGCGACCATCGTCACGTCGACGTCCTCCGGCGGGCGGATCTGGCCGTAGTGGATGTTGAATCCGTGAGCGAACTGCAAGGTATCTCCGGCCTCCAGTCCATCGGCTATCGCCTCGTAGACTGCGGGCTGGATCGTGTCGGGCACGAGCATCTGCACGATGTCGGCCTCGGCGGCGGCGACATCGGGCGTCTCGACGCGCAACCCCTCGCTTTCGGCCTCGGGCCACGAGGACGAATCCTCGCGCAGGCCAACGATCACGTCGACGCCGCTGTCGTTCAGGTTGAGCGCGTGTGCGTGGCCCTGGCTCCCGTAGCCGAGAACGGCGACCGTCTTGTCTTCGATATACGTGCTATCCGCGTCTTCGTCTCGATATACTGTCGTGGTAAATTCGTCTGCCATAGGTCTCTCAGTGTTTAGTCGTCGGCCGGCACTTCTTTGCTTTCCGGTTCTGCGATCTGCGGTCCGTTGGGCGCGGTCCGTTCTGCGCCGCGGGTCAGCGCGGCCGTTCCGGTCCGGACGATCTCGACGATCCCGAACCGCTCGAACGCGTCGATCGCGGCGTCAATCTTTTGCTCGCTTCCCGTGATCTCGACGGTGACGGTCTCCTGCCCTGCGTCGACCGCCTGCCCGCCGTACATCTCCGCCAGGGACTGGACCTGATCGGGATGGGTCCCATCGACCTTGATCAGGGCCAGATCCCGCCGCGTCGCGTCGGCCGGCAGCTCGGTCACGGAGACGACAGGCACAAGCTTCTGTAGCTGTTTTTTGGCCTGCTCGATGCCCGGATCCGGCTCCTCGATGACGAGCGTGATTCGGGCGCGGTTCTCGTCGGTCGTCGCGCCGACGGTCAGGCTCTCGATGTTGAACTGGCGCCGGCTGAACAGCGAGGCGACGTTCGCGAGTACGCCGGGTTCGTGAGCGACCAGCGCGGAGAGGACGACCTGCCGGGTGTCCGGTTCGGCCTCTGCGTCGGGGTCGATCCGGATTCCCTGCGGGTTGCGTCTTCGTGACGTCTCCGGTCGTTCGCTCGGATGCGGTCCCTCCAGTGCCTTGGAATCGATGTCGTCGCTCATTGTCAGATGTCGTCCAGCTGGCTTGCGTTCAGTGCGAACTTCCCGTTGTTTCCACCGCTTGGGACCATCGGGTAGACGTTCGCCTGTGGGTCGATGCGGAAGTCAATGACACTCGGGCCGTCGTACTCCATTGCGGCCTCGACGGCGTCTGCGACCTCGTCGTAGTTCTCGACTGCCTCGCCGTGGGCGCCGAACGCCTCGGCGAGCTTGTCGAATTCGGGACACCAGCCGTACTCCGAGGCGGCGTGACGCCCCTCGAAGAAGGCGTCCTGCCACTGGCGAACCATCCCGATGTACTCGTTGTTCAACACGGCGACGGTGATGTCCATGTTCTCGCGGACGGCGACAGAGAGCTCCTGCATCGTCATCAGGAACGAGCCATCGCCCTCGAAACAGATGACCTCCTGGTCATCGTCGGCCGCGACGCGTGCGCCGATCGCCGCGGGCAGGCCGTAGCCCATCGTTCCCAGACCGTTCGAGCTGACGAACGTGCGCGGTTCCAGCCAGTCCCAGTACTGCCAGGCCCACATCTGGTGCTGGCCGACACCGGTAGTGACGATCGCACGATCGCTCGTGGCCTCGTCCAGCGCCTCGACGACGAACTCCGGCTGGAGCGCGCGGTCCTCGGGGACCGGGTAATCCATCGGATACTCCGCTTTCCACGTCTGGCACTGCTCGCGCCACTCGTCCGCGTCGGGCGCGTGCTCGATCTCGTCGTCGAGCTGCTCGATAACCGTCCCCGCGTCGCCGATCAGCGGGTAGTCGGCATGGACGTTCTTGCTGATCTCGGCGGGATCGATATCGACGTGAACGACCTCGGCCTCGGGGGCGAACGTCTCGATGCCGCCGGTCAGCCGATCGTCGAAGCGCGTCCCGATACCGATCAGCAGGCTGGAATGGTGCATCGCCATGTTGGCGAAGCCGGTGCCGTGCATTCCGCCGCCCGCCATCGAGAGCTCGTGGTCCTCCGGGAACGCGCCGGTGCCCGGCATCGTCGTGACGACCGGGATCTCGTACTCCGTCGCGAACTCGTACAGTTCCTCGGAGGCCTCGCTCCGGATGACACCCCCGCCCGCGAGGATCGTGGGCCGTTCCGCAGCTTCGATCGCGCGTGCGGCTTCCGCGATACTGTCCGGCTCGGCGTGCTCGGTGTACTCGTATGTGTCCGGAACCGTCGCTTCGCCCGGTTCGGCGTCGGTCTCGCCCAGCGTGATATCCTTGGGCAGGTCGACCAGGGTCGGACCGGGTCGTCCCTCACGGGAGAGCGCGAGCGCGGAGCCGACATCGTCGCCGACCGTATCGGAGTCGTCCGCAAAGATGTTGTGTTTCGTGATCGGATCGGTCACGCCGGTCGTATCCGTCTCCTGGAAGGCGTCGTTACCGACGAAGTTCGTCGGGACCTGTCCAGTCAGGGCGACGAACGGATCGGAGTCCATTGAGGCGTCCGCGATGCCCGTGATGAGGTTCGTCGCGCCCGGCCCGGACGTCGCAAGACAGACACCAGGGTCGTTTGCGACGACGCCGTAGGCGTCCGCAGCGTGAGCCGCACCCTGCTCGTGGGCCATCGTGACGTGGGTGAGCTGCTCTGAGCTGTACAGCGCGTCGTAGACGGGCATGATCGCCCCGCCCTGAACGCCAAAGAGGTGTTCGACGCCGTCGTTTTCGAGCGCGCGGACGACCGCCTCCGCGCCCGTAGTGACGGGCTGTTGGTCCGCTTTGGCGTCTTCACCGTCCTCGGGAATCTCCGCGGCGTGTGCCGGTTCGCTCATGCACGATCACCTGTTGGCCGTGCTGTGGTGGTTGGCTGGCGATACTGTCGTCGTGGGTGTCGGGATCGATACATGGTTCGAGCGGTGACTGTGTGATCTACGGTCGATGCGGGCCGGGTCGAAAACTGTAGTAGTGGTGGGGCTAGAAGGCCCCTACGATCACACCGAGAAGACGTCGGACGGACCGGGTGCTGGCGGCCTCGGGCACACCAGCCGTGACGGTCCGTGTCATCAGTACGCTTCTGATGCCCTTCGTGTACATAATTCTTGTGAGTCGGAGCGACGTGTACCGGTAGCTCGGGGTTGTCACTACCGGCAAACCGGGAAGCGGTCATCAGGCGCGGACCTCCTCGGTGCGCTTGATGCCCTGCTCGTGGGCGAACTCCTTCAGCATCTCCATCGTCACACGTTCTTTCTCCGCGCCACGGTCTTTCACCTGACGTGTGAGCGCCCGAACTTCCTCGTCGGTCGGCGCGAATCCGGCGTCTTCCAGCCGTTCGCGAACCGAGTGGTTGCCGGTGTGTTTACCCAGCACCAGCTTGCGGTGTGCGCCGACCATCTGTGGGGTCATGACGCCCGGCTCGAACGTGTCGGAGTTCTCGATGACGCCCGCGGCGTGGATACCGCTCTCGTGGGAGAAGGCGTTCTCGCCGACGACGGGCTTGTTGCCCGGCACGTCGATCCCGCTTTTCTCCTCGACCAGCCGCGAGAGCTCGGTGATACGTGTCGTGTCGATGCCGGTATCGACCTGATACACCGATTCGATCGCCATCACGAACTCCTCGTAGGCCGCGTTGCCAGCGCGCTCGCCGATCGAGTTGACCGACACCTGTGCCTGTTTTGCGCCCGCCTCGATGCCCGAAAGGGCGTTGGCGGTCGCCAGCCCGAAGTCGTCGTGGGTGTGGACGTCGACGTTGGCGTCGGTGTGGGAGACGACCGTGCTGATCAGGTCGTAGAACCGGCGCGGCGTCGCCACGCCGCAGGTATCGGGGATGTTGATCCAGTCGGTCCCGGCCTCGGTTACCGCCTCGATTACCTCGATCAGATAGTCCTCGTCGGTGCGGGTCGCGTCCATCGGCGAGTACATGCAGATCGCGCCTGCATCCTTGACTCGCTCCACGGCGGCGACCGAACGCTCTACTACTTCCTCGCGGGTTGCGTGCATCGAATCCTCGATCTGGACATCGCTCGTCGAGGAGAACACGTGGACCATCTCGACGCCGCTGTCGAGCGCGGCCTCGATGTCCTTGTCGACGACCCGGGCCAGACCGCAGGTCGTCGTGGACGTGTGTTTTGCGATGTCACGTACTGCCTCGAACTCCGCGTCGGAGTTGACGGGGAACCCGGCCTCGATGACGTGGGTGCCCATCTCGTCCAGCACAGCCGCTATCTCGCGTTTGTCTTCGTACGAGAACGATGTGCGGGGTGACTGCTCTCCGTCGCGGAGTGTGGTATCGAAAACGCGTGCTGACTCAATTTCGTCAGTGGAATCTAACGTGCCCTGGAAGAACTCGACCCCCCTGACTGGTGTCAGAGGACGAATCCATGGACGGTTGGTCGGACATGGTATCTCAACGAATCACGTCCCAACATATAAGCGTATCGTTCGTTCGGCCAGTCCGGCCCGGTGAGAGGACGTCAAATATGACAAATCCGGATCTACAGGCGGAACAGGCCGAGTGCCTCGGGGCTTGACCCCGGAGCAGTTCACCCTGTGCTCGCCAGCGAAGCGGCGTCAGACGACATACGTTCTCGGGATCACCACGAGTCGTGTCCACAGGCCAGTGAGCAGACGCTTCTCCCACAGAACTGAGAAGGTTTTTTCTCGGGGGGGTGCCTCGGGTGGGACATGTCCGATTTCAACCTCGATCTCCGGTCGGTCGAAGACTACATAGAGGACGAGGAAGACGGCGAGTCCCTCGAGGGGCGGGTCGTGCTGGGCGTGCTTGATGGGACAACCGATCCCGCGGAGTGGCTCCAGACCGTCCTGGACGGAAACGTCCTTGTACTCAATGTGGATGGGGACGTGAACGAACTGGCTGCTGGCTTCGCCCGGGAGGTGCGCGACGAGGACGGCGAACTGGTCCACTTTCGGGGATTCCTGATCGTCACGCCGCCCGGCGTCGAGATCGATCGCGACCGGCTGTAGCTCCGTCTGTTTCGTACACCTGCCTGTAGTTAATCCGTTCCGTACGCCCGGTTGAACCGGCTTTCCGAGAGCAGCAGGTCCTCCATCGCGGGCATATGTTTGACGTTGAAGACGACTTGCGTGTCCTCGGTTACCGGCGTCGTGATGCAGGAAAGCCGGATTCCGCGGTCGATCATCTCCTGGGTGAGAACGTGACTCGTCGGGATCGGAACTTCGCCGTCGATCACCGCGACCGCACAGTTCGAGCAGGCCCCGCCGCGACAGGCGAAGGGCCATGCCAGCCCGGCGTTCTCGGCGGCTTCGAGCAACGTTTCCGACTCCTCGACCGTGATCTCACCGTAGTCCGCGTTCCCCAGATTCGCGTCGGCTGCCTTCTCGAACAGGTCCTCGTCGTCGAGGCTCCAGTCGTGCTCGTCCAGTCGCTCGTAGTTGAGAAACTCCACCCGATACTGCGGACGCTCGTCGGTCTCCTCGACGGCTTCGCGTCCCTCGTGAACCGACACCGGACTGACCTCGCCCGCCTCGATCCGCTCGTAGGCCGTTTTGACGGCCTGGAACGCGCGTGCGGAGCCGCCGTGGTCCGGATGCGTCTCCTTGACTCGTTCTCGATAGGCGTCAAGCACCTCCTCCTCGTCGGCGTCACGCGTCACGCCGAGGATATCGTAGGGCGATGCCACGGACTCGGCTAGCGGCCCGGTGTATATATTCCCTACTTTCGACCCGTCGTTCGCCGCTATCGGAGGACGGCTTTACTTCGGAAAGTGTAGTAATTAACTATATTATTTGTAGTGAGCACTTCGATAACTGTAGTGTTACAGAACTGACCGCGACGACAGGGTTTATCGGCGTCGGTTCCCCAGTATCCGACAGACAGATGCCCATCAAAGCCAGCGGGAAAGCCGAACTGGAGAAGACGGTCGAGTGGGACGGCGGAATGAGCTGGATTGCCTATCCCGACGAGGGGATGGAACGCGCCGGTCACGCGATCGTCGTCGACGAGGAGGTCTGGCTGGTCGATCCGGTCGATGCCGATGGACTGGACGATGCCGTCGCGGAGTATGGCCCAGTCGCGGGCGTCGTCGTTCTCCTCGACCGGCACAAGCGCGACAGCGCCGCGATCGCGCGGCGTCACGACGTGCCCGTCTACGTCCACGAGTCGATGGACGACGTGGCCACAGCGCTCGACGCCGACATCGAGCGCTTCGGCGACACCCTGCAGGGCACGCCTTTCGAGGTCATCCCGGTAGTCGAGAGCCGGTTCTGGAAGGAGATCGCGCTGTACGATGCCGAGAGCGGAACCCTCGTCGTTCCCGAATCGTTCGGCCGGGCGAGCTACTTCGTTACCGCGGACGAGCGCGTCGGTGTCCACCCGATGCGTCGCGGGACCCCGCCACGGGACGCCTTCGAGAACGTCGACGCAGAGCGGCTCCTCGTCGGCCACGGCACGCCCGTACTGGAAGACGCAACGCCCGCGATGCGGGACGCACTCGCCGGGTCCCGAAAGCGGATGCCTCGCGTCTACCTCTCCGCGGCGCGTTCGATGTTGCCGTTCTGAGCTGTCCGGAGCGGTATCGTTAACAGCCGTTCCCCTCAAGCACCATACAGTGAGCCGTGACACAGACGTCTTCGTGACCGAGGGGCTGGTAGATGCGTTGCTGGAGTATGCCGCCCAGGAGGATCCCGAGTCGCTGAGTATGGCGCTGTCGGTGACTCCCGCTGGCGACCTCGACGGGGCCGAGGATCTCGACCCTGATACCCCCGTGTTCACGGATCTGTACGTCCCACAGCAGGATCGGTCAGTTAACGTCGTCTTCGGGATGGACTTTACAATCCCGCCGCGACAGACACAGGGGCGGTTCCTCTCACATCCTGACGGTACCCACGACGTGACGCGCGAAGACGATCTTCACGAGGTGATGCTGGTCGCCGTCCCGCCCTGGAAGCGATCGGACCTTCGGGCGTATAATCGCTCGGGCAGGCGGCTATCCCTCACTATCCTCAACGCTATCCCGCCCGAGGATGGGTTCGAGGACGGTTACTCCAGATAGCCCAGTTCGCTCAACTGTTCTGCGAGTACCTCGAACTCGGCTTCGGTCAGCTCGCCGCGTTGCTGGTGCTGGATGACGATACTTCTGAGCATAAACCGGACGAGGTCGCTGGTGCTCGAAAAGCTCGTCCCCTCGATAGTCTCGTCGACCCGGTCGGCGAGATCCTTCGGGATCGAGACGGTCGTGTACTCGGTCATGGCCGGACGTTGGCCGGAGATACCGATAGACCTTGCGACCGAACTAGCTCCCGGCGGGCAAGCACAGAGTTGATTTAGGGGGACGTATCTGTGTTAGGTATGGCAGCCCGCCCACCGAGTAACGGCAGCGAAGAACCCGACGCGATCGAGTTCGGTATCGCGGCCGTCGACGCCCGTCTCGATGAGACCGATCTGGCGTTTCCAGCGACCGACGAAGAGATCGTCGACGCCATCCAGAACGAGTCCATCCCGTTCAACACCCACGGTTTCACCGTCGATCTTCGAACTGCACTCGACGAAACGGGGCGCTCGGAGTTCGACTCGGAACAGGACCTGCTCAATGCCCTGTATCCCGTCTTCGAGGAGCGACGGAACTCGACGTCGGTCGGACTGCTGGCACAGGTCCGCGAGATGCTTCCGTTCTAGACCGACCGTACTCACTCGTCGTCCTCCGCGATCCGCTCGATGCGCCGTCGCTGTTCCCGGTGCAGCGTGACGATCATATCAGAGAGGATACCGAACATTAGTATCTGGACTCCCAGCAATATCGTAAATGCGGACAGCAACGCAAGCACCTCGTGGCTGATCCCCTCGAAGAACCAGCGGTAGCCGACGTAGAGGCCGAGGACAACGCCGACTGTACCGCTCGTCAACCCGATCGAGCCGTAGTACAGCATCGGGTTGTTGAGTTTGGCAAGTCGATAGAGTGTGAGGAAGATCACTGCGCCATCTCGGATCGGATTGAGGTTCGTTTCCGAGCCATCGGGCCGTGGCTCGTACGTGATTGGGACGACTTCGATGTCGATCCCCTGGCGGACACACTCGACTGCCAGTTCAGTCTCGATCCCGAACCCGTTAGCCGAAAGGTCCAGTTGACGGACAGAGTCTGCGGTGAACGCCCGGTAGCCGCTGAGCACGTCGGTGAGATCTCGGTGATGAACTGCGGCAAACGTCCGGTTGATCAGTCGGTTACCGAACCGGTTGAGCCGCGACATCGCCCCTGGTGTCATATCCGCAAACCGGTTGCCGATGACGTGTTCTGCTCGCCCCTCCCTGAGCGGTTCGAGCATTTTCTCGGCGTCCCCTGGCCGATACGTCCCGTCCCCGTCAACGAGCAGCACGTACTCGGTCTCGATTCGGTTGAGGGCTTCCGACACAGCCTGGCCTTTCCCATCGCCGCGCTGTTCGAGGACGTCAGCTCCGTGTTCGCGTGCGATCGATTGCGTTCCATCAGTCGATCCGCCATCTATTACGAGGATCGTCTCGTACCCTTCCGATCGAAACCCATCGATCACGTCACCGATCGTCGTGGCCTCGTCGAGGGTTGGGATCAACACACAGACGTCCTCGGTCATCGTTTCCGGATGCTCGCCACGCCCGCAAAAACCTTGCTGGTCATCGTTTTGCTGTTCCTGTGGCACCGAGTTGACGAACCCAGCACCGCTGCCACGCCAAAGTATTCAAACCAGTACGAGGACATTCACCCGTGACTCACACAGACAACGGCGGAGAGACCCCGACCGCCCAGCCCTCCACAACTGGGGTGATAGAACGATGAAAGCTGTCGTTCTCGCCGCAGGTGAAGGAACGCGGATGCGACCGCTGACCGCGACCAGACCCAAGCCGATGCTTCCGGTTGCCGGCAAACCATTGGTCGAGCACGTCCTCGATATCGCTGCCGAACACGTCGACGGCTACGTCCTCGTTGTCGGGTATCGGGCAGACTCGATCCGTTCGCACCTCGGGGACGAACACCTCGGCAAGCCGATTACGTACGTCGAACAGACCGAACAGCGGGGCACAGCACACGCGATCGAAGAAGCTGGACCACACATCAGCGAGCGGTTCCTTGCGCTCAACGGAGATGTGATGATCGATGACGGGCTCGTCGCCAAGCTGGCCGACGCCGAGACCAGCGCCATTGCCACGATGCGCGTCGATGATCCGACCGCATACGGCGTCATTTCCCGAGATGGCGACCGGGTAACTGGGATCGTCGAGAAGCCGTCCGATCCCCCCTCGAATCTCGCCAACCTCGGGCTGTACAGCTTCGAACCGGAGATCTTCGAGTACATCGACCGGACGGGACGCAGCGAGCGCGGCGAGTACGAGATCACGGACTCGATCGAACTCGCGATCGAGGACAGTCGACCGGTCGTCGCTGTCGAACACGGCGGGCGCTGGCTCGACGTGGGAAGACCGTGGGAGCTGCTCGACGCCAACGAACGATTGCTCGATACCCTCTCGCGTCGGATCCACGGGACGGTCGAGGACGGCGCGACGATCCAGGGCGAGGTCATCGTCGAGGAGGGCGCTTGTGTCCGTTCCGGGGCGTACGTCGAGGGGGCGGTCCTCATTCAGTCCGGGGCTGACGTCGGGCCGAACGCCTACGTCCGCGGAGCGACAGTGGTCGGGAGAAACGCCCGCGTCGGCAACGGCGTCGAGATCAAAAACTCGATACTGCTCGACGACGCCAGCGTCGGCCACCTTTCATATGTGGGCGACTCGGTGATCGGTGCCGACGCGAACCTCGGGGCAGGAACCATCGTCGCCAATCTCCGTCACGACAACAAGCCGGTCCAGATGGCGGTCAAAGGTGAGCAGGTCGACACAGGTCGCCGAAAGCTCGGGGTCGTCCTCGCCGATGGCGTGAAGACCGGGATCAACACGAGCCTCAACGCTGGCACAAAACTCGGCGTCGGCGCGATGACCCGTCCCGGCGAGGCGGTGATGTCGGACCGGGGCGACGGGTTGTAGGTGCGCCCTCGACAGATCGCTATTCCCCACAGGTTCAAATACGATTCCGCGGCCAGCCTCGCGTATGCCCTGACGAATCATCACGGGGCGGTCAGCGTGGCGTGACCACCTGCTTCGTGACTCCGGAACGCGTCACCAGTTCGCCACGACTTCACAGTGTCGAAACACGTCGTAACCTATTGGGCCGTCCGCGTTGCATGTTCGAGTATGACCACCTACGACGCCGATGGCATCACGCTGCACAAGGTACGGGACTACGTCTGGGAGATCCCACAGGAAGGGGATATGCGCACGCCGGCGCGTGTCCTCGCCAGCGAGCAGTTGCTCGACGAGATCTCGGAGGACAAGACCCTCCAGCAACTGAAAAACGCGACGCATCTCCCCGGCATGACCAAACACGCGATCTGTATGCCCGACGGCCACCAGGGGTATGGGTTTCCCGTGGGGGGCGTGGGAGCACTCGACGCCGAAAGCGGCTGTATTTCGCCGGGAGCGGTCGGCTATGACGTGAATTGCGGAGTTCGAATGATGACGACTAACCTCACGTACGAGGACGTGAAAGGCCACGAGGAGGAGCTCGTCGACTCGCTCTTTGCCAACGTTCCATCGGGTCTTGGCGGCGGCGGAATCGTCGAAAGCGACATCGACACCGTCGAAGCCATCCTCGAAAACGGCGTCGAGTGGGCCGTCGAAGAAGGCTACGGCGTCGAAGCCGACCTGCTGGCCTGCGAGGACGAAGGGCGTCGCCCCGACGCCGATCCATCCGCGATCTCACAGAAGGCGAAAGATCGCGGCAAAAACCAGATCGGGAGCCTCGGGAGCGGGAACCACTTCCTCGAAGTCCAGCGCGTCACTGATGTCTTCCGCGAGGACGTCGCCGACGAGTTCGATCTCCGCGAGGACCAGATCGTCGTCCTGATCCACTGCGGGAGCCGCGGGCTGGGCCACCAGACCTGCAACGACTACCTCCGCAAGATCGAGAAAACCCACAGCGGGCTCCTCCAGCAGCTACCGGACAAAGAGCTGGCCGCCGCGCCTGCCGGGTCGAAACTCGCCGAGGAGTACTACGGCGCGATGTGTGCCGCGATCAACTTCGCGTGGGTGAACCGCCAGCTCATCATGCACCGCACGCGGCGGGTGTTCGAGCGCGTTTTCGACCGGACGTGGGAACAGATGGAGATGGAACTGCTCTACGACGTGGCCCACAACATCGCCAAGAAGGAGACCCACACCGTCGACGGTGAGGACCGGGAGCTGTACGTCCACCGGAAGGGGGCGACCAGAGCGTTCCCTGCCGGGCATCCCGAGGTTCCGGCGGCCTATCGTGACGTCGGCCAGCCGGTCATCATCCCCGGCAGCATGGGCGCGGGCAGCTACGTCTTGCGCGGTGGCGACCGCTCGATGGAAGAGACGTTCGGCTCGACAGCACACGGCGCGGGGCGTCTCATGTCCCGGACGCAGGCCAAAAACGAGTTCTGGGGCGGCGACGTCCAGGACGATCTGCGCGAGTCCCAGCAGGTGTACGTGAAAGCCCAGAGCGGAGCAACAGTGGCAGAAGAGGCACCCGGTGTCTACAAAGACGTCGACGAAGTGGTCCGGGTCTCGGACGCGCTCGGAATCGGCGATAAAGTCGCCCGGACGTTCCCCGTGTGCAACATCAAGGGATAGCTCCGCCCCATCGCAATAGCTGCCTGTACGGTCGTGCTACTCCCGCGTCCGAAGGTAGTGAAACACGTACGTCTGGACGTAGCCCGCGTAGTCGTCGCCGTCGCCGACGCCGAACCGGCGGCGAATCGCCCGGGAGGTGTCGGCGTAGCTGCCGCGATCACAGTCGGGAAAGTACTCTTCGATTGCGGTCCTGATCCACGTATCCAGCGGAACAGCCTCCAGATAGTCGAGGGAGAACAACAGGACGCAGTCAGCGACTTTGTCACCGACGCCGACGAACCGCGTCAGGCTCTCGCGGGCGTCCTCGTAGGGGAGTCCGAGCGCTTCGTTCGGGTGGGCCTCGCCCTCTGCAACCATCTCCGCGGTCCGTACCACGTACGGCGCACGGTAACCCAGTCCGAGCTCGCGGAGCTCTGATTCAGTCGCCCCAGCGAGTTCCTCGGGCGTCGGAAAGGCGTGATACGTCCGCCCGTCGAACGCGATCTCTCGACCGTATTCGCGAGCCAGCGTCGTCGTCATCGAGTGGATGCGCTCGACCCGCATCTGCTGGGAGAGAATAAACGAGATTAGCGTGGGGAATGACGGATCGTTGACGAGTCGGAGTCCCTTCGCGTACTCGTAAGCCTCGTCGAGCATCGGCTCGTCGGGCGCAGCCCCGAAGATTCCGTCCAGATCGTCGTCGAGCCGTAACAGTTCCCTGACCAGTCCCTCTGCATCCGTGCTGGCGTGCCAGTCGATTGTCGACTCCGTCTGTCGGACCCGGATCACGTCGCCGTCGACGACGGTGTAGTACCAGGGTGAGCCCTCATCGGCGTTCTCGTACATCCGTCCATCCTCGCGTCGCCAGAGATACGACTGGCCGCTTTCGAGGGTGATATGTAGATCCATCCCGCCCGACAGCGACGCCGTCGGTATCGCACCCGTAGGCATTACTGGTGGGTGGGACGAGGGATGCTTGTGGGTTTCGAGTCGGCGTCCTTGCTGTTACTATAGAATGTTACAATATTACACTCCGTCAGGCGGCCCCACCCTCCGGAGCTCTCCAGCTTTCGCCTCCCGCAGTCGGTGGATTCAAGCGCCCGCTGGCTGAACTACCGACACGATGACGCTGCAGGTCACGAACTCCCTGACGGGCGAGACGGAGCCGTTCGAGCCACAGGATCCCGACTCGGTGCTCCTGTACTACTGTGGCCTGACGGTTTCGGACCTTCCACATCTCGGTCACGCCCGTTCGTGGGTTCACGTCGACGTAATGCACCGCTGGCTGGAGCAGTTGGGCTACGACGTCCGCCACGTCGAGAACTTCACGGACGTCAACGAGAAGATCGTCGCCAGAGTCGGTGAGGAGTTCGGCGACACCGAACCCGAGGTCGCCCGTCACTTCGTGGGCGAGACGATCGAGGACATGCGCTCGCTGAATCTCAAACGTGCCGACGTCTACCCACGAGTAAGCGAGCACGTTCCCGAGATCATCGACCTCGTCGAAACCCTGATCGACCAGGGCCACGCTTACGAAGCCAGCGGCTCGGTCTACTTCGACGTCTCGACGTTCGACGAGTACGGCAAGCTCTCGAATCAGGATCTAGAGGAGATCGAATCGCAGGGCGACCCCGACGAACGCTCCGAGAAGCGAAACCCCGCCGACTTCGCGCTCTGGAAGGCGGGCGAGGCCCACCCTGACGACGCCGACTCCGGTGGGCAGACCTGGGAGTCGCCGTGGGGCGAGGGCCGTCCCGGCTGGCACATCGAATGCTCCGCGATGAGCACGACGCATCTCGACGACTCGATCGACATCCACGTCGGCGGGCAGGACCTGATCTTCCCGCACCACGAAAACGAGATTGCCCAGAGCGAGGCCGCGACCGGCGAGCAGTTCGCCCGCTACTGGCTCCACGTCAACCTGCTCGAAACCGATGGCGAGAAAATGTCGTCCAGCCTGGAGAACTTCTTTACCGTCCGCAACGCCATGGGCGAGTTCGGCCCGAACGCCATCCGGATGTTCCTGCTCTCGGCGGCCTTCGACAGCAAACAGACCTACAGCGAGGCGGCCCTCGACGAGGCTGTCGAGCGCTGGGAGCGCCTCGACCGTGGCTACCGGACCGCCGTCGAGGCCGCCGACAGTCCCGACGCCGGGACGAAAGTCCGCGACGAGCAGCTCCACGAGACCGTTCAGGACGCCCGATCGGAGTTCAAGGCGGCGATGAACGACAACTTCAACACCCGCGAGGCGCTGGCCGCGCTGCTGGAGATCGCCGGTGCGGTGAACAAACACGTCGAATCGGACCGCTACGACTATCAGGGCCTCACCGACGCCATCGACGCCTTCGAGACGCTCGGCGGCGAGGCGCTTGGCTTCGCCTTCGACGGCGACACCGGCGGGGACGTCCGACTCGCCGAAGAACTGGTCGAGCTCGTGCTGGACGTCCGCGAGGACGAACGGGAGGCCGGTAACTACGAGCGTGCTGACGCGTTGCGTGACGATCTGGAAGCGCTCGGGGTTACTGTAGAAGATGGGGATGACGGCGTCGAGTACCGGTTCTAGCTGATCTCGATCACGTCGACACCGATGTCGATTTCGTCTTCGAGGTCGATATCCTCGACGTCGCCTGAACCGATATCGTCACCGATGTCGATGTCCCCGCCGTCAACGTCAGGATCGGAGCTACCGACACCGCGTTCGGGTTCGTCGATGTCGACAGTGATCGTGTCCTCCTGGTCATCTTCGGTTCGTACTGTGAGTTCCTGACCGTCACCTTCGTCCTGAATGCTGGTCGGCCATGTGATGGTACGGTCGACTTCCTCGTCCGTTCCGAGCGTGCTGTCGATCGTCACTTCCTCACTCGCGACGATGTCTCCATCGGGACCGATCAGCGTTATTGTTTGCGTCTCGGTCGCATCCTCGTCCCTGTCGGCGTACCGACTCGTGATCGTCGTGCTCACGTCGACCTCCTCGCCTGCGGTGACGCTGGTCGTGGATTCGTCCTCGTTGATGTCGACCTCGAACTGGCCTTCCGCGGCGAGTTCCCAGGCGAAGCGCGGGTAATCGCCCGGGATGGCGACCCACGGATTGTCTTCGTGGTCCTCTTCGAAATCAAGGTCTCCAAGTTTGTCATCTTGGTTTACATCGAACCCTTGCATCATCTCGTCGGAGCGTTCCTGCATATCATCGGTGAATTGAGCCCCTGGGTCGACTGAGCCCCAAGCATCGTCTGTGGCGCTCGTTTCCCAGTAAACACTGGAATCGAACACATCCTCTCCGCCAGCTCCTCGCGGTGGATCTTCGATGAGTCCAGTAATTGCCCCAGCAGTGTCCGGGTTATTTGTTGCTGTTACATCACCGACGAAGTACATTTGCTCGAATTCGGACGCATAACGTGATGAAGTGCCCATCAACCCACCGACGTTCTCCGGCCCAGTGACATCAGCCTGCGCGTACCCCGTATCGACCGTCGTGTACCAAGAGGGACGTCCAACAATTGCCCCAATACCACGGTCAACTTCAGCGCCAGTGCTCCCACCAGTAACCTCACCCACAGCAACGATGCGGTTAGATAAGTCTGCATTGTTTGCTCGTCCCACGACAATTGCGGCGCGTTGTTCGTCGGCAGTTACCGTCCCTTCAACTGACACATCCTCCACAGTCCCAGCGAAGTTTCCAGCAAGCCCGCCGACTTCTTTATTTCCAGCAACATCGATATCACTCAAACGCAACCGTTCAACGTATGCACCGTCACCTACACTCCCCTGATTTTGATTATTGTCCAGCCCAGCGACCCCGATCAAGCCAACTCCATCTTCAGACGGTCTATCTATGCTCAATCCACGGATTTCGTTCCCATCGCCATCTAGGGTGCCAGTGAAGTCAGAACTCTCACTACCGATCGGCTCGAATCCTTGCTCCTCTCCGAATAGCTGTGGGTTCCAGTACTCGGTCCCGTGCGCATCAATATCGTTTGCGAGCCGGTAGTTCTCGTCCAACCCGTGCTCGTTGATACACTGTAGCTGATCGACAGTCTCGATCAGGTAGAAATCGTCTTCGTCCTGCTCGTAGTCGACATCTCCACAGACGGGGCCATCCCGCTCAACTACCAGCACTTCATCCGCTTCGGCATCGACGACGTTGTTAGCCTGATCGTACGTTTCCAGGTGCAGGCGGTGCGTGATCACGTCAGCATCGGTGTCGTACTCGAACGACACCGTTCCCTCACCGTCATCGAGATCGCTCACGACCGTTTCCGTCTCTCCGGAGTCGTTCAACTGCAGGACGTGATCGTCCGGCGCGTCGCCGGTCGTCGTGATATCGACGTCGACAGTCGCCGACTCACCCTGTTCGATCGGGCCGTCGATACTGACATCCTTGATGTCGACGAACGGGTCGATGTCGTCAGGTTCGGCTATCGTTTGGCTATCGGTCGCTGTGGTCACCGTAATCGCGCCATCGTCGGCCGGGACGACCTCGCCCCAGGTGAGCGACACGTCGTTCGCAGTCCCGCGATTGTCGATCTCCACCTCATTGCTGTCGACGAACTGGTCATCGAAATCCGTGAGCAGGACGAACTGCTCGTCCGCTGGCCCCTGATTGTCGATATCAACGTTCACCGAGAGCGGACTACCAGCTTTAATCGCGCCGTCGATCTCGTGGCCGGTAATCTCGAACTCGGATGGTTCGTCGACGACGAGGAACGCACCCGCTTCGTCTAACTCATCGTCCTCAGTCGCGATCGTGTATTCATACAGTTCCCCGCTATCGCTGCCGTCGAGATCGTCAACCGTTAATTCGACCTCCTTCGACTCACCGGAGTCGAGTGTGGTCTCTTTTGTATCGCTCTGTGGTTCTCCGTCGATATCAAGGGTGATATCCTGGGTTTCCTGCTCCGGATACTGATTGGTGATCTCGGCCTTGATTGTCACGTCGTCTTCGCTACTCACGATGTGGGGGTTTTCCCCGATCCAGTCGTCTTCCGGAACCCCGAGATCATCGGTGATCCGGAACGCCTCTACGGCATTCGGTGCGGTAACCGTCCCGTCATACTCGACCTCGTCGCCGCCAATGACGCTCTCGGTGGACAGGGTGAAATCGTACTCCCCTTCTGGGAAACTGGACTCGTCGAGTTGCCACCCGACGGTTTCCGTTTCGCCCTGGTCGAGATCGAGACCGTCACGCATGATCGGATCCGCTACACCCTCGATTTCCAGTTCGATATCCTGCGTATCCGATGAGTCGTCGATGTTCGTGATGTCCGCACGTATCCGAATTTCGCCGTCGACGGTCTCCGTTTGAACTTCCTCAAAGACGAATCCCCCGTCGATGTCATTTGTGTCGGTGTAGTAGAACCAGCCTTCGTGGTCCTGTTCACCCGGGTCGGTTTCGATTCGATATTCGTACCGTTCCCCCTCTGTCAAGTCCAACGCTCGGTCTCCGTTGGATCTTGGGTTGAAGAACGCGTTCCCACTGTTGTCGACGTTTCCATCATCGTCGATACGTAGCCATTCGTTGTTGTTAGCGCCAACCACTACCTCCTCGTCGGGAGAGAGCTCGTCATCGTAAGCGACCCGCTCGTCCTCCAGCAGGGTGCCGTCAGTTTCGCACACCGACAGCTCCATCTCCGGTGTTACTGCGTCGTCTTCGGCGTTAATAAGCAGTGGATCGGCGAAAATCTGGTTGTCATTCGTTTCGACGACGTGATTGTTCGGCGTATCGAGTCCGTATCCGTCGTCGGTTTTAATAAGGATCCCATCCTCTCCGTCCCCGCGGTAAATTGTGGCTTCGACTTCGTCATCGTCGAGGTCCGTCGTGATACTCCAGACCGATGCATCCTGATTCTGGAAGTGTCGCTCCCACGCTTCAGCATGCTCGCTCTCGACGGTTAGCTCCAGTTTTGGATCCTCGTCCGGATCGACAAACTCGTCGATGACGGTGTCGAGGTCATCCTGTGTGTCCTCATCAAGATCGATCTCTGGGCCCGTTTCAATCCGGAGTTCGTCACTCGAATGACCTGCCTCGCCGTCGAACCCACTCAACTGGATATCGATACCTTCATCGTCGATTCGGATGTCAGGTGGTGACGAAATCGTCGTGTGGCCATCCTGCGTTCGGAAGATACCCCCGCCTTCCAGCGTCACGTGGCCAGTGTCAGTGTCACGAACGAGTGACTGCAGTGGGATTTCGGCCTTCTCGCCTCCGCTTTCTAGCATGACGGTTGCATCCCCTCCCACACGAACATCCTCGTTAGTCGAAACAAACGAGTTGAACGCATCCTGGCTGGTGCTTGCAGCATGTAACTCGGACTGGATGGTCTGCATGTCCGTTTCCGCCTCCTCGAAATCCTGTTGGTCCTCGATCGTCTCCATCAGACTCATCCCCGCAAGAACAGTGAGTGTGGCACTCATAAGAACGAGTCCCACAAGTAAAATCACGGCGACAACGGGGGTAATCCCCCGGTCTTTCCGGAGTGTGATGGAGTCCCAATTCATTAGCAATCGATTGCCTCCAATATTACTAAAACATTCCGGGATGAGAAAATTACGTCTGATACAGTAAATATAGGGAGTCTCTCTATTATAACGACCCGACCTTGACCGTTAAACCGGAGTTGAATCTACTCCAAATTTACTCGCTCGCTATCGACCTCCTGAACGCGAATCCCCTTCGATCGGAGGTGCTGCAACTGGCGTTGTGCGAAGTCCTCCTCGGTCGTCCCGCGAGTCGCCAGCACGTACACTCGGGACTTTCCTGCGGGACGCATCGTCCGCCCCGCACGCTGGGAGCCCTGCCGACGTGACCCACCAAGTCCGGAGGAAAGAATTGCCAGATCGGCGTCCGGGAGATCGATCCCTTCGTCGCCCACGCGCGAGACGATCAACGTGTCCCGCTCGCCCTGCCGGAACTGGGAAAACAGTTTCTCCCTGCGCGCGTGGCGCATCTCGCCGCTGATGAACGGGATCGATAGCGCCTCTGCCAGGGCATCGCCCTGATCGATGTAATCCGCGAAGATGAGCGCCTTCGCATTGCCGTGCTCGCCGAGGATCGACCGTATTTCGTCGGTCTTGAGTGGGTTGGCCGCCGCAAGCTGGCGTTTTTCGTGACTCTCCGCGGTGGCGTACTCGTCCTGATAGGTCTCCTCGTCCCAGGGTACGTACCGGATCTCGACTTTGGGCTCCTGGACGTAGCCAGCGTCGAACAGTTCGTCCCAGTCGGTGCCGATCGGCGGGCCGACAAGGGTGTAGATATCCTGCTCGCGCTCGTCCTCGCGGATCGGGGTCGCCGAGAGGCCGAGCCGGTGGCGGCTCTGCAACTCGCCGGTCCGCCGGTAGACGTCGGATGGAACGTGATGGACCTCATCGTAGACGATCAGGCCCCATCGCCGACTGTCGAACAGCGAGCGGTGCCGATCCATCCCTGCGGTGCGATAGGTTGCAATCGTGATCGGCCTGATCTCTTTCGCGCCGCCATGGTACTGACCGATCTGCTCTGCCGTGAGGTCGGTCCGTGCGAGCAATTCGTCGCGCCACTGGCTCGCCAGTTCGCGGGTCGGCACGAGGATCAGCGTCTCGCCGCCAACCGCCTCCATAATTCCCATCGCAGCGACGGTCTTGCCGCTTCCCGGCGGGCCGACGAGGACGCCCGACCCGGAGTCGACGAACCGGCTGACCCAGTCGCGCTGATATCCGCGCAAGTCGAGATCGAGCGAGATGTCGAGCGGGTCGCCAGTCTCCAGCTCTCGGTTATCCTGGACGGGATAGCCCGCCTCGTAGAGCCTCCGCTTGATCGAAGCCTCCGATCCCTCGGCGACCCAGCTTTCGGTGTCCGAGATTGGCGCACGGAGCTGGCTCTCGTCGAGTTCCTGTCTGGCGACGTTGCCCATCAGCTCGGCGCTCACGGCTTCGAGGACGGTGTAGCCGTCCTCGTGCGTGCGGAGGCGGAACTGACGGGCTCTGTTCCACTGATCTTTGATCCATTCTTCCAGTTCGGGCTGACGCTCGGGGAGCACCTGCCGGATCGTGCGGAGCAGGCGGTCGAAGCTCTCGTAGGGCGCTTGCCAGATGTCTTCCTTCCGGATCTCGTAGCGGTAGGCTTCTGCGCCGGAGACGTCGACGAGATGGGCGAACTGCGAGAGCTGTGCGCGGGTGAACTGGGTTGGTTTGTCGACGACTATCTCGCGGCGTCTGGGGAACGGGATGACGCGTTCGCGGTCGGCGAGCTCGCCCCAGTCAGTCGGGAACCAGACGACTGGGTCGGTTTCGACGTCGATGCGCTGGAGCTCCCCCGACCCGACGAGATTGTCGAGCGCGCCGTCGGCTTCGGCGTGGCTCCAGTCGGCTTCACGGGCGAGCTCACTGGCAGTGATGACCGGTCGGCCGACGGCTTCGAGCGCGTCGTAGAAGCTGCTGATCGAGAGGGTCCGGGGGGTATTAGTGTCGTCCGAGTCGGCAGGCGATTCGTCGGGCGGCGAGGGCTCGTCCTCTGTCACTGGTCGTTCTAGTGGCGCCCGCGGTCAAACGCGTTTCGTCGTCGACCGGTCGCTTTGCTATCGGCTGCCACCGCGGACCGCCTGCCCTCCCCCGTCGGCGCGCATACAGCGCGCCTCGGCCATGTGTTGCTGGCCGTGAAAGTGCAAGCCTGTAGTGGATGTGTCGATAGAAGCATCGCTGATTGGTTTGAGCCGACTCGATATCAAATCGGGCTGATCGCTCTCTCGGACGTTGTTTCGGTAGAAGTTGTGCGTGGGTGCAGTCCCAAGAGGAATGCACCGTGCATCGACTTCGGCGGTGTGGCCGCCAATGCGATGCGTGGGACCGGATTTGAACCGGCGGACCTCTACAGGACAGCGCCCTCAACGCTGCGCCGTTGGCCTAGCTTGGCTACCCACGCCCGCTGTCTTACTGCACTCCGTTCTATTCCACGGGTGAATAAAAGGGCTTTCGTTTGGCGGCGGGGGGACAGTCGTTACCACGCGGAGACGTACCGCGGTTTTGTCAGCCGCTCGGCGTACGGAAAGAGACCAAACGGTACGGAAAGAGACCAAACGTTTTGTAACTCGGATTACTGGGACACTGTAATGGATCGTCGGCTACTGCTTGGGTTTGCAGGTGCGGGTATTGCGCTCGTGCTCCTCGTCTACGCTGTCGGCTGGGACGATGTATTCGATGCTGCGGGGGACGCATCGTTATCGATATATGCGCTCGCGTTTGTCGCCGCAGGCGTCTGTCAGGTATTTCGGAGTATGGTCTGGTATCGGTTACTCGGGATCATCGGTGAAAGCACACCACGTCTTCTCGTTCTGCGGATCTTCCTGACTGGGATGTTCCTCAAGTACGTCACCCCGTACGGCCAGGTCGCGGCAGGGCCGGGTATTGCCTACGTTCTCTCCCAGTACACCAACAGCGAGTACGAGTCCGACCTGGCGACGGTCGTAAGTGCGGACTTTCTGAACTACGTGCCCTATTATACGTTCGGAACCGTCGGCTTTGTGTACTTCGTCGTCGGACAATCCCGGTTGCCGAATCTGGGTCTCTACTACGTGGCCGTCCCGTTGCTCGTAGCAGCGGTCGGTGGACTGCTGGCCGTTTTCTGGTCTCGACGCGGCATCGTCCAGCGTGGGGTTGTGGGGGTCACAGGGGGTGTCCGGGCGCTCGTGGCCTACGTTTCGACGAATCTGGCGGAACGAATCAGCGAGGAGGCGGTGCGTGAACGGCTCGCCGGGTTCTACGAAACGCTCGACCTGGTGTCAAAAGACCGCCGGAGCGTGGCCGCGGCAGTTGTCTACGCGCACGTCGGTTGGTTCTTCCTTATGCTTCCCGTTTACATCGTCGCGCTCGCGCTTGGGACCCACATTCCACTTGGGCTGGCGTTCCTGGTCGTCGCACTGAGCAAGCTAGGCTTTCTGGTACCTCTCCCGGGTGGTCTGGGCGGCGTCGAGTTCGTTCTTGCCGGAATGATCACGCTCGTCACTGGATTGTCGCCCGCGACTGCCACGGCGATTGCGATCCTCTATCGACTCACTGCGTACTGGCAAACTATCGCACTGGGTGGGCTCTGTTCGGCGTCGCTCTCCGTGAGTGGACAGCCCGCCTGAGTGGGGTCGTCTGGACGGCCGGCCACCGCAAGCGGTGTGTTTCCCACCGGCACGTTTCGACACTACTAACTCGGGTTCTGCGAAAGTAGATGACGAGTCAGAATGAAGCTACACGAATATCAGGCGAAGCAGGTGTTCGCCGACGCCGGGATTCCGACGCCGCCGTCGACGCTCGCGAAGACCGCCGACGGAGTGGTCGAGGCGGCCGATGAGATCGGGTATCCGGTCGCGATCAAAGCGCAGGTACAGGTCGGTGGACGCGGGAAAGCCGGCGGGATCGAACTCGTCGACGACGCCGAGGAGGCCCGCGAAGCCGCCGAGTCGATCCTCGGGATGGACCTGAAGGGGCTGCACGTCGACAGCGTGCTCGTCGAGGGTGCCGTCGACTTCGTCAACGAACTCTATCTGGGGATCACGATGGACCGGGGCGAGGGCAAGCCGGTCGCGATGGTCTCGACGAAAGGCGGCGTCGACATCGAGCAGGTCGCCGAGGAGGACCCCGACGCGATCGTTCGCGAGCACGTCGATCCGGCCTTCGGAATGTTCCCGTATCAGGCCCGCCGCGCCGTCTTCGAGGCGGGCGTCGACCGTGAGGTCGCCACTGACGTCGCCTCGGTCCTGCGGACGCTCTATCAGCTCTGGGCCGACAACGACGCCACGGAAGCCGAGATCAACCCGCTGATGGTCACGGCGGACGACGAGGTAATCGCTGCCGACGCCGTCATGAACATCGACGAGGACGCGCTGTTCCGCCAGCCCGACCTCGTCGAGATGGAGGACACCTCCGCGGGCGGCGACGAACTCGAAGCCAAGGCCGACGAGTACGGCTTCGATTACGTCCGCCTCTCGGGCAACGTCGGCATCATCGGCAACGGTGCAGGGCTGGTGATGACGACGCTCGACCTCGTGGATCACTACGGCGGCGAGCCCGCCAACTTCCTCGACGTCGGTGGCGGCGCGAAAGCCGAGCGAATCGCCAACGCGCTGGATATGGTCTTCTCCGACGAGAACGTCGACTCGGTCGTGTTCAACATCTTCGGTGGGATCACCCGCGGCGACGAAGTCGCCAAGGGGATCAACAGCGCGCTCGAACAGTTCGACGAGATTCCCAAACCGGTCGTCGTTCGACTCGCCGGGACCAACTGGGAGGAGGGAATGGAGATCCTCAACGAGGACCTCGTGACCATCGAGAAGACGCTCGAGGACGCGGTACAACGCTCGGTCGAGTACGCACAGGAGGTGGATGCATAATGTCCGTTCTGGTAGATGAAGACACACGCGTTGTCGTACAGGGGATCACCGGCGGTGAAGGGAAGTTCCACGCCGGACAGATGATCGAGTACGGGACCAACGTCGTCGCCGGTGCGGTACCTGGCCGCGGCGGGCAGGAAGTCCACGGTGTGCCGGTCTACGACACCGTCGAGGCGGCAGCACGCGAGGAAGACGCCGACGCATCCGTCATCTTCGTTCCGCCAGCGTTCGCGGGTGACGCCATCTTCGAGGCACTTGACTCACCACTCGACCTTGCGGTCGCCATCACCGAAGGAGTCCCAACCCAGGATATGGCGAAGGTAAACAAACGCCTCACCGAGACCGATACGCGCCTGATCGGCCCGAACTGTCCGGGCATCATCACCCCGGGCGAGTCGAAACTCGGCATCCTGCCGGGCAACATCTTCTCCCCGGGGAACGTCGGGCTCGTTTCGCGTTCGGGTACGCTGACCTACCAGGTCGTGGATAACCTCACTGACCGTGGACTCGGCCAGTCCACCGCCATCGGCATCGGCGGGGACCCGATCATCGGGACGACCTTCATCGACGCGCTCGAAGCGTTCGAGTCCGACCCCGACACCGATGTCGTCGTGATGTGCGGCGAGATCGGTGGCGAGGACGAGGAACAGGCTGCCAAGTACATCGCAGAGAACATGGACACGCCGGTCACTGGCTTCATCGCGGGCCGCACCGCGCCGCCGGGGAAACGGATGGGCCATGCCGGTGCGATCGTCTCCGGTTCCGGTACCGGCACCGCGGAGTCGAAAATCAACGCGCTCAACGACGCCGGCGTTCCAGTCGGTGATACGCCGGAAGAAGTCGCCGACGCTGTCGAGGACCTGCTGTAGAACCCGTCTCCGTTTTCACTCGTCAGTGTAATCCTCGATCCAGCTTAGCCCTGCCATCGCTTCAGGAAACCCGAGCGTCGGGATCGCAAGAATACCGACGTGTTCGAGCGCTTTGGGGTCGATCCCCTCGTCGAGACCGCGCCGTGTATGCGAGTGGACTGCCCCTTCGGACTGCGCGCCAACGGCGAGCGCGAGCTTCACGATCCGTTTCGTCTCGTCGTCGATGGGGCCGGCCTCCGAACAGGCTTTACCAAGGTCCGAGTACGCCTCCCATACCTCGGGCTGTTCGCTCGCGAGTCGACCCGGCACTGACGGCAGTTCGTCCGTGTCGTCAATTTCGTCAGCCATACCAGTACTATCGCGGCGCGCTATCAAGATAGCTTGGGTTCGTTCATCGGGTGACCCGTGAATTTGCGTAACAATCGGCGGTCTTCGGAGGATTGATGCTCCGCTGAGCGATAGCTCTCAGCCATGGACACTGTCGAGTACGAGCCTATCGGAACGATCTTCACCCCCTTCGAAGACCCCGATGGAATGCCGATTCAGCCATCCGGGGACGAAGCAGCGCGGGGGACAGTAGTCCTCGAACCCCAGTACGCCGAGGGTCTAGCTGATCTCGACGGGTTCTCACACTGTATCCTCCTGTATCACTTTCACGCCGGCGAGGACGGTGCCTCGATGAGTGTAGAACCGTTCCTCGACGAAACGGAGCGCGGACTCTTTGCAACTCGCGCTCCGCGTCGCCCTAACCGGATCGGGCTGTCAGTTGTTTCCGTGGAATCTATCGACGACAACGAGCTCGCTGTCGGGGATGTCGACGTAGTGGACGGAACGCCATTGCTCGATATCAAACCGCTCGTTTCGGGGTTCGATATTCCCTCGTCCACCGACGACGGGTGGGTTGCGGAGAGTCACGATGACGTCGAGGCGAAAACAGCAGATGACCGGTTTCTGTGATCCGTCTGGCTCCAGATCGCCAGGCCAGTTTCCGCTCGAAATACGCTAGTCCGACTCATCTCTCGAGGACAGTGGCTCCGCCGGAACGCCGGCGACTGTCTCACCCGGCGGGATGTCTTCTGTGACCAGCGAGTTCGCCGCAACCTGTGCGCCCGCTCCGATCTCGACACCCGGAAGGACGACTGCGCCCGCTCCGATCATCGCCCGCTCGCCAACGACAACCTCACCAAGTCGGTACTCGTCCTGCAAGAACTCGTGGCAGAGTATCGTTGCGTCGTAGCCGATGATTGCGTGGTCCTCGACGGTAATCAACTCAGGCCAGAAGACATCCGGCGTCGATTCGAGTCCCCACGAGACGCCCTTGCCGACGCTCACGCCGAGGCGGCGGAGCAGCCAGCTTTTCAGTTTGAGGCTGGGAGAGATCCGGCAGAGAACGATAACGACATAGTTGAGCATGATCCGCAGGGGGTGTTTCGCGTCGGGCCAGTGCTGGAGCGAGTTCAGCGGGCCGGGTGTCCCGTGATACGAAAGGCGGCCGTGGCGTGATCCTCGATCTGTCACATCTGTGGGGTTCTGCGTGGGGGAGTATAAACTGGTCGCCCGACTGGCAACCAGAACAGCCGTGCTACATGAACCCGCCGAGCCCCGTCTGCTCCTGGCCGCTTTTGACCTCCGACCAGGAGATATCGAGCGCTTCGAGAACGCGCTCGATCGGTCCCTTGAGCGTCTTGTCGAGCATCTTCTCGTAGTCGATCTCGAACTCCTCTGGGATCTGATCGTCGTACTCGAAACAGATTACGTCCGGGTCGCGTTTGAACTCGCCGTAGAGGAGATCGGTCTGCGGATCGAACCCTTCCTCTCGTTCCATCCGCTCGAAGAAACTCGGATGGACCTTTTTGAGGTAGAGCCGTTTCGGCTTCGATCCACTGGAGAAGTTCGTCCCCAGCAGCTCGTTGGCGTACTTCGCCCCCCGGACCTGCGCCGTGTCGGTGTCGTAGTTGTCGAGTTTCTTGCCGATCCCACCGGGGATCCCGATCTCGTCCAGCGAAACCTCGCCAGCCTGCACCTCCTGAATGATGTCGTGGACGTAGGTCTTGACGTCCTCGATATCCTCACCGCGGACGATCCGGGTGATCACTTCCAGCTGGACCTCTTTGGTGATCTGGGCAATATCGGAACGCTGGTACTCGAACCCGGTGATGTCGATGTCGTCGACGTCTTTGCCCTCCTTCCAGACGATGTGGCCCGCGTAGCGTTTCTTCTTGCCCGCCTGGAAGAATCGCCGATAGAGCTTCTCGAACTCGATCTGGAAGCGGTGCTCGGCAGCGTTCAGCTCGTCACGCGCGAACCGGTCGTACGCGGAATTGATGTGCTCCTCGATCTCGAAGGATTGCTCGATGGCGTCGTCAGTTTCGATATCAGGACCGAGTTCGAGCATCACGGAGTCGGTGTTGTGCAGGACGACACCGCCAACCCCGTCGACGAAGTTCTCGTTCTCGGCAACGCTCAGGTCGTATACGTAGCCGTCGTGTTCGACTTCGCGGACGACAGGCTCTCGGCCCGATCGATAGAACTCACACGTGCGGATCGTGTAGCTTCCCTTTTCAGACCGGTATTTGAGCGAGTGCTTGCGTCCGCGCTGGGTAAGCAGCATCGAGAGTCCTGCCGCGAGTTCCCGACTCACGGTCTCGTAGTCGAAGTTCCGTTCGCAATATCCCTCGGAGTACCGCGGGAACTCACGGGAGCCGTCCCCTTCGACGAGGACGTCGATAAACAGGTCCTGAAGCTCCGATGGAAGATGGAAAACGAAAGAGGGGATACGTTTACCCCTGGATGACTGCCCTGCGAACTCGCGGAAGAACACCGCCGAAAGCTCATTCATCATCTGGAGTTTCAACGTCCCGTCGTCGTAGACGTAGTCGTCGCCGTCGTCGGACGCGATAGCACGCTCGTCCCGGCTGTCAGAAGCCGTGATCCCGGCAGTTGCACCCTCGAACAGTCTCCGGTAATCGTCCTGAAGTCCTTCTAGCCACTCCCGCCGGGACTCGGCAACCGACGCGCCGAACTTCGCCTCTGTCGTCTCAACTGTCGAGGCGCTCCCCTCGGAAATGTAGGCGGCGAGCAGGCGGACGAGCGCTCGACCGTCCTCGGAATCGATGTCGATGTGCCGCTGGACAGAGATAGTCGACTCGACGTCGTCGTGGTGTTCGTGTCCGAACCAGACTCGATTGTCGTCCGCATGGATGCGCTTGGTTTTCGAGATTGCGTTCTCGCTGCCCACACTCCGACCGTCCTCGTACTCACGGACATATCCGTCAAGCACCTCGTAGACATCGATGGTCTCGATCGGCTCGACCGATGGGACGGTAGGTACACGGAGCGGTTCGTCGACATCCTCTGGCTTCGCTTCGACGTACTTGCCGTCGTCCTCGACGACGAACGAGTGATCTCGTGTCACCGTCGACTCGCCGAACTTGTGCTGGAGTCGACAGACCGGTTTGTCCGTTTCGTGACGGATCACGCCCTCGATCGGCTGCCACTCGGCTTCTCCGGTTTCGGACAGCGATAACGCTTCCCAGCCGTCGAGTGTCCGGCGATCCTTCCCGGTCGTCGCTGTAGCGACTGTCCCGCCGTCAGCACTGATGAGAACCTCGCCAGCGGCGTCGAGATCGCTTCCCGTCTCGAACAACTCTTCGATCGGCCTGATTCGAACGGCTCCGGTGGGGTCCCGCACCACGATCGGTCGATCACCGGTGACACTATCCCCATATGTCACATCGTAGTCAAGTTCGTTCGCAGCCTCTTCGGTGAACTCGATTACCTCACGTCCCGTTGCAGTCACTGCTGCACCCATTTCCTTGTCGTACAGACGGAACCGATCCCATCCCAGAACACCGTAGAGCGAATTCATAATAACCTTGACAGCTCCCTGCTGCTGGTCGTATCTGGCGTAGGCCTCGCTGTCGGGATCGTGCTCGTTCCGGAGCTCTTTCTTGTTCTCGCGTTCGGTCAGCAGTTCGTCGACCATCTCCCGGATGATCCCGTCCGGCTCCTTGCGGAAGTGCGTCCCGTTGGGTGCACGGTAGGTCTCGTCACCGTACTCGTCGGGATCTACTTTCGTCTCGGGCGAGGCGTTTGTCGTCACCATGCACATGGGGTATAGACTCTTCAGGTCAAGCACGGTGACGTTTTCTTTAACACCGGTAATCGGGTCAAAGACGGCACCTCCCTCGTAATCCTCCCCCTCGTGTTTCCCTTTTGAGGGAAGCGAGAAATTGCCGTGTACCTTGTGCAGGACGTACATGTCGACTGCGTCGCCGGGTGTCGGTGCGTCTTCAAGCTTGCAGCCGACGAACGTTCGGACCTCGTCCCAGAACTCGACGATATTCTGTTTGCGATCCAGTTCGACACAAAGTTCGACGTCCCGGAGGTTGTACTCTAGAAGCTGTTCGGGATCGTCCTCCCAGAGATCGCCGATATCACCGGTGTACCGTTCCTTGCCGACGCCGAGCTCCTGTTCGCCGACGGCGTCGAGCCGGTAAGATTCGAGCTCGGTGAACTGGGTGCGCTTGTAGGCATAGAGCAGATCGAAGACGACCCGTCCCTTGATATCCGGGCCGCCCCACCCACCGGCCCAGACTTCGCCAACGCGGGAGAGGCGATCGTACGAGAGGCCGAGATTCTCGAGTCGGTTGACCAGATACGGCGCGTCGAAGTCCTCGAAGTTCCAGCCCGTGAGGACGTCCGGATCGGTGTCTCCGAGATAGTCCAGAAACGCCTCCAGCAGCGCCTCCTCGCTGTCGAACGTTCTGACCTCGTAGTCGGCCTCGTCGGTGAGCGGATCGTAGCCCTCCAGGGCGTCTGGAGCATCGACGCCGCCGACCGGTGCGTCGTAGAGCCAGAGGATGTACTCGTCGTCGTAGGAGTCGTGGCTCGCCAGACAGATGATCGGCTGTTCGGCGTCCTCGGGTTCGGGGAAGCCGTGTCGGTCGTCGACCTCCAGGTCGAACGTGTTGACGCGCGGTGTCGCGGTCATCTCGGCCGCCTCGACTTCCTCGTGGGCGACGATCAACGCACCCTCCTCGTCCCGGCGCACAGGCACCTCGACGCCGCTCTGAATGTCTTTGTCGATCAGGAACCGGTTCGGAAAGAGAATGTCGGCCTCGTAGTGATCGAACTCGTCACGGACCTCCCCGACGTCCCGCGGCGTTCGGCCGTAGATTTTCGTGAGGTGTTCCCCGCGAATGCTCTCGAAGGGCTCGCCGTTCTCGTCGGTCTCGTCGGAGTCGACCAGGCCGTCGTACTCCTCTTCGGGTGGGCGTTCGAGGGTATCTGTAGGAGCATAGAAGTACGGCTGGAAGCCGAGCACTCTGACGTGATGTGGGTCGTCGTCCTCGTCCCGGCCGAACACGTTGATGATGGGCCGCTCGTGTTGCCCTCGCCCCGCGATCGTGTAATCGATCTGCATCACGGAGAGCCGTATCGTCTCGGCTGGTTCGCCGTACCGAGCATCGAGGCCGTCCCGCGTCGGATCGATCGTTTCGATCCCGCTTCCGTCGCCGTCTCCGGCCACAGCCCGGGCTTCCGCGGCGAGATCCCGCTCGTCGTCGCTGGAGGACGAGTCATCCTCCCCCAAACCGAACTCGGCAAGTCCCGTCTGCCCGTCGTCAGTCATGTCCGTCCGGTAGGTCCCCCTCCGTTAAAAACCACCGCAATCCACCAGTACGGAGGCCGATGTCGCACCCAGTAGGGACACTCTTGCCGGTGGGCTTTTGTCAATACTGGCTGATTCCCAGGTATGGCCGGCAAGTACTACGAGGAATTCGAGGTCGGCGAGCGAATCGTACACGAGAAACGACGGACGATAAGTGAGAGCGACAACCAGCGGTTTTGCGACCTGACGATGAACCAACAGCCGCTCCATCTCGACGCCGAGTTTGCCGCCGAGACGGAGTTCGGCGAGCGCGTGGTCAACGGACTGTACACGATGAGCCTCGCCGTCGGGCTGACCATCCCCGAGACGACGGACGGGACGATCGTTGCGAACCTCGCCTACGACGACGTCGAGCATCTTGCCCCGGTGTTCCACGGCGATACGATCCGCGCGGAGACGACTGTCACGGACAAGCGAGAGACCAGCGACGGCGAGCGTGGGATCGTCGCAATGGCTGTAGCGGTGTTCAATCAGGACGACGAGGAGGTCTGTCGGTTCAAGCGGACGGTCCTCTCGGAGAAGCGTCCGGACAGCACATCGTGAATTAACGGATCACACCGTATTCGGGGAATACTGGTGTAATATACAAATACAACTCCGAAGTAGACGGAAGAAATTAAATCTGTGAAGTAATTGATTACCATAATTATTATCAGTCCGTAGTCTAACTGGGTGGTACAGTGCAACGTAGAACATTCATCACCAGTCTCGCCGCTGTCGCCGGTTTGACGGCAACCGGTGTCCCCGCCGCTGCGGACCACACGGAGAACCGATCGGAGCTCGATCTGGAGACAGACGACGGCTCTCATCACCCCGGCCCCCCACGGTTTACACATAAGGGACGCGGATTCGTCAACCCGAACTTCGATGAGGAAAATATCCGGGACGACCTCGCGCCACGGAACCCGGACGGCGACGCAGAGTACTCCTGGTCGGTCGTCGATGCCCCGGCTGACTCCTCGGCAACCCCCACTGACGCCGCGGTCGCCGAGTTCGAGCCGGACGTTCCGGGCGAGTATACCCTCGAACTCGACGCGCCCGACGGTACACACGAGCTGACGGTCCGTGTCTTCCCCGAGGAAGACGAGGACGATCCACGTCCGCGCGTGGATCTCGATGCCGAAGTCGTCGAGGGACAGGTCCTGCTCTCGGCGAATGCGATGGCCCCAGACCGCGAGGATGTCATCGACGAGCAGGTCGACGTTGAGTTCTACGTCGACGATCGGGACAAAGACGTGCTCGCAGGCAACGGGACGATCTCCGCGTCGGAGATCACCGACCCGGTCCGGGTCCACGCCGTCGCGGTCGGTGACCGCCATTCCGTTGCGGACATGATCAAGCTCGTTCCCGAGGGTGACGATTTGCACGTCGAACACCCGTACAAAGCTCCTGACTGGGTCGAAAACTCGATTATCTACTCCATTTTCACGCGGCGCTTCCCCGAACAGGAGCTCGACGGCGAAACGATCGCCACGGACGACACGCCCGGATTCGACGAGATTGCCGGCAGACTCGACCATCTCGACGAGCTCGGCGTCGACGTTCTGTGGATGACGCCCTTTGTGCCGACCGACCGCGGGTTCGGAACGCCAGAGGCGGAAGGCGGCCCCCACGGGTACCACAAGACCGACTACTTCGACGTCGATCCGGATCTCGGAACGATGGAAGACTTCGAGAACCTGGTCGACGAGGCACACGACCGCGACATCAAGGTCGTCTTCGACCTCGTCATCAACCACGCCTCCGAGAATCATCCGTTCTTCCAGGCGGCGCTCGACGAGAGCCACGAAGAGCATGAAAAGTACTACGACTGGTTCCGCTGGGACGATGACGGCAACCGCGAGGCGTACTACGGCTGGGACGGGATCCCGAACCTCGATCACGAAAACCCTGAAGTCCGCGAGTGGTGTCTCGACGTCGTCGACTTCTGGGCACCCAAAGTCGATGGCTTTCGCGCCGACATCGCGTGGGGCGTGCCAAACCACTTCTGGAAGGAGATTTACCAGCGGGTCACCGAGTACGACTCCGACTTCTTCATGCTCGACGAGACGCTGCCGTACGACGAAGAGTTCGGTGCGGGCGGCTTCGACGTCCACTACGACAACCACCTCCACGGCGCGCTCGGCGCTGCTGCGGAAGGAACGGCAGAGGAAGTCCTCGAAGCCTACGAGGACCGGTTCCGGAACGGCGCACATCCCGAGTCGCTGTTCATGCAGTACATAGAGAACCACGACACGGACCGGTATCTCGAACAGCACGGCTTCATGGCACAGCTGGCTGCCGGGACGGCGACGTTTACCCTCCCCGGCGTCCCGATGATCTACTACGGGCAGGAGACTGGCCTGACCGACTGGCGTGAGCCGATGAACTGGGGCGACTTCGACGAGAACACCTTGGAGTTCTACCAGCAGCTCGTCGACCTGCGCAAGTCCCATCCCGCCCTCCAGCATCACGCCCGGGTCGAACGGATCGACTACGAAGCGGATTCGGACTCCACGCTCGCGTACGCACGCTACGATCCCGAGACGGATCGACGCGTCGTCGTCTTGCTCGATTTCAGTGACGACACACAGACCGTCCGGATCGGCGATTACGTCGAATCGGAAAACCTCATCACTGGCGACGATGCCGGGCTCGAGGTCAATGAGGAACACGAGTACGTCGAGATCGATGTCCCGACTGGAATCGTCCTCGAAGCCGACGAGCCGACCGACTTCAGCCTGCCGGGGAACGTCATCGCGGAGTTCGAACAGCCCGAAGGAACTGATTTCGGTCCGGGCAACTACACCTACCCCGGTACGGAAGAGATCCCCGAAGGCGAGTTCGATCTCGCGGGCGTAACCATTGAAGAAACAGACGAGACGTTCCGTTTCGAGTTCGAGTTCCATAACGAGGTGTCGAACCCATGGGACAACGACAGCGGCGTCTCACACCAGCACATTCAGGTATATCTCAACGATCCGGAGGTCGACGACGGGGAAACGGAGGCCCGAACCGGCGTCAACGCCGAACTCGCCGCACCGTACCAGCACGTCCTGACCGCCGGGCCGGGGGAACACACAGTCTACGATGCCGACGGCGACATCGTCGGTGAGGAGGGCGACTACAGCTACGATCCCGACGAGGATCCGAACACTATCGTCGTCGAGTTCGACAAGCACGCGATCGATTACCTGCCCGAAGCCGGTATGGCCGTGATCGTCATGAGCTACGACGGCTACGGTGACGGCGGCGTCCGGGCAGTCGAATCCGAGGCCAGCGAGTGGCAGTTCGGCGGCGCGGAACACGGCACGGCCCCGAACGTCATCGATCTACTGACTGCCGAGGACGTCGACAACGAGGACGCACTCGCGTACGACGAGGACAATTACGCACAGATCCCCTACGTCGCGCTCGGTGACGAAGAGATCGACGAGGAAGACGGAGAGGAGGAAGACGACGACGCTGACGACGAGGACGATGGACTGCCCGGCTTCGGCGTCGCTGCCGGTGCGGCGGGCGTCGCTGGCGGGGCGGTATACGCCGCGAACCGCGTGCTCGGTGCCGACGAAAACACAGAGGAGTAAGAGCGTCGGTTCCTCGTTTCGTCGCCGATTCTCTGTTACTGGACGCCAGTCGTCGTGACGGCCGCCGCTGACGACCCATCATTATGCCAGTAGTCGAGCGGTTCACCCCACGCCACAGGTGGAATCTCGTCATCGCCGTCGTCTGCCGCTTCGACCTCCCGCTGGAGATCCTGCGCGTCGAAATCCGGTTCGCGGGTAAGTCGTTCGACCAGTGCTGGCGTGACGGCGATTCGGCACTTGTCCGGCTGTCTCACCCAGGTGTCCTCGTCCTGGACCAAATGGATGTCGTAGTTCCGGACGTGGGTATCGGTGTACTCCGGATGGACCGCTTCGAGAACGCCCGCGGCGATCCGATAGCCGGTCGCACGATCCGGCTCGTCGTCAGTATCCAGCGTGACTTCGATAATCGGGACAACGATCGGATCGCCATCTCGATGCGTATTCACCTCTGGTGTCTTATGGACGCTCGGTGGTTCCGCAACGAGATCCGCGTCCCGACCCAGTGCTACTGTCTCCAGTGCGGACTGTGCGGCCTTCGTCGATTCCGAGGTCGTGTCCCAGTCCGGAACGTATATGAAGAGAACAATCAGGACCAACAGGAGTACGACGCCACCAGCGATCAATATCCCGGTCGTCATGGTGCGGTATTTATTCGATCAGAATATAATTCCTTTGCAGTCGTACGGAAAATCAACGTCTCTGGAGTCGAGAAACGCCCGGAGGTTTATGCGACAGAGTACCGTCAAAAGGGTATGCACCGCGGGCTCCTCGTCGTCTGCGTCAGCCTCCTGCTCGTCACGGCAGGCTGTGTCGGCGACATCCCCGTCGATGCAGCCGATGATGAACAGACCGCGTCCCTCGGCGATACCGAGGACGAAGCGACCGAGCCGCTCGACGACGCCGTCGAGATCCACCATATCGACGTCGGACAGGCCGACGCGACCCTGCTGATCGAACCCGGAGGTGAAACGATGCTGATCGACACCGGAGACTGGCGACAGGACGGTGAGGAAGTCCTCGCCTATCTCGACGAACAGGATGTCGAGCGGATCGATCACCTCGTGGCGACCCACGGCCATGCCGACCACATCGGCGGCCACGAGGCGGTGATCGATTACTACGAGGAAGACGCAGAGGGGATCGGAACAGCCTACGACAGCGGTGTTGCACATACCTCCGCGACATACGATCGGTATCTCGATGCTGTCGAGCGCCACGACGTCGATCTTCGTACTGTCGAGGACGGCGATAGCTTCGCGTTCGGCGAGACGACCGTCGAGGTATACAACCCTCCTGCAGGCGATTCAGGTACTGATCTTCACGAGAACAGCGTTACGCTGTCGGTCGAAATCGGCGGGACGAGCTATCTTACGACCGGAGACGCCGAACAGGACGCCGAACAGCGCATGGTCGACGCGCACGGCGATGAACTCGATGCTGAACTCTATCAGGCCGGCCATCACGGCTCCTCGACCAGTTCGACCGAGCCGTTCCTGGATGCCGTCAAGCCCGAGGTTGCCGTGATCTCCAGCGCGCTCGATAGCCAGTACGGTCATCCCCACGACGAGGTCATGGAGTCGTTCGCCGGTCGTGACATCGAGACCTACTGGACCGGCGTCCACGGAGATATCGTAGTTTATACTGATGGCGAGGAGACGACCGTCACGACCGAACACGACGAGACCACCGACCCTGCCGAGCTGGTAGAACACAAGCCCGAGGACGACACGGCGGCGATCACATCACCGGACACTCAAGCCCCTGTCGTGGCTAGTATCCACTGATGAGTGAAACGTACGACGCCGTCCTCGATCGGATCGTCGACGGCGAACACGCAACGCTCCTGCTCGAAGCCGACGGTGCAGTCGTCGACGAGTACGTGATAGACGTGCTGGAGGTGCCTGAAGACGGACGTCACGAGGGGGCAGTGTTTCGAGCGACGGTCGAAGACGCCACCCTCACCGACCTCAGCTACCAACCGGATGAGACGACGGACCGAAAAAAGAGCGCTCAGGATCGGCTCGATCGACTGTCCCGGCCACTTTCGGACGACGAGTCCTAGCTCACTCGAACCGTCATGAGATCCTCGGCGAACCGGACCTCGCCCTCATACTGTGCCGCGATCGCGTCGAGCATCTCGTCGTGGCGGCCGTCGGTGTGGGGGTACAGATGCGTGAGATAGACACGGCCGTACTCGTGGCCCGACAGGACGTTCCCCAGCTCGGTCGGCGTCGGGTGGTTGTCGACGTCGACGTCGTCCGGGAACGAGCAGTCGTGGACGAAGACGGCCGAGCCGTCTGCAAAGTCGGCCAGCCCCTCGAACGCCTCGGTGTCCCCGCTCAGCGTGAGTCGATCGTCGAACCGATAGGCGAGCGTCCGTTTCGAGTGCCTGACCTCACGTGCGCTCAGATCGAACCCCGAGATCACGTGTTCGCCGGATGCGATTTCGCGGATACTCACGTCGATTCGCCCATCAAGGTAATCGTGGACCTCGAACAGTCCGTCGACCAGCGCTTTCGTCCCACGTGGCCCGACGACCGTGAGATGTTCTTCACCGGCGAGCCACCGTGCTTTGAGCAGCGGAAAGAGATCCGCGACGTGATCGAGGTGGTGGTGCGTGAGCAATACCGTAGCGACTGCCTCGTAGCCGACGCCGCTTTGCTGGAGCCGCTGTAGCGTCCCAGCACCACAGTCGACGAGCAGTCGTCGGTCGTCGTCACGCAGCAGCGTCGCCGATTGATACCGTTCGCCGGTCGGCATCGCGCTGCCGGTCCCCAGAAATGTGACGCGCATGGATAGATGCACGTCGTCGCTCACATAATCTCTTGTGACTCGCTCGTCGTTGTTCCAGAATACATTTATACGCATCTTCCAAGATATGACCTATGGCCGACGACGAGAAATTAACCACCGGACAATCGTCCACAGCTCCCTCCCAGAAAGCGGGGACCAGCGCGTTGATACTCATTCCCGGAGATCAAAGCGACATCGAATACACCGAGCGGTTCGTGCGAGCCCGGTCGGTCGACGACCTGCTCGTACTCGCCTGTGGTCCGGATCCGACGCCAGCGATCGAACGCACCGAGCGGCTCAGTGTGGACGGACGAAAACGCCTGCTGACCGATGCGGACTCCGACCTCACGGCCGACGATATGACTGTCAAACGGCTCTCGGACCCCACGAACCTGAGCACTACGGGTATCGAGATCAGTTCGCTCCTCGATGACGCGGGCGGGACCGTCGTCTGCGTCCACTCGCTGACCGCACTGCTCGAAGATATCGAAACCGAACGCCTCTTCCGGTTCTTGCACATCCTCACCAGTCGCATTGCTGCTGCCGACGCGGTCGGCCAGTTCTACCTCGACGCCGCCGCCCACGACGACCAGACGATCTACATGCTACGCAGTGCCTTCGATACCGTCGTCGAGACGGAGACCGTCCCCCGATTCTCAAACTGATCCGGAACGACGTCCGCCGGTGGTTAGTCCTTATTTCCGAGTAATAGTGGCTTAAACAGCTCTATTCGACTGCTGATAGTATTTAAAAAATACTTTCTCTTGAATATAGTATAATCCATTATTTTTACTGTAAGTATACTTTAAATATCTTTATTTCCATCGGCAATTACCATTGGTATGTACCATGGCAGACAGCAACAACGGCAAGATGGAATCGTTCCTCAGAGAACACCCGCGGATGATCGGCGTGCTGTTCACGATACTGCTGGCGCTCAGTCAGGTTGGTGGAGCGGCGGCGGCGATGGCAAAAACAATTGATTAGTCTGAAGAAAGTTCCGCCGTTAATTCTGTACTCCATCGCAGCCGACCGTTCATTTTCATAGGTGCCATTTCGAGCTGCAAAAACCGTAATAGCTCTTCACGCGTCATTTTAACCGGATCTAGCGGTCCAGAATTGATTTTATAACTAGAAATCGATTCGACGTTCGGCTGTATCAACCCACCCATCCCGCCAGAAGTAGTTGGGAAAGCCTCAAGAGTAAGCTCGTACTCGTCTGCCTGTTCTTCAATATGGCCGAGCAACGGCGTCCCACTCTCAGCCTGCGTAATCGCCAACCCGCCGTCACCGATCACGAGGTACTGGCTGCCGACGATACTTTCCCCTTTGGCGATCTGTAACGCGGCACGAAGCGGGAATCCGGAGTTAAGCAAGCGTGCGAGCGTCGAACCGATACGGATTGCGCCTGAGTTGATGACGTCGCTTAGCGTGACGACGCCGCCGATCGCGCCATTTTCGATCAGCGCCCGCCCCTGATGGTAGGACTGGCAGGCGTTGAGCAGGAACGCATCGACGGCCACGCTATCGAGTTCACTTGCGTCGAGGAGACCGTCGGTGCAGCGAAAGCCGCCGTCCTCGATGTGGCCGATGTAGTGGAGAAAGTCGGCAGGCTGGGCGAGCGCGTCCGCGAGTTCCTCGGTCGTCAGATCGTGGCTCATCGAGACCTCGAAGGGCAGGCGTTCGCGCGAACCGTACACCTCGTCGACGACGCCGCGTTCGCGGTCCATCCGGTCGTCGTTACAGATGACTGTGATCGAGATGTCTCCGCTGGACGGCTCGCGGTCGAACCGGTTGCGATAGGCTTCGGGAATCGCTTTGCTCAGGCCGACCGGGGTCTCGTCGCCGATCCAGGCCTGCTCGACTGCGTCGTCGTCTTCGTCTAGCTGGACGTAGGTTGTGTCGGGGGACTGCCCGGTGGCGCTTCGGGTGTCAGCACCGCGGGTGTACGCCCCCATGCCAGTGTCCTCGACGGACGAGCGGGAGAGTTCCTGCGGATCGGCGATTCGGACGATCGCGAGGTCGTTGATCAGGTACGGCAGAGTTTCGATCGTCCCTGCGGTCGGCGAGACGTGTGTCGTGAGCTTCCAGTCGGGGAGCAGGTCATCGACGTCGCTGTAGGCCACAGCGTCGAGATACGTCGCCAGGCGATCCGCTGGCGGGAGTTCGTAGAGCCTGTTGAAGGGCAGTTCGATCCGCTCTTCGAGACGCGATCGTTCCCGCAGCGGGACCGGATACAACCCCTCCGTGCGTGTCACACAGTCGAGGAAGAACACCTGCTTGAGCGTGCGGGCGACGCGCTCCTCGTAGGTTGGTGCTGCGATTAGCTCCTGTGTGTAGCCGTCGCCCGTCACGATTCGTGGCTCCTCCCCGGGGCACATCGTCGCACCGAGGTAGTACGCCAGCGGCGCGGCGGGGAACACGTGTTCGTACGTGAGCGGAACCTGCAGTTCGATTTCCGTATCGGGCGCAGTGATTCCGTCCGGGATCGAAAGTCGTTCGCCGAGTTCGATCTCCGGCGGATGGCCACGAAGGGTGGGCAGCGAGCGTTCAGGCGAAGTGGTTTTCAGCGAGGAGCCAAGCGCCGACACCGTTTGCATAATATCTCTCGGCTGCTCGGTCGTGGTAATCGTTCCCGCTGGCTGTTCGTGTTTCGACCGTGCGCCGATCGAGACGTCGGTGGGCTTCCCGAAGTCGATCACCAGCTGCTCGTCGTCCGAGCTGAACTCGATCGCACTCTCCACACGAATGTACACTTTGAGCGGGAGCGAGAGTTCGATCTCGTACTCGCCGTCCGGCAGTGACCCGTCTGAGAAATGTTCGATCTGCGTGACGACGCTGCCGGAGCCGTCCCGTACGAGCGTCGCGGGGACGGTGGGGAGGGTTATGCGCTTACAGTGTATCTGCACGGCGGCGTCGACGGGAAATCGAAAGCGCGCGCTGTCGGCATCGCTGACCGACTGTCGTTTCGGCGTGTTCAGCGTGTAATGAACGCGCTCGATCGGGTCGACGATTTCTACCCCGCCAGACTCGCGCGCTGTGAATTCGATATTCATGAGGCCGAACACCTCCCACCGAGACGGGTACTACCCATGTAGAACCCATCTACGAAGAGGATGTGAATAAACATACCGACGACAGTCAACATTCAACTCTATTAGTGTGTGAACCGGTGGTTCACTTCGCCTCCACATCAGCAATCGGTAACGAGATCGTCACGGCCGTACTGGCTCCCTCGTCGACATCGACTGCGAGTTGCCCGCCCGAAACCGAGACGATCCAGTTGACGATCCACAGACCCAGTCCACTGCCGTGATCAAGCGGTGTCTCAGCGTTCCCGTTAAGGACTGCCCGTTCCGACTCTGGCAGTCCCGGTCCGTCGTCGAGCACACTGATCCGCGCCCAGTCACCCTCCGATTCGACTTCGAGCTCGATGTCCGTACCAGGGGGCGTATGATCGATCGCGTTTTCGACCAGTTCGGAGACCGCGGCGACCAGTCGGGAATCGCCGTTAACCCAGCACCGTTCTGGGGTTGTTACCCGTATTTCTGTGGAGGGAGTCTCCCTGCGAACATCCCGTCGTACGCGCTCGGCGACCTGTACGAGATCGATCGCAGTCGGATCGACGTTGTCCCATGTTTCCCGGAGGGTGCTTGCCGTGTCGCCCAGTCCGACGAGACTTTCGGCTGCCCGTCTGATCTCTTCGCCGACTTCCGCCGCACGCTGGTCGTCGACCTCGGAGAGTAGCCGTTCGACGTTCCCGAGGATTATGTTCATATCGTTGCGGAGGTTGTGACGGAGCACGCGGTTGAGTACTTTGACCTGTTGTTCCCGACACCGTTTGTTCGTTACGTCGGTGTACGTGATCCAGAGATCGGCTTCGCAGTGGTGGGATTCGACCATCCGAACGAGGTAATCCCGTCGCCCATATCGCGTATCCCGGCGAAGCACGCGTTCGATGGTTTCTCCGGCGACTGCTCGATTGGTGAGGTCCGCGGTGTACTCTCTTGACACGTCCGGGACGATCAGTTCTTCGAGTCGCCTGTCCGTCACGTCTTCCGGTTCGAAACCGAACTCCGTCTCGAACGCAGTGTTGGTATGTCTCACGATCCGTTTTCCGTCGGTGACATCGACCGATACTGTTGGTTCCGGAACACAATCGATACCGACGAGGCCGTGTTGCTGTCGATGGTCCCTCGGAGTACTGATAGTGTTGTGGATTCGCGCACCCAGAGATGCAGTCGTTGCACAGGGCGAAACTACGTCGGTGATCGCCCTCCAGACGCTGGACGGAACGCTTGACTCATCGGATGTTATGTACAGAATCGGCGTCTTGCACGTTGTCTCTCCCTCAACCACCCTGTCCGGAAGCTTTCCCTGCTCGACGATGGCGAGATCGAATTCCGCGATCGTCACGTCGTGGGCAGTATCTACCGTTGTCAGTGTGGCAGCGTCGGACAGCGCGGACAGAACCGTCGTTCGATAGCCCTCGGTGTCTGTCAAGAGAACCACTGCTGGGGAGGAACGGGAGGGCCGAGTCTCCGCGAACCGTTCCACGCTACTGTGGTCTGTCATCGGCAGCCTCCGGGAGAGGGCGGTCGTAGTGCTCTGACATGGCTGAACTGTGGCCCGGCGTTCGGGGGTCTGGGACATCTGACTCGCCAGGCCACGAATAGCCTATCGTGCCCCCGCAACTTATAATTGCCGACGGTAATTTCCATTGGCTGTTGATTTCGGCGTTCCCGGTCAGTAGAAAAGGGATGGTTACTTATCGGGCGCCAACTATCATTACTCAAGGAGTACAACCGTGAAACTGCGACAGCCAACAGACTTCCTGATACTGGAAGCATTACACGCCTACGGACGCAACGTCGCTCCGAATCTCGCTCACATCACCGGCAAGAGCCGAAAGAACGTCAACAACCGGTTACCCGTGCTCGAGGATTACGGACTGGTCGAAAAGATCGGCCCTGCCGAGCGCTCGGGCCTGTACGAAATAACTGACCGTGGAGGTGTCGTCCTTCAGTGCCGCGACGAGTACGACTCGAGTGCCGACTTCGAGGGATTGGTCGAGCGACGTCTGGAGGCGAACGGCCCGGCGGGAGCCAGTGCAGCCATGGCTCGCGGTGCAGACGACTCCAGCGACGAAGCCAGCGAACAGTAGTTTTCCTCGGCCCGACCAAACGCACTTGGGCGACCGACTCTCAGTAGCAGATAATGGGCTGGAAAGAGCTGATCGAGCGCGTCGGTAAGACCACTATCGACAGTCAGTCTGTCACCGACGGCGACGTTCTAGAACGACTCGATCCGCTCGTCCAGGAATGGTGGGTGCGGGAGTTCGGCGAGTACGTCGACGAGAACAAGGGCTTTTTTACGCCGCCTCAGAAGCGGGCCATCCCACTGATCGACGACGACGAGCATACGCTGATCTGTGCGCCGACGGGCAGCGGCAAGACGCTCGCCAGCTTCACTGCAATCATCGACGAACTGTTCACCCGAGAACGGGAGCAGGGTCTCGACAATTCGGTCTACTGTCTGTACGTCTCTCCGCTGAAATCCCTCGCGAACGATATCCACCGGAACCTGACCGTCCCACTCGACGGCATCGCCGAGATCGAACGCGAACGGGCAGACACCGACAACGCATCGAATATCCGCCACGCGATTCGTCACGGCGATACGAAAGACAGTGAGCGCCAGCGGATGCTCGAGGAGACGCCACACATCCTCAACACGACGCCCGAAACGCTCGCAATCTTGCTCAACTCTCCGAAATTCCGCGAGAAACTCCGGACAGTGGAGTACGTCGTGGTCGACGAGATCCACGCACTGGCATCGGGAAAGCGCGGCACGCACCTGAGCGTGAGTCTCGAACGGCTCGAAGCACTCGCCGACGGCTCGCCCACTCGTATCGGCTGTTCGGCGACGATCGATCCACTCTCGACCGTTGCGGAGTTCCTCGTCGGACAGGCAGAACCCGGCAGCGACTCCCGGCCGTACGAAATCGTCGACGCGCGGTTTGCCCGCGAGTTCGACATCCAACTGCAGTCACCGACCGCCGACCTGATCCACACCCGGCGTGACGTGATTCAGGACCGATTCTACCGCAAGCTACACGACCTGATCGACGACCACACCAACACGCTCGTTTTTACGAACACCCGATCAGGGGCCGAGCGCGTCCTGCACAACCTCCGCGAGCGTTTCGAGGGGTACGATGAGGAGAACTCCGGCTGTCACCATGGCAGTCTCTCGAAGGACGAACGCGAACGGATCGAAGGGGCTCTCAAAGACGGATCGCTGGAGTTCGTGTCGACCTCGACGAGCCTCGAACTGGGAATCGACATGCCACACGTCGATCTCGTGGTACAGGTCGGGAGTCCGAAGTCCGTTGCCTCGCTGCTCCAGCGCGTCGGACGGGCGGGCCACCGCGTCGGCCAGACCGTCACCGGGCGGGTGATCGCCCTCGATCGCGACGAACTCATCGAGTGTGCGGTCATGCTCAAAACGGCCGAGGAGGGGTTCGTCGACAGTGTCGATATCCCGTCGAAGCCACAGGACGTTGCAGCCCAACACGTCTACGGGATGGCGATCGGGGAGATCCGCCCCGAGGCAGAAGTTCTACACATTCTACGCCGAGCCTACCCCTACAGAGACTACACCGACGAGGAGTTCGAGCAACTCGCTCGCTACCTGACGGCCGACTACGAGGGACTCGAAGCAAAGAACGTCTACGCCAAGATCTGGCGCGACCGTAACGATCCACCGGAGGGCGAACATCACCACGAAGAGTTTCCCGTCGGACTGCCGTTGATCGGAAAACGCGGCCGACTCGCACGCGTTATTTATATGACCAATATCGGGACGATCCCCGACTCGTTTAGCTGTGACGTCTTCACTCGTGCGAGCGACGAGTGGGTCGGACAGCTCGACGAAACGTACCTCGACACCCTCGAACCGGGTGACGTCTTCGTCCTCGGCGGCTCGAACTTCGAGTACCGGTATCGGCGTGGATCGAAAGTCTACGTCGATCGAACGAGCGCCCGGCCGACAGTCCCCTCGTGGTACTCCGAGCGCCTTCCGCTCTCGTACGATCTTGGAAAAGAGGTCCTGCGATTCCAGCGTGAGATCGTCGACAAGTACGAGGAAGGTGACGCGGCCTCCGTCCGTCACTGGCTCCGACAGTTCCCGCTCGACGACGACAGTGTCCGTGCGATCGCACGAATCTTCGAACACCAGATCCGTTATGCGGGCGTCGAGAGCGTCAGCACCGACGAGCGACTGGCGATCGAAGTCGAGCGGGACCACGACGAGTACGAGCGGCGATTTCACGTCCACTCGAACTACGGCCGACAGTTCAACGACGGCCTCTCGCGTTTGCTCGCCTATCGCTGTGCACAGGAGACGAACGCCAACGTGACCGTCGCCGTCGCGGATAACGGTTTTACCATCTCGATGCCACTGAACCGAAAAGTCGACGTACAGGGTATCATAGAAGATACTGCCCCCGAGAACGCCAGGGAACTCTTACGGGCGAGTCTCGACGGGACCGACCTCCTCCAGCGGTATTTTCGGATCAACGCAACGCGTTCGCTGATGATCCTCAAACGGTACAAGGGCTACGAGAAGTCCGCGAGCGAACAGCAGGTATCCAGCGAGATGTTGCTCGGGTTCGCACAGGACCTGGATGAGTTCGCCGTTATCGAGGAAACGTATCGCGAGATTATCGAGGACAAACTCGATCTCGACGGGATCGAGGAGATACTGGATGCGATCCAGCGCGGCGACATCGACGTCGTCAGTCAGCCGGTAAACTCGCCGACACCGCGCGCGTTCGGACTGGCCACGCTGTCCGCCAGTGATGTCGTACTGGCGGAGGACGAAAGCGCCGTCCTGCAGTCGTTCCACGAGCGCGTGATGGACGAAATCGACGACCCGGAGCGAGCAGCTGACCGTGTGGGTAGAACGGCGGGCGCCGAGGAGTAGTCCCGGGGTTTATATACGATCCCGCACCAGACACCCCGTGATCGCCATCGCAGGCGGGAAAGGCGGCTGCGGCAAAACGACGACGACAGTAGCAATAGCGCGAGCAATCGTTGCGGGGAGTGACTCGCCAGTAATCGGCGTCGAGGGGGACTGGGATATGCCAGACCTCCGCTCGCTAGCGCAAACAGCCCCGCTTCGATCGCTACCTGTCCGCTCGATCCGAGTCGAGGAGTTGAGGGACCGATGTGCTGGCCCCGGAGTAACCATCCTCGAAGCACCAGAAACGGCGACGCCACAGGGACGCCAGCAGATCTTTGAGCGGGTCGAGGAGTTCTGTGGAGGTCATCCGGCACAGACAGTGATCGACTGTCCCGCGGGTGCTGGTAGGGACGCCGCAGTTCCCATCGAGGTTGCATCAGGAATTCTGCTGGTCTCGACCGCGGAACCGGCGAGTCTCCGAGATACTGCAAAGACCGCGGCGATGGCCGAACAGCTCGGCTCGCCGGTCATCGGGGCTGTTATTACCGGGGCAGATACCGTCCCCGAGGGGGCGGAACGACTCCTCGGTACCAGCAGGATTATTCCGATTCCAGATACCAGGCGACCGCTACGATCCCCGGAGGTCAGACGGACCTACGAACACGTGGTCGGCCAACTGGAGATCAGTAACATTGGATGATTGACTACTCTGGCCAGTACTCTGGTAAGAGGCAAAGAACTATGTACTAAACGAAACTATGCTACCCAGACAATGACGGGGCGGCTGGATACGGGAATCGACGTTCTCGACAGGAAGCTCAACGGAGGTATTCCTCCGGGGAGCATTATCGCCTTTAGTGCCTCCCCAGCTAGTCAGTCGGAACTACTTCTGTACCAGTTGACCGCTGCGCGCGGGTCGCTCTATCTCACGAGCCAGCGAAACGATCAGGCCGTCAGGGATGCCATCGAATCGACCAGCGCCCCGACCGGCAGTCCAACGGTACGAGATATCAGCGGCAACGAACCGCTCGATCAGGCGAACCGACTGATCCGTGCGCTTCCGGAAGGTGCGAATCTCATCATTGATCCGGTCGACGCGCTCGAACGGCGGGAGCCAAGCCGCTATCAGAACTTCCTCAACGACCTGCAAAACCACATGGTGAATACGGGCAGTATCGCGATTCTTCATTGCCTCTCCGGTCATTCCATCCCCGACAACCGGGATACGACAAAACACATGGCCGACATCGTGTTCGATCTGACGACGACAGTGCGAGGTACGGATGTCGAGAACAGGCTCTCGGTTCCGAAGTTCCGGGGCGGGCAAGCCCTCACTGAGACGATCAAACTCGAAATGAAAGACGAGGTTGCGATCGATACGAGCCGGGATATCGCCTGAGCTACAGCAGGCGCTCACCACTCGATCGACTCGGGAAAACGACTGCCTGCGACGTTACTCTTCTGCGTTTTCGAGCTCTTCGACGATCTCGTCGGCGTCGACGTCGGCGTCTTCGAGCGCATCCTCGATGTCGCCGCCGCCCATACCGCCCATCATACCGCCCATACCGCCCATCATACCGGCTCCCTCACCGAGGGTCTCTTGGATGATGATACGATCGAGGTCGAGTTTCTGGGTGACATCGCCCGCGATCTGCTGTTTCGAGAACATCCACTGCTGGTTCATCGAGAGCTGTGGCGTCGCCTCGATGTACAGCGTCTCCTTTTCGACAGTCTGGAGCTCCGTTTCCGGCTCGGCGTCCTCGTCGTCTTCCTCGTCCTCGTTCTCGACGAGGACCTCTTCCTCTTCTTCGTCCGTCTCGATCCACATCTCGAGGTCGGTGTCGACGTACATGCCGATCAGGCCTTTGGCCTTCTCGACGCGGTCCTCGACGAGTTCGAGGATCTCGTACTCGTACTCGACGTCCTGACCCGCGAGTGGGTGATTGAAGTCGACGCGAGCACGACCGCCGATGATCGCTTCGACGTGGCCGTGCTCGCCATCGAGATCGACGTGAGCGCCGGGGTACCGATCGTCTTCGGGGATCTTGTCGGCGCTGACCGTGCGGACCTCGTCGGGGTCGCGTTCGCCGAACGCTTCCTCTGCGGGGACGACGACCTCGCCCTCGTCGCCGACCTCGCCGCCCTTGATCGCGTCCTCGACGCTCTCGAAGATATGGCCCTCGCCCAGAACGATCACGCGCGGCTCGAAGCTCTGTTGCTGGTCGTCGACGCCTTCCTCCTCTGCGACTTCCTGAGAGGTCGTGTCGACGAGCTGTCCGTTCTCGACGGTGCGCGCGGTGTAGGCGATGCGGACGAAGTCGCCGTCCGCAAGTCCTTCTGACTGGTCGTCGTTCGATTCCGGTTCTGCCTCTTGATCGTCGCTCATACCCTAAACGTTTCCCGTTCGGCATTTAAACACCACGTTTCGGTCCCGTCAGCGGTACGTCGTGCAGCGCAGTTCCGGATGGCAACCGACGCCCCTTTTCGCCCTGAAGTCGTTCGGCAGGTCATGTACGAGGTCGAACTGAAAGTCCGTGCTGATCACGAGACGGTCCTACAGCGGCTCGACGAACTGGACGCGGATCGTGAGAATCACATCCAACAGGAAGACACCTACTACGATGCACCCCACCGTAATTTCGCTCAGACCGACGAGGCACTCCGGATTCGGTGTGTCAGTAGGCCGGGAGACGATTCTTCGGCCGAGCGCGTGACCTACAAAGGACCGCTTCTCGAAGCCGAATCCAAGTCACGAGAGGAGTTCGAGACCCGCGTTGAGGACGGGGAGACGATGAACGAGATACTGCACCGACTCGGCTTTTCGCCTGCGGCGACAGTCACAAAGGAACGAACCGAGTTCGCGTTCGACGGGTACACGGTAACGCTGGACGCCGTCGAGGGGCTCGGCGAGTTCGTCGAGGTCGAAACGGAGACCGAGTCGGCAGACATCGAGACGGCGCGTGAGGGCGCGCGGGCGGTCCTCGACCGACTGGGCCTCGATTCCGACGAACAGATCCGGACATCATATCTCGGATTATTGCTTGCCGATGAATAGGCAGGAGTATAACTGATAAACATCATACGATGCTCGGTGGTTTCCGCAAGTTATAGAACGACCGGCGTCGAAGGTCCGTATAATGACAGAACGGAACATTCGGGTCGAGCCGATCGACCGCCGTGCAGTCGAGGATCAGGACGTCGAGATCGTGGAACGAAAGGGGATCGGACACCCTGACTCGATCTGTGATGGGATCGCCGAGCACGTCGCGCAGGCGCTTGCACGCGAGTATATCGATCGGGTAGGCAAAGTCCTGCACTACAACACAGACGAGACCCAGCTGGTCGCCGGTAACGCCGCGCCCGCGTTCGGCGGCGGCGAAGTTCTCGAGCCCATCTATCTACTGATCGTCGGCCGTGCGACCAAGGAGTACGAGGGGACGAAGATCCCGGCCGAGCGGATCGCGCTCGAAGCCGCCCGCGAGTATCTCAACGAGAACATCCCCCAGCTAGACGTCGGCACGGACATTATCGTCGACGTCAAACTCGGCGAGGGAAGCGGCGACCTGCAGGAGGTCTTCGGCGAGGAGGGTGCGACCGTTCCGATGGCCAACGACACGAGCTTCGGCGTCGGCCACGCTCCCCTCACCGAAACAGAGGAGATCGTCCTGAACGCCGAGCGGAGCCTCAATGGTCCCTACGCCGCCGACAATCCCGAGGTCGGTCCGGACGTGAAGATCATGGGCAAACGCGAGGGCGACGAGATCAACATTACAGTCGCCGCAGCGATCATCGACGAGCATATCGAGGACCTCGACGAGTACGACGACGCCGTCACGAGAATTCACGATCACGTCGTCGATCTGGCGACCGAGTACACCGACCGCGACGTGACGGTCGACGTCAACACGGCGGACAACTACGAGGACGGCTCCATCTACCTCACCACGACCGGCACGAGCGCGGAGCAGGGTGACGACGGCTCCGTGGGTCGCGGGAACCGCGCAAACGGCCTGATTACGCCGAACCGTTCGATGTCGATGGAAGCGACCAGTGGCAAGAACCCGGTCAACCACATCGGGAAGATCTACAACCTGCTGTCGACAGAGATTGCAGAAAGCGTCGTCGACGACGTCGACGGCATCCGCGATCTGCGCGTGCGACTGCTCAGCCAGATCGGTCGTCCGATCGACGAGCCCCACGTGGCCGACGTGCACGTCGTCGCAGCGGACGGCGTGGAGCTCGACGACGTCGAGGACGAGATCACGGAGATCGTCGACGAGCAGCTTGCAGACGTCACCGCGATCACCCAGCGGGTTATCGACGGCGAGTTGACCACCTTCTAGCCGAAATTCCCAATACTCCCCGACTCCCAGACCCCGATAGTGACCCGCGTCTGTCTCGTCGGCTCCCCGGACGTCGTCCTCAAGTACGAACTGCTCTCGCGTGAGACGTCCCGGGAAGCCCTCTCGACGTACGACCTCTCGGAACCGTTCGAGAACACCGTCGCGCTCGACACCGTCAGCGTCGGCGCTGCGGTCTCGCTGCTGAACGACCTCAACTGGTATCTCGTCCGCTTCGTCGATACCGTCCTCGTCAGGGAGCCGTCGATCAGCGAGGACGAATGGCTCTCCCGCGATCTCGCCGAGGCCGTCCGGTCGAATCGAATCTCCCCCGAGGAGACGGGTACGTATCTCAAGCTCTACGGCGTCGAAACAGCGGACGGCACAGAGGCTGACGAGACGGCAAGCGACGGCGGCGCGGTCCAGACCGAGCGGAAGCCACAGCTCGTCGAACCGCTCTACGTCCGGCGAACCGACGGTGACCACCCCGAGTACGACCTGCGCGATGTCGAGGAGACCGTCGTCGTCAGAGTGTCGGAGTCGGAGTTCGAGTTGTGATCCCGGAGGCCAGGCGAAGGGAGTCAGGATGATCGCGAGCGAGCGCGTCCCCGCAGCGAACGCCCGATACGCCACCATCGACGAGTCTCGCGTCCACTATCTGGAAGCAGGAGTTGGGAACGACCCGGAGGAGCCGCCGATCGTGCTGCTCCACGGGAGCGGGATCGACGACGCCGCACTCTCGTGGAAACACACAATCGAGTTCCTCGCGAACGACTGCGGACGGCGGGTCTATGCACCCGACTGGCCGGGGTACGGCGAGAGCGACGACCCGAAAGAGACGACGACTGAATACTACGTCGGCGTGCTCTCGGACTTCCTGGACTCGCTGAGCCTCGACACCGCGATACTCGTGGGTATCTCGATGGGTGGGAGCGCCGCGCTGGGCTACGCGCTCGACAGCCCGGAACGGGTCTCACGGCTCGTGATCGTCGACAGCTATGGACTCCGTAATGCAGTCCCCGGCGGAACAGGTTCGTACCTGCTGGCAAACACGCCCTTCGCGAACCTGTTCGGGCGGCAGTTCGCCGCGGCCACCGAAGCGGGGACTCGACTCGCGATCGGTGCGTTCGTCCACGATCCCGCGGCGCTCGACGATGGGTTCGTCCAAGAGGTCACCGAACGACTCCGCCAGCCGGGTGCAGGAAGTGCCTTCTTCTCGTTCATGCGCGAGGAGTTCCGACCCGACGGCGTCCGCACGGACTACTCGGATCGACTCTCGGAACTTCGGATTCCAACGCTGCTCGTACACGGTGCGGAGGATCCGCTCGTCCCGGTCGAGTGGTCGGAGACGGCCGCTGTGTCGATCCCCGACGCAAGACTCGCGGTGATCGATCGATGCGGACACTGGCCGCCGCGGGAGCGTCCTGACGCGTTCCAGGACGTGCTGGCCGAGTTCATATAGCCGACAGAATCACCACGGCCAGCCCGGCGAGGGGTTCATGCGATTGCCGCCCCTACCAACGGCCAGCACAGATGTCGGATGACATATCCTGTCGAAATGACCCCATCCCCGATCGGTACGGTTCGATCGACCGCAGGACGCTACTCCAAGCGTGTGGGGCCGGCGGCGTAGTCGGTCTCGCGGGCTGTTACGGCCCTGCCGAATCCCCGGCAATCGAGGGAGCATCGGTCGAGACTGTCGTCGATGGCCTCGTCCATCCCTGGGGGATGGAGTTCCTGCCCGGAGACCGTGCCGTCGTCACGGAGCGCGACGGCGCGCTGATGCTTGTCGACATTGAGGCCGAATCGGCCGACCCGATCGACGGCGCTCCGGAGGTCTCGACGGCGGGACAGGGCGGGCTGCTCGATATCGCCCTTCACCCGGACTATCCGGATTCTAACTGGCTCTATCTTACCTATGCAGGGAGCGACGAGAACGGCGACACAGCGACGATGGTCGGTCGTGGCCGCCTCGATCCCGACGCGGTAGCACTTGCCGAGTTCGAGCGCCTCCACGCCGCCGAGCCGTTCCTCGATAGGAGTAACCACTACGGCTCGCGGGTCGTGTTCGGCGAGGACGGCGCGGTATACGTCACCACCGGCGATCGACAGTTCAAGGATTTCGGCCCGGAGCACGTGTCACAGGATACGACGAACGAACTCGGCGCGACGCTCCGGCTCGATCCGGATGGATCGATTCCGGAGGACAACCCATTCGTCGACGACCCCGACGTTCGGGATGCGATCTTCAGCTACGGCCACCGGAACGCACAGGGCATGACGATCCATCCCGACACTGGCGATATCTGGCAGAGCGAACACGGTGAGGAGGACGGCGACGAACTGAACATCGTCGAGGGCGGCGAAAACTACGGCTGGCCGATCGCGAGCTACGGGTGCGAGTACGGGTCCGACGAGCCGGTGGGGGACCGGCCCGACGAGCGCGACGACGTGGTAGAGCCCGTCTATTACTGGGAGTGTGGCTCCGGCGGCTTCCCGCCCGCGGGAATGACGTTTTATGATGGCGAAGCGTTCCCGGACTGGCAGGGTGACCTGTTCGTCGGTAACCTCGCCGGACAGTATCTCGGCCGGTTCACTGTCGACGGCCGTGATGTGCGGGAACGCGACCCGCTGCTGGCGGATCACGGCTGGCGAATTCGGGATGTCGACGTGCATCCCGAAACCGGCTACCTGTACGTGCTCGTCGACGACGGTGACGCACCGGTCGTTCGGCTGGTGCCGGACTGATCGAACGTCTCTGATCGGATCAATCGAACATCCCCGTCGACATATACCGCTCGCCGCTGTCCCAGTAGACGGTAACGACCAGCGGATCCTCGACGCCGTCCTCGACGAGTCGCCTGGCGACCCGTTTCGCCACGAGGTTCGTCCCGCCGCTGGACTGGCCGACGAAGATCCCTTCCTCACGTGCGAGACGGCGACACTCGGCTTCGGCGGCGTCGATCGAGACTGTTTCCACGTCGTCGAGCAGGTCAGTATCGAGGTTCTCGCTGACAAAGCCCGGACCCATTCCCTGGAAGTCGTCGTCCCCCGACTCCCCTGTGGAAAGCACGGCGTTTTCCTCGGGTTCGACGGCGACGATCTCCAGGTCGGGGAACGCCTCGCGGAGCCGTCGTCCCGTGCCGCTGATTGTCCCGCCGGTGCCGACGCCCGCGACGAAGGCGTCGATCTCACGGTCGCCGACCTGTTCGAGGATCTCCACGCCGGTCGTTTCGTAGTGTGAGTTGGGATTGGCCGGGTTCTCGAACTGTCCTAGCTGGGTGGCACCGGCCGCTTCGAGTTCGTCGGCACGCTCGCGCGCCGCGGAGATGTCTCCGTCGACGAGTTCGATGTCAGCGCCGTAGGCTCGCATAATCTGTCGACGCTCCTCGGATTTGCCCTCCGGCATCACGAGCGTCAGGTCGTAGCCCCTCGCGGCGGCGACCAGTGCGAGACCGATCCCCGTGTTCCCACTGGTCGGCTCGACGAGAGTGTCGCCCGGTTCGATCGCACCGGCGTCCTCGGCGGCCCGAACCATCGCCAGTGCGGGCCTGTCCTTTGCCGACCCGCCGGGGTTGAACGACTCGATCTTCGCCGCAAGCGTCGCGCCCTCCGGCGCGTTGACCTCCACGAGCGGCGACCCGATCGTCTCGAGGATGCTCGTCTTCATTTACCGACCCGTTGACGGGCGAGGCCTAAAGAGTACGCGGATCGGCCGCTCGCCGAGCGTGGTGGTTATATCGATCCGGCACGAACGCCGGGGTATGAGTCTCGAAACCATGGAGCCCACGCCGACGTGGGATGCCGAGGCACACGCCGAGACGGTCGACGTCCTCGAACAGTTAGACGATCTGACGTTCAAGATCTGGGGCGCGGACTGGTGCAAGGACTGTCGGGCCGAACTCCCTGACTTCGCGGCCGCGCTCGACGCTGCAGGCGTGGATGAGGATCGGATCGAGCAGTACGAGGTCGACCGGGACAAGAACGGTCCGCTCACCGAGGAGTACGAGGTCGAACTGATCGCGACGATCGTCGTCGAGCGCGACGGCGGGGAGATCGCCCGGTTCGAAGAAGAAGAGCCAGTGCCCGCAGCAATCTATCTCGCCGACCAACTACGGGAGTCAGAACTGGCTCACTGATTGTCAGCGTCGGTCTCGGAGGTGTCCTCGCCGGGATTGACCAGCCAGTCTTTGAGTTTGAACCCGACGAACAGACCGCCGACGAGTAACACCGCTGTGGCGGTGATCGGATCGATGAGGACGGAGACGACGTTGTAGACGACGAGTGCGCCGAACCAGACGACCCCAGCGAGCAGCAGGATCTGGAGCCATCCGTTGCGCATGCGCTCGCCGGGCGTGTCGCCCGTGATGGACCACCACGAGTCAGAACCATCACTCATCGTTCCACACTCGAATCATTGTCGAAGTACATGCAAAGAGCACGGGTAAGCGTAGCGTTTCTCTGTCACACCGGACGGGAGCATTTAATTACGGGCACAACCCACACTCGACCAACTGAATGTCCACTCGCTCCGATGGCCCGTGGCCTGACCGTGCCGAGACCGTCGATCATCCCGTGACGCTGACGGTTCTCGGCGTGGACCGCGGCGACAGCGGGTTACCCGAGGAGCTTCCCGATGCCGTCCCGGAGGATGCGGACGCGATCATCATCGACCGCCCGGCGGGGGCGCTCTCCCGGCGAGCACGATGGAGTGCATACGCACGCAACCCCGCGTTGGCACTGCTCGGTATCGCTTCGGCAATCGCCCTGGCCAGTGACTACCTGAGCTACGGGACGACGGATCGGTCGTTCGACCAGCAAGCAGTGACGGATCTCTCGGCGGGTCGGTCGATCCCGGTCCATTTCGTGGGGCAGTCGCCGCTCGCAGCCGTCGGTTCGGTGCCACACCTCTGGCACGTGGGGGGCTGGATCGTGACGCTAATTCTGTTCGTCGCCGCGGTGTACGGGCTACTCTCACCCGGCATGGGTGGAGTCCTCTTTGCCGTCGCTGCGCTCGGGCTGGCGGGCGCGTACATTCTGGCGTATCTCGGATCCAGACTCGAACGCCAGTCCGAACGACTGTTTTCGGAGATCAAGCGGCTCGCAGACGAGAACGGGTACGACCACCCGGTCGCTGTCGTCCGGCGTCGCCACCGTCTCTCGCTGACCGATCACGCGAAAGAGGCCCGGATACGAACCAGCGATTGGGCGGTCAGTCCGACAGACGCCGACGACTGGACGTGACTGGAAGGGTTTACAACCGTTCATCCCCATCCTCCTGTCGTGCGAATCGAGAATAGTTTCATCCCGGTCCAGGGTATCGGCGAGTCGACCGAACGAAAGCTCTGGGCCAACGGGATCACACACTGGGACGAGTTCGACGGCTCGGTCGTCGGTCCGACGCGCGCGGATCGCATCGAGACGTTCATCAGCGAGGCGTGGACGCATCTCGACGACGGTGACGTGACCTTCTTCGATCGGTGCCTGCCCGCAGGCGAGCGCTGGCGGCTCTACGAGAACTTTCGCGAGGACACCTGCTTTTTCGACATCGAGACCACCGGACTCGACCACCATCGCGACCGCGTGACGACCGTGAGCTTCCACCGGGACGGCGAGACGACGACGCTCGTGCAGGGTGAAGACCTCACCGCCGAACGGATCGCGCGCCAGTTCGAGGACGCCAAACTGATGGTGACGTTCAACGGCAAACGGTTCGACGTACCCTTCCTCGAAACCTCCTTCGGCGTCGATCTGGACGTTCCCCACGTCGACCTGATGTACCCGTGTCGACAGCTGGGCTACTCCGGCGGGCTCAAACAGATCGAAGGGGACGTGGGTGTCGAGCGAGACGAGCCGGATATCACTGGCAAGGATGCGGTCCGCCTCTGGCACGAGTACGAGCGCGGCAACGAGAACGCACTGGAGACGCTGGTCTCGTACAACCGTGATGACGCGGTGAACCTTCAGTCGCTGATGGAGACGGTGTCCGACGAGCTTCACCGGGATGTCTTCGAGACGGCCTGCCAGCAGTCCTGATTCGGGCGCCTATCAGCCCGTTCACTCCTGCTGGACGCCGTGTTCGAGCCGTCCGATCCCCTCGATCTCTATCTCGACACGATCCCCGTCCGTGAGCGGTCCCACGCCCTCGGGCGTCCCGGTCGAGATCACGTCTCCGGGTTCGAGGGTCATGTAGGTCGTGATCTCTTCGATCAGATCGGGAATCGAGAAGATCAGCCGATCCCGCGTCGAGTCCTGCCTGAGTTCGCCGTCGACCCAGAGCCGAATCCGGGCGTCTTCGGATACGTGTTCGGGATCGGCAACGACCGGACCGATCGGTGCCGCGCCGTCAAACGCCTTGCCCCTTACCCAGTTGGTCTCGCGACGCTGGTCATCGCGGTTCGAGATGTCGTTGACGATCGTAAAGCCCTCGACGATATCCATCGCGTCCGCGGCATCGACGTCCCGGCACTGCTCGCCGATCACGACGCCGAGTTCGGCCTCGTGCTCGATCTTGTCTTTCCCGGCCGGGAGCGTCACCGTATCGCCGTGCCCGGCCAGCGTATTCGGGGGCTTCAGGAAGAGCAGCGGTCGGTCCGGAACGTCCTCGCCACGCTCGGCAGCGTGGTCGGCGTAGTTCCGACCGATACAGACTACTTTGTCCGGTGTCGACGGCGGGAGTATATCGACGGCTGACGTATCGTACCGGCTGTCGCCGAACGCAACGATACCCTCGTCCGTGAGCTCGCCACGGCGGATCGACCCGGCAGGGTCGCGAAAGCGGATCGTTCTCATACCGGTCTCTTGTCGTGGTGGGCGTTAAATCTTCAGAAACCATCAGGTCGACCGAAACGTCCACGCCGTCAGTCTGCGCCGACCGCAGCAGTTCCCGATTCGGCGCGCATCGAGCGCCAGTACGCCTGCAGGTACGCGCCGATAAACATCCCCGCGACGCCGATCAGGATCGGGTAGTTACCGACTCCGAGGCTGGCGTAGGCCGCGCCGGGACAGATCCCCGAGAGCCCCCAGCCGACGCCGAAGATCGACCCACCCGAGAGGACGTTGCCGTCCATCGATTTGAGGCGGCGTTCGTACGGCCGACCGGTCAGCGGGGCGTTCTCGCGGAACCGCATCGCGAGGAAGATGGTCCCCGCCGTCACCGTCGCCGCACCGCCCATCACGAAGACGAGGCCGAGATCGACTAGCTGGAGGAAGGAGAGAACGACCTCGGGCTGAGCCATGTGGCTGAAGCCAAGCCCGAAGCCAAAGAGAATGCCGCCAGCGAATATCAGCGCCATGAACACGCCACTCTGTTCGTCGTCGGTCATTCTACGGACTCACCCCTGCGGCCTGCACGAGCAGTGCAGTCCCGATCGCCACGATCATGAACGTCGCAACGTTGGCGATCGACGTCTGTGAGAGGGATCCGACGCCACAGACGCCGTGGCCGGAGGTACAGCCCTTTCCGAGCCGCGTTCCGATCCCGATCAGGACGCCGCCACCGAGGAGCCGCCACCAGCTAACCTCGGTCGTCCAGATCGTCACGCCGCCGACGTCCTGCAGCTGACCCGCCGTTGCTGGCTGATGGAGCGAACTCGATACGAGCCCGGACTGGAAGGTGAGCGCGTAGATACCCGCGCCGAGAACGATGCCCAGCGTAAACACGACGCGCCAGTCGCGTGACGTGACGAACCGGTGCTGTTGTAACCGGGGGAGCTTTGAGCCGTACGACAGCGTCGACTCCAGAAACGTGCTCGCTCCCGCGGTGATCCCTGTACCGAGATAGATCACCGAGACGCCGAGCCCGATGAAGACGCCGCCGATCAGGTAGTGCCAGATGTGGTTCGGAAACAGTGCCTCAAACGTGAGGGTCGCAAGGAGTGGGTCGATCATGCGTGAATATTCGGTAGTGAGGGGTACAATGTGCGCGTTCCGTATGTCGGTTCCGATCCGCTGGGAAGCGTCAGGATCGGGAGACGGACCCGCGAAAGAGGTTCACATGGCGACCCCGGAACGACAGGTTTAAGCGAAATAGCCAGCAACTCGAAGATACGCTTCGTACGAGCGAAGTGCGCTCCGTTGGTGTAGTCCGGCCAATCATTTCGGCCTTTCGAGCCGATGACCTGGGTTCAAATCCCAGACGGAGCACTACAGCGAACGCAGTGAGCGAAGCGCGCACGTTCTGGGATTTGAACTACGCAAACGCGAGCGAAGCGAGCGTTTGCATTCGAGTTCAAATCCCAGACGGAGCACTTCTTGCCGATACGCGAGTAATACCGGGATCGATCACCACCCTGTGAGCGCCTCGCTCGCCGGGGCAAACTCGATCTCGGTCCCCAGTCCCGCCTCGCGAGCGCGTTCGTACACCAGCGCGCCACCAGCGACGGTCTCGATACCGGTTCCGCCGCTGTCGAAGACCGTGATCTCGTCCGAAGAGGTACGTCCTTTCGCTTTCCCGGCGATGATCTCACCCAGTTCTGCGTGGACGTGATCTTCGTCGACGGCTCCCGACTCGGCCGCGTGGAGGAACGACCCGGCGTCGATCTCGGTCCGCTCGCGGAGGTCGGGCACGTAGGTCGCGCGCTCGATCGTCGTGGCGTCGAGTTCGCGTTTGTCGGCGCTATACTGGCCCATCGCGGTGACGTGTGTTCCTGGCTCTAACAGGTCGCCGTCAAAGACAGGCTGGCTGGCGTTTGTCGCGGTGATCACCACGTCAGCACTTTCGACCGCGGCCGCGCTGGAGTCGACTGCTCGCACGGCGGGATCGAGCAGCTCGTCCAGCTCCTCGGCGAACGACTCGCGGTGTTCGCGGGTCGGTGAGAACACGTCCACACGCTCGAACTCCCGGACTGTCACCGTTGCCCGGAGCTGACCGCGTGCCTGCGGCCCGCTTCCGATAACTGCGAGCGTCTCGACGTCGTCCCGGGCCAACGCGTCGACGCCGACCGCGCCCGCCGCGCCGGTCTTGAACGGGTTCATGCTCGCGCCATCGAGAACCGCGAGGGGTTCCCCGGTTTCGGCGTCGAACAGCGGCGTCATGAACCACGCGTCGCGCTCGCCAAAGCCTGCGGCGTACATGTACCCGCCCATCACGCCGGTATCGGGGAGCACGGCGGCGTAGTCGGTAAGCATTCCCGGCGGATCACGCTGGAGCAGCTTGGTTCGTGGGCGTGCAGGCGCGCCCTCGCCATGCTGTCGGTACCCCTCGTGGACGGTCTCGACGAACGCGCGGGACGTGGCCAGTCCGTCGACGTCGTTACTGGAGAGAAACAGTGCAGTCGTCATGAGACCCAGTAGGGGCGCATCCGAAAAGAGTGCTCTGCCAGGTCAGGTCGCTACTCGCCGCCAAGCAGCTGGACGAGGGCGAGTCGCCACGGAACGACGACAACGATTACAGTACCGGTGATTACGAGTGGGAACGGCCAGGCCGTGCCGCCCGCGAAGTACGGTGAGGCGCGCAAGAGGAGTCCAACGTTGACTGCGGCGAGTGCGGTAAGAGTAGTGAGCCGCGCGGCGACTCGTGGGACCGTCAGTACGCCTGGACGGTAGAGTCCCGCGAGGCCAGCACAGAGTAGCCAGCCGACCGCAAACGGGATGACCGTTTCGAGGGTGGTGAAGGGGTCCGTGAGCCCAGCGAGCCCGTGGTGTTCCACGATACCGGCCGCAACGACCAGCGAGACGACCAGTAGATCGCCTGCGAGCACAGCGAACTGTCGAGTATCGTCGGTTGCGCCGTCGAGGCGGGAAGAGAGCGTGGACATAGCGGTTCGTTACGACTCAACAGATATGGCTCTGCTGGAAGCGGCCGGGACACCGGATCGCGATCTGTGTTACGCTGACTGCCGATGCAGTCGATACCGATCGAAGAACAGATCCACACCGTCTCCGGTATCAACGAACTCCACGGGCATCGGCCGACCGGACCGTGGGGCGGTGAACGTCCAGACGCGATCGGCGGTGCCAGCATCACCTGTAAGTGTCGGGTCGTCGGGCACGAGGACATGCTCCTCTTCGATAGGTCCTGCTGCGATGTCTACTGACAGGTACCCACCTTCGTCAGTCACTGTCGCGGAGATGATGCCACGATAGGATTCGTATCTGCCAGTGAGGGCGTCGACACGGCTGCGATACCCCAACTCCGGGACGACCTGTTCCGGTGAATCGTCTTCCAGTATCGCGACGATACCGTCAAGCACTACCGTCGGGTGGAGCTCCGGCTGTGAGGCACAACAGAGTGCGATCCCCAGGTCCCGTTCCGGCAGCAACCCGATAGCGGACGAGGAGGTGAGCAGTGATCCACCGTGGCCGACGACTACAGTCTCGGCGACCGTTCGTCTTGACCAGCCGTAGCCGTACGCATCGCCATACCGAGGGAGTGGATCGACGTGGCTATCGTGGGCGCGGCCGAGGAGTGCGCTGTCGACCAGCGTCACACCGTCGAGCTCCCCGCCCTGTAAGTTACATCTGAGGTACTTGCCTAACTCACGAGGTGACGAGATGAGTCCACCAGCTGCCCGGGAGAGTTGGCGGGCCGGAAACCGGGTCGGCTCGAATCCGTTTTCAACGGATCGGTGTGGCGTGGCGTGGTCATCGTCGGCCGCGAAGGCCTCGGCATCGAACGTCGACCGTTCCATCCCAAGCGGGTCGAGGATCTCCGCCTCGACGTATTCGTCGAACGGACGATCAGCGACGGATTCGAGAGCGTGAGACAGGAGTATATAGGCCGTGTTGCTGTACTGAAACCGATCCTGTGAGTGCTGGTCCCGCTCGGCTCCGGCATCGCCCAGAAACTGATACAGGTCGTCACGATCGCTCAGCGGAATACCGATCTCGCCGAGATCCGCGAGTCTGGCGAGGAGCACTTCGGAGGTGCCCAGATTCGGCAAGCCGGAGCTGTGTGTGAGCAGTTCTTCGATCGTGATCTCGTCCGCGCCCTCGAACGCGACCCGGGTGTGCCGGGTGATCGGGTCGTCGAGTGCGAGCTTACCGCGTTCTACCTGCTGGAGGACGGCGAGCGTCGCGAACGACTTTGTGACGGAGGCAACGCCGTACAGCGTATCGGGTGTAGCTGGGGTGTTCGAGTCGATATCCCGCGACCCGAAGCCGGCAGCATACTGTTCGGTAGTATCGTCGGTCACCACCAGACTCGCCCCCGGCGCGCCGGTCTCAGCGAGCCAGTCGTACACGAGGTCGTCGATCGCATCGGTTTGCGCTGTCGTGACCATACGTCGGCTGTCGGAGGCAGCACAAAAAGCGTTATGCGCGGTCGACGGTTCTTGTCGTGAGAACGTGCCGACGCTCAGACTGGCTTTACCCCGACTACTGTGTAGCCAAACCCACGCTCGGGGACGCTCGCGTCAAGTCCGGTATCGTCGACCATCGCCGCCAGTTCGTCGGGGCCGAAAAACGTCGAGTCGAATCCGACCAGGTGTTCGCCCGCCACGAGCGCTCGACCGCGGATCGTGTTCGGATCGAACTCGCGGATCACCAGCACGCCACCGGGCGCAAGTACACGAACCGCCTCCGCGATCGCCTCGCGTGGTCGGCCGATGTGATGGAGCGCATCGACGATCGTGACAGCGTCGACTGATTCGTCGGTGATCGGTAATCGTGCGGCGTCGCCACGGACGCCCGGTACTCCGGACGCAGCTGCTTCGGCGAGCATCGCCCCGGAGGCATCGACGACTGTCCAGTCAACGTCCGGGATCGCACGGGCGGCCCGCCCGGTACCGCCACCGACGTCGAGGCCAGTAGCCGTCTCCCGCTCCGCGAGATCGAGGCCACGGCGGAGCACGTCGGGGGCCGCTTCGGGCATGAACAGGTCGTAGACCCCGGCAAACAGATCGAAGTGTCTCACGTCGCCGTGTCCGGCCATGAGTGGTGATTGCCCTCGAATGAACAAAAAGGTCGGCACGATCGCGCCGAATCCGGGAATTATTGAGTTCACCCGACCTACGATGCCGCTGTATGCCAACGCTGATGGACACCTACATCGAGAACCGGTATCGCGTCCAGCCCAACCACGCGAACAACTACGAGACCGCACACGGGGGGAACGTAATGAAGTGGATGGACGAGGTTGGCGCGATGTCGGCGATGCGGTTCGCGGGTCATTCCTGTGTCACGGCGAACGTCGACGAACTCGACTTTCAGCGGTCGATCCCGATCGGTGACAACGTGCTCGTCGAGGCGTACGTGTACGAGGCCGGGCGCACGAGCGTTCGGGTACATCTGCGTACCTATCGCGAAGATCCCCGGACGGGTGAGTGCGAACAGACGACCGAATCCAATTTCGTGTTCGTCGCACTGGAGAACGGTTCCCCGACTGAAGTACCGGAGTTGACCGTCGAATCGGAGCGTGGCGAGGAGTTTCGTCAGCGTGCGCTCGAATACGACCCCTGACAGAAAGCCAATAGATATATGATTTCCTGATGGTAATCCGGGGGTAGTGAAACGAACAGTCAGTATCGCCCTGGCAGTGATCGTAATAGCGGTTAGCATCTCGGCGGCGATGTCGTTTATCGCACCGCCGACAGCCGATCTGATCGCGCCACAAGAGGACGAAGAACCGGAACTCGTCCAGCTTGAAGGCAGCGAGAGCAGTTTCTACCCCTACCTGAGTGCGGCCGAAGAACATCGAAAGGGAAGCTCAATCAACGTGGTCGTCCGTGCGGATCTGGACACGACGCTCCGGATAATGGCGGACGACGGGGACTGGAACGTGACCGACGGACACGAACACGAACTCGGTCCCGAAGAGCTCTCCGCCGATCAGATCCAGATCAACACCACCGACGGGACGTCGATGGAATGGGACGAAGCCGGTGGAGCGACCCGGTACGCGTTTATCGACGATACGGCCCGGGGCAATGACGCCGAGTTCGTCACCGAGTCGGCACAGGTCCACTTCGGCGATTACTACGGCCACCGGTACCACATCCGGATGTACGAAGCCCCCCATCAGGACGACGAGTGGGTGATCATGCAGGCCCACGACGAGCACTTCGACTGGTTCACGCTACGCCACGCGGTCCACGGCAATGACGAGGCCCAGACTCGAGTAGAGCAGGACTTCATGCAACAGGAGTTCGTCGACGACGTCTGGCGGAAGCACGTCGGGAACGACGAGCCGTACGACAACGACGGGTGGATGACCGTCGTCGAACTCGCGTGGGTGATGCCGTTGCTGCTGATGGGTGCGCTCGGTCGCCAGCGGATCAGAGACACGGGACTGTCCCTGTGGGGACGTCTGAACTCGGTCGACCGACAACGCATCCGGGCGGCGTACGATCGGTTGACCCTGAACCACTTTCTGGTGTTTGGTTCGATCGTCGGGCTATATTTCGGGGTCCGGGTCAGCGGCATTCTGCTCGAGTGGTACGTCCCGGCGCTCTCGATGCACGGCATCGCGATGGTACTGTACCCCTTCATCGCGATCGGTATCCCCGCCGTGACGTATCTGACCGCCCGCCGGATGACCAGACGGATGGACGCAGGGGTCGTCGCCGCAGGCGCACTGGCAACCGCCGTCGTGCTCGATCTTCTGTCGCTGTCGGTCGACATGATGCCCATCGGGATCGTCATCCAGCGCGCTGGCGTCGTGCTCGCGCTCGGATTGATCGCGATCGGTGCGACGGACCGTGCGAACAGACAGGACAACGAAACGTTGCCAAATGACTGGCTGGTAGTCGGTGTGACCATCTGGGTCGCCCTGCTCGTCGCGACGCTGATGGGCTGGATCTAGGTCCCGGTCGGAAGGCCAATTTTAAGCACGTCGCTCCCAGTACGTATTGTATGGACATGCCGTCAGATCTCTCCGACTCGTGGGGGCGATATCGATGAGCGTCTCGACTGCCGAGGCGGAGTTATCCGAAGAGGAGCGAGCGGGGCTCGAACTGGTCCGTGAGACCGGAGGCATCCATCAGAGTGATCTCTGGAAGGAACTGGACGTCTCCTCCCGACAGGGGAGCCGGATCGTCGATTCGCTTGCAGAAAAGGAGTTGGTCAACCGGGAAGAGACCGTGTATGAAGGGCATAACACCTACTATGTGTCACCGACTGCGAAGGATCTCGACTTCGCGCTGTTGATGGCGGGCGATATGCTCTCTCCGTTTATCGGCGAGGAGGAGATCGATCCACAGAGCGACGCCTTTTCCCAGTGGATGATGAACCTGGCCTACGAGGAGTAATCCCGCTCGTAGCTTTATATCCTCTCGCGCTCTACTGACAGGTATGGCGCTAGAACGATTACGCACTCCGTCGCTGTCGGGCAGTGAAACCGAAGAAGCCGAAGAAACGCAAACCGAATCCGACGAGCAAGACGAACAGGAATCGAGTAGTTCACGCTTTGGCAAACTCAAAAAGACGCTCGGCGTGGCGCTCGCGGCCGTCGTCGCAGTCGTTACGTTCCGCAAACTCCGGAATCGCGGCGGCGACGAGTAGCGGTTACCTCCTGCGAATCATTTTTCGAGATGTCCCACCAGTAGCTCCGTCACTGCCTCCGACTCCTCCTGATGGACCCAGTGGGTGGCCTCCGGGAAGCGCTCGACGCGACCGTTCGGGCAGTACTGGCGGCTCATCGGCGCGAGATCCGGAACCAGTGCGGTGTCCCGCTCACCCCAGACGATGAGCGTCGGGGCCTCGACCTGCTCGCCGTCGGACGTGCTCCCCGAGAGCAGATCCGTCGGGTGCAGCCCGGCCGCCCGATACCAGCTGATGAGGCCGGACAGCGATCCTGCAGTACGCCAACTCGCGCGGTACCGCTCGATATCGACCGGGGTGAACGCTACGGCAGAGCCGCTCTCCAGCAAGGCGTCGCTCAACAGTCGGTACTCGTCTCGGGCGAGTGCCCATTCCGGAAGTACGGGGAGCTGAAAGAAGAAGACGTACCAGCTACGGCGGAGTTGTTCCGCGCTGGACCGTAGTGCTTCACGGAACGCGGCGGGATGCGGGACGTTGATGATACCGAGTCGATCGACGAATTCGGGGTGTGTGATCCCCAGTTGCCAGGCGATGACCGCACCCCAGTCGTGGCCGACAACGTGAGCTGACTCCCGGCCCTCCGATCCGATGAGTGCCCGGATATCCGCGGTGAGTTCGTCGACTCGATAGGCATCGGTACTTCGTGGCGAGTCGCTCAGATTATACCCCCGCTGGTCCGGGACGACGACTCGATACCCGGCGGCGACCAGCGGCTCGATCTGCTCGCGCCAGCCGTACCAGAAATCCGGAAACCCGTGGAGCAAAATGACGAGCGGGTCCTCCGGATCACCAGCAGCGACAACGTGCAGGTCGACACCGTTGACAGTTCGCATCGTTGATTCGATGCCGGGTAGGTCGAGGAGGCTCGCGTCAGTTCGCATAGGCCATAGTTTGTGAATGAAAATAAATGCGTTCGGATGGGACCGGTGCTGGTAGGCGTGTTCAGCCGTCGCGCGGCTTAAGCCATCGGACCACATACCTGTAGACGTGATATCGAATACAGGCGTTCTCAGGCGAGTTCTGGGCGCTGAAACCGACGAGACGGAAACCGACGGGGAGGATGACGGTGCAGAGCGACCGGCTCCAAAGCTCCGATCGAAACTCGGCCTGTTTCTCGCTCTCGTTGTGCTGACCGCGCTTGGGGAAGCGACGGTGCGGGGAATCCGAAAGCAACGGCGAAAACGAGCGGCCTGAGATCAGTCGAGAGCCGATCCGGCGCGGATGATTGCTTCTTCACCAAAGGCAGGTCCGACGAACTGGATCCCGACCGGCAGACCGTCGGCCTCGCCTGCCGGAACGGAGATGGCGGGCAGGTCGGCGAGGTTGACCGGCGTCGTGTTCGCGTCCGCGAGATACATCTTCAATGGGTCGTCGAGACTCTCGCCGAGCTCGAAGGGCGTGATCGGCATCGTCGGGCTGGCGAGAACGTCCGCTTCCGAGAGCGCCTCGTCGAAGTCCTGTTTGACCCACGCCCGGGCGTCCTGGGCTTTCTTGTAGTATTTATCTTGATAGCCTGCAGACAGAGCGAAGGTACCGAGCAGGATACGTCGTTTTACCTCGTCGCCAAAGCCCTCGCGTCGTGCCGCCGAGAACGCTTCGTTCCAGTTGCCCTCGAAGCCGCCGGACTGGCCGTATCGGACGCCGTCGAAGCGAGCGAGGTTCGAGGAGGCTTCTGACATCGCGATTACGTAGTAGGCTTCCACGGCGTGCTTGACCGAGGGCAGGCTCACCTCGTGATAGCTCGCGCCCTGCGCTTCGAGTTCGTCGATGGCGCTCCAGAACTGCTCGACGACGCCCTCGTCGGCACCCTCGACGAGTTCGGTGGGGACGCCAATCTGGAGTCCGTCGACATCGCCATCAGCGGCGGCGGCGTAGTCGACCTCGGGGCGTTCGCGTGTCGTCGCGTCGTTCGGATCCTCCCCCGCGATGACATCGAGTAGTTCGGCGGCCTCCTCAACGCTCGGGGCGAGCGGGCCGACCTGTTCCAGACTGTTGCCGTAGGCGATCAGCCCGTACCGTGAGACCAGCCCGTATGTGGGCTTGATGCCGACGACACCACAGAAGGCGGCGGGACAGCGGACCGAACCGCCGGTGTCGGTTCCGAGCGCAAGGTCGGCCTCACCAGCGGCGACGGCGGCCGCAGAGCCGCCCGAGGACCCCCCGGGAACGTGTCCCGGTGCAGCAGGGTTGTCGGTCGCGCCGAACGCGGACGTTTCGGTTGTCGTTCCCATTCCGAACTCGTCCATGTTCGTCTTCCCGTTGATCGTCGCACCGGCGTCTTTCAGGCGTTCGACGACGGTAGCATCGTAGGGTGGAACGTACTCATCAAGCATCCCGGAGCCACAGGTCGTCCGGACGCCCTCTGTGGAAATATTGTCCTTGACTGCGACGGTTTTTCCGGAAAGTTCCCCCTCGCCCTCACCGTCGATCCGTTCTTCGGTGATGTAGACGTTCTCCGTCATGAGACGTTCGGACCCTTGAAGTAGCCGTCCTCGCTCGATTCGGCGTTCGACAGCGCTTCTTCCTGTGTCAGACTCTCGTGCTCTTCGTCCGGTCGCATCACGTTGACCAGTTCGGCTTCGCGGTCGACCTCTGGCACTTCCTCGATCGTCTCGAAATAATCGAGGATGTCGGCGAACTGCTCGGCGAACTGGTCGACCTCGTCGTCGTCGAGATCGACCCGCGCGAGCTCCGCGACGTGACGGACGGTGTCGGGTCCGGCGGGATGGTCGCTCATACACGAGGTGACTGGTGGATCGGGAGTAAGGGTTTCGATCCCTGCATTCAATTGCGAGGAGCGGTCGTGCGCGGGTGTGTCCATACCGCGGTGGCTTTAAGTTGCTGCCGTCGCAACAGAAGGTTGGAACAAAGCGTTTTCCGCCCGCAGTTACCCCCAAAAGCAATGACTGACACAACGATTCGAGAGCACTCGAACACGCGCGAGCACGCGCGTAGACAGAAAAGAAAGCAGACCAGCCAGGACGATGAGGAGCAACTGGCCTGTCCGGAGTGTGACGGACAGCTCGTCTCCGACGAAGAGCGCGGTGAGACCGTCTGTGTCGATTGTGGTCTGGTTGTCGACGCGGACGAGATCGACCGCGGCCCGGAGTGGCGGGCGTTCGACTCCAAGGAGAAAGACCAGAAGTCCCGCGTCGGTGCACCGACGACGAAGATGATGCACGACGACGGACTGTCGACGAACATCGGCTGGCAGAACAAGGACGCCTACGGACGGTCGCTTTCCTCCCGCCAGCGCGAGAAGATGCAGCGGCTTCGAACGTGGAACGAACGGTTCCGAACCCGAGATGCGAAGGAACGCAATCTCAAGCAGGCGCTGGGCGAAATTGACAGGATGGCCTCGGCTCTCGGACTACCAAAGAGCGTCCGGGAGACGGCAAGTGTCATCTATCGGCGTGCGCTCGACGAGGACCTCCTTCCGGGACGATCGATCGAGGGCGTCGCAACGGCGTCGTTGTACGCCGCAGCGCGACAGGCCGGAACGCCACGCAGCCTCGACGAAATAAACGCGGTGAGTCGCGTCGACCGTGCCGAAGTCGCCAGGACGTACCGCTATATCGTCCGCGAACTCAATCTGGAAATCCAGCCTGCCGATCCCGAACAGTACGTCCCCCGATTCGCGTCGGATCTCGACATCTCGGAGGAGGCGGAACGCCGCGCCCGGGACCTGCTCAAAACGGCCAAGGAACAGGGCATCCATAGCGGCAAGAGCCCAGTCGGTCTCGCCGCCGCCGCAGTCTACGCCGCCTCCCTGCTGGTCAACGAGAAAGTGACCCAGAACACGGTCAGCGAGGTTGCGAACATCTCCGAGGTGACGATCCGCAATCGATATCACGAACTGCTCGAAGCAGACGGTCACGCGCCAGACTGATCGAGTTCCCTTCTCCTCCGGGTCGAAAACGACGGCTACAAACGACACCTCCCCCAGACGAGAGGTATGGAGACCACTCGACACTTCGTCGCGACCGTGTTCGTTGTCCACGACGGCGCAACGGCGTTACACGAGCACGAAAAGCTGGACATGTGGCTCCCGCCGGGCGGGCACATCGACCGGGACGAACTACCGCACGAAGCGGCACTCCGGGAACTCGAAGAAGAAACAGGTCTTGATGTTGACCTGATCAGCGAAGCCGAGGGGACGGAATCCGATACTGCTCGTCCACTTCCACAACCCGAGCAGTTCAAACTCGAAGATATCGACCGGATCGACGGTGAGGTCGCCCACCAGCACATCGACTTCGTCTACTACGCCCGGGCCACCGATCGATCAATCGATCCCGCAGCTGGCGAGGCCCCTCCCGACGCATGGCAATGGTTCACGAAAGCTGAGCTTCGCAACCGTCGCGACGAACTCGAAGCGGACGTGGTTGCGGCCGGGATCGACGCTATAGAGACTGTCGAGGAGTAATCACAACGGCTGAGGATGGCGATCCCTTACAACGATACGTCGCCCGATCCTTCAGCCATTTCCAGGGTTCGTTTCGCCAGCCGGGGGACGCCCTCGCGCATCTTCGGGTAGAGCGGGTCGGCGGCGTTACCTTCCAGATGGCGGCGGAAGAACATCTCACCGAGCGCTGCCATCTTGTAGGCGGCCAGTACCCGGTAGAACCGCAACTGATCGGCTTCGATGTCGCTTTGCTTCTCGTATCGGTCGATCAGATCGCCTCGCGAGAGATACCCCTCCTTTGCGGTAAAGGTCGGCATCAGTTCGGGGATCGGCGGGTCGCGATCGCCGGGATCCTGCCAGAACAGAAGCAGAAGGCCGAGATCAGTCAGTGGGTCACCGAGCGTCGAGAGCTCCCAGTCGAAGACTGCGGTCAGTTCCGGCGACGTTCCCGGTGCGAACATGAGGTTGTCGAGCTTGAAATCTCCGTGGACCAGTGTGTGCGGGTGCTCCTCGGGGGCGTGCTCGGTAAGCCATGACATCAACTCGTACACCTCCGGCACTTCCCGTTCCTCGCCGGTGACGTCGAACGCCCAGGTGAACTGCTCGGACCAGCGCCGGACCTGACGCTCGGTGAACCCGTCGGGATAGCCAAAGTCGTCGAGACCGACCGCCGCAGGATCGACCGAATGAATCGCCGCCAGCGTGTCGATGACTTCCTGGCTCAGTCCTTTACGAGCCGCCGGGTTATTGAAGCGTTCGGGTTCCGAGGTTCGCAGTACGTCGCCGTGCTGGCGCTCCATCAGGTAAAATGCCGCACCGAGAACGTCCTCGTCCTCGCAGGCGAGCACGGTCGTCGGAACCGGAACGGGTGTTTCCTGTAACGCGTCCATCACTCGATACTCGCGGGTCACCTCGTGTGCCGTCTCGGCCGTCTCACCCGCAGGCGGGCGGCGGAGTACGAGTTCGCGGTCGCCCCACTCCACGAACAGCGTCTCGTTCGAGTGGCCCTGCTCGTGACGCATCACGTCGAATCGCTCGGCGGAGCCGAGTTCGGCAGTGAGATAGGCCGAGAGAGCGTCCTCGTCGACGAGACGGTCCAGATACTCCTCGCTCACGCCAAACCACGCTCCACATGTTGTTCGTTCATACATTCATCATTGTGGACTGGTATCAAATAGCTTGGGCTGGAGACGCTCCGGGAGAAAACATATATCGGCCGTCCGTTATCACCGTGTATGCCCGGAGCACGCATCACGACCGACGGCGACGTGACGCTCAGGTCGCTCGAAGCCGAAGACCTCGATTTTCTCCAGCGCTCGTTTGCGAACCCGGAGATCCGGTACCCGCTTGGGAACCCACTTGGCAGTCGCAAGAAACTGGAACAGCGACACGAGGACGGCGAGACTCCCCAGTTCCTTGTCTGTCTGGACGATGCGGGACCGGGGACGCCCGACGAAGACGAGGTAGAACGCATCGGCGCAGTGTCAGTCGACGACGTCGAGTGGCGACGGCCGGATCTTGGGTACTGGCTAAAACCCGAGGTACACGGTCAGGGTTACGGGAAACGCGCAGTGGGCCTCGTCATCGACTACGTCTTTCGGACCCACGACCACCCGGCAGTGGGTGCCTGTGCCTACGAGTTCAACGAGGCCTCACGTGGCCTCCTCGAATCGCTCGGCTTCGTGGAAGAGGGCCGAACTCGCCGGGATCGGTTCATTGACGGCGAGTACGTCGACACCGTCCAGTACGTACTGTTGCGCGAGGACTGGCGAACCTGAGTCAGACGGAGAAGCGGTCCCTGTTCGGTCACTGTGTGACTCGGGAACACACTTTTCACGTATTACAACGATAAACAATTATGAAATTCACGTACGACGATCCAGAGCGGGGCCATGCGGTTGCCGAGCGCACCCGCGAGTTCGTCGACGAGGTCGTCCTGCCGGTCGAACGCGAGTATCTCGGTCGGGGGCCAGTCCCGGGAGAGGAAATCGAGCGGCTTCGGGCGGTGGCGCGCGATCGAGACCTCTACGCGCCGCAGGTTCCCGAAGAACACGGCGGGCTCGGGCTGGATTTCCGCGAGATGCTACCCGTGTTCGAGGAGGCGGGGCGCAGTTTACTCGGCCCGGCCGCACTGCGCTGTTCCGCGCCCGACGAGGGGAACATCCACACTATCGAACTCGTGGGGACCGACGAACAGAAAGAGCGCTGGCTCGACCCGCTCGTCGCCGGTGACGCCCACTCGGCGTTCTCGATGACAGAGCCGCCACAGGGCGGGGGATCGGACCCGAAGATGATTGCCACGACCGCCGAAAAAGACGGTGACGAGTGGGTGATCGACGGCCACAAGTGGTGGACCACCGGCGGGAGCGAGGCCGACGTACTGATCGTGATGGCACGAACCGACCAGGACGCCCACCCGTACTCGGGCACCTCGATGTTTCTCGTCCCCACCGACGCCGAGGGCGTCGAGATCGTGCGCGATATCCCACATCTCGGCCCCGACCTCGTGGAGATCGGCCACGCCGAGGTCAAGTATCACGACGTTCGGGTCCCCGAGGAGAACCTTCTGGGCGCGGAAAACGCCGGCTTCGCCATCGCTCAGCAGCGGCTCGGCCCCGCACGGCTGACCCACTGCATGCGTTTTCTGGGGATGGCCGACCGCGCGCTCGACATCGCGACGGCTTATGCAAGCGACCGCGAGGCCTTCGGCGAACCTCTCGCCGAAAAGCAGGCGATCCGCTTTGACGTCGCCGAGCATCGGATCCAGTTACACGCCGCCCGGACCATGGTGCGCCACGCCGCAGAGCAAATCAGGCAGGGCGAGGACGCCCGGATCGAGGTGGCGATGTGCAAGACGTTCGCCGCGAATGCGACCCAGCAGGCCGTCGACTCGGCACTCCAGTACTGCGGCGGCACCGGGATTAGCCGTGACCTCCCGCTCGCGGACTTCTACGAGAGCGTCCGCCAGTTCCGCATCATCGACGGCGCGGACGAGGTCCACAAACGGTCGATCGCCCGCGAGGCCTTCGCCGATCCACCGATGGAGGAGCTAGAGACGATTACGCGGTTCGCAAAATAACGAAGCCGGTCTGGAGTTAGTACGGTTACAGAAGGTAGTACAAGAGAGCTAGTTGAACAACGTATCAGGGGGTTTGTGCACGGATCTCTGATTGCTCGCCACTGGCTACATACAGATAGACTGCACAGACTGCGAGCACGGCCTCGGTAGCTTTCGTGATCACCGCGAGTGGATTGAGAGATCCATCCATGTAGAACGCTTCTACACCCCAGCCCTGTACCGGGAACAGTGCCAGAATCGTTACGAACGCGTAGATGGCTGCGACAATAAACAACCAGCGTCGCCAGAACCGAGTCACGTACAGTACAGCCCCTCCCATAAACCCGAGACCATTGAGAATAAACAGAACAGCAAGTAGCTGACTCATTTCGACGGCATTCGTCGATGCTACAAGATGTAGTACACCCGTGATCAGTGCCATCAGAATGGCAACATACCCGATCGGGTTGGACGGACGATTGAAAACTGACTCTTGATTCGCTGAATGGGTTGTACCCATAGTCACAATATTGTGCATAACCAATAGGAAAAACTCTTGGTTCGATCATCGAATCAAAGGGGGATCACCGGTTCGCTGATAGAGTGTTACCCATATTCTACGGCATGTAGTTATAAAAGCCACACTCTGAGCCACAGCCATGGAGAGGTGTAGTGATACACGGTATTGCAGTGTTAATCAATTATACCTCGTTATTTATCTCACTGGCGCAGCGCCGAATGCTCGGCCTCTTCCTTGCGCCCAGTTTCTGTCGGTGCACTATATTCCCGCCCGTAGCCCACACTACAACAAATGAAGTATTACACTACAGTTTTCGATGTGTGGCGCTTCTTCTCGCTACAACCAGAGAGCAACTCACCCGACGATCCGCAGCAGACTCTCCATTCCGTACCACGATGCGGCGGCGATCGCGGCGGACCAGAGGACGAGACTCCCCGTCATCCAGGCAAACACTCGCTGGCGCGAGGATCCAAAGGCAAGCCCCAGCACTGCGGCAAGATGTGCGCCGGTCGTTACCGGCGCGGCCAGCGCGACGCCCGGTAGGCCGTATTTGTCCCAGATCCGACGGGCGCGACGCACCGTCTTCGAGTCCGATTCGTCAGTCGGATCGCCGTATCGTCGTCGAACGAACTCGAGGCTCCAGTCGGAGGCGACGACCACGAGGTAGACCGTCGAGAGATTCCCCGTCGCCGCGGCGAGGCCGACGAGAAGCGGGTCGAGCCCAACTGCGACGCCAAAGGGGATGACCACGAGCACCTCGACGACCGGGATCGCCGCGAAGACGAACACCAGCAGATACGCGAGGGGGCCATCTGCGCGGTCAATCGCGTCGAGTCCGGCAATGAGATCCATCTATGCAATCCGTGAGCGAATGTACTCGCTCACGTGGTCGTCCATCCGGCGTTTGAACCCGGCCTGTCTGGCGAGCCGGTCGAGTTCACGGCCCACGAGGCTGCCGTACTGGACGGCCTTCTTTTCGCGGAAAGCGATACTGTCGGGGACGAACTGGCGGGCAGCACGTCGGAACGCGCGCTTTCGCTCGCCGCGGTCGTCGACAAGCGAGTCGGCGGGTAGTTTGAGGGCCGTCTCGACGACGCCGTCGTGGAGCAGGGGTGCGACCGGCTCGACGCCCGCCGCGCGTAGCGCGAGGACGTCCCGTTCGAGCTGGTCGGGGAGAGTGAGAATCATCTCGCGCTGTGCGCCCCGGACAGTGTCCGCATCAACCCGCGGATCCTCGGGAGCGCGCGCGACTTTCGCGTAGCCACCGAACAGTTCGTCAGCGCCCTGTCCGACCGCGAGATACTCGTAGCCGTCCGCACGAGCCTGCTCGGCGACGAGATACAGCGGGAGCGCGATCTGGACCGCCATCCCGTCCGGGCGACCGATCGCCCGCGCCACCTCGGGCACCGCACGCTCGACGTCTGCGACTGTGAACTCGACGACGTGTAGCTCGCGATCCATCGCCTCGGCCGCCGTGCTCGCTGCCTCCAGGTCGTGGCTCCCGTCGAACCCGCCGACGTACAGCGGGGCATCGAAGCCCGCAGCGACGACCGACGAATCGACACCACCGGAGAAGGCGATTGCGACAGACTCCGCGTCGTCTGGGCGTGTCGCCGCGATGCCCTCGCTGATGGCTCCGACGAGGTCACTGATTGCCTCCCGCTCGTGCTGGTACGGTGTGGGATCGGGCAAGGACCAGACCTGTTGTGGCTCCTCGCCGTCGCGCTTGACGTGTCCCGCAGGGAGAGATACTGGCTCGTAGAGATCAGTTCGGTCGGCCGACCAGTCGGGGAGAGCCATCGACGCCCGATCCTCGACAAACAGCGGATAGCGGCCGAGTACATCGCGCACGAGCGCGCCGTCGACGGGGCCGGCAAAGCCCGCGGTTCCGGGCAGGGGATCACTGGTCTCGATCGCATGGCGGACGAGCTGGGGATCGGCACCCTGCACCGTCAGAACAGCTCCCGGAGTCGGCTCTTGACGCGCCGCTTCGCTCCGCCTGCAGCCTGTCGGAAGCTGATGCGCCACGGGGTGCGTTTTCCGGCGATTTCCGTTCGGCCTGCCGCGACGGCGTCGAGGATCGCATCAGCTGATCGGTCGTCAGCGTCGATCAATGTGATTGCCTGTCCGACCATCTCGCTGATGTGGGCGTCACTGCCCGCTGTCATCGGTTTGTCGTACTCCGTGGCGAAGGTACGGGCCTGTCGATTCCCACGCCCCGTGAGCAGGCGGGAGTTGTACACCTCGATCGCGTCAGCCGCGGCGAGCGCCTCGGGCGTGATGTTGGCCATCACGCCGCTGCGTGACTCCTGATAGGGATGCGGAACGATCGCGATCCCGCCCAGTTCGTGAATCCGGTCGAGCGTCTCGCTGAAGGAGAGGCCGGGCGGGATGGCCTCTTCGATTCCGAGTCCCAGGACGTGGCCCGCTCGGCTGGTGATCTCGATGCCCGGAATACCAACCAGCCCGTACTCGGGCGCCTTGCGGACAGCCTCCAGACTGGCGTCTATCTCGTCGTGATCGGTGACGGCGATCGCGTCCAGCCCGACGGCCGCTCCCTGTTCGAGCAGCAGATCGACCGGGTCGCGACCGTCGTGGGACAGCTCCGAATGGGTGTGTAGCTCGACCGACAGCACACCCTGTCGTTCCGGGTGTACCGACAAAAACGCCTCGGTACGGCGTATTCAGCCGTCAAAAAAGTAGTACGAACGCTGGCTCGAACGTATTCCCGTAAGTGTGATTGAGAATGACGTAAGTTGCAACGCCGAGAACGAGGCTCAGTATCCACGAGGCAGCGGCGATCCGGCCGATCTGTGCGTGGCGTGTCTCGCGCAGTTCGCTCGGCGTGTGTGAGAGGCCGAGCAAGAGCGCGTACACGACGACTGGCATCGCCAGCGCCGACAGCACAATGTGAATCGCGAGCATGATGAAGTAGCCGAGCGCGACGAGGTCCGGTGCGGCGTCAGCGATGGCTTTCTGGCCGCCGCCGCCGACCTTCGGGAGATACATCACGAGGAAGACGAGGATCAGGCCAAAGGCAGAGCCCATCGCCTTCCGGTGTTTATCGACCGCTCCCTTGCGGATCCAGTACCACCCGGCGACCAGACAGATCGTCGCCAACGTGTTCACTACTGCGATGGCGTGTCCCAGCAGATCGACGCCGGATTCGGTGATGTTCGGATACGGGAACCAGCCCTCGAAGGTCCCAGCTACCAGAAAGTACCCGATAGCAGTCAGAACCACCGTCAACTCGGTCACCCGGCCTTTGATCGGGCGGGCAGGTGTGGCTGTTGACATAGTGGGCCGTTAGGAGCCTCCCGGTATTTTCCTGTCGTTTCTTGCGAGCATTCGATCGAGGCAGTGGGATCGTGATCAAAGTATAAACGAATCGCTAGCAAACTATCGTGTATGAGCGCCGAACAGCAACGTACCATCCGGTGTCTCGTCGCAAAGGTCGGTCTCGACGGCCACGACCGGGGTGCACACGTGATCGCCCGCGCCTTCCGTGACGCCGGATTCGAGGTGATCTACTCCGGACTCCACAAAGCGCCCGACGAGATCGTACGGGCCGCGGTCCAGGAGGACGTCGACGTGCTCGGGATTTCGATCCTCTCGGGGGCGCACAACACGCTCGTCCCGAAGGTCGTCGAAGGCCTGAAAGAGTACGGAGCGTTTGAGGACACCCTGCTGCTCGTCGGCGGCGTGATCCCGGATGACGACAGGGCGACGCTCAAGGAGGAGGGCGTCGCCGAGGTGTTCGGCCCCGGAACGGAGCTCGAAGAGACGATCGAGTTCGTGAGAGAGAACGTGCCCGAGCGATGAGCGGTGGGGAATCAGAGCTGGCCGAGGCGCTTCTGGACGGCGAGTATCACGCGCTCGCCAGGGCGATCACCACGATCGAGAACCGCGAGGACGGGTACAGGGATCTCGTCGCTGCCCTGTACGAACACACTGGAAACGCCGAAGTGATCGGCATTACGGGCAGTCCCGGCTCCGGCAAGTCGACGCTCGTGGACAAACTCGCGCTCGCCTACCGCGAACGCGGCGAGCGGGTTGGCATCGTCGCCGTCGACCCCTCCTCGCCGTACTCCGGTGGAGCGGTCCTCGGCGACCGGATCAGGATGGCCTCCTCGGTCGGCGACATGGACGTCTTCGTCCGCTCGATGAGCGCGCGCGGAAGCCTCGGCGGCCTCTCGATGGCGACCGCGGACGCCGTCACCGCCTTCGACGCCTTCGGGATGGACAGAGTGATCATCGAGACGGTCGGCGCGGGACAGAACGAGATCGACGTCGTCCGGGCGGCCGACACCGTTGCGGTGCTCGTCCCACCAGGGAGCGGTGATACTGTCCAGACGCTCAAGGCTGGGATCCTCGAAATCGCGGACGTATTCGTGGTCAACAAGGCGGATCTGGACGGTGCGGATCGAACCGTCACGGAGCTCCGGGAGATGGTCGGCCTGGGCAACGACGTGAATCCAATTCTCGATCACCGCGGGAAACACGGGTATGGCACGACGGATACCACAGACGTCGACGGGGCCAGCACGGACGGCGAGGGTGATGGCTGGACGCCGCCGATCGTCGAGACTGTCGCGACACGGGGCGACGGCGTCGACGAACTTATAGCGGAGTTCGAGGCTCACGCGAGCCACCTCGACGAGAGCGGCCACAGGGCGGAGCGCGAACGAACGCGCTCGGCCGAGGAGCTTCGGCGTCTCCTGCGAAGCGATCTCAACGGGATGGTCGAAGCGGAGATCGAACGGCGTGGTGGGATCGAGGTGCTGGTCAACGAGACCGTCGACGGCGGGCGAGATCCATACTCGCTTGCGGACGAACTGCTCACGCCGATCGAGGAGTGTCTTGCGAACCGTCGCGACGAGTGAACAGGTCATCTCGTCGATCTTTATAAGTTCCCAGCGGTCGAACAGGAGCCTATGAAGCTCCGAACAGTACTCGCTGGAGCGGTCGGCGCGCTCGGAACTGCGGCAGTGGTAAACGCTGTACTCACTCGACGAGCCGACGAGCTACCGCCAGCGATCGAGGGCGAGCAGCAGACGTACCGCTGGCGGGGGATGGATGTCGCCTATACGGAACGAGGGGATCCGGACGACCCCGACCTCCTCTTGCTCCACGGCGTCAGTGCGGCGGGATCGAGCCACGAGTTCGCCGAGGTGGTCGACGAGTTTGCGAAGGATCATCACGTACTCGTCCCCGATCTGCCCGGATTTGGCAGGTCGGACCGGCCCCCGCTGATCTACTCGCCGACGTTGTACGAGGGCTTTGTTGCAGACTTCATCAACGATAACACCGAGAATCCGACAGTCGTCGGCTCGTCGCTAACGGGAGCGTATCTCGCAGCGGCGGCAGGGAAAGAGGATACCGAGGTCGCACGACTGATCCTGATCTCGCCAACGACCGAGACGATGCCGGGCCAGCGCACCTGGCTTCGGTCGCTGTTGCGTGCACCACTCGTCGGGACGGCGATCAACAACCTCGTGACGAGCAAACCGGCGATCCGGTATTTCAGTGCCGATCACGGCTACTACGATCCGAACGAGGTCACCGAGGAACAGGTCGAGTACCAGTGGCAAAGCGCCCACCAGCCCGGCGCACGGTACGCCCCCGCCTCGTTCATCAGCGGGTATCTCGATCCCGAACTCGACCTCGCCGAGCAACTCGGCGAGCTTGACGTCCCGACCACGCTTGTCTGGGGTCGCGAAACCGAGACGACGCCGCTCTCGGAGGGACGGGCGCTCGCTGAACAGTCGGACGCTCGGCTGGTCGTCGTCGATTACGCCCGATTGCTCCCGCACGCCGAACACCCCGAAACGTTCGCTCAACTGCTCCGCGAGGAGCTATCGCTTCCTGAAGGCGAGTAGACGCTCGCCGGTCGTCTTGCTTTTCGCGGTCGTGACGGTAACGCGATCGCCGACGGATATCGACTCGGGATCGACGCCCGGTACCTGCCCGGTCAGTCTGACCGGCCCAAAATCGGCGATCGCGAGGATGTACGGTGCATCATCCGCAAAGGCCGGGGCTGGCACCTCGGTCTCCGTGTACGTGTCGACTGATCCGGTATCGGGTAATGGACTCTTCCGAAGATCGTCATCGCCACACTCCGGACAGAGCCGGCGCGGTGGAAGCGAGCCGTGCCCCTCGGTGCATTCGAGGTAGTAGCCTTCCCCCTCCGCAATCGCATCGATGACGTCGTCGTATTCACGGTCGCGGGCGCTCCCGTTACCGTCGCTCATTGGGCTACCTCCAAGACGTGAACGATCGCACTGGCGACGGTACCACCCGCGTTGTGCGTGACGCCGACAGTTGCATGCGGGACCGCGTCGCTGTTGACGTGATCGCCACGCAGGAGTTTGACCACGTCAGCGATCTGGCCGACGCCGGTTGCACCGACGGGATGTCCTTTCGCCTTCAGTCCGCCCGAGAGGTTTACCGGGATTGTACCGTCGGCCGTGGTCTCACCACGCCGCGCTGCACCGATCCCCTCGCCCGGTTCGTAGAGGCCGAGCGACTCGATGGCGAGTACCTCTGCGATAGTAAAGCAGTCGTGTACCTCGGCGAGGTCGATCCGGTCCGGGTCGATCCCGGCGTCAGCGTAGGCTTCTGCGGCGGCGTCGTCAGCGGCGGGCGACGTTGCAAGGTGCTCCCGATCGTGTAGCGCTATCCGATCACCACCCTGTCCGGTACCGGTGATCGCAATCTCGGCATCGAGGTCGTGTTCCTCGGCGTACGCCTCGCTGACGAGTACCGCCGCGCTCGCTCCGTCGCTGATCGGACAGGAATCGTAGAGACCGAGCGGCGAGGATACCATCGGTGCGTCCAGCACGTCGTCGATCGTGATCTCACGCTGGTACTGCGCGTGCTCGTTTTCGATCGCGTTGGCGTGGTTCTTGACCGCAATGTGGGCCAGATCTTCGCGCGAGCCGCCGAACGTCTCGAAGTAAGCCTGCGCCATCAGCGCGTATGCGCCGGGGAAGGTCATCCCGTGTCGAACCTCCCAGAGGTCGTCGGCCGCGATGGCCAGCGCTTCGGTCGCTCCCGCAGTTCCGAGGTTCGTCATCCGTTCCGCTCCGCCAACCAGCAACACGTCTGCTTCGCCGTTCCGAACGTCCCGGACGGCTTGCCGGACCGCGGCTCCGCTTGATGCACAGGCAGTTTCGTACCGTGTTGCCGGTGCCTGCACGCCAGCGGCTTCCGCCATTATCGGCCCCTGATGGCCCTGCTGCTCGGCGAGTTCACCCATGAAGTTTCCGTAGTAGACTCCCTCGACGTCGTCGTGATCGATCCCAGCGTCGCGGATCGCTCCGTTTGCAGCGTCGCCGAAAAGGTCTCGTCCCGTCCGTTCGGGTGCCCGACCGAATGCAGTGACACCCACTCCCGCCACTCGTGGACCAGTCATACGTTATTTAGATCACGAGCCGCATATATTCCCTTGGGTGGCCGTCATCTTCTCGAGTACCCGTGATATTTCGGTGGTTTCTATACCCTCCGGCCCAACTACCTACTATGAGTGAGGAGACCCTACTCCCCGAGCAACACCGGAAGTCGAGCCCGTGGCCCATGTTGATCGCGCTCGGCGTCGTATTCTCCGAAGTGGGGATTGTCCTCGGTCTGGTCCCGGTTGCTATCGGCGGCCTTCTGCTGCTGCTCGGGAGCGTCGGGGGTATCCTTCGCGAGACGGAGTACGTTGCCAGTCCATGGACGGTGTTTGTCGGTCTCTCGGCGGTACTGGTGGCGATCGGAGTCGGGCTGTTTACGTTCGCGGGCGGGACGATCACCCAGAGTCTTACAATCTCGGCAGACAACAGTGGGATCGCAGTTCGCGGGCTCTCGATCGCGATGGCGGGACTGCTCGGTATCGTACTTACGCCACTCTTGCGGGCCCGGTTGCCCGAACAGCCGACGATCTGACAGAGAAAACACGTCGAAGCAGAATCTATTTCAAAGAGCGAATACTACCACAGGCCAATGTCACGAGAGATTTTCGATCGGGACACGCTCCTCGATCTTACGGTCAATTTCATCCCACTCGGGATTCTGGCACTGTTTATCGCGCTGTACGTAGTGTTTAACCCGTGGGGCTGGGATCCCCTCTTTAGCACGCTCCAGTTCGGTCTCATTACGATCACGTTCGTGTTACTCGCCGTTCTCACCTATCTCTCGGGGAAAGCGATCGAAGGAGACGAACGACGCTTCGGCGGCGGCGAACACTGACTTTCTCTCCGTTATCTTTCACCTTCCGTCCCCGAGACTGAACTGAAATAACGAACCTTTCTTTACCCCGCAATGCAGAGGGTATTCATATGGTAAACGGACAAGTGGTGCTGACGGCGTTCATGGGGATTTTCCTCGTGGCCGTCGTCGCCTGGCTGACCCGTCTTGATAGCTGGCGCACGTACTCGCCAGCCGGAGGCGGCGGCTACGGTGACGACTCCGCGACGGTTCATTCAGAAAAGCCAAGTGGCGTGATCAGGTGGTTGACGACTGTCGATCACAAGGATATCGGACTTCTCTACGGTGCGTATGCTGTCGTCGCATTCGCCTGGGGTGGGTTGTCTGTGATGGTGATGCGACTGGAACTCTCCTATCCCGGAACGACGATCATCAGCGCGGACACGTACAACGCCCTGCTGACTTCCCACGGGATTACGATGCTGTTCCTTTTCGGGACGCCGATCATCGCCGCCTTCGCGAACTATCTCCTGCCGTTGATGATCGGTGCGGATGACATGGCGTTCCCGCGGATCAACGCGATCGCGTTCTGGTTGCTCCCACCGGCGGCGTTTCTCGTCTGGGCTGGCCTGATATTCGGCCCGTTCGTCGACGGGATTGCGGGCGCGCAGACATCGTGGACGATGTACCCTCCGCTTGCTGCCGACTCGACCGTCGCCGGAACACCGGCCGGTGACGCGGGCGCGCTCAACCCCGGCGCCGACCTGATGATGCTCGGATTACATCTCTCGGGAATCTCCGCAACGATGGGTGCGATCAACTTCATCGCGACGATCTTCACCGAGCGCGGTGAGGACGTCGGCTGGCACAACCTCGATATCTTCTCGTGGACGATGCTCACCCAGTCCGGGCTGATCCTCTTTGCGTTCCCGCTGCTCGGTAGCGCACTGCTGATGTTGCTGGCCGACCGGAACCTCGATACGCTGTTTTTCGATCCGGCAGGTGGAGGGCCAATCCTCTGGCAACACCTGTTCTGGTTCTTCGGCCATCCCGAAGTGTACATCCTCGTTTTGCCACCGATGGGGATCATTAGCTACGTCCTCCCCCGCTTTGCGGGCCGGAAACTGTTTGGCTTCAAGTTCGTCGTCTACTCGACGCTCGCAATCGGGGTCCTCTCGTTCGGTGTCTGGGCCCACCACATGTTCGCCTCCGGGATGGACCCACGTCTCGAATCGGCGTTCATGGCGGTGACCCTCTCGATCGCGATACCGAGCGCTGTGAAGGTGTTCAACTGGATTACGACGCTATGGAACGGCTCGATCCGGCTGAACACGCCGATGCTGTTCTGTCTCGGATTCGTCTCGAACTTCATTATCGGCGGTGTCACCGGGGTCTTCCTCGGTGCGGTGCCGGTCAATCAGGTGCTCCACGAGACCTACTACGTCATCGGCCACTTCCATTACATCGTGATGGGCGCGATCGGCTTTGCCGTCTTCGCCGGGCTGTACTACTGGTTCCCGCTGTACACCGGGCGGATGTACCAGCAACGCCTCGGTAAGTGGCACTTCTGGCTCTCGATGATCGGGACGAACCTCACGTTCTTTGCGATGATCTTCCTCGGCTACGGTGGCATGCCGCGTCGATACGCCAACTACACCCTGACGATCGGCCCCGAAGCGCTGTTCACCGACCTCCATCAGCTAACCACGATCGGTGCGATCATCCTCATGATCGGCCAGATCATCTTCGTCTACAACTTCATCATCTCGTGGCTCGAAGGCCCGAAGGTCCGCGACGGCGATCCGTGGAATCTGGACGAGCACGGTATGAAGACCAAAGAGTGGGAGTGGTTCGAGCAGAACAAGATCCTCCCGATGACCGACGGTGGTGAGCCCGTCAACGACGACGGATCTCCGCCAGAGCCTCGCGCTGACGGCGGCGAGGTCAGCAGCGACGAGATGGCGAGCGCGGATGTCGGTGACGCCGGATCCGGCGACGACCAGTAACCAGCCTGTCTCTGTTTTTGACGGCGTCGCTACAATATCCGTGGAGCCGATTGTAAAACGAGATGGGTGCCCTAACCCATCGCAATGACGAAACCGGTCGAAAACATCATCAGGGCGATAGTAGCCAGGATCAGCCCGAGCAGTTCTTTTTGTGTCATACCCCTCAATAAGCGGGGGAAGTGCAAAAGCCTAATCGTTCGCCACTACAATCAGCGAACGTGACGGACAACGAAACGACGTTCGAAGGCGCTGACGCCTCCGCGGATCTCACCGGCCGGCAAGCAGTATTGATACTGTATGTTATTCTCGTCGGGATTGCCGCATTCATGGGTGTCGTGCTTTCGGTCATCCTCGCTGAGGATCTGGATACGGTTGCGCTGTATGGCTTCATCGAGATGCCGCCGACCGCGCTCGGATTGGGGCTCTACGGGGCGGTCACGGTCGGTACACTACTCGGCATTCCGCTGCTGGCAATCCGGTATTACGGTCTCGGAAACGACGACTAGCCGAGCTACTCCGCGCTGACCTGTGCCTGAATTTCCTCGACGATTTCGGGGTTTCTGAGCGTTGACGTATTCCCCAGTTGCTCGCCGTTGGCGATGTCTTCGAGCAGCCGGCGCATGATCTTGCCAGAGCGGGTCTTGGGGAGTTCGGGCGTAAAGATGATCTCCTCGGGGCGGGCGAACGGACCGATAGCCCGCTCGACGTTCTCGATGATACTGTCGTACAGTTCCTCCCCGCCCTCGGTGCCATCCTCGGTGATGACGTAGGCGTAGACGGCTTCGCCTTTGACCTCGTGGGAGCCGCCGACGACTGCCGCCTCTGCGACGCCGGGGACGCCGACGATGGCGCTTTCGATCTCCATAGTGCCGAGGCGATGCCCGGAGACGTTGATCACGTCGTCGACGCGCCCGAGTACGGTGATATACTCGTCCTCGTCGATCGTCGCGCCGTCCTCCGGGAAGTAGACCCATTCGTCGGCCTCGGAATCGGAGTACTCACGCCAGTACTCGTTGATGAACCGGTCGTCGTTATCGTAAAGCGTCCGGAGCATGCCCGGCCAGGGGTTGTTGATCGTCAGGTAGCCCGCGTCACCCGGACTGACTGCCTCGCCGGCCGTATCGACGATCTCGGCGTCGATGCCGGGAAGCGCCGGACCGGCAGAGCCGGGCTTCATCGTTCCGATCCCCGGCAGTGTCGTGATCATCATCCCTCCCGTTTCGGTTTGCCACCAGGTGTCGACCACCGGGCAGGACTCGTCGCCGATGTGTTTGTAGTACCACTTCCACGCACGCGGGTTGATCGGCTCGCCGACAGTCCCGAGCAATCGTAGACTGGAGAGGTCTTTGCTGTCGGGGTACTCTTTCCCCCACTTCATGAACGAACGGATCGCCGTTGGGGCTGTGTAGAAGATGTCGACGGCGTACTTCTCGACGAGCTCCCAGAGCCGGTCTTTCTCGGGGTAGTCGGGCGTCCCCTCGTACATCACGGTCGTCGTTCCGAGCGCGAGCGGCCCGTAGACGATGTAGGAATGGCCGGTGATCCAGCCGATGTCGGCCGCACACCAGTAGCTGTCCTCGGGCTTGATATCGAGGACCGAGTGGGATGTCCACGCCGCATAGGAGAGGTAGCCGCCAGTGGTGTGCTTGACGCCCTTCGGCTTCCCGGTCGTCCCCGAGGTGTACATGAGAAAGAGCATGTCCTCGGCGTCGCGGGAGACAGGGTCGACCCGTTCGCCCGACTGTTCGGCGACCAGTTCGTCGTAGTCGTGATGGCGCTTGCCGAGGAAATGTGTCAGCTCGTCCCCGAGGCGGTCCACGACCACGGTCTCGACGTCGGCCTCGACGCTTCGGAGTCCCTTGTCGGCTTTCTCTTTGTGGTTCAGTACATCCCCCCGGCGGTAGTAACCGTCACACGTGACCAGATACTCTGACTCTGCCGAGTTCATCCGCGTTGCGAGTGCGTCCGCGGAAAAGCCTGCGAAGACGACGGAGTGTGGCGCGCCGATACGCGCGCAGGCAAGCATCGCGATCGGTAGCTCGGGGATCATCGGCATGTACAGCGTAACGACGTCGTCTTCCTCGACGCCCATGTCGCGGAGAGCGGCGGCGAACTCGTTTACCTCGCGGTAGAGATCCTGATAGGTGTAGGTGCGCGTCTCGCCGCCTTCGCCCTCCCACTTGATCGCGGCATGATTCTTCCGACCCGACTCGACGTGCCGGTCGACGCAGTTGTAGGCCGCATTGAGTTCGCCGCCGACGAACCACTCGTAGAACGGTGCCTCGTCGTCAACGAGCACGTCATCGTACTCTTCGTCCCAGTCAAGCAGATCTGCGGCCCGTTCCCAGCAGTCTGGCCACTCCTCTTCGAACTCCTCGTAGATATCGGGATCGGAGACGTTCGCCTGCTCGACGAACGCTTCGGGCGGGTCGAACCGCTCCTTTTCTTCGAGTCGGGCCTCCAGTTCGACGTCTGGCTCATCCGTCATGTTTCATGATGACATGCAGTCCACGCCGGAATAAACATTCCCCCGAGAGCGGTGAAAGAGTCCCGATCAGGTTGGGGCGACCTGCTCGGTGTAGGAGCCGTATTCATCCTCGAAGACGGTCATGATCTCGCCCATCGTGGCATAGACTTTCACCGCATCGAGGATGGCTGGCATCGTGTTCTCGCCGGACTCGATGGCGGATCGTAGATCGTCGAGCGCGCTCGCCACTGCGCCATCGTCGCGCTCATCTCTGACGTCCGCAAGTCTGTTACGCTGGCGCGTTTGAACTCCCTCGTCGACCGAGAGGATCTCCGGTTCGGGCTCCTCGTCGACCTCGTAGGCGTTGACGCCGACGACTGTCTCGGCCTCGCGCTCGACACGTTCCTGATACTCGTAGGCGGCATCCTGAATCTCGCGGTGGAAATACCCCTGGTCGATCCCGTTTAGAACACCTGCGCGCATCGATCCGTCGCCCATCTCCCGTATCTCTTCGAGATACGCCATCGTCTCCGCCTCGACCTCGTCGGTCAGCGCCTCGACCGCAAAGCTTCCGCCGAGCGGGTCGACGATGTCTGCCACGCCGGACTCCTCCGCGATGATCTGCTGGGTTCGCAGGGCAACTCGCACGGCGTCCTCGCTGGGCAGTGCAAGCGCCTCGTCGTAGCTGTTGGTGTGCAGACTCTGGGTCCCGCCCATCACCCCAGCCAGCGCCTGAATCGTCACCCGCACCACGTTGTTCAGCGGTTGCTGGGCGGTCAGTGACTGCCCCGCAGTCTGGGTGTGGAACTTCAGCTGTTTCGCCGCAGCGGTCTCGGCGTCATACCAGTCGTCCAGTAGTCGTGCGTAGATCCGGCGGGACGCCCGGAACTTTGCGACCTCTTCGAAGAAGGCGTTGTGACAGTTGAAGAAGAAGGATAGCTGCGGGCCGAACTCGTCGACGTCCAGCCCCCTGTCGAGGCCGTCCTCAACGTAGGCGAAGCCGTTGGCGAGCGTAAACGCGAGTTCCTGAACCGCGGTCGAGCCTGCCTCGCGGATGTGGTAGCCCGAGATCGAGATCGGCTTGAACTTCGGCGTCTCGTCGACGGCGAACTCGAGGACGTCAGTCACGAGATCCAGCGACGGCTCCGGCGGGATCACCCATTCTTTCTGTGCGATAAACTCCTTGAGCATATCGTTCTGGAGCGTTCCCCGGAGCTTCTCGCGAGGCACGCCACGCTGGTCCGCGAGCGCGACGTACATCGCGTAGATCACCGGAGCGGAGGGGTTGATCGTGAAACTCGTCGAGACGTCTCCGAGGTCGATACCGTCGAACAGGATTTCCATGTCCCGCAGGGTATCGACGGCGACGCCCTCCTTGCCGACTTCGCCGTCGGTGAGGTCATCGTCCGAATCCTTCCCCATCAGCGTCGGCATGTCGAAGGCCGTCGAGAGGCCGGTCTGGCCCTCATCGATCAGGTAGTGAAAGCGCTCGTTGGTCTCCTCGGCGGTGCCAAAGCCAGCGAACTGGCGCATCGTCCACGTCCGCCCCCGGTACATCGTCGGGTAGACGCCCCGTGTAAACGGCTCCTCGCCGGGGAAGCCGAGATCGGCCTCGTAATCGCGGTCCGCGACATCCTCTGGCGTGTACAGCCGGTCGACCTCGTGGTTCGAGACCGTCGCAAAGCGCTTCTGGCGCTCACCGTACCGGTCCAGTACCGGATCAAGCCGTTCTTGCTCCCACTGCTCGCGGGACTCGCGGATCGACGCCAGATCCTCCTCGTCGTACATAGCTAGCTATTATCAGTGAAAATGATTAATGATTCGGGTGCCCGCGGCGGTGGCGGGTTCCTACCGAAAATATGCAATAGCGACTAGCAGCATACCGATCCCCGTGACCACCAGTGCTGCGAATCTGGTAACGTGGTATCGCATCTCGGAGTCGATGGCGTCGGTCGGCCCGATCGGATACCGTTCCTGCGCTTTTACCATCCCTTCTGGCGAGTAAAATCCGGAGATCCCCATCACCATCAGTACGAGTCCGACGATGGCGAGTGCGAGTGACATATCGACTCTGTCTCGCCCGCCTGCAAAAGTGCTACTCTTCCTCGGCCGGGACGACCTTCTTGCCGGTCGGCATCGGTACGACGTGCTGGTCGGCGTCGTCCCATTCACGGTCGAGTTCGCGTCCCTCGAATAGCCGGTCGAGGAAGACGGCCAGCCCTGCAACCTCCGAGTGTGGCTGGTTCGTCACACCGACGTTCCAGTCGGCCGCTTCGTAGACATCGAACGAAACCTTCTCCGCGCCGACGACGATGAGCACCGGCTCGCCCGACGCGTGGCACTCCCTGATCGTCCCTTCAACATCCTGAACGCGCTCGCCGTACATCGTCAGATGGACGACGACACCATCCCAGTTCCGGAGTACGCCCTTTGGGCTCTCAGTCACCTGGACTTCGAAGGGACCACCGAAACGCTCGGTAATGTCCTCGATGGTCTCGGCTGGTCCGGACGCACCGTCGAGGATCACGCGGTCGGCACCCAGCGCACGGGCAGTCAGGCCGACGTGTGTCGTCATCCGGTTATCCCGGCCGGGGCGATGGCCGAGTCTAAGGACGGCGACCTCGGATTCGTTTTGCATATTACAGTAATGGCATGAGTGCTGTTAGGGCGTTTCGCTTCCACTCGACAGTGAGTTCTCTGGCATCGAACACGTCTTCTGTCGGTTACTGTCCGGCGTTGTTCGGAGTAATATTGTGTTAGAAACTATACACGAATTTTAACTAACCCGGTGATAACCAACGAATAATCGGTATGGGGTCGAAGAGTGATGCCATCGAACGATGTGCGTACTGTCGAAACTACGTGCCCGTAACGCCTGTCAAGATCGGGTCGTCCGACGAATCGGTAATACGCGCCAGAGTAGCGGTCTGTGAACAGTGTCAAACCAGCGGGCTGTAGCTCTCATCAGGTGACAGCTACGGCTCGCGGAGAAACCCTTTTGTGCCAGCCACGGCGTCGTTACGGTATGAGTAAGCGCGAACTGCTGGAGCTCCTTCTGGAGAATGCACGGTACTCCACCGAGGACCTGGCGAGGATGACCGGCCTCGACGAGGATACGGTCGTCACGACGATCGAATCGCTCGAAGCCGAAGGCATCATCAAAGGCTATCAGGCAGTAGTCGACTGGAACGAAGTCGACGAGGAGCGAGTTCGCGCGTCCGTGGAGCTGAACGTCAAACTCGACAGAGAGACCAGCTACAGTGACATTTCCGAGCGACTGGCGCGCTTTCCCGAAGTGAAGACGCTGCGGCTGGTCAGCGGCGACTACGATTTCGAGATGGTCGTCGAGGGCGAGTCGATGCAGCAGGTCTCGAAGTTCATCAGCGACAAAGTCGCCCCGGTTCCGGAGATCACCCAGACTGTAACCCACTACGTGATGGATACCTACAAGGACCGCGGGATCCGTATGAGCGAAGACGACGACGACGATCGACTGTCGATCTCTCCATGAAGATCAGCGAACGCGTCCAACAGGTCTCACCGTCGGGCATTCGGCGATTCTTCGAACTCGCCGAGGAGATGGACGATGTCATCTCGCTGGGCGTCGGGGAGCCGGATTTCTCTGCACCGTGGGCAGCCCGCGAGGCTGCCATCGCATCGCTCGAACGTGGGAAGACATCCTACACGGCGAATCGAGGAAAACGAGAGCTCCGCGAGGCGATTAGCGAGCACGTCGACGACCGCTACGATCTGTCGTACGATCCCGACGAGGAGATCATCGTCACTACGGGCGTCAGCGAGGGCGTCGACGTTGCACTCCGCGCGCTCGTCGATCCGGGCGATACCGTGGCCGTCCCCGATCCGTCCTACGTCTCCTATGCGCCGGGGATCACATTCGCTGGTGGCGAAGCGCTTCCCATCAAGACCAGCACCCACGAGTTCAAACTCACTGTTGAGGAGCTTCAGCGGGCCGGTGCACAGCACGCCGACGCGATCCTCTTCTGTTACCCCAACAACCCGACCGGGGCGATCATGACCAAGTCTGATCTGGAGCCGATCGCCGAGTTTGCCCGGGAGCACGATCTGACCGTACTGAGCGACGAGATCTACGCGGAGCTCACCTACGGCCGTGAACACACCTCGATCGCGACACTCCCGGGAATGCGCGAGCGTACCGTCGTGTTCAACGGCTTCTCGAAGGCCTACGCAATGACTGGCCTTCGACTTGGCTACGCGATGGGGCCGCCGGAAGCGATCGGTGGCATGAACCGTATTCACCAGTACGGAATGTTGTCCGCCCCGACAACCGCCCAGCACGCCGCGCTGGAAGCACTGGAGAGCTGTGACGACGAGGTCGAAGAGATGGTCGCACAGTACAATCGACGCCGGAACTTCGTCCTCTCCCGATTCGAGGAGATGGGGATCGACTGCTTCGAGGCCGAAGGTGCCTTTTATGTATTTCCAGAAGTCCCCGGCGGCGATGCGGAGGCGTTTGCCGAGGGACTTCTCGAAGAACAGCAGGTCGCCGCAGTTCCGGGGAACGTCTTCGGTGAGGACGGCAAGGGACACCTCCGCGTCTCCTATGCAACGGGTCTCGACGACCTCAAAGAGGCAATGGAGCGGATCGAATCGTATATCGACTGAGATCGAGACGACGATATCGACGCGAAGCTTTTAACGCTCCGCTCGTGCCCAGTCCCAGTATGGACCTTGAGATCGACGGTAACGCCGCACTGGTAACGGCATCGAGCAGCGGCCTCGGAAAGGCGTCGGCAGCGGCGCTGGCCGAGAATGGTGCGAACGTCGTCGTCAACGGACGCGACGAGGACCGACTCGAAGCGGCGGCCGACGAGATCCGCGACACAGCGACGGGGGACGTGGTCGCCGTGCAGGCCGATCTCACCGAGAAAGACGATATCAAGCGACTGGTCGAGCGAACCGTCGAGGAGTTCGGCGGTCTCGACCACCTCGTGACCAGTGCCGGTGGACCGCCGAGCGGTCCGTTCCTTGAGACGACCGACGAAGACTGGTACGAGGCCTTCGACCTGCTGGTGATGGGCGTCGTTCGACTCGTCCGCGAGAGCGAGCCGTACCTCCGTGAGGGCGAGGGGACAATTGTGAACATCACCTCCCGGAGCGTCAAGGAGGCCATCGACCAGCTCGTGCTCTCGAACTCCGTTCGGATGAGCGTCATCGGGCTGGAGAAGACGCTCTCCAAGGAGCTTGCACCGGACGTGCGTGCCAACGCTGTCCTTCCCGGTGCACACGAAACCGCCCGCGTCGAGGAGCTGATCGAGCAGTCCATGGACCGAGGCGAGTACGATAGCTACGAGGAGGGGCTGGCCGACTGGAGCGACGGCAACCCGATGGAGCGTATCGGCGATCCGCAGGAGCTCGGTGATACAGTCGCGTTTCTCAGCTCTCCTCGATCGAGTTATATCAACGGCGTCGCAGTACCGGTCGATGGCGGCTCCGGTGCGTCGAACCTCTAGGCGAGCAGGCGACGTGCTGGCCAGCCCGTGTGGCGACACGTCACACAACCCCTGCGCCACACGGCAAACGTCAGTGCATGGCGGTGCTGGCCTCCCGATCAGATATAAACCGCTGGGTCCAACTGTCGGGGGACTTATGTAGACTCCACCGGTATCCGCCGGTATGTCGCTGGTCCTCCCAAGCGAGATCGTCATCGAGCGGTTCATGCCGACGGCCCGCGTCATGCTCGCGGGCGAACTCGACGAGCGGGGATTCACACAGCAGGAGATCGCCGACCGGCTCGGGGTTACGCAGGCGGCGATCAGCAACCTGATCAACGATAACGTCGACGTCGAACCGCGATTCAGCGAGGACGAGCGGATGCAGGCCACAACCGAACGGATCGCCGATGGCTTCGAGTCCGGTGAGATGGACGAAGTCGACGCACTTGCGGAACTGCTGGCGCTGATCAGAGAGTTCGAGGATCGGGGGCCGATCTGTGCCGTCCACGAGGAGTTGATGCCTGAGTTAGAAGGGCTGGGCTGTGATCTCTGCGTCCGCGGACCGGAGTCACAGATGCTCGCCGAACGGGACGTGCTGCAGTCGGTCCGTCGGGCCGCCCGGCTGCTGACTGGTACCGATGCGGCCGTCGAGCACATCCCGAACGTCGGCACGAACATCGGGATGGCACTCCCCGACGCCGATGGACCAACCGACGTGGCAGCGATTCCGGGTCGGATATATCGTATCCGCGGGACGGCCGAGCGCGCGGCAAATCCCGAGTTTGGTGCGTCCGAGCATGTCGCCCGGACGATTCTCCTCGTGAACTCGGAAGACGACGATATCGGGGCGGCGCTCAACCTCGCAACCAGCGACGCGTTACTGGACGCCGCTCGCGATCGGGGGATCGATCCGCTGGCGTTCGATGCGGGGTACGAGGGGCGGGACGATCGCCTTCGAGAGCGTCTTGCAGACAGGGAAACAGTCCCAGAAGTGATCTATCACCGTGGCGAGTTCGGCATCGAACCAGTAACGTATGTTTTCGGCGAGACGGCGGTCGATGCCGCTGAGCTCGCGGTCGACCTCGTCGAAGACGTGGCCGGTGGGAAGTAGTCGGTCAGTTGTCCAACTCACCGGGCGATATCCTGAGACGCCTGGGTGTAGGCGTCGCGGTCGGACAGTTCCGCCATCGTGTCGTCGATATCGGCCCGGAGTACGGCAAGCCGATCCTTTAGCCGACGGTACTCCTCGCTGGCCCGGAGTTCGTACTCGGGCTTTTGTTTGTCGAGGATCGCCTTCTTCGAGGCGAGTGCGTAGAACTCCTGTAACATCCCGTCGTACTCGCTGCGTAACAGCAGTTGATCGACCAGTGACCGAAGTTTCTCCCTCGATACGGGTTTGACGAGATAATCATCAAACCCCATCTCGATAATATCGAAGTCAGGCTCGACTGCAGTCACCATTGCCACACGACAGCCCAACTTCCGGTCCCGAATCGTATTCAGCACTTTGTCTCCGGACAGTCCGGGCATTCGCCGATCCAGCAGGACGACGTCGACGCTCTCGTCGATGGCGTCGAGCGCCTGACTACCGTTGTAGGCGGTCCGTACGCGACAATCCTCTTCGAGCCACGCCGTATACAGATCCGCGAGGTCAGGCTCGTCTTCCGCGATGAGAACCGTTGGATCATCCCCGTGATCCATTATTTACAACCCCCGTATAGATCATTGATTTAACTATCTCCGGGGAGAGACTTGAATATAACGGTGGAGACGATACACATACTCAGCAAATCGAAAGAGATGACCTCCTCAATCGAGCTCGCGCTCGATCACGTCACGGCGTTCGGCAACGGTCATGGCATCTACACGAATCGTTTCCTCGCCGGTGTCGATCCGCAGCGTTCCGTCATCAGTTCCGGTTCCGACGCGTTCGACCGGAGCAACCCCATTGAAGACAGCCTCGACGGCGTCCAGATCGGTCGTCGCAACGAGCGCACGCCCCGGCTGTTCGTGGAACAGTTCGGCCGCGGGTGCGTCGCCGGGCAGGGAGACGTCGAGCCCGACATCCTCGTCGATCATTTCGGCGAGCGAGACGGCGAGGCCGCCGTGGCTCACGTCGTGGACCGCAACAGTCGAGTCGAACTGGGCGATCTGCGAGAGGGCTTCGACGACGTCAGCAGGGTTCTCGGGAAGCTCGGGGAACGAATCGGTCCCGCCGAAGCGAGCGAGATACTCCGAGCCACCAAGTCGGGGCGTCCCTTCGTCGAGTCCGCGATCCCCGACGAGCACGAGATCAGTGTCGGCAGTAGCCGCGAGTCCCGGTGCATCGTAGCCTGCCTTCGTTCCAGCCATCGCGAGCGTCGGTGTCGGCGGAATCGGTCCGGTGGGTGAATCGTTGTACAGCGAGACGTTCCCGCCGACCACGGGCACCGACAGTTCGGCGCACATGTCCGCGAGTCCGTCGACGATTCCCTTGAACCCGCCGTAGACGTCGGGCTTCTCGGGATTCCCACCGTTCAGACAGTCGACAGCGGCGAGCGGCGTCGCCCCTTTCGCAGCGATATTGGTTGCGTTCTCCAGTGCAACGGCGCGTGCCCCATCGTACGGCGCGGTCTCGGTCCAGTTCGGCGCGGCACCCGACGAGAGGGCCAGTCCGGTCCCAGCACCGTCCTCTCCCTCGGTCTCACGAATCGCCAGCACCGCCGCGTCATCGCCCGGCGGGACGCTCGTGCGGACGCCGACCTCGTGGTCGTACTGCCGGTAGACCCAGCGCTTGCTGGCGGTCGATGGGGCACCGATAATGGTCTCGAACGCTTCGTCGAGTGGGACATCGGGCAGGTCGGTCTCTGGCTGCTCGGGCTCGACGTGATCGAGATCGTTCATCGGCGCACCCTCACCGAGGAACTCCGCGGGTGCATCGACCGCGACCTCGCCGTCGAATCGGCAGACGTACCAACCCGTATCCGTCACCTCGCCGATGACCGAACACCCCAGATCGAATCTGTCGGCAATCTCGGCGACGCGGTCGACGTTTCCGGGCGTGACCTCGTAGCACATCCGTTCCTGTGATTCGGCGAGCAGGATCTCCAGGGCGTTCATGTTTGGCTCGCGCTGGTGGACTGCTTCGAGGTCGATATCCGCGCCAAGCCCGCCCTTGGCGACGAGTTCGCTCGACGCTCCGCCGAGGCCCGCCGCGCCGAGGTCCCGTGCGGACTCGATCAGCTCCTCCTCGATCAATTGTTCGTTGGCCTCGATCAACAGCTTCTCGCTGTAGGGGTCGCCGACCTGCACTGCCGGCCGGTCCTCGGTTTCTGCATCCTCGCTCAGGTCCTCGCTGGCGAAGGAGGCTCCGCCGAGTCCATCCCGGCCCGTCGCATTCCCCACGAGCACGAGTTTGTTACCCGGCTTCTGGGCGATCGCTGTGATCATTCGGTCCTCGTTCGTCAGGCCGACACAGGCCACGTTGACGAGGGGATTGCCCTCGTAGCGCTCGTGGAAGTCGACGCTCCCACCGACCGTCGGGACGCCGATACAGTTACCGTAGTGGCTGATCCCCTCGACGACGCCCTCCAACAGGTACCTGGAGTGCTCGCGCTCGAAGTCGCCGAAGTACAGCGAGTCCAGCAGTGCGATCGGGTATGCACCCATCGAGAGTGTATCACGAACGATCCCGCCGACGCCGGTCGCCGCGCCGTCGAACGGATCGACGTAGGAGGGATGGTTGTGGCTCTCGATTCCCATCGTGATGTAGGTCTCGCTGTTTCCCTCGCCCGACGGCTCGGGGAGTGCAATGACGGCAGCGTCGTCCCCGGGACCGATGATGACTTGCTCACCTTCACTTTCGAACGCACCCAGTAGCGGTCGTGACGAACGATACGCGCAGTGTTCGCTCCAGAGGTTCTCGAACAGCGCCGCCTCGGCCGGGGTCGGCTCCCGTCCCAGCTCGTCGACGACGACCTCCCTGTCCGAATCGGAGAGACTCATTCATCCCCGTGTTGACTCAGAGCGGATAAATGGCTTTCCATGTACACGAACGTGAAGGGTCTGTGGTAACCGATCAGGATGGATGGACGCCGGTGAAGCGTCACGCACGCAGTCCACGCATCGGCTCGAATCAAAGTTGGTAAATCCACCAGGACGATACGGGGAGGTAGCATGACTGACGTGAGTATTATCGGCTGTGGAAACATGGGGAGCGCCCTCATTGAGGGGCTCGCCGACTCCGACGCCCACCGCGTGACGGCCATCGACGTCGACCCCGACGCGCTGGCGGCGGTCGAGGCGTACAGTGACTGGACGACCGACGATATCGACGTGGCGGCCGAGTCGGACGTCGTAATCATCGCGGTCAAGCCAGACGTCGTGGGAGCGATTCTCGACGAACTCGAACTCTCTCCGGATCACACGCTCGTCACCTTCGCCGCGGGCGTCTCGACGGATTTCGTCGCGGGACGAACCCCCGCGACCGTCGTTCGTGTGATGCCTAACCTCGCCGCGGCGACCCGGAATATGGCTGCCGCGGTCACCGGGGATACCGTCACCGACGAGGTCCGCGAGATACTCGGAACGGTCGGCGAGTTCGCCGAAATCGACGAGGCACAGATGGACATCGCCACTGCGGTCAACGGCAGCGGCCCCGCCTTCGTCTACTATCTCATTCAGGGGATGAAACAGGCCGGTATCGAGGGCGGACTCGACCCGGAACAGGCCGAGACGCTCGCGGCACAGACGTTCAAAGGTGCGGCCGAAACCGCACTCCGGTCCGAGGACTCGCTCGACGAGATGATCGACGCCGTCTGCTCACCGAACGGAACGACCATCGAGGGAATGGAGGTGCTCTGGGACAGCGACGTTCACAGAGAACTCGGCGGGGCCGTCGCCGCGGCAGAAGAACGGTCCGCCGAACTCTCCGAGGAGGCGACCGAGAATGCATAACAGCGTCGACGGCGACTCGGTCGATAGCGAGGCGATCGAACGGACGAGAGAACTCGCAGCCGAGGCTGGTCGGGTCGTCGTCAAGGCGGGGACGAACTCGCTGACCGACGAGGAGTCGAACCTCGACGATGCGAAACTGGATAAGCTCGTCGACGACATCGCGGGGCTTCGCGAGCGGGGCAAGGACGTCTTGCTGGTCTCCTCGGGCGCGGTCGGGGCCGGGATCGGCAGGATCGACTACACCGGTGACACCGTCGAGGAGTCACAGGCACTGTCGACGATCGGCCAGAGCCACCTGATGCGTCGCTATACGGAGAGCTTCGAGCGGTACGGGCTGAAGACCGCCCAGCTGCTCCTGACACAGAAAGATCTTGACAACCCCGAGCGGTACACCAACTTCCGGAACACTGTCGAGACGCTGCTGGAGTGGGGCGTCGTCCCCATCGTCAACGAGAACGATGCGGTCGCCACCGAAGAGATCCGGATCGGCGACAACGACATGCTCTCTGCGTCGATCGCCATTGCGGTCGATGCCGAGTTGCTGGTCACGCTCACGGACGTTCCCGGCGTCTACACCGGCAACCCCAAGCACGACGACGACGCCGAGCGCATCGAGGCGGTCGGCGAGAACTACGACTACGTCCATCAGCTCGTCGAGGAGAGCTCGACCGACGGCTTCGGCGGGATCATGACGAAAGTCGAGGGTGCACGGCGGGTCAGCGAGCACGGCATCCCCGCCGTGATCGCCGAATCAACCGAGCCGGACGTGCTCGAAGGGATCGCTGCAACCAAGAGCGTTGGCACGATATTTACGCCCATCAACGGTGTCGACGATGAGTAACACGGAAGCCACGGAAAAAGTACACGAGGCACAGTCCGCCGCGCTCGAACTGGCGAACGTCTCCGAGGAGCAGCGAAACGACGCGCTGCGCTCGATCGCGGACGCTATCGAGGCAAATAGCGAGGCGATCCTCGAAGCGAACGAGAACGACGTCCGAGCGGGCGAGGAGATGCTCGAAGCGGGCGAGTACACGCAGGCACTGGTCGATCGACTGAAACTCTCCGAGTCGAAACTCGAAAGTATCGCCGAGATGGTCCGCAGCGTTGCAGAGCAGGAAGATCCCCTCGGAAAGACGCTCTCGGCGCGCGAGCTCGATGAAGATCTCGAACTCTACCGGGTCGCAGTGCCGATCGGCGTCATCGGAACGGTCTTTGAGTCCCGCCCCGACGCGCTGGTTCAGATCGCCGCACTGAGCCTCAAATCCGGCAACGCCGTCATCCTGAAAGGCGGGAGCGAGGCGAGTCATTCGAACCGCATCCTCTACGAGACGATCGTCGAGGCAACTGAGGAGATCCCTACCGGATGGGCCCAGCAGATCGAGGCCCACGAGGAGGTCGACACAATGCTGGCGATGGACGACGAGATCGACCTGCTGATGCCACGCGGGAGCTCGGAGTTCGTGAGCTACATTCAGGACAACACACAGATCCCTGTTCTGGGTCACACCGAGGGGATCTGCCACGTCTTCGTCGATTCCGAGGCCGATCTGGAGATGGCGGAGGAGATCGCCTTCGACGCCAAGGTGCAGTACCCCGCGGTCTGTAACGCCGTCGAGACGCTGCTGGTCCACGAAGCAGTCGCCGCAGAGTTCCTGCCGGGAATGGTCGCCAAGTACGAGAACGCCGACGTCGAACTCCGCGGCGACGAGCGCGTCCGCGAGGTCGTCGACGTCGACGCCACGACAGCCGAGGACTGGGACACGGAGTACGGTGACCTCGAACTCTCGATCAAGGTCGTCGACTCCCTTGCCGACGCCATCGAGCACATCACGGCCCACGGCTCGAAACACACCGAGTCGATCGTCACCGAGGACGCCGACCGCGCGGGCCGGTTCATGCGGAGCCTCGACGCGGCGAGCGTCTTCCACAACGCCTCGACGCGCTTTGCCGATGGCTTCCGGTACGGCCTCGGCGCGGAGGTCGGAATCAGCACTGGCAAGATCCACGCGCGCGGTCCCGTCGGTCTGGAGGGGCTGACGACCTACAAGTACCATCTCGAAGGTGACGGCCACCTCGTCGCGACGTACGCCGGGGAGGACGCCGTTCCGTTCACCCACGAGGAGTTCGACGGCGAGTGGTCACCTGGCCGGCGCTCGCGGTAGGTCACAGACGCCAGAAACAGGGCCTCTCAGGCGTACCGTTTCAGCTCCATTCGAGCCTTTGCAGGATCGACGCGATACTTGAATTTCGGCGTCCCGTCGACGAGCACGTACGGGACGCGGTCGCTATACTCCTCGTGAAGTTCCGGATCGTCGTCGACGTCGACGAGGTCGATCTCGATCTCGACGCCTTCCGAGTCGGCGATCCGTTCGAGCGTATCGAGGGCCTCGTCACAGAGATGACAGTCCTCGCGGGTGTAGACGGTGATCGGGACGGGATTAGCCATACCTGGCGTACTCACTGCGTGAAACAATAGGTTGTGGTTCGTGTGCCTTCCTATCGAACGACCGTCACTGGCACGGGCGAGCGCCGCACGACAGTTTCGGCGACGCTGCCGAGCAGGACACGCGAGACGCCCGAGCGTCCCCGGCTGCCGATCACGATCAGGTCGACATCGTGTTCCTCGGCGGCGTCGACGATTCCCGTTGCCGGTTTCCCGATAATCGTCTCAGTCGTGAGCTCGCGGTCGTGTTCTGCCGCAACCTCTTCGGCGTTGTTCAGAAGGCCCTCCGCTCGCTGTTCCTGCCCTGTTCTGATCTCCTGGTAGTCGATGTAGTGTTCGCCGTACATCCCCGCGAGGATGTCGATGACGTGGACTGCGATCAACTCGGCCTCCGGATGCTCGACGATTGCGTGTTCGAGCGCTGCCGTGGATTGTTCGGAGCCGTCGACCGCGACGAGGACGCGTGATGCCATACTGGTACTCCGACGTGATACGCCAAAAAGTGTACTGGTGGTTCCGAACGTATCAGACTGCGAGATGGTCCGCCAGATGCTCCCTGTCGTCGAGTTCGGACCCGTCCAGTTCGTCTACAATCTGCCCTTTGTCCATCGCGTAACACCGCTCGGCAAGATTCTGGACGACCGAGAGGATCTGTTCGACAAAGAGGATCGTCGTTCCCAGATCCTCATTGATCCGTCCGAGGTCCTCGGTGATCGACTGTACGATCGAGGGCTGGACACCCTCTGACGGTTCGTCGACGAGCAGGAGATCGGGATCGCCGACCAGCGCGCGACCGATCGCCAGCATCTGCTGTTGGCCCCCGCTCATCGTTCCAGCGTCCTGATCGCCGCGGTCGCCCAGCACGAGGGGCTCACACACGAACAAGCGTGTCTCGTTCACGGCTACTCCTTCATCACGGATCTGCTCGGCGCTGCCCAGCGGCTCGGGCGGCTCAGCCACACCGAAATCCAGCGCGTCCTCGACGAATTACGGCCGATAATAGGTGAGGTCGTCGAGGAGTACCGGGACCAGCCGCTCGATGCCATGTGGTCCTTTGCACCGACTACCGAGCTGATGGGGATGGGTCACGAACGCGCGGACAGACGGCTGTTCATGTCATAGCAACTATCCAGAGACGTGGCTGTCGCTCACAGCAGTTTGAAACAGGAAAGCGGCACGCGCGTAAAAAGCGCGGCGTGCCGCTTGCCGCCCTGAATTGGTCCCCGCTGACGCTTCGGCCCTCCAAAGCGAAGCGTCACGTAGACGAAATCGCTGACGCAACATAAATGTACCGACACGGGGCAAACCAGCCGCTACCAATCGCCCGGGTCCCGCAACCAATCTTCACATATGTTCCTCTTCGAGTACCCAGCCCAGCGCGCGCTTGTAGTGGCTGAATAGCTGTCTGACTCCTTCGTGACGCATCTCCTCGCTGTCAAGCTGTTCCTGAAGGTACTCGTACTGCTCCCGGATTTCGGATTCCTCACGCATACAGTTCGGTACTGGCGGCAGCGCCAAGAATCCGGTGACGGTCAGCGATCCCAGCGATTAAGCCGCTGGTAGCTAAAGGAGCGATCAGACGGACGAAAAACTCGTGCGGAACCAGACTCACGCTGACCGGCTTTCCGACCGATTCGAGCGCGGTAGCACAGCCTATCGACAGTACACAGGGCGCACCAGAGAAGCGCTCGACAACGATCCGACCGTAACCACTGCGTTCGAGATGTGGCAGTCGTTCCTCAGGGAGAGTCACGGCGACGTCTTCGGTGACCTCCCAGACGGCATCTCGGTGGAGTCGGCGTTTGCGGACGCCCTCTACTACGATTTTCTCGTCGAGCGACTACTCGCTCATGTCGAGGCGACGGTCGGCGTTACCGTGATGAACCGCGAACCAGGCTCGAATACAGGGGCGTTCGATGTCGACCTCGCCGCCGTTCACAACACGATTGTCGGAGCCGACCTCCGACGCGTCGATGATACGATCGAATCTCTCGACATCACGGCGCTCGATGAGAGCATCCTCCATAACCTGTTCGAGTCGGTCGTCAGCCAGCAGGTCAGGCTCTCGCTCGGCGAGTACTACACGCCGCGGGGCATCGCCGATCTGGCGGTCGAAACCCTGTCTGTCGACGACTTCGCGGCGGAGACGGTTCTGGATCCGGGCTGTGGCTCCGGCGTCTTTTGCGCGGCAGTTATCGAACACAAGCGGGCGAGCTACGCGGCGGCCGAGGACGCCCCGGCGCCCGCCCAGCAGGTCGAGGCAATCACGAACTCCGTGTTCGGTATCGACCTCAACCCGATTGCGGTCCGGAGCGCACGGCTCGCCTATCTGCTCGCGCTTTCCCCTCTACTCGACGATGCAGCGATCGATGCCGTCGAGATCCCGGTGTTCCTTACCGACGCACTCGGGCTCACGCGCTCGGACAGTCTCCAGTACGGCGGTACCAGGGTAGCATCAACCGTCGACCATCTCGTCGGCAACCCGCCGTGGCTTACCTGGAGTGCGCTCCCCGATCGGGTCAGAGCGGCATGGCGTGACGGCCCGGCGGACCGACTCGATCTCGTCACCCACCACGGTGCGGACGCAAAACTCGGCCACGCGAACGACGACATATCAGTCCCGTTCGTGCTCGCCTGTCTCGACAGGTACGCTCCAGACGACGCGGCGTTCGTGCTCAAACGCGGAATTACGAAGGGCCCAGCCGGTCGCAGACTGCGCGAACAGCGCCTGAACGACTCTCCGCTTGCCGTCGAACACGTCCACGATTTTACGGACCTGCGACCGTTCGGGGACGCGCGCGCCGGTGCGGCGATCTACTCGTTTTCCGTCGACCGGGAGCCATGTAGGCCAGTTCCGGTTACCGCCTGGTCACGGGGATCGGCGTCGCCCGCGTTCACGAGCGCCGAACGATTGACCCAGACGCTCGAACGCGAGGAGACAGGCTTCGTGCCGGTCGACGAGGAGGACCCTGCTTCCTCGTGGCTTCGACGCGACGCCGAGCGACGGGCACTCGGTGAGTGTTCCCACGAGATCCGCCACGGCGTCAAGGACGACGCCCGGGACGTCTTCGAAATCGAGCCAGAGCGCGTAACCGACCTCGAACCCGACAGGGTCTTTCCGTATCTCAAATCACGCCACGTCGTCAAGTTCGGCCTGTTCGGCCACGATTATCGGCTCGTCCCGGTCGACGTCGCAAACGAGGACAACGAGGCATGGCTTCGCGAGGCGTGTCCGCGAACCTACGCGTATCTCGACGACAACCGGGAGGCGCTTGAGGCCCGCTCGTCGTCGTGGCTCGACAACGGCACCTTCTACAACGTCTTCGGTCTCGGCGAGTACACCTGGGCCGAATACAAAGTCGTCTGGTGTCGGCTCGGCTACAAACCCCACTTCGTCGTCGTCTCGACGGTCGATGATGAGCGGCTTGGCAAGAAACCGGTCGTTCCCGGCGATCACTGCATGTTCATCGGTACGGACGACGAACGCGAGGCTCACGTTCTCTGTGCCCTGTTGAACTCCTCGATCTACCAGCGCACGCTCGATGACGTCTCCTCGGGCGGCAAGGCGAGCCTTTCGAAATCAGTCGTCTCGCGGCTCGAACTCCCAGCGATCGAGGACGTCGACGAGGGGGTTGCCACACGACTGGCCGATCTCTCGCGGGCCGCCCACGGGATCGTGCCCGAACATACCGACGTGAGCAAGCGGGCGTACAATCGGACGACGATCGAGGAACTGGAGCCGGTCCGGGCCGAGATCGACGCGCTCGTCGAGGAGCTGCTCGCACGACGGGAGTGACGAGCGCCCGTCAGTCCGGAAGCCCCTCGTCGCCTCGCCCATCGGACCACCGGGAACAGCCCCGCACAGCACCAGACCTGCCCTTCCCCGTTGGCGCGTCACAGGGGCGCGCCAGGCCACCCGGCGGTTGCGGTGCTGTGCTGGCACGGGGCTGAAGGCGTATGCTGAACCAGTACTAAAGGCGTATGCTGAGACAGTGCTGAAGGCGTGTGCTGGCACGGCGCTTGGCCGTGCCGGCACCGCGCGAGGGGGCGTCGACCGGCGGGAGACGCCCGGTTGGGGAGGACGAGGTGCTGTGGGTGGACTGAAAGGGGCCGTCACGGTCGAGCGGGCGGGGGCTTTCGTGGACGTCACTGTTGCCTGAGTCGGTCGACCGGGTCCGTGGCGTAGCCTCCTGCTCGATCTTTTTGTGATATTGTGAACAATGTCACACCCCACAGACACCGCTGGAACCGCTGGTTCGCGAGCAGCCAACGAAGCCGTCCCCGAGGGAGTGGGTATTTCACTCACCCGGCGTTACACTCGCCTATGGAGATCCGCGGCCAGCGGGAGTGCAAGGAGTGTGGGACACGGTGGTCCTACTACGAGACCGGGACCGTCTCGTGTCCCGAGTGTGACAGCGTCAAGAGCGTCGGTATCGACGAGGAACGGAAACGACACACGGCCTCGCCCGCGACGCTAAACCTCACCAGCGTTCGAAACATGATCGACGACGAGTCCCGCGAGGACATCGCCGCGGCGGCAGTCGAGGAGTGCCGCGACTATATCCGCAGCCACGGCTTTATCGATGCGGGAGAGCTTCAGCCCCTCGATGACGTCTACCTCGCCGCCCACGAACTACGAGGAGTGGCTGACGTTTTCGGGCGGTCACTCGATCCCACGGAGGACGAAGAGCTCTACTATCTCTCCTTGCTCCGGGGGGCCGACCACGGCGAACGCCCCGATACCGAGAGCGTCCCCGCCTCGATCCGCGAGGCGCGCGGGCTGGCCTACGCCAACGCCGTCGACGAGTATCGGGCAGAGCTGAAGACATATCTCGACGATCAGCCCCGAACGGATCACGAGGCCCTCGCCACGCTGCAGTCGCTTACGGAGCACGTCAAGCGGGTTCGCGCGCTGCAGGGTGACGTCGACCCGAAGACCGCAGAACGGCTTGTGAAGGCGGCCCGTGCACTCGGCGAGTACCTGCGTTGGGACGACGAGGATGCCCTCGTCCGGTGTCAGGAGCGACTGGATCGGCTGTCGGCCTGACACGCCCACCATCCACAGACACTATACCGGAAAACCGGCCGACATCGCTGGATATCATACTGTTAAGACCCCCGAGTGGTAGCCATGCGTATGGAGACGGACACCGGATCACCGCCACGTGCGGTGATCGTCGGCGCGGGCATCGTCGGCTGTGCTGCCGCACGAACCCTCGCCCAGTCACACGACGTTACCGTTCTCGAAGCGGAGTCGATCGCCGGTGGCGCGACTGGCCGCGCTGCGGGACTGATCACCGTGCGCACCGCGTACGCGGACCGCCCGGCAGTCGGCCGATACGCGTTCGACGCGTTCAGCGACTACGACGGAACCCACGGCGTATCGTTCCACGACACACCGAGTTACGAGCTACGGCGCGAGTCCGGGGACGAAGGACTGGACATTGATCGGGCCGCAGCGCACTATCGCGAAGCCGGAATTCCGATCGAACGGCTGCGCCACGATGACATCCGGACGGAGCTACCCGGAATCGACGCATCCGACATCGAACACGGACTCAGGATCGGCGAAACTGGCTGGATCGACCCGCACGCGCTCTCCATGGCATACAGGCAGGACGCCGAAGCGGCGGGCGTCGAGTTCCGGACGAACACGCCAGTCACCGACCTGCGCGTCGAACGACAGGAGGGCGAACAAAGGATTGTCGGCGTCGATACCCCCGACGACACCGTCGAGGCCGAGACGGTCGTTCTCGCAACCGGATGGAGAACGCCCGAGCTACTTCCGGCGGACGTCGATCTCCCGCTCCGTTCGTACCGCACGCAGTGCGTCGTGGTCGAGTTTCCCGACGAACGCTCGTTCCCGATGGGATGGGTCCCGTCCGCGGACAGCTATTTCCGACCCACCGAGACGCCGGGACAGCTACTCGTCGGTGGTGGCTCAGCGCACGAGGACGAGCCCGAGACGGCCAGTCGGACTGCGGACGCGTCGTTCCGTCGCACCGCTGCGGAACTCGTCGAGGACCTGTTCGTCGACGGCGGGCAAGCACGGCTGATCGATGACTGGGCTGGTGTCGACGCGACGACGCCTGATGGCTTCCCGATTATCGATACCCCCGCGGATGGCCCGGCGGGGCTCGTACTGGCGACGGGGCTTCACGGGCGCGGGATCATGACCGCACCGGTGATCGGCCCGGTGGTCGCGTCGCTGGTAACCGACGAGGACGCACCAGTGCCGACCGATCGGTTTCGACTCGACCGGTTCGACGACCCGGACGAGGAGTTCGAGTTCGTCAACGTGAGCGCCTGATCATGACCGGTGTCCATCCGACCGCGATACCGCCGGGCGACGCCGACGGATCCTGTTCGTACCGGATCGAGGCGGACGTGTGGGCCGACCAGTACGATCGGGAACCACGACACGGTGACTGGGACTGTCCCCGGGACGCGTGCGAGGGGTTCGACCGCTGTGTGTTCCATCTCACGGCACCCGAACGCGACGAAGCGGGGGTCACAGACGATACGCTCCAGACGTCTCTCCTTGCCGCGCTCGACGAGTCAGGAGCAGCACCGAAACAACTGATCGGCGCGAACTTGCCGGAACTCGACCTCTCACACGTCCTGCTCGACGCACCCGACAACTATCCGGTCGAACTCTCTCACGCCACGATCGACGGTGAGCTCGCGATCGACGACGCCGCGATTCGCCAGCCCGTCTACTTCGATCACTGCGAGATCGGTAGTCTTCGGATCGGTGCCAGCGATCTTCGGGGCGTGCTCACCTTCGACCATAGCGAGATTGCGGGCGAGACCGTGCTACGCGACCAGTACGACCGGTCGATCTACTTCCGTGACGTAACCTTTCACGACGAGTTCACGGTGAAACCGGTCGTCTTCCACCGCATGGCTCGGTTCTCCGACAGCGAGTTTCACGCGCGGGCCTCGTTCTACGCGGATTTCAACGACGAGCCACATTTCAACCGCTGTGAGTTTCACGACGATGTCGACTTTTTCGTCGACATCAACGCCGACTCGTACTTCGACGACGCCACCTTCGAGGGACGGTTCGACCTGTACGCCGCGGTCAACGGTACCCTCCGAATACGGAACGCCGAGTTCTTCGGTCCTGCTACACTCTACGCCCGGTACCGGTCGGACGCCTTCTTCAACGGGTCGACCTTTCACGACCGTGTCGGGTTCGAGAAGCCGGGATCAGACGTCGGCGCGGCCCGCTTTTACGAGTACACGGACTTCGGCGGTGTCACCGTCGAGGGACGGGCGGACTTCTCGACCGTCGAGTTCCACGGTAGCGTTGATTTTTCGGGCTGTACCTTCGACGGCCCCGTCACGTTCGACGAGTGCCGGTTCGAGAAACGCGTCGAGTTAACCGACGTCCACTGCCGGACGCCGCCGACGTTCAGAAACGCCACGTTCACCGGTTCACCCCGACTCAGTCTGGAGGCAGAACAACCGGGACTCGTCGACTGTACAGGAGCGACGATGACCGGCGGCCTTATCGAGACCGAGGCGGACGACGACCTGCGCTATGACTTCACCGACGGATCGCTCGGCTGTGTCGACCTCGATACGGGCGACGAGCGCGACCCGCTCGACCGCTATCGGTTCTACCGAACCGACTTCGACGGCTTCGATTTCTCGGCACACAGGAGCGAACTCGACCGGAACGACTGGCACGTCCACGAGCTCGACGCCGATGGCCTCGACACGACGGCTGACCTCGACGTCGAGGGGCTCGAAGTGACGTACAACAAGGCCAGAAACGGCGCGAACGAGACCGACGAGGACGAGGCCGCCGCGGAGTTCTTCCTCAGAGAAATGAAGTACAAGAAGCGTCGCCACGCCGAGAACGCGCTCGCAGCCGATGCGGGCGTCGTCGCCAGACTCCGAGCAGCCGGACGCCTGGTCTCGAACGCGACCCTCGATCTCACCTGTGGCTACGGGGAGAAACCGTGGCGAGTGTTCGCCGCTTCGGCTGCAACCGTCCTGCTCTTTGCCCTCGTCTTCGCCGGGATCGGGGTCGACGCGATGGACGAAGCCTCCTCGCTGGGCTATCTGACGCTGAGTCTGGAGACGTTCGTGGCGCTCGTGCTCGGGACGCCGACCATCGACGACCCGCTCGTGAACCTGCTCACGTCGGTCGAGGCGTTCCTCGGCGCGTTCTTCATCGGCCTCTTTGTCTTCACGCTGACGCGGTCGATCAGGCGGTGAGACCTCCTTGGGACAACACCCATTTACACGCACGTACTCTGTCTAATTGATGGACAGTATCGTCCGCCTGCTGTGGACGGTCCTCGTGGGCTGGTGGTTCGTCGTTCTGTGGCTCGCAACAGCCGTTCTGTTAGCCTTGCTCGTGATCTGGTACCCGCTCGGGCTCTTTATGATCGCAAACGTCTGGACCGTCCTGACGCGAAAGCGGCCGATCACTGAGGTAATCGACGATATATATGTGCTCCGATAACATATTTATTGACCGACGCTGAATGACGAATATGCTCGGTGATGAAAGACAGCGTCTACTCCGATCCTTTCGGATCGGCTTTGTCGCTCTACTCCTTGGTGGAGTTGCAATAGGCCTGTTTCAGGGGGGACTAACCATCGACGCCGCAGTTACGGGACTCGGGATCGGGATTGCAGCAGTCGTTTCGACTGCAATGATCGTTGCCGTGGTACTCCTGATACTCATCCTCGCGGATAGATGGTCGGCCAGAGTGGCGTAAAACAGTGGTAGCGAGATCTCAGGGCAACTCGACGTCGACGCCCTCCAAGAGACCTGCCGCCTTCGTCGTGTTGTAGAGCAACATCGCGATAGTCATCGGTCCGACGCCGCCCGGAACGGGGGTGATAGCGCTTGCGTTCGCCTTCGCGCTCTCGAACTCGACGTCACCCACGAGCTCGTAGCCCTTCTCGGTGTCGGCGTCGACGCGGTTGACGCCCACGTCGATGACGACCGTTCCCTCCGAAAGCATCTCGCCGTCGACCAGTTCCGGGACGCCACAGGCGGCGACGACGATGTCGGCCTCGCGTGTTTTTACGGTCAGATCGTCGGTTCGGGAGTGACAGACCGTCACTGTCGCGTTACCACCCTCTGCCTTCTGGATCAGCAGGTTCGCCAGCGGCTTCCCGACGATGTTCGAGCGACCGACGATCACGACGTCTTTGCCCTCCGGATCCACGTCCGCGGATTCGAGCAGCTTCTGGACGCCGTGGGGCGTGCAGGGCTTGAATCGTGGGTAGCCCGCAACGAGTTTGCCGACGTTCTCCGGGTGGAAGCCATCGACGTCCTTGGCGGGGTCGATCCGGTTGATGACCTCGCGCTCGTCGACGTGATCGGGCACCGGCATCTGGACGAGGATGCCGTGGACCTCGGGGTCCTCGTTCAGTTCGTCAATGGTATCGTACAGCTCCTGGGCCGGCGCGTCGGCGTCGATTTCGACGTGGATCCCGTTGATACCGACCTCCTCGCAGGCGCGCTGTTTCATCGAGACGTAGGTGTCGCTCGCACCGTCGTCGCTCATGAGCACCGTCGCCAGCCCCGGCGTAACGCCCGCGTCGGCCAGCGCGTCAATGCTTTCCGATAGCTCCGCACGTATCTCGTCGGCCACCGCGTTCCCGTCGATGATCTCCGTCATTACGTACGTGGCCGCTCGCCAGAGCCTTCAAACCACCGGGTTTGTGTTTATTTGGCGCTTCTGAGACGAGTTGTTGTTCAAGTACATGTATATTGCAGCATCGACGACGCAGTGGCTATCGCTGGTACTCGGTTGCTGGCAAAAAAATCGAAACTGGTCGTCGACTGTTTAGCCGAACAGCTCGCCGAGGCCCTCGCCGCCGGCGTCGTCGTCCTCGTCGTCGTCCTCGTCGGTCGTGTCCGGGAGGTCCTCTTCGCCTTCTTCGCCCTCGTCACCGTCGTCGGCTGCCTCGTCGGCAGCACCGGCTGCGGCACCGCCTGCCGCTGCGCCCGCTGCGGGGACGGCTGCGGCGTCGGCGACTGCCTCGTCGATGTCGACGTCTTCGAGCGCGGCGACAAGCGCCTTGACGCGGGATTCTTCCACATCGACGCCAGCGGCCTCGAGGACGCCGGTAAGGTTGTCTTCGTTGATCTCTTCGCCCGTCTCGTTCAGGATGAGTGCTGCGTAAACGTATTCCATTGTTGGTTACCCAAACATATCGCCGAGACCGGCCGCAGCGTCGTCGTCGTCGCCGTCGTCATCGTCGTCTTCGTCGGCGGCGTCGTCGTCTGCGTCCTCGGTCTCGTCCGCGGTTTGTTCGTCGTCCGATTCCTCAGGCTCCTCCTCGGCTGGGGCAGGCGCGTCGACGTCCTGCAGTTCCTCGGGGAGCGCTTCCTCGTCGTCGATCTGTGCGGCGAGCGCACGGACCTGGCCGTCGGCCTTGCTCACGAGGTCGCCCGCGAGATCGGGGCTCTCGATCGACGCCTGGATACCCAGACTTTTGGCCTCGCCCGTTGCCTTCGCGATGAGCGACGGCGCGGTGGTCGCGGTCGGGTACTCGGCGTTGAGCGCGAGGTTCCGTGCGCGAGCGGCAGCCGTCTCGACGTCCGCGCGGTACTCCTCGACGTCGATGTCGAGGTCTTCCGGCGCGAACATGACGCCCTCGGAGAACACCGAGCGCAGGTCGAGTCCGACTTCCTTGGGTTCGATACCCAGCTCGCTAAGAACGTTCGAAAGGTCCGCCGAGACCTCCTCTCCGGCTTCGAGCACCGTGGAGTCCTCGGTGACCTTGATCGAACCGTCCTGGATCCGCGCAGATGCGCCGACCGTCTGCAGGTCGCCGACGAACGGCCCCGGATCGACGCCGGTGTCACCCTCGGGGATGACGATATCGTTCGGCGCGATCTCGCCTGCACCGATCGGTGCTGGCGTCTTCGAGTCTTCGAGTTGCTGGTACAGGCCAAAGGGGTTGTCGTTGGTCCCGATGAGGCCGACCTGGCCCTCGATGTGTTCGGTGAGCTCCTCGATACCGCCACCGACCTGGTCGAGCGCTCGCGCGAGCAGCGTGTTCCGGCTGACGCGCAGTTCGGCGCTCCCGTGCAGGTCGCGGCGCATATCCTGGAGCTGTCGCGAGGGGATCCCCGCGATGTTGACGACGCCGACGCTGTCGTAGCTCTCGATGACCTCGACGAGCGCGTCGACTTCTACCTGTTTCCACTCGGGTAGGTTCTCGGTTTTGCGTTCTGCTTCGGCGCTCATATCAGGCCACCTCGACGGACGGACCCATCGTCGTCTTCACGTAGACGGAGTCCAGGTTGAGCGGGCCTTTCTCGAGATCCGCGTGGAGTCGGCGGAGGATCACGTCGATGTTGTCGGCGATCTCCTCGGCGCTCATGTCCTCGGCTCCGACGCGCGTGTGGAACGTGCGACGGTCGCCGCTACGGATCTGCACCGTATTTTTCATCCGGTTGACGACTTCGACGACGTCGTCGTCCGGCGACAGCGGCTCGGGCATCTTACCGCGAGGCCCGAGGATCGTACCGAGATAGCGACCGACGTCCTGCATCTTGGATTCCTCCGCGATGAAGAAGTCGGTTTCCTCGGCGAGATCCTTCGCCGCGTCGTCGTCGTCTCCGAGATCGGCGAGGTCGTCACCATCCAGTACGTCGTCGGCGACGTCCTCTGCTCGAAGGCCCGTTTCGCCCTCGGCGATTACAACGATCCGTGTCTCCTGGCCAGTTCCGCTGGGCAGGACCACGGACTCGTCGACACGATTCGACGGTTCGTTAAGGTCAAGGTCGCGCAGATTAACTGCGAGGTCGACCGTTTCACGGAAGTTCCGCTCCGGGGCGTCCTCGAGTGCGCGAGATACTGCTTGCTCTAGTTCCTGATCTGCCATCGTTCACCTCCGTAGTACGCAGGGTATGCTCCTACGGGTCAGTGAAACAGGCGTAGCCTGTCTCACTCGTAACGAGTCCCATGTGACACTTAAACTCGTCGTTACGGAAGCGGCATGCTGGGCGCTGTGGACCCCGCTCGGGACAGTGACCCGATTTCTAGCCGGGTGTCTGTCGTTGCCTGTTCACAGTCCCTGGTGGTGATCCGACCGTCCCACGCAAACTGTGTACACAGTCTACAAATTGTACCCGGGCAGAGTTAACAGCGATCGGCACAGTTATACCTGCCAAGATACCCAGTCACCCGTCCAGAAATCGATCCGAGACGTCCTCGTCGGGGATCATGCACTGCTCTTTCTTGCCGAACCAGCGATACCGGTTGTCGGCGACGAAATCGTAGATGCGATCCCGGACGGCTTTCGGCAGAATCCGCCCGACCGAGAGCAACGACCACGGCAGTCCGAGATGACGCCCCACCCGGATCGCCGCCGAGGACTTGCGGTAGTACTCGCCGTTCTCGATCAGGACGACCGAGTCGAGGTCGCCGTGTGGTGCGCCGACGGCATCCAGGAGGGCATCGGCACTCTCCCACTGCAGGGACGCAAACGAAAAGACCCCCTCATCGTCGCGCTCGATGACGAACTGGACCGACGCATTACAGAGGTTACAGACGCCGTCGAACAGCAGTGTCGGCCCCTCCAGATGGTCGGGGTCGACTGCGCGGTCGGAATCGTCGCGCGCGGCTGGTTCGGCCATACCAGTAACTAGCGGCCGGGGAACCTAAAAGCGGTCGATGAGAACCGGCGACGATTACGCTGTGAACTGGTCGTCGTACTCGCCGGCGTCGATACGCTCTTTGAACTCTCGGGGGTTCTCGCCCTCGATCGTGACACCGAGCGAGGTGCAGGTGCCGACGACTTCCTTGGCGGCGTTTTTCAGGTCGTATGAGAGCAGATCGGAGTGTTTCTGATCCGCGATCTGTTTGACCTGATCGACCGAGAGATCGGCAACGAAGTCCTCCTGGGGCTCACCGCTGCCGGTCTCGAAACCAGCTTCGTCCTTGATCAGTTCGGCGGTCGGCGGGACACCGACCTCGATCGTAAAGGAGCCGTCGTCTTCGTATTCGACGGTGACGGGGACCTCGGTGCCGTCGAACGCTTCGGTCTCGTCGTTGATCTGCTGTACGACTGCCTGCACGTCCACGGGTGTCGGGCCGAGCTCCGGGCCGAGAGGTGGGCCGGGGTTGGCCTGGCCACCGGGGACGAGTACTTCGATAGTTCCAGCCATATAGGGTAGAACCGCCGCGTGATTTTTAAGGATTATCTTTCTGTCGCGGGAGAGCCACAGTGTGACACCCCCACACGAGGTCGGTCGGCTCCGTGAGTCCACGCGCCGTTTCAGCTATCCGACGGTTCGACCGATTCCTCGCGCCAGGCCGCAAACGCGTCAAGTACCCCGGTTTCGTCGAAGCGCTCGATACAGGGGACATCGTAGGGGTGGAGAGCCTCGACGTGCTCGACCAGTGCCGAATAGCACTCTTCGGTCGTCTTCGCCAGCAGTATCTCCTCTTCGTCCTCGTGTATCGCGCCGTCCCAGCGATACGTCGATTCGCAGTCGACCCGGTTCACACAGGCGGCCAGTCGCTCCTCGACAAGTGTTCGGGCGATCTCGTCGGCCACGTCGGATGGTGCGGTGATGTAGACTGTCGGCATGGCTGGACGGTGTTTGTGAGTGCACAAAAAGTCGCTGGCCCTAGGCGTCGGTCGTCTCGATGGGCGTGAACGCACCCGTGATGTCCCACTCGTGGAGACAGTGTGGATCCCCGACCTGCCGCTCGTCGTCCTCGGTGACGATCGTCCATGTTCCCTTCTCGTCGCTCCAGACTTCCTGGCGACCGCAGAGCTCACATGTGCGGGACCGTGGCTTCCGGATCCTCGTGTCCATACGTTCACTATGTGCCTCATAGGTAATAATTTATGTGCCAGTGAAACCCGGATATCGTGATAGTATGTCACACAGTATCTCGATCGAGTCGCTGTTTGTAACTCGTAAGTAAAGAAAAGTGAATATCTATCGATCCTCCTCGTCAGCCAGTACTCCCATCCCGAACCATTCATTACCGCGAAGTCGGACATACAACCACTGGCAGTCTCTCACAGATATTTCACTCATGAGCGATTCCGTCACTCCACCCGCAGCCGACCGACGAGCAACGTACGACTACCGGAGCGACGAGGTTCGACGAAGCGGGCTGGTCGACGATCTCGAACGGCGTATCGACGGCGATGTCCGATTCGACGAGTACTCGAAGTCGCTATACGCGACCGACGCGAGCGCCTACGAGGTGACGCCGATCGGCGTCGTCTACCCGGATTCAACTGACGATGTCTCCACGGTGATGGCCTACTGCGCGCGACGGGAGATCCCGGTCCTGCCTCGGGGGGGCGGAACGAGCCTCGCCGGGCAGGCCGTCAACGAGGCAGTCGTGCTGGACTTCACACGCCACATGGACGGCGTGCTAGCGATCGATGCTGACGCGGGAACCGCCCGCGTTCAGGCCGGTTCGATCGTCGACGAACTCAATCGCGCACTCGCAACACACGACCTGAAGTTCGCGCCCGACCCGGCAGCGGGCAACCGGAGCACAATCGGCGGCGCAATCGGTAACAACTCGACCGGCGCACATTCACTGCAATACGGCCTGACCGATAGCTACATCGAGGAGGTCGAAGCCGTCCTCGCGGATGGCACCGTCACGACCTTCGGCGAGATCTCCCTGTCGACGCTTCGTGAGCGTGCTGACCCCGAGGGGGGGACGGAGTCGCGGATCTATGCGGGCGTCGTCGAGATCCTCGACAACTGTGAGGGCGCGATCCGTGACGTCTACCCACAACTGAAACGGAACGTCTCGGGCTACAACCTCGACCGCCTGCTCGACGAGGCCGAGGAGGGCTCGGTCAATCTCGCGCGATTGCTGGCCGGGAGCGAGGGGACCCTCGCAATCATCACGGAGGCGACGGTCTCTCTGGAACCGATCCCCGAGACGAAGGCGGTCGCGTTGCTGTGTTACGGGGAGTTACGCCACGCCATGGAAGACGTCGCACCGGTCCTCGACCACGATCCCGCCGCCGTGGAGGTGCTCGACGACGTCCTGCTCGATCTGGCGCGGGGGACCGCTGAGTTCGCCGACCTCGTCGAGCTGCTACCCGACGGGACTGACACCGCGTTGCTCGTGGAGTTCTACGCCGAGAGCGACGCCAAGGGGGTCCAGCGCGTTGCGGACCTCTGTGCTGACCGCGTTCCCGGCGTGACGCCCGAGGGCGATCCAGCCCCGACTGCGGCGGCCCGCACCGATGCGCCGACCACGGCCTTTGACGCCCTGGAGGCCCACGAGCCCGAGCGCCGCACAACCTTCTGGCAACTCCGCAAGTCCGGCCTGCCCATCCTGCTCTCCCGGACGTCGGACGCGAAACACATCTCCTTTATAGAGGATACGGCCGTCCCCCCGGAGAACCTCCCCGAGTTCGTGAGCGACGTCGAGGACGTGCTGGCCGAGCACGACACGTTCGCCAGCTTTTACGGACACGCCGGACCGGGCTGTCTACACATCCGGCCGCTGATCGATACGAAGACCGCAGGGGGAATCGAGCAAATGGAGGCGGTCGCCGATGCCGTCACCGACCTCGTCGTCGAGCACGACGGCTCGATTTCGGGCGAACACGGCGACGGCAGGGCCCGAACGGGATGGAACCGCAAGCTCTACGGCGAGAACGTCTGGGACGTCTTCCGGGAGCTGAAGGCGGCGTTCGATCCGGACTGGCTGCTCAATCCGGGACAGGTCTGTGGCTACCGCCCGGGACACGACCGGACCGCCCCCGACATGACCGAGAATCTCCGGTTCGATCCCGACTACGGCTTCGAGACCGGATTCGATCCCGTCCTGTCCTGGGAGAACGAGAACGGCTTCCAGGGGATGGCCGAACTCTGCCACGGCTGTGGGGACTGTCGTGGGAGTCAGGAAACGACCGGCGGCGTAATGTGTCCGACCTACCGTGCCGCAGACGAGGAGATCACGAGCACACGCGGGCGTGCAAACGCGCTCCGGCGAGCAATGAGGGGAGAGTTGCCCGAAGACGAGGCGTTCTCCGATGAGTTCGTGACCGAAGTGCTCGACCTGTGCATCGGCTGCAAGGGCTGTGCACGGGACTGTCCCAGCGAGGTCGACATGGCGAAGCTCAAAGCCGAACTGACTCACGAGTATCACCAGCGCGAGGGGGCGAGCCTGCGCGATCGCCTGTTCGCCAACGCCGAACTCGTCGCCACGGTCGGGAGCGCAATCGCTCCACTGCCGAACTGGCTCGGGAAATTCCCCGGATCGGGAATATTGGCCGAGAAAATCGTCGGGATCGCCCGCGAGCGTGACTTACCGACCTTCGAGCGCCGGTCGCTCGTCGATCAGGCGGCCGACCGTGATGTCGAAGTGAGCGAGGGAGAGGCCGATCGAAAGGTCCTGTTGTTTCCCGACACGTACACCAACTACAGCGATCCCGAGATCGGGCTGGCGACGATCCGCGTCCTCGAAGCTGCCGGGGTCCACGTCAAAGTCCCCGAAGACGTGACCGGAAGCGGCCGACCGCCGTTCTCGAAGGGCTTTCTCGGACTGGCACGCCAGCGCGCGGAAAAGAACGTCGCCGAACTCGCCCCGGAGGTGAAAGAGGGCTGGGACGTAGTGTTCATCGAGCCCTCGGACGCGGTGATGGTCCAGTCCGACTACCTGGACTTACTCGACGGCGAGGATGTCGATCGAGTGGCCGCGAACAGCTACGGAATCATGGAGTACCTGAACGGCTTCGCGCTCGACGTCCCGACCGGCGGCGACGCGTCGGTGACCTACCACGGTCACTGCCACCAGAAGGCGACGAAACGCGACCACCACGTCGCAAACGTCCTCGAACGGGCGGGCTACGACGTGGACGAACTCGACAGCGGCTGCTGTGGTATGGCCGGAAGCTTCGGCTACGAGGCCGAACACTACTCGATGAGCCGGGCGATCGGTTCGATCCTCTTCGAACAGGTCGAGCGTAGCGACGGCGAGGTCGTCACCACGCCGGGAACGTCCTGTCGGAGCCAGCTGGGAGAGCGGGACGGTGCGGCCGAGAAGCCACCTCATCCCGTCGAGTTGCTTGAGCGCCTGCTATAACACGACGCTCGTCACGCCGACGCTTTCCAGAACCATCCAGCAGACGAACAGGCCGTACAGACAGAGCAACAGCCACGCCTCGGGATCCGTGATCTCGAAGTCGGTCCGCGCGGCCCCGAAGAGGGCGATTGTGGCGACGATCAGAAAGCCCATCATCGGCGCGGCGACCGCGAAGTCGATTTCGGCCGCACCGATTATCAACACGCCGACCGGGATCGCCACCAGCAGATCGAAGATGTTGCTTCCGAAGACGTTCGCGAGGCTGATCGTCGAATCACCGTGCTGTGCAGCGCGAACGCTGATGATCGCATCCGGTAAGCTCGTTCCAGCGGCGATGATCGTTAGCCCCCAGAGAAAGGAGGGCGTCCCGAAGAACTCGCCGAGCCCGACGGCCGCCCGAACCAGCAATTCGACGCCGACCAGAATCACCAGCAGACCGAGCGCCAGCAAGCCCCACTGCTTGCCGACCGAGAGCGAGGAGGGTGGTGCAGGGGCGTCGAAGTCGCTCGTCTCCTGTTGCTGGATGAACAGATAGAGCCCGTACAGCGCGATTGCGGAGAGTGCGAGTGGGCGGGTGATCTCACCCACCAGCCCACCCTCCCCGTTGACCGGGTAGTAGATGACGGCAAACGAAAAGACGAGGAGAAGGGCAGCCACGGAGATAATATAGAACTGTGCCTCGCGGTAGACCAGCGCGCGACTGGACTCCAGGGTCCCCCGTCGGGCCAGCACCGAGAGAGCGGGGATCACGAGAATGTTGAACACTGCGGAGCCGACGATCGCGCCGACGCCGAGGACGAACTCCTCGTAGAGTACGGTCGCGATCACGACGCTCGCCAGTTCGGGGAAGCTGGAGCCGACTGCGGCGATAATCGAGCCCTGTACGATCGCCGGCAGGCCGTAGTACAGCGCCAGCCTGTCGGCCGCGCCTTCGAGATAGAGACTGCCCTTCCAGACCAGTGCCGTAGCGATCGCAGAGAGGCCGAGAAGCCACAGTAACGTCAGCATACGTGCACGAACGGTGAGGGGGTAAAAGAAAGCCCCGGAGGTGATCTAGAGCGCCAGCCAGAGCTGGACGAGGCCTGCAACGACGAGGACGCCCCCGCCGATCCGGACGAGCCGGCGGGTCGGCAGTGCCACTCTGTCGACACCGATCCCGTGACCTACCGCGGTCAGGACGGTGGTCGCCAGCATTAGCGCGCCGAACGTTCCCGCGTAGACTGCGAGCACGCCGACCGTCTGGGCCGTCGGCAGCGCGACCGACTGGAAGACGATCGAGAGGAACAGGGGAGCGACACAGCCGGCGGCCGCAAGCGCGTACAGTGCGCCGAACCCGCCGAAGCCAAGGACAGTCGTCCGACGTTCGGGAAGCGATACGTGGGGGCGAGGGCCGATATCGACAACCAGAGCGACGCCAAGCACGACCAGCGCGCCACCCACCAGTAGCTCTACAGTCGGAAGATACGCCTCGATCGACTGCTGTACGGCGACCGCCAGCACGGCCAGCACGGCGAACACGAGGACGACGCCGGCCGTCGCCGCGCCGCCCCGAAGCAACGCTCCTGACAGCGGCGGCTGCTCGTCGCCCGTCGACGCGACGTAATACCCCACATAGCCAGGAAGCAGGGCGTACGCACACGGCGAAAAGAACGTCGCGAGGCCAGCGCCCGCGGCCAGCCCTGCCGCGGCGAGAAAGCCGATCCAACTCATCGTTCACCCAGCGCTCCGTCGATGCCTGACTGTAGTTCCTCGACCGTCTTCTCGCCGGTCGAACGCCACGCTACCTCGTTGTCGGCGTCCAGCACGAGCGTCGTCGGGACGGTCGAAACGTCGAACTCGGCGGTCAGGTCCAGTTCGGTGTCGACCCCGACCGACCACCGCCCATCGTTCCGGGACCACCAGTCCGCGACGTCTTCTCTGGTGACCGTCCCTCCGATGGCCTCGTTCGAGACCGAGAGAAACCGTACATCGGCGCCGTACTCGTCGTAGACCTGTCCCAGTGCTGGCATCGACTCCGCACAGATCCGACACCACGTCGCAAAGACCGACAGGAGCGTGACGCGTCCGTCGGGGATGGTAATCGACCCGGCCGTGCTGCCGGGGGCGTCGAGGGTTTCTATCTCGACCTGAGTGCTCTCGGCCGCCCCTGGCTGTTCACCTACATTCACCCGGTCGGTTGCGATGGCTGCACCCCCACCGAGAACCCCCACGCTCGCCGCCGCGGCGACGAACTCCCTCCGATTCATTCGAAATGGTTCCGAACTGCGGTAAGATCATCGAGCACGACATCGGGCTGGGGTGCTCCGCCGGCGTAGGCGCGTTCGACGTATCCGTCGACGTTGGTGAGCAGTGTCAGCGACTGGTGGTCGAACTCCATCTCGTGGCTGTCGCCCTCGTCGGGTGTGTACGCGTCGGTCTTCTGGAACGGAAGACCGAACGTCTCGCCGACGACTTCCTCGGCGCGCTCGTCGTTTTCTGGGCGCAGGAACTGCCAGTTCTCTGCACCTGGGTCGGCTCCTCTTGCTTCCGCGAACTCCCGGAGAACCTCCTCTGTGTCGTACACCGGATCGAACGTGATCGGCATGAGTGCAACCTCGTCGCTGTAGCCGTCCTCCGTGGCGTCGGTCTGGACCTGCGCCAGGTTCGCTGTCAGCGCCGGACAGACTTCGTGACAGCGTGTAAATAGGAAGGTGAACAGCGTGTGACGTTCACCGACGAACTCGCGGGTGTTCACTTCACGGTCGTGAATCGGAGAGGGAAGCGTGGCCTCGGGCAGCTCCTGTCCGTACGCTGGATATGCGAGATCTGCCGGATCAGCCTGCTGGTCGTCGGGCGTGTCGAGTGCAGTCGGTCCATCCTCGCCGAGACAGCCCGCAGCCGCAACGACGCCGATGCCGGCGGCCGCTCGAAGAAGGTTACGGCGATGCATTATCAGCAGTTGGGGCTCCCCGAGTAAAGCCGAATTGGTGCGATCGTCGAACGGCTAGTCCAGCACGACCAGCACGTCACCCATATCGACGCTGTCCTCTTCGGCGACGGCGATCTGTGTGACCTCGCCGCCGCGTTCCGCGACCACGTCGTTTTCCATTTTCATCGCCTCGAGGACGCAGATCACGTCACCAGCGGCGACTTCGTCGCCCACCTCGACATTGATCTCCAGGATTGTCCCCTGCATCTCCGCGGTGACTGTCTCGCCGTCACCCATGATCTCCGTTTCGTCGGTCCCGTCAGGCCCCACGGTATCCGGTCGGTCGTCGCCCCCCGAGGACGGCTGGGCGGTGATCGGTGTTGCGCCGCGCTCTTCGAGATCCACGTCGAACCGTTTCCCGTTGACTTCGACGGTGAACTGCCGCTCGACGACTGACTCCTCGTCCCCGTCGTCGCCGATCGTGTCGGCACCCCACTGGACCTGAGCCTCCTCGATCCGGGATGGATCCAGTTCCTCGTCGAGGTATTTCGTTGTGTGACGCCCGTCGACGAACGCCTTGTCGCTCAACATCAGTCTGTGGAACGGAATTACGGTGGTCAGCCCCTCGATCTCGAACTCACGGAGGGCGCGCAGGCTTCGACTGATACACTCGTCTCGGTCGCTCCCGTAGACGATCAGTTTTGCGACCATCGAATCGTAGTCCCCGCCGATCTCGTCGCCCTGACGCAGGGCGTCGTCGACACGGACACCGATCCCCCCCGGCGGATCGTAGGTTCGGAGCGTCCCCGTCTGGGGGGCGAACTCCTCGGCCGCATTCTCGGCGTTGATCCGGAACTCGATGGCGTGACCGTCGAACTCGACGTCGTCCTGCTCGAAGGCGAGTTCCTCGCCCGCGGCGACGCGGAGCTGCCATTTGACGATATCGATGCCCGTGATCTCCTCGGTGACGCAGTGTTCGACCTGAATACGGGTGTTCACTTCGAGGAAGTAGAAGTTCGTATCGGGTCCGAGCAGTTCGCCCGCCTCCCGGTCCGGGTCCTCCTCGACGAGGAACTCGACGGTCCCGGCGTTCGTGTAGTCGGCAGCCTGAACGCCGCGACGGGCCGCTTCGCCGATCTGCTCGCGCAGCTCATCCGTGAGTGCCGGGCTCGGCCCTTCCTCGATGACTTTCTGGTGGCGTCGCTGGAGCGAGCAGTCCCGTTCCCCGAGATGCCTGACGTTCCCCTCTCCGTCGGCGATGATCTGTACCTCGACGTGACGTGGGTTCTCCAGAAACCGTTCGAGATACACCGAATCGTTGTCGAAATAGGCCTCACCCTCGCGTTTCGCACTCGTCAGTTGGTCCTCGATCTCCTCGGGTCCCTCAACGATCTTCATGCCGCGTCCGCCGCCACCGCCCTCGGCCTTGATCGCGATCGGATAGCCGTGTTCCTCACCGAACGCCTCGACTTCCTCCGGTTCGGTCACCGGGTCCGTCGTCCCCGGAACGATCGGGACGCCGGCCGAATCCATCACTTTGCGCGCTTTCGTCTTCTCACCGAGTTGCTCCATGGCGTCGGCCGAGGGGCCGATCCACGTGATCTCGGTCTCCTCGACCTTACCCGCGAACTCGGCGTTCTCCGCGAGGAAGCCGTAGCCGGGATGGATCGCGTCGGCGTTTGCCTTCCGTGCTGCCTCGATGACCGCCTCGTGGTCGAGATAGGAGTCGGCCGCCCGTGCGGGGCCGATGTTGTACGCCTCGTCGGCGTATCGAACGTGGCCCGCGTTCTTGTCGGCCTCGCTGTAGACAGCGACGGTCCCGACGTTCAACTCCTCACAGGCTCGCATCACCCGAACCGCGATCTCTCCACGGTTCGCAACCAGGACCTTCCTGAACATTCTTGATCGAAATATCAGCGACCACGTACCTTACTTTTCCGGTTCGGGGAGTCACTCGGGCGCGTACAGATCCGTGGATAGATACCGCTCACCAGTGTCGGGGAGGATGACGACGGTGCAATCATCGGGGTTCTCCGCCGCGTATTCCCGTCCCGCGGCCAGCGCGGCACCCGAGGAAATTCCGATCATGAGTCCTTCGTTACGTCCGAACCATCTCGCGGTCTCTTTGGCACGATCGGTGTCTACATCCCGGACCTCATCGATCAGTTCCATCCGCAGGATCTCCGGCACGAAGCCCGGACCGATCCCCTGTATGCCGTGGCTATCGTCGCTTTGCTCGGTCAGCGTTGGCGATTCGGCCGGTTCCACGGCGACGGTCGTGACATTCGCGCCGCGTTCCTCGTCGAAGTACTCGGCAAGCCCGGTGATCGTTCCTCCCGTCCCGACCCCCGCGACGACCGCGTCGACGCGCCCGCCCGTATCTCGCCAAATCTCCGGGCCAGTCGTCTTGCGATGAGCGGTCGGGTTTGCATCGTTTTCGAACTGTCGGGCGAGGATGGCGTTGTCGTGCTCGTCGACGATTTCCGCAGCCCGTTCGTTCGCACCCGTCATGCCGTCGTCGGCCGGCGTCAGCTCCAGTTCCGCGCCCAGCGCGGCGAGCATGGCACGGCGTTCTTCGGACATCGACTCGGGCATCGTCAGCACGCAATCGTATCCACGGGCGGCAGAAATCGCGGCGAGCCCGATCCCTGTGTTGCCGCTGGTCGCCTCGACGACGGTCCCACCCGGTTCGAGCGCACCGGAACGCTCCGCCGCGTCGATAATCTCACGGCCGATCCGGTCTTTTACTGAGTAGGGATTTTGCGCCTCGATCTTTGCGTACAGGTTCTCACCGATGCGCAACAGTGGAGTTTCACCGATCAACTCGGCGACCGAGTCGCTGACGTTCATCTCGGATTCGGTCGTAGCCATCGATGGAAGAAACAGAGCTGATAGACATAAGCTCCGCTCCGATTCCAGCCGGTTGAGAATCCCAAACCACTAGAACCGATCGCTGCGTCCGGCAGCAGTCCACTGATCGGTCGGCGCGTCGAGCGGAACACGTCCTGTTGAGCCGCTACAGCCATCGAGCTTTCCGGCGAAGGCCCAACGCTTGCCCTGCCACGTCTCCTCCTCGCTTTCTCCACGTGCCGCGGCCAGTTCCCGGTCTCGGAGGTGTGCGCCGATCGCCGCGGCGATAGCGGCCGCCTCGGCGTCGCTCACAGTTTGGGGAAGCGACAACGAGACGTCCTGGGGCAGTACGTCCCCGAGGGAGTGGTTGACCGTCTCTGGATCGGTAGTTGTGTTCGACATCACTCAAAGCGGAATGTTACCGTGTTTCTTGTCCGGCTGGTCCTCGCGCTTCGAGCGGAGCATCTCCAGATCCTGCACGAGCCGCGGGCGCGTCTCGGTCGGCTCGATGACGTCGTCGAGATAGCCCCGGTCGGCAGCGGTGTAGGGGTTGGCGAACTCATCGCGGTACTCCTGGATCAGCTCCTGCCGGAGTGCCTCGGTGTCCTCGGCCGCTTCGAGCTCGTCGCTGTAAAGCAGGTTTACCGCACCCTGTGGCCCCATCACCGCGATTTCGGCCGTCGGCCAGGCGTAGTTGACGTCCGCGCCGAGGTGTTTCGACGCCATCACGCAGTAGGCTCCGCCGTAGGCCTTGCGGGTGATGACTGTGAGCAGCGGGACTGTCGCCTCGGAGTACGCATAGAGCAACTTCGCACCGTGACGGATGATTCCGCGGTGTTCCTGATCGGTCCCCGGCATGTAGCCCGGTACGTCGACGAAAGAGACGATCGGGATATTGAAGGCGTCACAGAACCGGACGAACCGGGCTGCCTTCATGCTCGAATCGACCGTTAGCGTCCCGGCGTTGACCCGGGGCTGGTTCGCGACAACGCCGACCGAGTACCCGTCGAGTCGCGAGAAGCCGACGACGATGTTCTTTGCGAAGTTCTCGTTGACCTCGAAAAAGGACCCCTCGTCCATCACTGAATCGATGACATCGACCATATCGTACGGCTTCTGTGGGCTCGGCGGGACTATCTCGTTGAGCCGGTCGTCCTGCCGGTCGGGGTCGTCCCACGGTTCGACCCGTGGCGGATCCTCGACGTTGTTCTGCGGAAGATACGAGAGCAAATGACGAATCCGGTCTAGTGCCGTCTCGTCGTCGGGCACGGAGAACTGCGCTACGCCCGTCGTCGAACTGTGTGTCGACGCGCCGCCCAGTTCTTCGTGAGAGACCTCCTCGCCCGTCACCGTCTTCGTGACGCCCGGTCCCGTGATGTACATGTGGCTCGTATCCTCGACCATGAAGATGAAGTCGGTAATCGAGGGAGAGTAGACGGCCCCACCTGCACACGGGCCCATGATTCCGGATATCTGTGGGATGACACCGCTTGCCTGCTGGTTTCGGTGGAAGATTTCGGTAAAGCCCGCGAGGCTGTTGACGCCTTCCTGGATGCGTGCTCCCGCCGAGTCGTTCAGGCCGACGATCGGACAGCCGACCTCCATCGCGGTGTCCATTGCCTTGCAGATCTTCTCGGCGAACACCTCACCGAGCGAGCCGCCAAATACTGTGAAGTCGTGCGCGAAGACGAACACCTTTCGACCATCGACCTCGCCATAGCCCGTCACGACTCCATCGGTCAGTATCTTTCGCTCTTCCATCCCGAAGTTGTGGCTCCCGTGGGTCCGGAGCTTGTCGAACTCGTGGAAGGTGCCGTCGTCGAGGAAGTACTCGATACGCTCTCGGGCGGTCATCTTCCCCTTGTCGTGTTGGCGTTCGATTCGGGACTCACCGCCGCCGAGTTCGGCCTCCTCGCGGAGCTCTCGGAGCTCCGCGATCCGATCTTCCATCGTCATGACATCACCCTCTCGATCGTCTTCATACCGCGAGTATCGGCGACCGAATGGAAAAGATTTCCGCAACCAGCGACTGCGTATCTCAGGCGATAACGCCGAACTCGACGAGCTGGTTATACGCGTAAAAGACCAGCACAATGGCGACAACAAAGAGCACGACTGTTCGGACGTACCACAGCCAGAGCTGGGGGAGCCGTCCTTCAGCACCGCTTTTGAGTCCCTTCGATAGCTCGTCGTCGGAATGGGGGAACACCCAGCCGACGAAGATGACCAGCAAGAAGACGCCAAGCGGGAGCATGAAGCCGCCGGTAATCCCGTCGATGAGATCGAGCGTTTCGAGATCCATCGCCGACGGGACGCCGAGCAGGAAGATCAGCCCAGCCATCCCGTAGGTGGCTTTCTTCCGTTCCACGCCGTACGAGTCGATCAGGTACGAGACCAGCACTTCGAGAATGCTGATCGCGCTCGACAGTGCGCCGATGGCGACCACGCCGAAGAAGAGGACGCCGACGATGTGGCTTCCCGGGATTTCGGCGATGGCACCGCCGACACCGATGAACAGCTCACCAGGGCCGCCGTCACCCGGCGTCGCGCCGATGGCGAACAGCACCGGGAAGATGATGAGCCCGGCCATGACCGCGACCAGCGTGTCGAGACCAGCGATCCACCCACTGTCCTCGGCGAGGTTCCGATCCTCTCCAATGTACGAGGCATACGTGATCATCACGCCCATCCCGAGCGACAGGGTGAAAAACGCCTGGCCAGCAGCCGCTGGCAGGATGGTCGTCCAGTTCTCCGCGAGGACGTCAAGGTCGGGTGAAAGGAACCACGAGTAGCCGGCCATTGCGCCATCGAGCGTCGCAGCATATCCGATCAGCACGAGCATGACGACGACCAGTGCCGGAATCATTGCCTTGACTGCGAGTTCGATGCCGCGTTTGACTCCGGCTGCGACGATGACGGCTGTCAGGGCGATAAAGAGCCCGTGTAGCGCGATCGTCATCGTCCCCTCGGAAACCGCCGCGAAGTATGCCTCCGGGTTCTCGAAGTACGCGCCGGTCACGCTGCCACCCGTGTATCGTAGTACCCACCCCGCAGCGACGGAGTAGAAGGACATGATCATCAATCCGGTGAGAACGAACAGTCCGCCGATGTACCGCCAGCTACCGTACCCTAACTCGGTGAACGCCTTGACGGGGCTTTGCTTGGCTCGACGTCCGATGACGAACTCGACGAGGATCACGGGAATCCCGATGAGCACGACGAAGAGGAGATAGATGAGCAGAAAGGCTCCGCCACCCTCCTGTCCGATCTGGAACGGGAACCGCCAGATGTTTCCAAGACCAACTGCGCTCCCTACTGCAGCGAGGATAAACCCAAGACGGGTCGCCCACTGTTCTCGACTGCCGGATGACTCTACCATACGTACCACCTGTACGATGGCATTTAATAAATCTAATCTTTCGTATAAGGGGTTTCAGCAAATGTACAGATCACCGGTCTCCAAACGATTTGAAAACACGATCGTCAACTCAAAACCGAATCACGCCTCCCCGTAGACCGGCACCGCCGCGCCGCTCGTCGGACTCGCGGCGTCGCTACAGAGGAAGGCGATCACGCCTGCGATGTCCACAGGGTCAACCCACTTGTCCTGGTTCGATCCCGACATCATCTCACGGTTCATCGGCGTGTCGATCACGCTCGGCATCACCGCGTTTGCCCGGACCACCCCCTCGTTTTCGGCCGCAATGGTTTCGGTCAGTCGGCGAATGCTCGCCTTCGATGCTCTGTAGGGACCGTCGCCTTCACCACCTTCGAGGGAGGAGCGAGAGCTGATGCTCACGATCGATCCCTCGGCGTCCTGCAGGTGGGGCAGGGTGTGTTTTGAGGCGAGGAACGCGGTTTTGAGGTTGACGTCGAACAGCATGTCGAACTCGTCGACCGGCGTCTCCTCGATTGGCTGACCGCCGCGCCAGGTTCCGGCGACGTTCACGAGATGATCGATCCCACCGTGAGCATCGGCGATCTCATCGATGCCCCGTTCGACATCCTCCTCGTCGGTGAGATCGATCCGGTAGTAGGCGGTACGCTCGTCGAGATCGAGCAGTGCATCCTCGTCATCGGAGTCGAGCACGTCGACGGCGGCGACCCTTGCGCCCGCATCGCTGAACCGCTCGGCGACGGCGCTACCGAGCGCCCCGCAAGCACCAGTTACGACGACGACCCGATCACTGAAATCGAAGCTAACGGACATACGTCCCGTAGGGGCGGGAGCGAAATGAATTCAGGGGGCAGAATATTAAGACGCTGGCAGCCGAGCCTCGACCATGCGAGTGATCGCTCACCGTGGGTTCGCCGCCGACGCGCCCGAGAACACCGTATCAGCTATCGAACGGGCGAGCCGAGTAGCCGATAGCATCGAGTTCGACGTCCGACGGTGCGGGTCAGGCGAACTCGTCGTCGTCCACGACGAACGGATCGACCGCGTTACTGATGGAACGGGGCGCGTCGCCGATCTGTCACTTTCCGAACTTCAGTCCTTCGACGTACTCGGGAGCGGCGAGTCGATCCCGACGCTCGACGACGTTCTGGCAGCGATTGCGACGGACGTCGACATCAACGTTGAGCTCAAAGAGACTGCCATTGCGAGCGATGTCCTCGACGCACTTGGTCGGGTCGAAAACGACTGCATGGTCTCTTCCTTTTCCGCGGACGCATTGCAAGCGGTTCGATCCCACGACCGACCCGTCGAGACGGCGTATATCTCACGGTGGCTCCGTGACCAGCCAGTTCGTCGAGCGATCGAACTCGACTGTGAGTACGTTCATCCCCGGTTCACACTCCTGCTGTACTCGCGAGTACTTTCCCGTCCGAGATCCGTGGACCTGGAGGTCAACGTCTGGACGGTCAACGAGCCGCTGCTCGCCCGTGCAATGGCGTGGCGCGGTGTCGACGGTATCGCGACGGACGCTGTGGAGGTCGCTCGGCCATACCTGTAACGCTCCTCGATATCGTGCGCCCTGTTCTCGGATGATATAGACCATCTAGCGTTCGCCGGTCTGGAGTAAGCCGGACCTGTGGGCGAGTATCCGATCCATAGCAAAGGGTAGCCTCGTCGAGGTTCGAGACGAGCCGTCGACGAGACGGGGGATCTACCGATGCTCAGCAGGATATCTTCGCTCCGCAACCGGTACCGAGCCTCAAAACGCCCGAACTGGGGGTTGATGTATGGCTGCCGATAGCGCGATCCACAGAAACGATACAGCATGGCTCAGCCTCGACACCGATGAGGCGGAGTCCGCCCTGTGGGTACTCGCGATCGCCTTCTACGGCGTCGGCGACCTCGTTTCGACTATTGTCGGGCTGTGGCTCGGCGCAACGGAGGGGAACCCGCTTCCCGCTGCGCTCGTCGACGCCGCCCCCGGACTGGTCGGTGCGGCGGTCGTCCTCACCGTCTGGAAGGTACTGGTACTGGCCGGGTTCGTCCTGCTTGCGCGCAGACTCCGGAGTATCCATCGTCTCGTCGTGCCGGGGACTCTCGCAGTCCTCGGGGTGGTCGTCGTCGCGTGGAACACGACCGTGCTGGTCGTGGGATTCGCGTGAGCGTCCGGCTCGGCCCAGCAGTCCGTGGCCGTACCGGGAGCGTCTGTCTCCTCGCGATTAGCCTTGGGGCCGTGGCGTCCGTCGATGGTGCGTCCATAGTGACGCCGCTCGTGGTCACGCCGATCGGCTCGGACGCGCTGGAGCGGCTGCTCGTCGGCAACGGCGGTACGGGATCCTGAGCTACTCTCCAATCACTGTCACCGACACGTCTCTGCTCCGCGGGCCGTCACACTCGACCAGCAGGACGGACTGCCAGGTGCCGGTGTCGAGATCGCCGTCCCGAATCGGGATCGTTTCGCTCGGCCCCAGCAGCGTGGTCCGGAGATGCGAGTCGGCGTTCCCGTCGAGTTCGTCGTGGCGATGTCCCTCGTCGGGGACGAGGTCGGCGAGGAACCCTTCGATATCGTCGAGCAACCGTGGTTCGGCCTCGTTGATCACGACCGCAGCGGTCGTGTGCTGAACGAAGATCGTACAGTGTCCCTGCTCGACATCGTCCGGAATCGCGCGTTCGATCCGGTCGGTCAGGTCTACGATATCGAGTCGGGCGTCGGTCGAGACGGTGAACTGCTGACTGGTCGTCATCACATGATCACTCCGCTGCACAGCGGTTCGGTCCGAGTTCGAGCTCGATCGCCTCGGTCTCGTCCTCGACGTCCTCGCGACCCGTGTTCAGGCCGATGATCCGCTCGTAGTTCGGCGGCTTCTCGGGGCGGCGCTCGGTGACGTGCTCAACAAAGGCGTCCCGCGGGCGGCCGAGCAGATCGACAGTCGTCCGAATCGTCCCGACCGAGCCGACGATCGGCTCACCACGCGTCAGCTCGCCGGTCTCGCCCGCATCGCTGACGGCGAAATGTCCCGGCAGAACGGTTACGTCCTCGGGCAACGCAAGCAGCGTCCCGTGCAGGGAGTCGTAGAGCTGGTCGGCACCCTCCGCGGCCTCCGCGTCGCCGAACTGGAGTTCGGTGCGTCCCACCGAGTCGACAAAGAGTGTGTCACCGGTTGCGACCGCCTCGCCGTCGAGCAGGTAGCTGACCATCTCGGAGGTGTGGCCGGGCGTGGCGAGCGCCTTGACGTCGACCTCGCCGACGGTGACGACCTCGTTTCGTGCCATGGGCGTGTACTCGTGTGCGACCCCGCGGTCGGTGGCGTCCTCGCCGAGATAGTAGGGAACGTTGAGCTGGTCCGCAAGCATCCTACCGCCGGAGATGTGATCGGCGTGAACGTGCGTGTCGAAGACGGCGGCGATCTCGTAGCCCGCCGACTCGGCGGCGTCGACGAACTCATCGACGTGTCGGGTCGCGTCGATCACGGCTGCCCGTCGCGTCTCGGTACCGCAGACGACGTAGCCGAGACAGCCCTTCGCGCGGCGCTGGACCTGCAGGAGTTCGATTCCGTCGCTCTCGGTTGGGACAGTCGTCACGTCGTACACCCGGCTCCAGGCACGCATGCCGTCCTCGATCACCGTGACGTCGTCGTAGCCCGCCGCGGCCAGTTCGTCAACGATGTCGAACGATGATTTGCCTTTCGCACAGATCGTGAGGATTCGATCGGCCGGTTCCAGTCCCGTCTCCGCCCGAAAGTCCTCGACGTCGAACTCGTGGTGGGGCTTGTACGTGTAGTTGATCGCCCCCTCGATATGCCACGACTCGAAGCTCTCTGCTGGACGGGTATCGACGAGCGCGTACGACTCTCCCCGGTCCTGTAGATCGCGAAATTCCTCCGCGGTGAGTGATGCAGCCATACCCGCTCTTTGGGTTCAGTCTGTAAAAGGCTAGTCGGGGCCGAATCGTCCTGTACGCTGGCGGGGAACTATCGACTGCAGACGCCCCCGGTCCAGAAGTTATTAATATACTCGAACATTTTATTAACAGGAGATGACCGAGCGACCGATGCAAGGGAGCAATCGATCGGACGTACGGAGCAGTCCACGCGTGACGATCATCGGCGGCGGCGTCCACGGCGTCCACCTCGCGATCCGGCTGCTCGACGCGAATGTCGTCGAGCACGAGGACCTGCGAATCGTCGAACCCGACGGATTGCTCGGCGGGTTTCGTCGGAAGTGTCGGCAGTGTGGCGTCGAGACGCTCAGGTCACCCTTTGTCCACCACGTGGCTCGCGATCCGTTTTCGCTGCGTGATTTCGCACGCGGGCGGGGGCGTGACGACGAACTGCATCCGAGCAGGGTTGGCGGTGACCGGCCGACGACCGACCTCTTTTTCGATCACGCGGCGTGGGTCGTCGACCGGTACGATCTGGATTCGTCCATCGTCGAGGGCAGGGCAACCGGGATCAGAGAGCAGCGCACGGGGGTTGCCGTGGAGACGACCACGGGGCGGATCGAATCCGACTGGTGTCTCCTGGCGACCGGCTACGGCGGCGCGACGTCGCTCCCCGAGTGGGCTGGCACGCTTCCGGAGGACGCCCCGGTCACACACGTCTGGGATCCGTCGTTCGACCGGGAAGTGATCGGCGAGACCGAACACGTCGGCATCGTTGGCGGTGGCATCACGGCTGCACAGTTAGCAGTGACAATTGCGCGTCCGTCCAGAACCGTGACGCTGTTCGCGCGCAGTCCGTTCCGCGTCGAGTCGCTAGAGGCGGGCACCGAGTGGATGCATTTTTCCAGCGTCGTGGAGGAACTCCACGATCTGCCTCCCGCCTCGCAGGAACGCCAGCAGCGCGTCGAGCAGGCGCGAAACGACGGCGCGATCCCGCCATACGCCTTCGACCGATTGCGCGAGACATTGCAGGGGGACGGCATATCCCTCGAACGATCGGAGATTACGGTCGCCAACGAGGCGGGCGGGACCGTCGTCGTCACCTGCGAGGACGGGACTGCGGTGTGTCTCGACCGGATGATCTGTTCAACTGGCTTTGGGAATCCCTACAGTGCCAGCCTGTTCCGCTCGTTCCGTGAGACGTCACTGGCGTCTGGTTATCGCGGCGCACCGGTTCTCGACGACGAGACGCTGTGCTGGCGATGCGAGGACGGGAGCCCCTCGCGGGTACTCGTCTCCGGAGCCGCCACGGAGCAGGTGCTTGGCCCATTCGCTCGCAACGTGATCGGCGCGCGACGGGCGGGTGACCTGATCGTCGACCACCTGACCGCCCAGAAGGAAGCAATGGTGCCAGCGTAGAGTACCCTCTCCCAGACGTTCAGGGCCCCATCGCTGCGAGGTCAGCACGCTCTAGCTGGGTCGCTATCGACGGAACGATCCGGTCTGCCGCCCGCCGTGCGCCCGGGATGTTTGGTGCATAGGGACCGACAGTACCGAGGGCCAGCGCGCCGGTGACGAACAGGTTCGATAGCTGCCCCTGATCGTGTCGCCACGCGAGCGTCTCGTCATCGAGGAGTGGCATTCCGTCGTATCCGCGTGCGAGCGAGCACTCCTGGGCGACCCGGTCGACGAACGGATGCTCGAACACCGGCTCGAAGCCTGTCGCGAGGACTACCCGGTCGCCGACTAGGTCCCTGACGTGGCGGATCGACAGCGCAATCCCGTCGTCTTGACGTTCAACCGTCTCGATGTCGCCGCTCTCGATGACCAGCGCACCCTCGTCGATCCGCTCGTCCAGTTCCGCGTACAGGTACGGCGGCATCGACGCGTCGTTGCGCGCGTCCCTCGCTACCTCCAGTCGCGCTTTCGATCCCGGCGGATGCGTGTGCAGCTCCGATTCGATTCGTGACCAGTTGATCCACGGCGGCGCGGCTTCCGAGACCTCCCAGTCGAGCGGGTGTCGGCTGACCAGCCCGACCGTTTCCGACTCGCTCAGCGTGCAGGCGAGCTGGCCGGCAGTGATCCCGCCACCGACGATCAGCGTCCGGTCGACGGTTCTCGCGGGATCAAACTCGCCCCAGACGTGGACCACGTCGTCGATTCCCTGTGCCCAGTCCGGCCGGGTGTGGCGACCTCCGTGTCCCATCGCGAGGACGCAGGTGTCGGCGATCGCGCGTCCCTCCACCGTCTCCAGTGCGAGACGATCCCTGTCTGTCGGGCGGATCGCCTCGACGTGTGTCCGGCGATGGCAGCTATCGAGACCGCTGGTCGCGATAATCTCGTCGGCGTAGTCCAGAAACAGGGACAGCGAGGGCCGGGCCGGGTAATCGATCGTCGAGACGAGTTCGTCCCTGCGATCGTATTCGTCTGCGAACCGTTCGAGGCCGAACGCCTCCGCCCCGACGTGGTGGACGAACGTAGATCTGAGTGTCTCCATCCCGCACCGCTGGGCCTTCCGACGGAACGATTCCAGCAGTTGCTCGTGTGGGTCGAAGATGGCGATATCCGCTGGGCCAAACTGGGTGTCCTCTACTAGCCGGTTCGCGAGATACGTCCCGTGGATCCCGCCACCGATGATAGCACACCCGAACCGCTCTGGACTGTGTGTGTCGTTGCTCACGAGTGATCGGTACCGAGATCGATGCCCCAGAGATTAATAAGAACTGTGACTTAGATAATAACTTATATTATGACCAAGCCATAGGTTGTTAATGAATGAGCGAAGAGACGACTCCCGTGACGGTACTGTCCGGTATGCTAGGTGCCGGAAAGACCACCACACTCAACCACATCCTTGCACAGAGTGGCGACCGCGAGCTAGCGGTCCTCGTCAACGACATGGGCAAGGTCAACGTCGATGCGGATCTGGTCGCTGAATCCTCGGACATCTCCGACGAGGAGGAAGAGCTAGTCGAACTGGACGACGGCTGCATCTGCTGTGAGCTTCGCGGCGATCTGCTCGAAGCGGTCGACAGGCTCACCGAGGCGGGCGAGTTCGACGCCATAGTCGTCGAGTCGACCGGCGTCGCCGAGCCACTCCCTGTCGCACAGACGTTGACGATGGGCTTTGACCAGTCCGATCTCGATCCGACCGAGTTCTACGAAGAAACCGGTATCGAGCCGCTGTCGGGCTGTCACCTCGATACGACGGTCACCGTCGTCGACGCCCACCAGTTCCACGAGGCGATGCAATCCGACGAGGTCCTCGACGACGACGGCACCGAGAAACATCTCGGCGATCTGCTCGTCGAACAGGTGGAGTTCTGTGACGTCCTCCTGTTGAACAAGTGCGATCTCGTCGACGAAGCGACGCTCGAGGAGATCGAAGCGACGCTCGAAGTCCTCCAGCCCCGCGCCGAGATCCTGCGGACGACTCACGGCCGGGTCGACGTCGACGACATCGTCGAGACCGAGCGCTTCGACTTCGAGGAAGCACGCGCCTCGGCTGGCTGGATGCAGGAGCTACAACAGCCACACGAGTCCGCGGAGGAAGAACACGGCGTTACTTCCTTCGTGTTCGAGGCCGACCGACCGTTCCACCCCGAACGGTTTGCCGAGCTGCTTGACTCGTTCCCCGACGAAGTCGTCCGCTCGAAGGGTCACTTCTGGCTCGCCGGTCGGGAGGACAACGCGATCATGCTCCACGTCGCGGGCCAGTCGGTCCGGGTCGCACCGGCCGGTCGGTGGGTAGCGAGTCTCCCGGCCGAAGAACAGGAAGCGCAGTTCGAGGCCCATCCCGGCCTCGAAGACGAGTGGGATGACCAGTGGGGTGATCGTGGCACCCGTCTGGTACTGATCGGCGTCGAGATGGATCACGAGGCACTCCGGACGTATCTGGAGCACAGCCTGCTCACCGACGAGGAGATGGCGGCCGACTGGGACGCCTTCGAGGATCGCTTCCCGACGTTCGAGGCCCCCGAAACCGGGGAAGCGACCGACGCGGACGAATCGGACGAAACGACCGACGGTGGCGAAGAGATCGGTATTGCTGATTGATACACATGTCTTCAGACTTTCAGACCGCAGTCAAACGGAACGTATCGAAGGATAGCCGACGCAAAGCGATCGACAGACTCGTCGAAAAACGGGACGCGACGAACCTCGGCGTACTGGTCCGGACCGGCGGCCTCGTCGGCGACCTCCGTCGCCACGCTCTCGAAGGGCTTGGCCGCTGTTCGGCGACGGCCGAGCTCGAATCGATCACCGAGGATAGAACCGTAGAATCGTCGCTCCGGGATCGGGCCGCCGAACTGGCCTGAGGGCGGCGCTCCCGCCAGACGCCGAGACGGGACACCGACCAATTATGCCAGCCAGTCGTCGGGTTTCGTATCGTAGTCGATGTCACTGGCGGCGATATCCTCGACGTCCTCCCACGGTAGCGAGCGTTCGTCGAACGTCTCGCCGTCGTACCGGATCAGTGCTCCCTGCTCGGTGGGTTCTGGCTCCTCGTTGCGACGACGCGCCACCTCACGATCGTGATCGTCGATCCGTTTGACGATCGTCACGAGATTGACGGGTCGACCCCACAGCTCGAAGACGCGTTCGAGCGTTCGCTTTGCCTGTTCTATGTCGAGCATGACGCCGTTGTACCGGTGGGAAAGCAGTAGCTCGTTACGGTTGTTGTAGTTGCCGTCACTGACGACGATCGTCGGCTTCCCGAAGTTCGTAAAACGGAGCAGGAGTTTCTTCTTTACGTCCGCAGCGTCCCGGCTGGCGACGCGTGGCTGCCCCGTCGCGTGGGAGTGTTCGTAGGTGAAATACTCACCCTCCTCGACGAACTCGTCGGTGAGGAACTCGTCGAGGAACGTCACGTCGTTGTGGCTCTCGCGGATCTCGCGCATCCGGTCCCAGCCGGTCGTGTAGTCGACATCCTCCAGAGCCTCCTCCACGCTGTCGTAGATCGCGTCATCGAAGAGATAGCGACCAAGCCGTTCGAGTTCGGACTGGCTCACGCTCGGCAGGAAACTACGGTTCTGTGGCTTGATCAGTGAGAAGTGTCGACGCGCCAGCCCCTCGTAGGTGAGCACTTTCCAGGGGTAGCGATCGACGTCAATATCGCCGTCACGGGCGCGCTGGAGGTTCTCACGATCGACATATCTGTCGGGCAGGTCGGCAACCTCGTCGAGCCGGTCGCCCGTGATCAGTTTCAGCGCCGAGGGGGGTTCGAGTGTCTCCAGTACGGCATCGAAGTCGACGGATTCCGACAGGTTCCGCCACGAGATTCCCTCGACGCGCAGCAGTTTGTCCAGCACCTCCCGACGGTTAACCGTGTTCTCAGCGTACTGCCAGAGTTCGAGGCCGAGCTTGTAGGGATTCAGACCGGGCGAGCCGAGCACACGGGCCATGTGATCGGCGTAGGTGAGGAACTCGTCAGCCTCGGCGAAGTTCTCGCCAGCCATCATGACGGATTCCCAGTAACTTGCCCACCCTTCGTTCATTATTTTTGTCATTTTCTGCCCCGCGAAGTAGTACGACTCGGTGCGCAGCATCTCCAGGACGTCACGCTGCCAAGGCTCGTACTCGCGGGCCTTCCCGGCGTCGGCATCGAACTGCTTTCCATGCTCGCCGAGGAACGCGATGACGTCTTTCTCGGGCGTCGTGGGGTCAGTCGTGTCCTCGTCGTCGGCCTGTCCTTCGAGCCATTCCTCGGAGAACACCTCCTCGCGGACTTCGTCGCTCAGCTCCAGTTCGGCGAGCTGTTCGGCAAGGTCGGCCTCCCGCTGCTCGAGCTCGCTCTCCGGGTCGCCCGGTCGCGTCGCCGAGAAGGCCTGATGCTGGTCGATGGTGTCTTCGAGCGTCAGCACGTGGTCGATCCATCGCTCGACGTCGCCCCGGTCGATCTCGGGATCCTCCATGTACTCGCGGATCTGGCGGGCGTGGCGTTCCAGCATGGCCGCCGCCTCGACAGTATCGTTGCTCCGTCCGTCGGTGAAGAGGCCGAACCACTGGTTGTTGGCGAAGAAGTCGGCGTGGGCCTCGACGTGCGTGATCACCGCTTTCTGGTCGGCGAGTTCGTTCGACTCCTGCAGGAAGGCATGGGAAGGGTTGTCATTGTTGACGATCTCGAAGGCCTTCCCGCCCATGTACTGGCCCTGTTTTTGCTGGCGGTCGTACTGCATGCCCCAGCGCCAGTGTGGGTAGCGTTGCTGGAACCCGCCGTACGCGATCAGCTCGTTCATCTCGTCGTAGTCGACGATCCAGTAGTTGACCGGGTAGGGTTCGAGTCCGAGGCGCTCGGCCAGTTTGCGGGCCTCCTCGACTGGTGCTTGCAGTTTCTCTGCCTCCCGCTGTGCGCTGTATCGATCGAAGTTCATGAGTCACTCTCCGTGCTGAGGATCTCCTCGATGGCGTCGACGACGTCATCCTGTCCGGAGACGTAGGCCACCGCGACGTTGTCGTCCTCGTCGAAATGACTTTCCAGCTCCTTGGCGTGGGTCGCGTTGACCGCGTTGCCGCTGGGCTGGGTTTCGACGTAGGCGTGGAGATTGGCCGGAATCGATTCCATGAGCGGGATGACGCCCGATTCGGTGTCGTTCGAGGAGTTCTCGCTGTCACCGGCGGCGAAGACGTACCGGTTCCACTCGTGCCAGGGGTACTCCTCCAGCAGTGCCTCGGCGAGTTCGTAGGCGGAGGAAATCTTCGTTCCACCACCTGAGCGGATGCCGAAGAACTCCTCGCGGTCGACCTCCCACGCCTCGGCGTCGTGGGCGATGTAGACGAACTCGGCGTTGTCGTACTTGCCCTGGAGATACCAGTCAAGCGGCGTGAACGTCCGCTCGACCAGTTCACGCTTGTTCTGGCGCATCGAGCCCGAGACGTCGCGGATGTTCACCACGACGACGTTCTTTTCTTTCTCCTCGATGATCTCGGGATGCCTGTACCGCTCGTCCTCGCGGCGCAGCGGGACGTGTTTGAGCCCTTCGCGGCGGATCTTCCGCTGGACCGGTTCGCGCTCGACGGTCGCATCGAGTTCCTCGAAGCTCTCCCACGCGCCGCGTTCGTCGCCCGGAATCTCGCTGTAGGCCTCCTCGATCCACGGCTTCGAGACGGGGATGTTCTCGCCGCGCGCCCACTCGAAGACCTGCTGGGGCCCCCAGCCGTCGATCTTCAGCACCTCGCGGACGAACTCCTCGTCGAAGTCCATCGCGAGCTTTCGCTTGAGGCCTTCCTTGAACATCCGCTCGAAATCGAGCGTCGAGTCGGGGCCGCTCCGTGTGAGGTCGGTAAACGGCCCTTCCTTTTCCTCTATCACCTTCTTTCCCTTCGGTTCGAGATCCAGCCCGAGCCGTTCGTCGAGCTCCTCGGCGAACTCCTCGGGATCCATCTCGTAGTACTCGTGCGTACCGCTTTCCTCGCCCGGGTCGCCGTCCTCGTCACCGTCTCCCGGCTGTGGCTGTGGCGGGCCAACAGGGTCGCCAACCTCCCCCTCCCCCTTCCCGACACCGCCCTGGTCGCGCTGATCGTACTCGAAAGAGGGCAGGTCGACGATCTTGATCGGGATCCGTACCTCGTCACGGTCGCTGCCGCTCAGATCGCCGTACTGGATGAAGTCAGCGAGGTCTTTGCGGCGCTGTTCGCCCACTTCCCTGAACCGGTCGAGATCGTCCTGTAGTCCCATTATTTCCACTTGTACGCGACCTGTCCGACGACGTGGCGGCTCGTCAGCTCGGCCGACGCCGCCGTGTAGTCGAACAGGTCGATCATGTTCTCGATCGTCCCTCGTTTCACGCTCTCGGTCTCGGTGTTCGCCGGCGGATCCGACCACTGGCTCGGATCGAAGTCCTCGTAGATTCGCTCGACGTCGTCCCAGTCGTAGCTCTCCAGGAGACTACGAATAACTGGGATCGACGTCAGGTCGACATCCGACACCGAGAAGTCCTCGTCCCGTTGCTCCCACGCGTGCCGGTTCAGCGACGTGATGATTTTGCTCCGCCGGAACTCGGCGACGGCTGTAGAGGGTTCGTTGCCTTCGTAGTCGCGTTCGGCGAACCGGCCCATCTGCTCGATCTCGAACAGCTTCATCTTCAGCGGGTCCGGATCGATCCGCTCGCCCCGGTCGTTGGTGATCCGCTCGTCGGTCGCCCATGCGTAGACGTGCTCGACGTACTCACCGACCGTCCCCTCGTCGACCCGGTTGTCGTGGAGCATGGCCTCGAGGACGTCCCCTTCCTGCTGGCTAAACAGGTAGTTTTTGACGGGGACGACCCGGTTCTCGAACTCCGCGCTCTCGCCAGCCGAGAACATCGGCGCCTCCGAGAGCCCTTCGGCCATCGCGTTCAACACGTCGCGGGGCATGACGACCGACTCGACGGGGAGCTCCGGATGATGGCGGTCAGTCTCCGCCTGCAGGAGTTCGGCCAGCACGTCCCGCGTGAACGTCACCGGAATTCCCTGCTTGCCACTTTGCACGTCATCGAACGCGAACTCGTCTTTCTCACGGCGTTCGTCGCCGTCCTCCAGATACCCCCGATCGTAGAGGACCGCCTTGTCGACGAGATCGATCCCTGCTGGCAGATCCCCATCGTCAAGCCGCGTCACGACCGCATACATCGCCGCGGCCTGGATGGCATGGGGGGCGAGTTCCCGTTCGCGGATCTCGCCGTCGGCCCCTCGCAGATCCATCGTGACCGGCTTGCGGATCTTCGCTTCCAGTTCGTCGTACTCGTCGGTCTCCCAGACCGACGTCTCGCCAGTTAGCTCCCGGCGGATCAGTTCGGTCTCCAGGGAGACGTTGGTCAGGTACCTGAACTCGTGTTTGTCGAGCCGTCGCTTGAGCGCCTTCAGCGGGTCCGTCCCGTTACGGTCAGCGTGCTGGTTCAGCTGGTCCTCCAGATCCGGGTTCGAGATAATCAGCAGCTGTGAGTCGATATCCATCCCGATTCCCTTGTCGAGTTTGACGGTTCGCTCGTCGGGGACGTTCAGTAGCTTCTGGAGCAAGTCGGCGTGCTGGGCGGCGTCCTCGACGATCGTGAGAAGCCCGTTGCCCTGTGAGAGTACGCCATCGTAACTGAACGCCTGCGGGTTCTTTCGCCCGCGGGAGTCCAGTTCCTGCAGCATTCCCTGCATCCACGAGCCGACCAGTCGCTGTTTGGGATGGCCCTCGTCCTCGGAGTGGAGGACGCCGATCCCCTGCCCGACGTCGACGACGTAGTTTTTCACCCTGAGGTGATCGGGATCGGTGATCGCCGAGAACAGTTCGCCGGACTGTCCCGATCGGCGGTACTGTTCTTCTAAGTACTCGTAGGCTTCCCGCGAGAACGGGTCGAGGCGCGTGTCGACGTGCAAGTCGACGTGATCGTCCGACGCCTCGTTGATCTCGGCCAGCAGCTCTGACCGCACGTCCTCCGGGAACACTGACAGTGGATGCGCCTGCACGGGGCTCTCGTACCAGTCATCCTCGTCGGAGCGTCGCTCGCTCCCGTAGCTCAGACCGCGCGTATCGACCGCGCCCTCGACGTTCCATTCGATGGTGTATCGACGCCCTTCTTCGGTCTTCGAGTACTCGCGCAATCCGTTGATCAGACAGCGTTTGAGTTCGGATTTCCCGGTCGCCGTCGGTCCGTCGAACCAGATAATCTTCTCGCCTTTCCCGCGTTCAGCCGCTATCGTCCGCAGATCGTCCACGAAGGCGTTGAGTACCTCGGTGTTGCCGAGAATCGCGTGCTCGCCGTCGTTGTGCGGGTCATCAAAGAACCGATAGCGCTCTTTTTCCTCGCCCTCCTCGATCACCGTTCTGGTGCCCTGTGATTCGATCGCCTCGACCAGATACTTGGTCGCATGGGAGGCGATCCGCGGGCGCTCGAAGACGCGATCGACGTACTCGGCCAGTGGTTTGGGCTCCTCGTAGGCCCCTTCGAGGGCGGCGTCTGCCTCGCTGACGAACTTCTCTCCTCGGGACATTACTCTTCGAGTTCGGATTTGGCGACCTCGGCACCGGCGAACTCCAGCACTTCGCGCGCGCCATCCTCGCTGTATCCCTGCTTGAGCAGCGCGTCGATCCACGCCGAGCGCTCGTCGTCGTCGAACTCGTTTGCGCTGACCAGTGCCGAGAAGTTGATATTGTGTTTCTTGTCCTCCCAGAGCTTGCGTTCGAGCGCACGGCGCAGACGCTCGTTGTCCTGCGGGTTGAACGCCTCGCCCTCACGCGCCCTGCGGGAGACCCAGTTCGAGACCTCCTGCCGGAAGTCGTCTTTTCGGTCCTCTGGAATGTCGAGTTTCTCCTCGACACTTCGGAGGAAGGTTTCGTCGGGCTCCTGTTCGCGGCCCGTAATCTCGTCCTCGACGGTGTCGTCGTCGATGTAGGCCATCACATGGTCCATGTACTTCTCGCCCTGACGACGGATCTCGTCGACGTCGTATGCGAGCGCATGTCGAACGTCCTCGATGGCGCGCTCGCGGTACTCCTCGCGGACGCGTTCGAGGTAGCGGTAGTAGGTGTCGAATCGGTCCTCTGCGATCGAACCGTGGTGTTCTAAATTCTCCTCGAAGAAGTTGAAGACGATCAGCGGCGAGAGGAAGTCCCGGCCGCGGTGTTTGCTGTCCATGATCGCCTCGGCGATCTCGTCGCCGATGAATCGGGGCGAGATTCCCTCCATCCCTTCCCCGATCTCGGCTTTCGCAGCGGCTTCCTCGCGAAGCTTCTTCAGGTCGACGTCGTCGGTCTCGTCGTCCTCGCCGTTGTAGGCTTTCGCCTTCTGGAGGAGATCGACCGTCTCCGTGTCGGGCTCTTCGATCCGCGTAAGGACCGAAAAGAGCCCCGCCATCTCCAGCGTGTGGGGTTCGACGTGGATGTCGGGTACGTCCGCGTTCCCCAGCAGTTTCCAGTAGATTTCGGCCTCGTCCTCGTAGGAGAGGACGTACGGGAAGTCGATCCGCTTGGTGCGGTCGTTAAAGGCCTCCATCTTCTCGTCGCCCTTTTTGTCCTTGTACTCGGGCATGTTCGTCCGCCCAACGATCACCTGGTCGATGTCGATCCGCGGGTTGTTCTTGGGCTTGATCGTCTGTTCCTGACTGGCGTGTAAGAAGTCATAGAGGAACTCCCGCTGGAGTTTCAGCAACTCCTCGCCGGAGAAGACGCCGCGGTTCGCGTTACAGAACGCGCCGGAGTAATCGAATGCGCGCGGATCGGATTCGCCGTAGACGGCGATCTTCGAGTAGTTGACGTCGCCGGTGAGTTCGGTCTCGTCCTGATTTTTCTTGTCCTTTGGCTCGAACGTCTCCAGGGCCTGCCGTTTGTTCTCATCCGCCGTGAGTCGGATGATCTCGACGTGCTTTTCGAGTACCTTCTGCAGGTCGTCGTCGTAGTGGGCCAACAATCGGTCCATGTAGAACTCGCTTTCCGGGTCCAGGCTCTGCTCGTTACGGATCGTGTACGGTGCGTCCAACCGGTCGTTGAGCCCGTCGATGACCTGCTGGCGCTGTTCGAGGGGCAGGAGGACGAGCGGGTCCTGGTTCATCGGCGAACGGACCGTGTCATCTGCGGGATCCTGATCGTCGATCACCGAGCAGAGGTCGGTCCACCGGAACGTGTACATCCGGCCCTCCTCCTGCATCGTGTAGTCCTCGAAGTAGCGCCGGACCTGCTGGTCGAAGGCGGATTTGCCCGATCCCACTGGGCCGAGCAGCAGCTTGATGCGTCGTTCGGGACCGAGCCGTCTGGCACCGCTTTTGACCTTGTTGACGAACTCGTGCATCGACTCGTGGATCACGCGGCCGAAAAACCGGTTCTCGCCGTCGTGGAGCGGATCCTTCGACGCGAGGTGGTACTCGACGACCCCGGCTTCTTCGTCGTAGTCGGTGCCGTAGTGGTCGAACATGTCCGCGACGCGCTGGTGGGCGTTGCGGGCGATCTGCGGATCCTCGTACACCTCGTCGAGATACCAGTCGAAGGATCTGGTCTCGCGAAGGTCTCCCGGTATCGATTCTCTGTACTCCTTGCTTAGCTCGTCGAGCGTTTCAGTGTCTCCGGTCATGGCTCCCCCTGGCTTCGCCGGTCGTAGTCGCTGGTTCTGCTGCGAGTTGGTTGTCGTCGGTTCGGATCGCTTCTGTCATATACTATCACTCCCCAGACCGTTCCGCGCAACGAGGGGCTCAGCAGTAAACGACTCAACAGTGCAAGACGCGTCGAAGTCCGGGTCGGGGTCCGGTGGGCGGTCACCGTGTCGTATACTAATCACAGAATCCGAACTATATAAGCGTTCCCCCAACTCATATTTATGGTTAATCTTCTCCTTATAATACTTGCCGATATTCTGCTGGCCCACGGTCCTCTCTGACATACATGGATTCGTATCTGCAACCTAGGTAATGTATGCGGGGGGTCCAGAGGATGACGGCTCAATCAATGTTCGACGAACTCGAATAGGACGCCGCCCGTATCGTTCGGGTGCAGGAAAGCGACATCGTGACCCCACGCACCCTCTCGTGGCTCCTCGTCGATACACTCGATCCCCCGCTCCCGGGCCATCTGTAGAGCCGCCTCGATATCCTCGGTTGCCACGGCGACGTGGTGGACGCCGGGGCCGTGCTTGTCGAGAAATCGAGCAACGGTCGCGTGTTTGACGGGTTCCAGTAGCTCGAAATAGCCGTTGCCGAGATCGAGGAAGACGACTCGAAGGCCGTCGAACTCCTCCTCGTGGACGACCGGTGCGTCGAACAGGTCGCCGTAGAGGTCGATCAACCGATCAGCATCACGCGTCGCGATCCCCGTGTGATGAAACTGCATACTGAACTGTCCACGGGCAAACGGGTTAGCCTCTTGGGTGGACACCACGCCGAGAGCGAAGGCGGAGTCAGGGCTGCTCTAGTTCCCGATGTGCTCGGTGAGGTTGTCCCGGATGATCGTATCACAGTAGACACATCGCACCTCGTCGTCGAGCACCTCGAACTTCGAGTCGACGGGCTCGTCGTCGGTCGTGATACAGTTGCGGTTCGGACACGCGAGCACACCCTTCACATACTCGGGACGGTCGAGCCGTCGTTTATCGACGACGTCGTACTCACTGACAATATTGATCGTTGCGTCGGGCGCGATCAGCGAGAGGACGTCGACCTCGTTCTGGCTGAGTTCGCGTCCTTCGACTTTGACGATGTCCTTGGCGGGGAGCCGATCACTGGGGACGTTCATGCCGATGCTGACCTGCTCGCCGCCGGTGCCGTCGATCCCCAGAATGGCGAGAACGTTCAGCGCCTGGCCGCCGGGGACGTGGTCGATCACGGTGCCGTTGCGGATCTTGCTGACGCGGAGTTCGTGGTCGCTCATTCGTCGTCACCTCCCGTATTCGAGAGCAGGAGATCCAGCAGGGCCATCCGGACGGGGACGCCGTTGTGCGCCTGCTGGAAGTAGTTGGCGTGGTCGGTGTCGTCGATCTCCGGCGCGATCTCGTCGACGCGCGGGAGCGGGTGCATGATCGTCAGTTCGTCGCTCGCCGCTTCGAGGGTATCGGCGTCGATCTGATACTCGCCCGCGACGGCGTGATACTCGTTCTCGTCGGGGAACCGTTCGCGCTGAATGCGCGTGACGTAGAGTACGTCGAGTTCGGGGAGGATCTCGTCGAGGTCGGTGTGTTCCCGGACCGACGCCCCTTCCTGATGGAGGTCGTACCGCACGCTCCGGGGGAGCTGGAGGCTCTCGGGGCTGATGAAGTGCTGGCGGACGTCGAAGTTCGTCAGCGCGTTGGCCAGCGAGTGGACCGTCCGACCGTACTTCAGATCGCCCATGATCCCGATGGTCAGGTCGTCCAGCCCGTTCTGTTCGCGCATCGTGTAGAGATCGAGCAGCGTCTGGGTCGGGTGATGGCCCGCGCCGTCGCCCGCGTTGACCAGCGGCACGTCGATGAACTCGCTGGCCATCTTGGCCGATCCCTGTCGCGGATGACGCAGTACGAGCGCGTCGGCGTAGCCCTGAATGACACGGACGGTGTCGGCGAGGCTCTCGCCCTTTGAGACGCTGGAGGAGTCGACCGAGCCCATGTCGACGACGTCCCCGCCCAGTCGTTTGATCGCCGTCTCGAAGCTCATCTTGGTCCGGGTGCTGGGCTCGAAAAAGAGCAACCCGAGCAACGTGTCGGCGTGACGGTCGCTGACGGCGGACGGATCGGCCGCGATCTCGGCCGCCCGGTCGAGGACCGTCTCGATGTCCTCCCGTGTTAGCTGTTTGGCCGTTATGAGGTGCTCGTCCCGCATTGTGTAGCAACGGTAGCCCATGCCTATTGAATCTCCCCATCTGTAACGCGGCCAATCGAACTAAGATCGTATGGTGCGTACGTGCAGGCATGGCTGTCCAGTCTTCCGACCCCGTGCTCTTCGAGAGGATCGTACGACAGCTGGATGATCCGGTCATGTTGCAGGGGCTGGACGGACAGTTTGAGTTCGTCAACGGTGCTCTAAGCGACTATGCTGGGTTGTCGGCCGAGGAGCTCATCGGGGCGGACGAGTTCGCATTCATGGACGAGGAGACGGCGACCACGATCGCGGAGATCAAATCTGAGGTGCTCGAACGTGAGGAGCCGATCCGGTACGAGGTATCACCCGAGTTCGAGGGTGGGAAGCAGGCGAAGGCGGATTTCTCCACCTTCCGATATCCGTACTACGACGACGAGGGAGACCTTGCGGGGACGATCGCCATCTGTCGGGACGTCACGGATCTGAAATCCCGAGAACAGGAGCTACGCGAACGACAGCGACGGACGAGACGGGACCGCGACCGACTTGAGCTGCTCAACGAGGTCGTCCGCCACGATATCCGCAACGATATGCAACTCGTGGCCGGGCGTGCGGCGATGCTCGAAGACCATCTCGACGAAGCGGGACTCGAACACCTGCACGAAGTACAGCGCTCGACCCGGAAGGCGATCGACCTGACAGAGACCGCCCGTGACCTGACCGAGACGCTGCTGCGTGACGAGGAGCCGATCAGACCCGTCCCGTTGCGCGCTCGGCTCCACGAAGAGATCGACGATCTCCGATCCCAGCACGAGGGAGTAGACGTCGCCGTGGACGGCGAGATCCCCGCGATCGACGTCCTCGCCGACGATATGCTCGGGGCAGTCTTTCACAACCTCCTGCACAACGCTGCCGTTCACAACGACGCCGACGAGCCGACGGTGACGGTCTCCGCCGACGTGGTCGACGACGCCGCAACCGTCTCCGTCGCCGACAATGGTCCAGGGATCCCCGACCGCCACAAGTCGGAGATCTTCGGCAAAGGCGAGAAGGGACTCGACAGCGACGGCACCGGACTGGGGCTGTATCTCGTCGAGATGCTGGTCGATCATTACGACGGCGAGGTCGAGGTCAGGGACAACGAGCCAACTGGTGCAGTGTTCGAAGTTCGGCTTCCGACGGCTTGAAAACGGCTCCGGACGCCGCCCGCGATGGTACACAGCGTGTACACAGTTACGAATTACTGCCCACGGTGGGCCCTGTGCGGGTCAGGACTCGCGCCATTTGTGGCCGCACTCGACGCAGGTGAACAGCCGAACTTCGTAGGAGCCGCCCGGCTTCGGCAGCATCTCGTAGTAGGCCCGGTCGCTGTCGCAGTCGTCCGTCGGACAATGCTCCTGCATCGTCTCCGTGGAGTCCTGGGTCGCGTCGGCCACGGCGGGTGCTCCGTCGTCCCGCTGCCCATCCTGGGTCTCCATCGCCGCTTCTGCCTGGGAATCCCGTGGCTCCTCGTGCTCACAGGAGCGACACGCCCACGTGTCGCCCTCCGTGTGCATCATCGAACCACACTCGTCACAGAAGTTCATATGGCGTAGGAATACAGGGTTGTCGGATAAATGTGTTAACTCCCGATCCGTCGTGGGGTTTCAGGGTACTGCACTACATTGCCGACCACAGTGTCTCTAGACGGTTCTCTATCGCCGCAAGCACGGTCGAGTACACGTCGAGTGGATGGAGTGACGGGAGGTCGAGATCAGTTACCCCGGTTGCCGATGGTGGTTCGTGGAAGTGCAACCGCGTGTTGTGCGTGTTCGGGTGCCGATCCCAGCGACACTCCCAGCGCGTTCCATCCTCGTGGTCTTCGACGTAGTGGATCGAGAAATCGCCAGTCGTGAACCACCGAATATCGAGGCGGACCGCTGTCACCGAGTCCGGATATCGTTCGGCGGCGAGAACTCCGTGAAGCAGCCGCGGTTCGTAGGCATTCGGCTCGAACGCCGTCTCGGCGACGAGTGAATCCGAGGCCAGATGTCGCTCCAGCAGGCGCAACGTCTGTCGGTCCGGTGGGCCTGTCGAGTGCGGCGTTGAATCCTCGGGAGGATCGCTCATCTACGCCGGGATGAGATGGCCGTCGTTCTGGGAGAGCTGGCGGGCCAGTTCGTACAGCCTGATATCTCGAATCACACCTTGCCACTCGCTGACTGCGGTCATTCGCTCGTGAATCGTGTCGTGGTCACCGTGATCGAACACGGAGACGTCCGTCGGGTCCGTCGTCCCGAACCGGACTTCGTAGTCCGCTCGCTGGGATTCCAGCGTTTCGACACGGTCGAGGATCTCGTCGACCGAGAGTTCGGCTGCGATCCGACTGGCGTCCTGCCATTCGAGATACCCCTCGTTTCGTTCGTATGTCGCCGGGCGGCTGTCGCTGTTGGCGTGGGCGATGCCCATCTCCGCCAGCCGGTCGAGATGCTTTTTGGCGGCGTTTGGAGAACAGTCCGCGAGTTCGGCGATGTCGGTGTACGGGGTTGGGGACGTTATCCCGAGGACGACGTCGTAGACACGACCAAACGTGTCCGTTCCCGCCTGCCACCGTCGCTGGGTCTCGTCGGACGTTGGAGCCGGATCGAACTCAGTCATACATAGCTGTAGACGGTTGTCTTCAATATATCTTTGGCTTTTTCAAATATATGTGAGTCTGTGGGGAGGTAGGCCATAGAACTGATCGGCAAATCCGTTGATCCGAACGCCCTCTTGCGTGTTATAATGTTATATTGTATACAAAATCACAAAATCACAGCCGATCGGGCGCTCAGTAGCCGACGACCGTGCCGTCCTTTCGGGGCTCCGTCGCGCCCGAAAGCGTCCCCTCCCGATCCCGAACGATCTGTGCGCCCCCAAAGCGGATCGGCGGCAGAACGCTCACGTCGTGACCGCGCCGGGCGAGCTTCGACGCGATCGCGCCCTCGAACTGTCCTTCGAGCGCGAGGCCGCCGTCTTCCCGGTAGCGCCAGCGCGGTTCGTCGAGCGCGCGCTGGAGCGGCATGTCGTAGTCGACGATGTTCGAGAGCACCTGCACGTGGCCCTGTGGCTGCATGTACCCGCCCATGACGCCGAAGGCCGCCCAGTCGTCCTCGTCGAACTTCGCGAGCGCGGGAATCAGCGTGTGGAACGGTCGCTTGCCCGGTTCGAGTCGGTTGGGATGGTCGGGATCGAGCGAGAACGACCAGCCGCGGTTCTGCAGTGCAATCCCGGTATTGCCCGCCACCAGCCCGCTGCCAAAGCCTGCAAAACGGGAGTTGATGTAGGAGACGAGGTTCCCTTCGGCGTCTGCGACGGTGAGAAGGACGGTGTCGGCGTCCTCGCCAGCGCCCTCACCGAAGCCGATGTCGACGTCCTGGATCGGCTCCGGACCGATCTCGTCGGCACGCCCGGCCACGTATTCCGGATCGGCAAGCGGTGGAATCTCCTCGTACTCGGGATCGGTGATGTAGTGGTGGCCATCGTGGAAGGCGAGCTTCGTCGCCTCGGCGAACCTGTGGATCCGTTCCGGCGAGTCGTAGGGGACCTCGCCCGCGCCGATCTCTTCGGCGATCCCGAGCGCTTCGAGCGCGATCAACCCCTGATTGTTCGGGGGCAGTTCGTACACCTCGGTCCCGCGGTAGGTCGCGCTCACCGGCTCGACGAACTCCGGTTCGAAGTCCGCGAGATCGTCGTGGTCGAGAAAGCCGCCCTTCGACTGGACCTCCTCGACGATGGCCTCGGCGATATCGCCCTCGTAGACCACATCGGCACCCTCTTTGGCGATTCGCTCCATGCTCGCGCCGAGTTCGGGCAGCGTGACGTGCTCGCCGACCTCGGGCGCGCGCTCGCCGTCGACGAGGTATGCGTCTCGCGCGTGTTCGTCGTCGAACAGCTCCTCGCCGTGGCTCCACGCGCTGGCGATCACCTCGCTGACGGGGTAGCCCTCCGTCGCGTACCGGATCGCCGGTTCGAGCACGTCGGCCAGCGAGCGGGTCCCGAGGCGCTCGACAGTGGCCTCCCATCCGCGTGCAGTCCCGGGAACAGTGACCGGATGCGGGCCGTGCTGTGGCATCTCGGCTTCGCTCGGCGCGACGTCCTGCTCGGCGGCCACGGCCTCCCGGACGCGGTCGAGCGTGGCGTCGGCGGGTGCGCCGCCACAGCTCCGCATTGCGCCGACCTCGCCGTCGGCGGTGCGATAGAGCGCGAAGACGTCCCCGCCGAGCCCGGTGCTCGTGGGCTCGACGACGTTCAGCGCGGCCGCGGTGGCGACCGCGGCGTCGAAGGCGTTGCCGCCCTCTCGCAGGATCGAGACGCCAGCCTCGGCGGCGAGCGGTTGGCTGGTCGCAACGATTCCTTCGGTGGCGTAGACGGTTGATCGGCGGGACTCGAACCGATCGAGGTCGGGGGTGTCCATACCGATTTCGGGACGTGAGCCGGTGAAAAACCACGGGTTGCGGAAAGTGGCACGCTCTCTCGGTGGGACTGCAGGGGGAGTGGACTATCGTGGGAGTGGGCCATGCCAGAGCGTTTAGGACGTTGCCGTCCCAATCGGTGGGTATGCCGAGTCCGGGAGACGCCACGCTGCCCGGCGTCGACGACGAGCCGCCGGACCAGATCGTCCTGCACGTCGACATGGACTGTTTTTACGCCGCCTGCGAGCGTCTGCGGGAGCCGGAACTGCGCGGCGAGCCGCTCGTCGTCGGGATGGGCTACGAGCCCGGCGACGACATCGGTGCGGTCGCCACGGCGAGTTACGAGGCCCGGGAGTACGGCGTCGAGAGTGCGATGGCTATCTCCGAGGCGCTCGACCGGCTGCCGCGACTGGACGAGGACGCCGACGGGCCGACCGGGAGCCGGGACACCACCGACGAGCCAGCGGGCTACTACCGCCCCGTCGATCTGGACTTTTACCAGTCGGTCGCCGAGGACGTCAGGGCGATTCTCCACGACTGTGCCGATACGGTCCGGGAGGTCAGCATCGACGAGGCGTATCTCGACGTCACCGACCGGACCGGCTGGGAGGTCGCGGACGGCTTCGCACGCCACGTCAAACAGCGGATCGAGCGGGAGGTCGGCGTCGTCGCAAGCGTCGGCGTCGCACCCACGCTGAGCGCGGCGAAAGTCGCCTCGGATCACGACAAACCGGACGGGCTCGTCGTCGTCGAGCCCGGTGAAGTCGCGGATTTCTTCGCCCCGCTGTCGGTCGAGGAAGTCCACGGTGTCGGGCCGGTTACGGCCCGCAAACTCCGCGAACTGGGTATCGAGACAGCGGGCGATCTGGCAACAGCAGATCCCCACGAACTGGTCGATCGGTTCGGCGAGCGGGGGCGGGAGCTATACGACCGCGCGCGGGGAGCGGACACCCGGGAGGTAACGCCGACCGGCGATCCCAAGAGTCTCTCCCGGGAGTCAGCCTTTGCCGACGCCGTCGAGGATCCCGAACGAAAACGCGAACAGGTCAGGGCACTGGCTGAAGCGGTCGCGACCCGGGCACAGAGCAAAGGGGCCCTGTACCGGACGATCGGCGTGAAGGCAGTCACACCGCCGTACGACGTCAACACACGCGAGCGTTCCCTGCCGGGGCCGATCGACGATCCCGATCTCGTCGAGACGATCGCACTGGAGCTAATCTCCGAGTTCGACGATGACCCCGTTCGGAAGGTCGGCGTCCGCGTCTCGAATCTGGAGTTTCCAACCGGGGAACAGGCGCGACTGAGCGGCTGGGACGGGGAGACAGATGGTCAGGAGACCGGCGAGCCTCGCCAGCAGGAACGTACGACACCGAGCAGGTCGGGACAGTCGAGCCTCACCGATTTCTGACACGTCTCATGCACTGGAATTATAAGCATGCACCACATTTGCCGCAAGTAACTGCCGGTATATGACGAGAGACTTTTACGAACTGCTCGGCGTCGACGAGGACGCCTCGAAAGACGAGATCCGGGATGCGTTCCGGGAGATGGTCCAGGAGTACCACCCGGACCGGAACGACGATCCTCGTGCGACGGCGCAGTTCACTATTATCAAGAAGGCCTACGATACGCTCAAAGACCCGTCCGAGCGCCAGTCGTACGACCGGCTCGGTCACACGAACTACGTCGCAAAGCGGCTCGACGGCATCCCGGACCTGAGCAGTTGGCCATCCGAGGACGAAGAAGACGACGAATCGGACACGTCCACGGAGACGACGAGCAGCGGGAGGTCTTCGGGAGCGACGGGGAGCAGTTCGGGGACGGGACGAACCACGGGATCGACCGGCGGTTCGACGAGCGGTACAACGTCCAGTGCTGGCTCTACGTCCAGCACCGGCTATTCGTCGGGAACTGCGACCTCGACGAACCGAACGAGTGGGTCCTCATCAACGACGGGTGGAGCATCGACTACGAACGGGTCCTCGACATCCAGTACCACGAGCAGTTCCTCGGGGAGGTCCAGTAGTGCATCAAGCTCTTCCACTGCCACCAGCCAGTCGTCGAGCAGTAGGGAAACCAGCAATCCGTCGAGCAGTAGTCAAACTGGCCAGTCGTCGACAGCATCGACAGGACGGAGCCGGTCCAGTAGTGCGAGCACAGGACGGGCGAGCACGACCGGAACGGGGAGCGCAACCACAACGAGTGCAGCAGGCTCGACGACAGCCAGCGCTTCCACTGGCGGAGCCACGACGTCCACCGGGTCGGCACGGAAAACGGGGACGGATGATGCCGACGAGACGGATTCGGCAGGTGGCCTCTCCGGCCTGTTGTTCGAGAACGCGCTCGTCCAGTGGTTCGGCTCGGTTCCGCTGGGATGGCCTGCGATCAACCTCTCGTTCGGGCTGTATCTTGTGGGGTTGGCGCATTACGGCTACGAGAACGCAGCCGGTCTCGAAGCGCTCGTCGCCGCGCTGCAGGCGGCGGGGACCGACACCGATGCCCTGAGCGCGCTGCTTTTCGGCCCCGCGACCGAGTACATCGGCTCGGCCTGGGAGTACGTCTACGTGACGGATCCGGCGGCTATCGGGCCGAGTCTGCTCTTTGCGCTGGGTACGATACTCATGCCGGTGCTGTTTTTCATCGTGATCCGCAGAACCCGTCACTATCGTGGTCGTGACCTGTCGTACCTGTTCGCGCTCGCAGTGTCCGTACCGCTGGTCGTGCTCGCCACGACCGCCGTGGACGCGACCTACGGTGTATTTGAGACGCTACCACTGGTGGCTGTCCTGCTCGGCTACGGCGTTGTTCCGTTACTGGCCGGACTGGTTCTCATCGGCCGAGGATTCGTCTGGACGCGGCTCCGACGGATCCTCGGATGACGTCCCCGAATCGTCGAGCCACCATTTCGCGTAAAAGAGAACTGGGACCGCAATCAGGATCCAGACGACAGCGCCGACGCGGATCGCAAACTCCAGTCGGGAGCCCCAGGTCGGAAGGGTAAACGGGATCGACAGGGCGGCGACCAGCGGCGCGCCGATAACGATGGTGAGTACGAATGTGGTCTGCATCACCCATCCGTAGTCGACGCCTTCGGGATCGCTGGTCTCGACTGGCTCTGGCACGACTGGGGGTTACGAGCCGAGTACAAAGTAGTATCTGGATTCGGCCGGTCACGGAAACGAAAGTATTCTCAGGAGGTGGGAAAACGCTCGCCTGTTTATACGAGGTGGCCCTCTAGAGGGCAATATGGCTGTTGGGTCCCGTACCGACGACGAACCGGCCGCAATTCCGCCAGTAGAGGACCGTAACCTGCGGGTCGTCCTCGAGATCGAACGTGGCGGCCCCTGTGTGATGGACGCGATCGAGGGAGACATCGTCGATCTCGACGTCCGACTCGACCAGGATCACTGCAACCTCGATATCGCGGTCCGCGACGAGGAGGAGAGCGTCTCCACGAAGCATACCTCGAACGAAATCTGTGATCATTGCCCCGGGGTAGTGTTCTCGGAGTACGGCTGTCTGCCACGATATTTGGAGGTTGGGGACGGGGAGTTCGTCATGGAAACGTACGTCTCGGATACCGAGACGGTCGCCGAGATCGTCGCGGAGGTCCGGGAGATCTGTGCCCGCGTCTCCGTGCAGAGCATCGTCTCGACCGACGGATCGGAGTTCCGTGAGCTCTGTTCGGTCGACGTGTCGGAACTGACCGCCAAACAGCGTGAGGCGGTAAACGTGGCCCAGGAGCTCGGGTACTACGATCCCGACGCATCCGTTCCGATGGAGAAGATCGCCGACGAACTGGGGATTTCCCTGTCGGCGACGTCCCAGCGACTGCGACGGGCGGAATCGAACGTCATCCGGCAGCTCTCCTGTGACTGTTCGTGCTGGGAGACGTGACGAACTTCCGCGCAGATCATCAGTTATAGCCGACCTCATATAAAATCCGAATTGATCCCGGGTTATTCTCAACGACCCCCTTTGCGTAGTCCTGCATATGGATCGTAAGCTGGATCGACGGCGATTCGTACAGATCACTGGCGCGGCCGGACTCGGTGCCCTCGCTGGCTGTCTCGGTGACGACGAGCCGGCGTCCGAAAACGAAGAGGAGAATGGGACGGAAAATGGCGACGAATCGGCGAACGGCGAGGAAGAAGAGGAGACCCAGGAGGATGTTCCGGATCCGACGGCGACCGAGAACGCCCTGATCGAACCGGCGACGCTGAAAGAGTGGCACGATGTCGGACTTGTGAATCTGCAAGAACTGGACGTGCGTGACCGTGTCACCGTACTCCGCGTCTGGGACACCGAAACGTACGAGGACGGTCATGTGCCCGGCGCGCTCAAGTGGGCGCCGGACGAGTTCCACGCCGCACGGGTGGAAGGGCTGGGCGAAGCCGCGCCGATGGTGCCCGACGGAGCACAGATGGACGAAGTATTACAGCGAAGCGGTGTCTGTCCACGGACCACGATCGTACTTTCGGGACCGAGTGCGCTCCGAACGGCGAGAGCGTACTGGACGCTCCGGTACTGGGGCTTCCCACGTGAGCGAATCAAGGTCCTCAACGGCGGGTACAACGCCTACGGTGAGAAGTACGAACTGGAGACCGGCGGTGAACCCGACGCGCCGGCAGCGACGTTCAGCGTGGAGGCCAACGACGAGTTGAACAACGAGGACCGCCTCGGAATCGCACAGATGATCCAGCGCGTCGACCTCAAACAGAAGGGCGAACGAGAGGACGTCTTGCTCGACAACCGGGCCGATCCCGACGCGACGATATCGACCGCGATCATCGACGATCCGGCGAACTACCACGAAGGTGATAGCTACTCGACGAAGTTCGCCGAGGGAGGTCACTGGAAGGATGCCGACGAACTCGAATCCCACATCTTCGACCTCGACGGCGTCGCGGAAGGAGATACGATTGTTACCTTCTGTGGGAGCGGCTATCGTGCAACGATGGGCTACTTCGTCCTTGACGGGCTACTTGGCTACGACGACGTCACCGTCTACGACGGCTCCTTTTCCAGACAGTGGGCCCAGTACGACGGGAATAACACCGAAGGCAACGTTCCGCCGGAGGAGTGGCGTGTCGATCTGAACGACCGGACGGAGGGTGATACCGGCGAGAGCGAACTGGAGATCGTCGTCGACGAGATTCCCGACCTCGATTCGGCCGACGCGAACCAGATCGAATCCACCGACGCGGCGTACATGGCCGGCGAAGACACGGAAAGCGACGATGGCGACGGCGACGACGAGGGCGGTGACTGGGGCTGTGACTAGGTTCCCCTACCCGCGTTTTGCGTTCCCAACTGAACGGCTGTAGCCGTTCGGGTATACCACATTGTTGATCGTTCGACCCGACCGTCTGTCGACACGCATACCACCCCGTATATAAAGCCTGAATTGATCCCGAGTGCGACCTATGCGATCCAGAACCGTTGTTTCTACTGTGAGCATTCCATGAGCCCAGGAAACAACCAGGATCCGCTCGAGGCACTGGCTGCACTCGATACGGATCCGGACAGAAGCGAGTACGATCAGGAACTCGGGAAACAGGTCGGGATCGACGCGATGCGTGTCGCAAACGGCGAGCTATCCGAACGCGAGTTCCACGAGAAGTACGACAAACGACTCCGCGAGGAGTTCGGCGACGATTACACCCCGGCGGAGGTGATCGCCGATGAGTAGCGAGGACGGTAGCGGACTGACGCGCCGAAACCTGCTGAAAACCGGCGTTGCCGCTGCCGGCGCTGCCGCGCTCGGTGGCTGTCTCGACGATGTTCCCGGGCTCGGGAGCACGGATCGATCGGCGATGCCGATCGCCAACGCCGAGACCGCCTTCGGCAACTGCTGGATGTGTTGTCACAACTGCGCACAGGAAGTGAAAGTCAACGACGACACCGTCGTCGGGATCACTGGTGTCGACGGGAATCCCCGCGGGAGCGCCGGGCCCGGCACTAACGGGACGCTCTGTCCGAAGGGGCTCGCACAGCTCGACAAAACGCACGACCCCGACCGGATCAAACAGCCCTACATCCGCGAGGACGGCGAGCTACGCGAGGCGACGTGGGACGAAGCGTTCGAGTACACCGCAGAACGCCTCCGCGAGTTCGACGACGAACACGGCGCGGAGACGTTTCTCGATGCCGGCAGCTGGGCGGAGACGCCGATCTTCCGGACGATCTGGCGCGATCTCTACGGCACGCCCGAACGGATCGGCCGGGGCGTCCACGTCTGTGCTGGCCCGACGTTCGTCGCCGGCGGCATGATGGGAGTCGGCTCGAACAACCGGATCCCGGACTACCAGAACTCGGAGTACCTCATCATGTGGGGCCGGAACCCGCTGGAGGCGTTCGCCGGGCAGTTCGAGGCAAAGGGGATCCTCAAAGCGATCGAGCAAAACGATGCCACGCTGGTGACGATCGACCCGCAGTACACCGAGACGGCCGAGAAGTCCGACGAGTGGTTGCCGATCGAGCCCCGGACTGACGGCGCACTCGCACTGGCGATGGGCCACGTCATCATCCAGGAGGGGCTGCTCGATCTGGAGTTCGTCCAGGAGCATACCTACGGCTTTGAGGCGTACCAAGAAGCAGTCGAGGACAAGACTCCCGAGTGGGCCGAAGAGATCACCGGTATCGATGCCGACAAGATCCGCGAGATTGCCCGTGGGTTCGCCGAGGCCGCGCCGGCTGCCGGAATCTCGATCTGGACCGGGACGGCTCAGGTGAGCAACGGCTGGAAGGCGAGCCAAAACATCACCGCCCTGAACGGCCTGGTCGGTAATATCGATCGTCCCGGCGGGCTCCGACTCTGGAAGGGGACGCCGACCGCCGATCCGTTCGAGGTCTGTGAGTGGACGCCCGACGACAAGGGCACCGACGTGACCATCGGCGTCGACTTGCCAAACAACGCCGAGGGCAAGGAGCCTGCGCTCAACAAGTACGAGGAGTACGAGGAGTACCCGTTCCGCCACATCGAGGGAATCGCACACAACCTCGTCCCGGAGATGGTCGAGAACGGACATATCAACGGTATCTACTGTCACCACGACATGCCGCTGAAAGACGGCAACGCCGAGGCCTGGCTCGACGCGCTCGACGAGATGGACCTCGTGATCGCCGTCGACGCCTACTGGAACGGCGTCACGCGCAACGCCGACGTCGTCTTCGCCGACGCCACGCAGCTGGAAAAGGACACGATGGGAACCGGTTCCTGGAGCGCGTACCCCGAACACCAGTGGGTCGTCGGCGGGAAGGCCGCCGTCGAGCCACAGTTCAACACGAAACCCGACTGGGAGATCCTGACCGGAATCGCCGAGGCGATGGGCTGGGGCGAGTACTTCCCGTGGGACGACCACGAGGAGTTCATCAACGACCAGCTACAGGCGGTCGACCTCACGCTGGAGGAGCTCGACAGCGGCGAGAAGAACTACGAGCTCGTCGGCGAGTACGGTTACGAGCAGTGGCGCGACGAGGACGGCCCGGCGTTTAGCTTTGACCTCGATCAGGTCCCGACGTTCGTCCAGGCTGCCGAAGAGGCCGGGATGGATACTGCCCCCGAGTGGCAGCCGCCAGGAACGTACGGCGACGAGCTCGGCGAGGAGTATCCGCTGAACTTCTTCGACATCCGTTCGGTGTTTTTCTCCCATGGCAGCGATCAGGGGATCGACCGCTGTCTCGATCAGTTCGCGCGGAAGAACGAACTCGAAGACGAGGACTACCGGGGCAACTACCTGCATCTCAACCCGGCCGACGCCGAGCCGCGAGGGATCGAGACTGGCGATATGGTCACCGTCGAATCCGAGACCGGGGAGGGCGAACTGATGGCCCACGTCACCGAGACGATCAAACCCGGCTTTGTCACCGCCGAGTACGGTTTCGGAGAGGGATCGGCACAGGAAGACTACGAGGGAATGAACACGATGAAACTGCACGCCAAACAGATGGATCCGATCACGGGACAGCCGGACAGACACATCGCTGTCGACGTCCACAACGGGGGTGCCTGACCATGGGTGAACAGTGGGCGTTCTACTTCGACGCGAACAAGTGTATCGGCTGTCACGCCTGCTCGGTCTCGTGTAAGCAACGCCACGACCGCGATTCGGACCAGGACGAGTGGCGGACGGTCCGCAACGTCGAGTCCGGGGAGTTCCCCGACGTGAGCTCGATGCCGATCTCGATGTCGTGTATGCACTGCTCGGACGCACCCTGCGAGAAGGTCTGTCCGTGTAACTCGATCGAAAAGCGCGAGGAAGACGGCATCGTCACCGTCGACCGGGACAGCTGTATCGGCTGTCACTACTGTGCGTGGGCCTGTCCGTACGGTGCGCCGACCTACGACGACGGCGGTATTATGTCGAAATGCAACATGTGCCTCGGCGAAGGACCGGGCGGCGGCCACGACATGCCACCACGCGAGGAACAGGAAGACGGTGGATCGACGCCAGCCTGTGTCGATAACTGTGTCGGCGACGCGATCAAAGCCGGGCCGGTCAGCGAACTGAAAGCCGAGGCATCCAAGGAAGCGCTCGAACGGTTCGCCTCGGAGCCGGCGAACGTGATCGTCGAGGCAGATCGTGACGACGACGAGGCGGGTGCGGTCACTTACGAGGTGTGAGCCCATGACGACACCGGAACTGTTCTGGTTCGAAGCGGGCCACTGGGACATCTTCGTCGCGATCTACCTCTTCCTCGGGGGCGTCTCCGGGGGGGCATACGTGGTCGCATCGATCGCCGAGACAGTCGCCGGTCGAAGCGAGTACGACGGCTACGAGCACGTCACCCGGTGGGGGCTGCTGACGGCGTTTGTCACGATCGCCGTCGGCTCGATCACGCTGCTGTTGCACCTCTCCGGGCCGTTCCTCCGGGCGTTTACCTTCCCGGTGAGCTTCACGAACTGGTCGTCCTGGATGGCGATCGGGACTTGGGTGATCGTCCTGTTTAGCCTCCTCGTGACGATGCGGCTGGTGTGGGCGACGTTCGGGGCCGAAGCGACCGCCGATCCCAGTGGGCTCCCCCGGCACCTGGTTGCGAAACTCGGTATCGACGGGCTGCTGGACCGGCTAGCCGACGCGACTCGCCCCTCGGGTATCCTCGACGTGGGTGTGCGACTGGTCGGCGTCGGGCTGGCGGTGCTTGTCGTCGTCTACACCGGACTCCTGTTGAGCGACGTCGGGTGGAACGTCCCGCTGTGGGATCCACGGCTGCTCCCGCTGTTGTTCCTGGCCAGTGGTGTCTCGGCCGGGACGGCTGCAGTGGTGATGCTCGCCCAGTTGACCAGCGACATCGACAGTCACCTCGTTCATCGGTTCAGCCTCTTCGACGATGCGGTCATTGTCGTTGAGATCATGATCCTGGGGATCCTACTGTACACGCTCGCTACCGGGGGCGTCGCAGCAACTGAAACGTACGCCGCACTCACGGGGACGTACGGGCTCTTGCTGTGGGGCGGCGTTATCGGACTCGGACTCGTGGTCCCGCTCCTGATCTCGGGGGCACAGCAGGCTGTCGACCTCGTCCGAGACGAAAACGTGCTGATGACCAAACGAATCTGTTCGACGAAGTTCGGGCTGGTCATCATGGGTTCCATGCTGTTGCGGTTCCTGGTGATTACGGCCGCAGTCAAACAGCCGGTAATCGTCGGATGAGCGACTTCATATCATTTCCCACCTGAGCCAATATATGAACACACAACATGCCGACCTGTACGCCGCGCTTGCCTCGTGTTTCCAGCATCCCGGCAAGGACCTCGTCGCAGCGGTGCAGGATGGGACGCTCGAAGCGACTATCGAATCGGGAGTGGTGAGCCTGTCGACTGCATCCCTCGAAGACGTCCCACCGGTCGAAGATGCTGCCACAGTGCGACGGGAGTATCTCCGAACCTTCGAGGCCTTCGAGGGCGAGTACGCGCCGCCAGCAGAATCCGCCTACGAGGAATGGTGGGACGGCACCGAGCGTGGGATCCTCTCGGGGCCGCCGGCGAGCGATATGAAGCGCCGGTACGAGGCACTCGATGCTGAGGTGCCCCCGGAGTATCCCGCCGATCACGTCTCACTGTTGCTGGAGTACGCGAGTCTCCTGCTGGACGCAGCGCAGTACGAGGAGTACGCCCGGTTTCACGCGGCCCATTTCGACTGGATTCCCGCGTTCCGCGAGCGCGTGGAGGAGACATCGGACTCGGCGTTCTACCTGTGGGCTGTCCGGTTGCTCGATTCGGTCGTCGGCGCTATGGGTGAACAATACGTCGACTGACGGGAACCGAACGGTTCACAACACAGGAACAGCAAGAATATAGCCCGCAACCGCGATCGGGACGAGTCCGATCGCACGCGCGATCCACGCCTGCTTTTCGGTGAGTACTCGGTCATCGCCGTACTCCCCATGGCGTCCGGTGGTCGGTCCGTGGGCGAAAAACTGCAGGCGTGCCACGGTGTTCGGCGCAACGATCAGTGCGAGACCGATAGCGAACGTCAGGACGGCTGCCAGAATCTCGCGTGGTCCGTACATATCGGCGCATTCGGAGCGGGACGTACTTATATACCACCCCTCGAGAGCGCGGACGATTTCCTTCCCTGCCATTTAATTGTCCCATCGACAACCACTCTGTATGGCACTGACCGTACAGGACCTCCGCGCCCGGAAGGGCGGGGAGCCGATCACGATGCTGACGGCGTACGACGCGCCGACCGCCGAGTTGATCGACGAGGGCGGCGTCGACGTCATTCTGGTTGGCGACAGCATGGGAAACGTCGTGCTCGGCTACGACTCGACGCTCCCGGTGACCGTCGACGAGGTGGCGAGCAGAACCGCCGCGGTGGCGAGGGGTGTCGAGGAGGCGCTGGTCGTCGCGGACATGCCCTTTTTGAGTTACGGCACCGACCGACAGACGAGCATCGAAAACGCCGGACGGATGCTCAAGGAGGCCCGCGCGGACGCGATCAAACTTGAATCTGGCGAGCACACGGTCGAGTTGACCGAACGGCTCCACCAGCTGGGAATCCCCGTCATGGCACATCTGGGCCTGACGCCCCAGCGGATCAACGAACTCGGCGGCTACACCCAGCAGGGTGCCGATCCAGAGGCGGCACAGGAGATCGTCGATCTCGCCCGCGCTCACGAGGAGGCGGGTGCGTTCTCGCTCGTCCTCGAACACGTCCCGGCGAATCTGGCAGCGACGATTACTGAGGAACTGGAGATTCCGACGATCGGTATCGGCGCGGGTCCGGAAACGGATGGGCAGGTACTCGTGTTCAACGATGTCGTCGGGCTTGGCGAGTGGTCGCCCCCCTTTGCCGAGCAGTTCGGCGATGTCCGGGCCGAAATGGAGTCAGCCATCGACGGCTACGTCGACGCCGTTTCCGACGAGGAGTTCCCCGCCGAGGAGCACAGCCGGTATGCCGACGAACTCGACGATCTATACTGAGCCATTGGCCGCGAGTTCGTCGAGAAACCGTTCGAGGGCTGCGTTGAACGCCGCTGGCCGTTCGAGCATCGCGAGGTGGGCGGCGTCGTCGATCGATGCGCGGGCGGCATCGGGCAGTTCGTCGACCAGGTACTCGTGATACCGTGGTGGCGTCAACTGGTCGTGTTCACCATACACGGCGAGCGTGGGCGTCTCGATCTCACCGATCCGCTCGCGGACATCGAAGGCATGGCAGGTCCGGAAATCGCGCCGGGTGATCTCCTGACCGACCGAGCGCATGGCGTCCGCTGACGCCGTCCGTAGTGTTTCGTCAGGGTCGTAGAACAGTCGGCCGTCGGCGTGAAGGAACTCGACCGCGCGCTCGAAGTCGTCGTCCAGCCACCCCAGCAGGTCATCCAGTACGGCCAGTTTTGCACCGGTTCCCGCGAGGACCAGCGCGGACGGATCGTAGCCTCGCTCCAGCGCGACGTGGAGTACCACCGCCCCACCCAGCGAGTTGCCGACGAGGATGTCCGCACCAACGTCACGCGCCACCGCGACGACATCCGTGGCGTACGCGGCAAGCGTCTCGTAGCCCGCGCTGACGTCGACGTCTTCCGACTCCCCGTGGCCGCTCAGATCGAGCGCCACGACTTCGCAGCGCTCCGCGAGCGATCGCTGTCCTCGCCAGAGGTCACCTGTCGCGCCGCTGCCGTGGACGAACAGTACCACGGGACCGTTACCACCGCGATCGGTTCGGCGATAGGCCGTCTCCCGACCGTGGTGTGTGATCGTTTTCATACTATACGTTGAGTACAGATCGACGTGAATGTTCCCCCATGGCTGGGGGGTGAATCGAGCGTCCGCCATGGGTGTGAACTGCAATTCGTCTTTTCCAGTATCAGAATATGCCGTACTGCGTTTTTGAGCGATAGATTTAAATAGTATTGTAACTAACTTGTTGTTAGGAATCATGGATCTCAAACAGTTTTCACGGCGCGATGAACGCCGCGTCCGGGAGTACGAAACCGATGGTACTCACCGTATCGTGGCCGATCTGGGTAGCGATGTCGACGCGAGCGTAGAGGTCGTCGGTGACACGGCGATCGTCGTCCCCGAGGAGGGCGAACAGATCGATCTCGATCTGCCCGAGGCGGGCGCGCAAGCGTTTATCAAAAACGGTATCCTCACTATCGAACTGGAGGACGGACGATGAGACTTACTGTAAAACCACTCAAACAGAAAGACGCAGGGCGGGGACTCGCCGCGGTCGACCGGGAGTCGATGCGCGAACTGGACCTGGAGAACGGCGATTACATCGTCATTGAGGGCGGGGAGGGCCGGAAGGCGGTCGCCCGCGTCTGGCCGGGTTACCCCGAGGACGGAGGGCGCAACGTCATCCGGATCGATGGACGACTTCGACAGGAGGCAGACGTCGGGATCGACGACCGTGTGACTGTTGAGAAGGCTGATGTCCAGCCCGCAACCAGCGTCACGGTCGCGCTCCCGCAGAACCTTCGTATCCGCGGGAACATCGGGCCCCTGGTCCGCGACAAGCTGAGCGGGCAGGCGATCACGGAGAATCAGACGGTCCCGTTCCCGCTCTCCTTTGGCCCCATGTCCGGCAACGGCCGGTCGGTGCCGCTGAAGATCGCGAACACCGACCCGAGTGGGACGGTCGTCGTCACCGACTCGACGGACATTGAAATCAGTGAGACGCCCGCCGAGCAGATCGACGGGCAGGCCGAACGCTCCGAGACCGGCCCCTCGGTCACGTACGAGGACATCGGTGGCCTCGACGACGAGCTAGAACAGGTCCGGGAGATGATCGAGCTGCCGATGCGCCACCCGGAGCTGTTCCAGCAACTGGGCATCGAACCACCGAAGGGCGTCCTGCTTCACGGCCCGCCGGGGACCGGCAAGACGCTGATGGCCAAAGCCGTCGCCAACGAGATCGACGCCTATTTCGACACCATCTCCGGCCCGGAGATCATGTCGAAGTACTACGGCGAGAGCGAAGAGCAGCTCCGTGAAGTGTTCGAGGAGGCCGAGGAGAACGCCCCCGCGATCATCTTCATCGACGAGATCGACTCGATCGCGCCAAAGCGCGGCGAAGCTGGCGGCGATGTCGAACGTCGGGTGGTCGCCCAGCTGCTGAGTCTGATGGACGGACTCGAAGAGCGTGGGCAGGTTACCGTCATCGCGGCGACCAACCGCGTCGATGCGATCGATCCCGCACTCCGACGCGGGGGCCGGTTCGACCGCGAGATCGAGATCAGCGTGCCCGACAAGGGCGGCCGCGAGGAGATCCTGCAGGTCCACACCCGCGGGATGCCGCTCGAAGAGGAGTTCGATCTCGAAGCCTACGCCGAGAACACCCACGGCTTCGTCGGTGCTGACCTCGCCAGCCTCACGAAAGAGGCCGCGATGAACGCGCTTCGGCGCATCCGGCCGGAGATCGATCTCGACAGCGAGGAGATCGACGCCGAGATCCTCGATTCGTTGCAGGTCACAGAGCGGGACTTCAAGGAGGCGATCAAGGGGATCGAGCCCTCGGCGCTGCGGGAGGTGTTCGTCGAGGTGCCCGACGTCACGTGGGACGACGTGGGCGGTCTCGAAGACACTAAAGAGGGGCTGGTCGAGACGATACAGTGGCCACTCGAATACCCCGAGGTGTTCGACCAGATGGATATGCAGGCCGCCAAAGGCGTCCTGCTCTATGGCCCACCGGGGACCGGCAAGACGCTGATGGCCAAAGCCGTCGCCAACGAGGCGGACTCGAACTTCATCTCGATCAAGGGGCCCGAACTGCTCAGTAAGTGGGTCGGCGAGTCCGAAAAAGGCGTCCGCGAGGTGTTCTCCAAGGCGCGTGAGAACGCCCCGACCGTCGTCTTCTTCGACGAGATCGACGCCATCGCGACCGAGCGCGGCTCCGGCGGCGGCGACTCGAACGTCGGCGAACGCGTCGTCTCCCAGTTGCTGACCGAGCTCGATGGGCTCGAACAGCTCGAAGACGTCGTGGTTATCGCCACGACGAACCGACCCGACCTGATCGACGACGCCCTGCTCCGTCCCGGACGGCTGGACCGACACGTCCACGTGCCGGTCCCCGACGAGGACGCTCGCAAGGCGATCTTCGCGGTCCACACGCGGGACAAACCGCTAGCCGATGGCATCGACATGGACTGGCTCGCAAGCGAGACCGAGGGCTTCGTCGGCGCTGACATCGAGGCCGTGACCCGCGAGGCATCGATGGGGGCCTCCCGAGAGTTCATCAACTCGGTCGATCCCGAGGAGATCGGCGAGAGTATCGGGAACGTCCGGATCACCCGCGAGCACTTCGAGGACGCGCTCGACGAGGTCGGCCCGAGCGTGACTGACGACGTGCGGGAACGCTACGAGGAGCTCGAATCGGAGATCAGCCGCACTGAGCCAGAGAGCAAGAACGAACTGGGACGGACGTTCCAGTAGGCGGTTCGCGCTGCTGTCGACGTTTTTTTGACCGTTCTCGGAAAACGCCGAGTGTGCTCTCCGTACTGACGACCCTGCTCGTTGGGGCCGTGTTCGGTCTCGTCCTCGCCGCACCGCCGGGACCGATGAACGCGATTATCGCCGAGGAGAGCGTGCTCCGTGGGTGGCTTGCAGGCTTTCGGGCCGGACTCGGGGCGATGTCCGCGGACGTATTGTTTTTTGTTCTCACGCTACTGGGCATTGCGACGCTCGTGGACGCTCTCGACTGGGTCCGCGGACTCCTCTACCTTGCTGGCGGCGTGTTGATGCTTTACTTCGCGCTGGGAGCGGTCCGAGACGCCCGTGCCGCACGGTCCTTTACCGGCGAGGTGTCACACGACTCGACCGGCTTTCGGAGGGCGTTCGCGCTCTCGCTGACGAACCCCTACCAGATCGGCTTCTGGCTCACGATCGGTGTCGGCCTGCTTACGCCGGGGCGACTTGACGTCTTCGAGCACGTCCCCCTGATCGGCGAAGAATTGGTGGGGACACTGGTCGTCGAAACTGGAAGCCCGGCACTGCTGGGCGGATTTTTCGCTGGTATCGGACTCTGGATCGTCGCGTTTCCCGGGGGGCTCGTCAGGGTCGGTCGGCGCGTTGACGCCTTTGCGCCGATCATTGCGGGACTGAGCGGCCTCGTCCTCGCTGGATTCGGCGTCGTCTTCTTGGGGACTGGGGCGGTAGTACTCGTCTAGTCGTCCGCAGGCGGCTCGGCTTCCGCTTCGAGCTGTTCGGCTTTCCACTCAGCTCGCGCTTCGATCTCGCGTTTGCCGCGTCGGGTCGGTACGTACGCGTTCGTCCGCCGGTCCTGCTGGTGTTTCTCGACGAGTCCCTTGTCGACGAGTTCGTCGAGGTTCGGATAGAGTCGACCCGCGTTGATATCGGACTCGTAGTACTCTTCGAGTTCGTCCATCACGGCAAGACCCTTCGGCTCGTCGAGTCCCGCAATGACGTACAGGCAGTCGCGCTGGAAGGCTGTCAGATCGAACATGCTGTTTAGTACAACAGGGAAGGGGAATATCAATGTATGTGTTTTGCGGTAGATCGAAAGTCGCCGTATACCGGCCAGAGACCCGGTTGGAACCCCGCCACAGCATCCGACCATCTCCGCTGCCGATACTTGGATGATCGCCAACATGTCCGTATCGACGGATGGTTGGAATTCCGACCCCAGCACGGGAATTTATGCGTCACTGGCCCGAACAGAACCGTAATGTCCGAGACGACAGACATCGACGTGATAGAGGAACTGGCGAGTCTCCCGACGCTCGCCCATCCGACGGTCTCTCCGGATGGCACAGAGATCGCATTTTACTACGACGTGACCGGCCGCAACGAACTCCACGTTCTCGATGTCGAGACCGGCGAGACGACCCAGTGGTCCGCAGGGGAGGTCCCGCGGAACGCACGGTGGTTCGTCCGGTGGGATGACGATGGCAGACGTGTCCTGTACCACCTCGACGAGGACGGCAACGAGCAGAACGATGTCCATGCGCTCGGTCGTGACGGTGATGCCGAACCGGTGTTGGAAATGGACGGCCAGGTGATTATCTCGGACGTCCACGGAGACACCCTCTTTGTCGGCTCATCACGGGACGGTCAGATGAACCTCTACCGCCACGACCTATCGAGCGGTGAGACCGAGAAACTCACGGACTACGAGCGGGCTGTATGGGGCGCACACGTCTCCCCTGATGGCGAGCAGATAGCCTACGCCACGAACGAGACAGACGACTACGACAACAAGGATGTCTACATCGCTTCGAGTGACGGGAGCGACGCCCGGAACCTCGAAATCGGGGAGGTCGGGGCCGAGGCAATCCCCGTCGACTGGGGACCGGACGGCGAGCGACTGCTCGTGGTCGATAACACCGAAGATCTGGGACGCGTCGGCGTCTACAATCTCGGAAGCGACGATGTCACCTGGTTCGGGACAGGCGAGTACGAGGAAGGCGGCGTCACCTTCCACCCGGACGGCGAGCGGATCGTCGCCTCGCGCGACCGGGACGCCGTCTCGGTACCGGTCGTTTACGATCTGGATTCAGAGGAGGGACGCGAACTCGACGTCCCCGAGGGAGTCGCCTCGTTCGGGCAGACCGGCGAGGTCGTACTAGCGGACGGACGGCTCGTCTTCCAGCACACGACACCAACGCAGCGGCCCGAACTGGTTGCCTACGATCTCGAAACCGACGAGTACGAGGTACTCGTCGAGGCGGAGTACGGTCCGTTCGAACCCCATGACTTCGCCGACGCCGAGTACTTCACGGTCGAGTCCGATGGCGTCCCCGAAACGCCCGCGAAAGCGGTCGAGCACGACCCATACGACGAACTGGAGATCGGGGCGCTGCTGTACGACTCCGGCGAGCGCCCCTCGCCGCTGATCGTCAACCCCCACGGAGGGCCACGCGCTCGCGACTCGAAATCCTTCGACCTGTACACGCAGGTGCTCGTCTCGCAGGGTTACTCTGTCCTGCAGATCAACTATCGCGGCTCGACTGGCCGGGGCCGTGAGTTCGTCGAGACCCTCATCGACGACTGGGGCGGGGCCGAACAGGGCGACGTGGCGGTCGCCGCGGAGCACGTCATCGAGTACGACTGGATCGACGAGGACCGGGTCGTCGTCTTCGGCGGCTCCTACGGCGGCTATTCGGCCTACTGGCAGGTAGTTCAGTATCCAGACCTGTACGACGCTGGAATCGCCTGGATCGGTCTGACGGATCTCGAAGAGATGTTCGAGACGACGATGCCGCATTTCCGCACCGAGCTGATGGAGAAGTATCTCGGGACGCCCGAAGAGAACCCCGATCTCTACGCGGAGCGCTCGCCGATCACCCACGCCGAGAACCTCGACGCGCCGCTGTTTCTGGTCCACGGCGTCAACGACCGCCGGGTACCGGTCTCGCAGGCACGACTGTTCCGTGACCGACTCGACGAACTGGGCTACGAGGACGGAGCGGGCTACGAGTACCGGGAACTCGGCGAGGAGGGCCACGCATCCTCTGACCAGGACCAGAAACTCCGGATGTTCCGGCTGTTGACCGACTTCCTCGACAGGCGGGTCGGGGAGTGAAGCAGACCGGGTTGGAGAGTAGAGCAGGGCTTATTCACCTGCGGTATGAACGTAGGTGTGATGTACAGCGCACGAACCCGCGTCGAGAACGAGCAGTGGGTCAAAGAGATCGAGACGGTCACCGACGAGCTCGATCTGGACGCCGATGCCACCTCGACTGCGACGGATCTGTTTCTCTCTGGCGTCCCCGAGGCCGAGCGCTCAAAACGGGCCGTAATGGCCGCGAGTATCTACGCGGCGTCGCTGATCTCCGGGCAGGCACAGTCGCAGAGCGATGTCGCCGACGCTGCGGGCGTCGCGCGGCTCACAATTCAGCAACGCTGGAAGGAATTGCTCCGGGACGCCGGGATGGAACCGCCGAGCTGGTGACTCAATCCGGCTGGACGCGCCCGCGACCCTCGCGATCGGGCGTGATGTTCCCCTGTTCGTCGATCTCCCCGTTGATGATCCGGGTGCTGGAGATGATCTCACCGTCGTCGGCGTAGACGTGATCCACAACCTCGATTCTGAGCGGGTCGACGCCATTGTCTATACGAATCTCGTTGATTCGCTCTGCGCCATCGATGGTTTCGGGAGAGACTACCAGACAGTCGAACTGTGGCTCGGTCGCGATCCCGGTTGGCGCGTCGAGCGTTCTGATCTCGTAGGTGCGGTCGTACCTGTCGGCGTACTCCACGAGTTCGTCGTCGAGGTCGGCGTTCCGTTCGTCGTAGGGTCGAACGTACCGATCCTCGGCGCGTGTCTTCGGGGCGAGGTCGTCGCTGGTCAGCCCGATGGTCACGTCGCCGAGCTCGAACGCACGTTCGAAGAGGGCTCTGTGGCCGTCGTGAATCGGATCGAACGTTCCCCCCAGCGCGACGTTCATACCCGCCATTCTCCGGCCCGATTCTTAAAAGAGTCGGACTCCAGAGCAGGTCAGTGCTCGTCGGAGTTCTCAGCCTGATCTCCGGATGAAGCTCCATCGTCGTCGACACCCGAATCTTCGACATCTACCTCCTCCGACCGATCCTCCACAGTGATCGTCACCGGCTCCTTGTCGGCCTCGGTATCGTCCCGGCCGAGATAGGTGTCCATGTTGAACACGGTGTTGAGCTCCTTCTGGACCTGCCCTGCGACACTGCCAACGAGATCGCTCGGTGCCATCGCGTCGTACTCGTAGGGGTTGTTGCCCGCGCCCTCGTTCTCGCGCTTGCTCCGGGTGACTTTCTCCTCGTCGTGGAGTTCGGCGAGCGCTTCCCGAACCGTACTCGGATACAGTCCCGTCCCCTCGGCGACCTCCTCGCTCGTGCTACCGGGGTTCTGCCGGAGATACACGTAGATCCGTGCCCGGGTCTCAGTTTCGAGGAGCCACGAGAGCAGGTCGACGATACCCTGATCGAACCCTTCGACGGCACGGTCTGCTTCTTCTTCGAGGCGGTCGCGGGCCTTCCCTCCGTCCTCGGGGAGGAGACTGTCCTCGCCATCGGTGTGCGTGTTCGTCTGTGCGTCGTCAGGTGACTCAGGATCGGTTGTGTCGTCGGAAGACATACGTTGTTTCTAGAAGGACAAAAGCCGCCGGAGAATAAAAGCCTTGGCTCAGAGCAACAGTGAGTCACACAGCGCGTCGATACCTTTCTCCGTTCGGAGCCGGCGCTGTTTCGATGCCCCGCTTTCGGCGTGGTAGAGGTCGCGGAGCCCGTCCACGTTCAGTCGATCACACTCGATTTCGACCAGTTCGCCGAGTGTCACCGTGCCCTCCGTGTCGGGGGAGATAAACGAGGCGTCGTGGCCGTATCGCAGGGCTCGCCACTTGTTCTCGTCGAGCAGTTCCCGGCGGATCGGTGTACCGGGCTCGCCGTCCTCGTACCGCTCCGCGAGGTCGATCACCAGCGCGTGGACGTACTCGACGAACGCCATGATACAGTCCTCATCGGCCTGTCCGTCCGGCGTTCTGATCTCGACCGTGCCGAGTTCAGAGTGAGGACGGACGTCGTACCAGAGCTCTCCCCGGTCGTTTATCGAGTCCGTCTCGATCATCGTCTCCTCGAACGCCCGGAATTCGTCGAAATCGTCGAACGCGGTCGGCATCCCGGTGTTCGGCAGCGCCTCGAAGATCTTCGCCCTTGCCGACTGCAACCCGGTATCGTAGCCGTTCCAGTACGGCGAGTTCGCCGAGAGTGCCAGCAGCATCGGCAGGTACCAGCGGACCTCGTTTGCGACCCACGTCGCTTTGTCGGCATCGTCGACACCGATGTGGACGTGCAGTCCCGCGGTGGTGTTGCGGTGCTGTGGGTACTGGATCCGATCCAGCTGGGCCCGATATCGTGGTTTTTCGGCGTGGTCGAGCTCACGCCACTTCGCAGTGGGGTGAAGCCCGGCGGCAGCGATCCCGTAACCGTGCTCGGCAGCGTGTTCGACCAGTGCCGACCTGATTTCGTGGAGGGTCTCAGGCGCGTCCTCGATCCCCTTGATAACGGGAGTCTGGGTCTCGATGACGAACTTGAACAGTTCGTGGTCCAGTCGTCCGTCGAGAATCTCTGGTGGATCAGTCTCGTAGACGAGCTCGTCCGTCCCCGAGGTCGGTCGACCTCGGTCGTCGACGACAAAGAACTCCTCCTCGATACCGATCGTTCCTAGCTCGGTGAACACATCGGCCGAACCACCTTCCATTGCAAGCCCGTAATGTATCCGCTAATATATACCGTTTGGACTCGCCTGGGGAGATACGCGCGACAGAAAAGTAAAACTACTCTGATAGTAGCCAGGAATTCGGGAAACGAGCCCGGTCTCCCTATCGAAGCATGGGGAGTCGAATTACTAGTCGCGATGGCGGCGACAGGGACGTAGTACTGTATCGCCAGCCCTGTGATCTCGTCCAGTGGTCTGTAGATTATTGATAAAAATCAGGAAAACAATGTCGAAAGTAGTTTATGCGGATACCGACAAGAACTGGTATGGTCGAACTGGACGAGACCGATCTACATATCTTGCAGCTACTGACCGAGAACTCCCGTCGGCCGTACAACGACATCGCCGAGCAGGTCGGTGTCTCACCGCCTACCGTCTCCGATCGCGTGGACCGTCTCGAAGAGCTCGGGGTTATCAGCCGATTTACGCTCGATCTCGATCGATCACAGATCAGCGAGGGCGTCGGCGTTCTCGTCGACCTCCATCTCCGGCCAGGAACGGTGCACGATGTCATCGATCGACTCGCCCCGCTAGAAAGCGTTGATCACGTGTACGCAACCGCGGACGCACACGTGGTCGCGCGGGCGACGGTGGACGAGTGTGAGATCCACCGGATCCTCACCGACACCCTCGACCTCTCGCAGGTCGTCGAATACGACGTGAGACTGTTGATCGACTCGGTCTGGGAGCCCACGGTCCAGAAAGCAGATGCCGAAGACGAGACCCCGTACGACGACCCCACTGCGATACCGGCAGGCGGTGCATCACTCGGAGCCGACGGTCAGTAGCTATCCGACAACTATCCAGTATTAAAGCTGCTAATCAGCCTTTTCTCCGGTCGGCGCTTACGTTCTCTCGATTATGACAGAAAGATCCACGATCGATAGGCGAACGTATCTCAAAGCAGCAGGCGCGGTCGGCGTCGCTGGAGTTCTGGCGGGGTGTGCTGATAACGGTGAAGAGCCAGCCGACGAACCCGCAGATAACGACGGTACAGCGACTGTCCTCGTTGGGCCGGACGGTCAGAACATCTTCGAGCCGGAGGAGCTAACGATCGACGCCGGGACAACGGTCGAGTTCATCTGGGAATCCGATACACACAACCTGGCGCTGGTCGAGGGGCCTGATGACGGCTGGGACGGTTACGACGAAATCGAAGACGAGGGGTTCGAGTACGAACACACGTTCGAGGTGGAGGGTACCTACGAGTACGTCTGTGAGCCCCATGAGGCACAGGGTATGTTCGGCACGATTATCGTACAGTGATACGCAAGATATTATTATATCTCGCCCCTGTTGTGGCACTTGTTATTAATGACTCCTACTGATATAATAACATATTTGTATGCGACTACCGTTGATGCGTGTATGGAGCAAACACGACGACGTCTGCTCGCGAGTACCGGTGGACTACTGACTGCAAGCGCATTCGCTGGCTGTCTCGGGGACGACGATGAGGCAGGGGCGAACGGTGACGAAAACGGTGACGAGAATGGAGGGGCTGCCGCAGCCTCGGTGACGTTCCTCGTCGAAGGAGTGGGCGGTCACGATCACGACGACGATCACGACCACGACGACGACCACGACGACGATCACGACCACGACGACGACCACGACGACGATCACGACGACGACCACGACCACGACGACGATCACGACGACGATCACGACCACGACGACGGCCTCTCGCACGACGAGATCGATCACGCCTGTGGTCACATGGAGTACGATGACGAGGATCCGATCGAAGCGGCTGACTCACCGGAAGACGCACCGGTCGTGTCCGATACTCACCAGCCGTTCGATGTGTCCATCGAAGGCGATACCGGCTACGTAGCCTTCGAAGCTGGGGACGACGACGACCACGATCACGACGACGACCACGATCACGACGACGATCACGACCACGACGACGACCACGATCACGACGACGACCACGATCACGACGACGACCACGATCACGACGACGACCACGATCACGACGACGACCACGATCACGGGGACGGCGACACCTTCGCCTTCTTCACTGCCGGTGGCTCCGTCGAAATCGCTGAGGGCCACGCTGGTCACTCCGAAACGGGCGTCGAAGATTGTGCCGGCATCGACGAATACGCCATCGTCGAACTCGACCACGGCCGTGCAGTCGCCGAGCTGCACGCGGAGTAATCGACTGCAGCGAGATTATTAAAAACACACTTCCAGATAACAATCCTTTTACGCAACACTAACAAAATACAGCGTATGCAACAGACACGACGCTCCGTTCTCAAAGCTGGTGCCGGAGCTGCTGCTTTCGGCACTCTGGCTGGCTGCCTCGATAGCCCGCTCGGCGGGGAAGAGGGTAACGGGGGATACGCGAGCTTCTTCGCGCTGTGGGACTGGGCCGAACAAATAAGCGGTGACGAACTCTCCTTCGAGAACCCCGTCGAAACCGGATCGATGGGCCACGGATGGAGTCCCGACGGCGATCTGGCGCGGGAGATCGCGGCGACGAACATGTTTCTGTACTTCGACACCCCCGAGTTCTCGTGGGCACAGGACGTCGCCGCCGAACTCGAACGCGACTACGAGGATGTCCGGGTCGTCGACGCGATGCTGGGGCTCGAACCGTTCCTGATCGGCTTCGACGACGACCCGATACCAGAGCCGGATTACGGCCGGGAGTTCCCGCCCGAGAGCCTCCGCCTCAACGAGTACGATATCATCGACCTTCGATCTGACCAGCGGCTGGGCTACTGGCACGACAACCACTGGCACGGTGGTGTGCCTGACCTCGAACTCGGTGACAGCGTTCCGTTCGGCGTCGTAATCGAGGACGACGAGGGCTACGTCCTGCCGCTCGGCGAGGACGAGGAATACCAGCTCGACGCCCGGATCGCCGACGGCGAAGACGAGACCCCCGTCCGCATCGAGTCACACGGCGATCACGTGGAGTTCCACGGCGAGGAGCTTGGACAAACAGCCGTCGTCATCGAGCTCTGGGGGGACGACGAACTCGTCCACGACACCGAGAGCGATCCGTCCACGGTCGAGGTCATTGAGGAGTACGAAGGCGACGGCGCGGACGACTTCCACGACCCGCACGTCTGGGCTGACCCGGTCCTCGCCCAGCGCGTCGTCGACACCATCGCGGACGAGCTCGCTGAGCTCGATCCCGATAACGCAGACCTGTACGAGGAAAACGCTGCGGCGTACAACGACCGCCTCGCCGAAGTCGATCAGCAGTTCGAGGAGCTGACCGAGAATGCTGACAGGAACGTCGCCGTCTTCGCCGGGCATGACTCGTTCCAGTACGTTGAACGGCGGTATGACTTCGAGCTGGTGACGCCGACCGGTGTTTCGCCGGATGCGTCCGTCTCGTCGAACGAAATCGGCGACCTCCTCGAACTGATCGATGCGGAAGGCATCGATACCGTACTCTACGATCCCTTCGAGGTGTCTGATCCCGGCGAGGAGTACCCCCAGATGGTCGAAACGATCTTCGAGAACAGCGATGTCGAGGACGCCGAGCCCCTGACGCCCGCGGAAGGCACCACTGCGGAGTGGTCCGAAAACGGCTGGGGTTGGGTCGAACAGATGGAAGAGATCAATCTGCCGTCGCTCCGGGCGGCACTCGACGCGTGATACGATGGAAAGAGTAAAACCGAGTCTGCTGGTAACGGTGCATAGATGACGACGGTCGTCGACGTGGAGGACGTGACGTTCTCCTATGGGGAGACTGTGGCAGTCGAAGACATATCGCTGTCAGTCGAGTCTGGGGACTTCCTCGGGATGATCGGCCCGAACGGCTCGGGCAAAACGACTCTGCTTCACCTGATGATCGGCCTCGCAGAGCCCGACAGTGGAAGTATTAGACTCTTTGGCGAACCGGCGGCCGAATTCGAGGAGGGCGAACGCCTCGGCTACGTCGCCCAGCGCTCGACCGACCGCGGCGGTGCGATGCCGGTGACGATCCGGGAAACCGTGCTGATGGGGCGGTTCGCCCACGTCGGGCACTCCCGACTGAGCGACGAAGACCACGCAATCGTGGACGACGCTCTTCGGACGGTCGATATCGCCGACCTCGCACACCGTCCGATCAGCGCGGTCTCCGGCGGCCAGCGCCAGCGTGCCTTTATTGCTCGTGCGCTGGCTTCCGAGTCCGATCTGCTCGCACTCGACGAGCCCACCGTCGGCGTCGACGCCGACTCGCGAACTGAGTTCTACGACCTGCTCGACCATCTCAACGAGCAGGGGATCACCATCATCCTGATCGAGCACGACGTCGACGTCCTGACGAAACACGTCAACAAGGTGGCCTGTATCAACCGTGAGCTGTACCATCACGGCGATACGGTGTCGTTCATCGAGAGCGATGCCCTCTCGGAAGCGTACGGAAAATCGACCGGCGTCCTCGATCACAACCACCCATGAGCACGGATACCGCAGATGAGCGGACCGAGCAGTCACTGCGTGCAGGGGGTGTGCCGACCCGACAACGCATCGAGGAGGTACTGCTCGTCCTCACAGCGCTTCTGGGAATCGGAATGATCGGTTTTGTTACCGTCGACTGGCTCCGGGCTGCACCGGGGACTGTCGGCACGTTCACCGGGACGGCGTTCGCCCAGTTCCTGATCCTTGGCGAGTGGCTCGATTACTACCTCGGGACGAACGTCTTTCAGCATCCGTTCATGTGGCGACAGATCGCGACTGGCGTCCTGGTGGGGATCGTCGGCCCACTCGTCGGAACCTACCTCGTTCATCGACAGATGGCGCTGATCGGTGAGACACTCGCTCACACCGCGTTTGCCGGTGTCGCCATCGGCGTCGTGGTCGTCGGACTGTTTGGTCTCGCCGGATCGAGAGGGCAGTTGCTGGTCGTCGCTCTGATCGTGAGTGTCGCCGCAGCGCTCGGGCTACAGTGGCTGACACAGCACACGGACAGCTACGGCGACGTACCAATTGCGATCGTGCTCACCGGGAGTTTCGCCGTCGGGACACTGCTTATTTCCTGGGGCCGGGAGTTCGTTTCCGTCCCGATCGAGATCGAGGATCTACTGTTCGGGAATATGTCGGTTGTCACCGCACAGGGCTCACAGATCGTCGCCGTCCTTTCGGTCGTCGTTACCGCCCTCGTTGTATTCAACTACAAGCAGTTCCTCTTCATCACGTTCGACGAGAAAGCCGCCCGCGTTGCACGTTTTAATGTCTCGTGGTACAACGCGCTTCTGGTGACGATGACCGCTGTCGTTGTCGTCGGGGCAATGCAGATTCTCGGCGTGATTCTGGTAGCTGGGCTACTGGTCATTCCAGTCGCTGCAGCCTCGCAGGTCGCTGGCGGCTTCCGGGAAACGCTGTACCTGTCGGTACTGTTCGGGCAGGCGTCGATTCTGGGTGGGATCGGCTTTGCGATCTGGGCGAGTCTCCCCTCCGGCGGCTCGGTGATCGTGGTCGCAATCCTGATTTATCTCATTGCCGTCGCCTTTTCGGATCGGTCTGCAACGCTGACGATGCGGTGACAGCGGCGATGGGATGTGTGTAACCGTTATACACAGATCGGTAATTATCACGAATATTGTTTTGGCTGCATGAGGAGGTCCTTTATACCCCGCACGATGTCAGTCAGTTTTTACCGGTGGATACATTTAGATTCATGTAGCGATGGGAGCGTTATCGGACCTGTTCGGGCCGGAGCGTGTAGCCGTCGTCGGTGCAACCGACCGGGAGGGATCCGTCGGGCGGGCAATCCTGACGAACCTCCAGGCCGATTACACTGGCGAGGTCGTTCCAATCAACCCGAACCGTGATGCGGTGCTGGGACTGGACTGTTATGAATCAGTGGCGGCGGCGCCACCGGCGGACCTGGCTGTAGTGGTCGTCCCGTCAGGGATCGTCATCGATGCGGTGCGGGAAGCGGCTGAGGCGGGTGTCGACGACGTCGTCGTTATCACCGCCGGCTTCAGCGAAACCGGCAGCGAAGGTGCCGAACGGGAACGCGATCTGATCGAGGTCGCCGAGGAGTACGATCTCAACCTCGTCGGCCCCAACAGCCTCGGCGTGATGAGTACGCCGAACGGTATGAACGCCACCTTCGGCCCGGACAACGCACAGGAGGGATCGATCTCCTTTATGAGCCAGTCCGGTGCGTTCATTACAGCAGTGCTGGACTGGGCGAACGATCAGGACCTCGGATTCAAAGATGTCGTCTCACTGGGTAACGAGGCCGTCCTCGACGAGTCCGACTTCATCAACGAGTGGGGTGACGACCCGGACACCGACGTGATTATCGGCTACCTCGAAGGGATCGATCACGGTCGGGAGTTCATCGACACCACGCGGGAGGTAACCGACGACACGCCGGTTGTGCTCGTCAAATCCGGCCGGACCGAAGCCGGTGCGCAGGCGGCCTCCTCACACACCGGGACGATCGCCGGGAGCGAACAGGCCTACGCGGCAGGCCTCGATCAGGCGGGCGTCCTGCGCGTCGAGACCGTCCAGGAGATGTTCGACTACGCGCGGATGCTTTCGGGCCAGCCACTCCCCGAGCGCGACGACGTTGCGGTCATTACCAACGCGGGCGGTCCGGGCGTGATGACCACTGACGCGATCGGCGACTCGCGGCTCGACCTTGCGAGCTTCTCCGACGAGACGCTGGAAACGTACGGCGAGATGCTCCCCGACGAGGGTAACATCTACAACCCGGTCGACGTGCTCGGTGACGCCGACGCGAGTCGGTTCGAGAAGGCCCTCGACGCCGCGCTGACCGATCCCGGTGTCGGGGCCGCGATCGTCGTCGCGGCGCCGACCGCCGTCCTCGATTTCGAGAATCTCGCCGACGTTATCAGCGAGAAAAAAGAAGAGTACGAGACGCCGATCGTCTCCGCACTGATGGGCGGGGAGAGTACCGCAGCGGCCGCAGAAAAACTCAAGGACAACGGCGTCCCGAACTACTTCGATCCGGCGCGTGCGATCCGGAGTATCGGCGCGCTTTCCGAGTATCGGGACATCAGCCGGACGAGCCACGAGGAGCCGACCGACTTCGATGTCGACCGCGAGCGCGCACGAGAGATCCTCGAAGGTGCGAAAGCCCGCGACGACAACCGTCTCGGTGTCGAGGCGATGGATCTGCTCGATGCCTACGGCATCCCGACGCCCGAGGGAGACGTCGTCGACTCGCCCGCGGAGGCGGAGGCAGTCGCCAAAGAGATCGACGGCCCCGCAGTCATGAAGATCGTCAGCCCCGACATCCTTCACAAGTCCGACATCGGGGGCGTAAAAGTCGGCGTCGAAACCGAGGACGTCGCGGACGCCTACGAGGATCTCGTGACGCGGGCGCGAAACTACCAGCCCGACGCAAACCTCATCGGGATCCAGGTACAAGAGATGGTCGACCTCGATGATGGGACGGAAACGATCGTCGGCCTCAACCGCGACCCGCAGTTCGGCCCGATGGTCCTCTTTGGCCTCGGCGGCATCTTCGTCGAAGTGCTCGAAGACACGACGGTTCGGATCGCACCGATCAGCGAACCGGAGGCCGACGAGATGATCGACGACATTCAGGCCGCGCCGCTGCTGCGCGGGGCGCGAGGGCGCACGCCGGCGGATACGGACGCCATCTCGGAGTCGCTCCAGCGCCTCTCACAGCTGGCGACCGACTTCCCGGCGATCCTCGAACTCGACGTGAACCCGCTGGTCGCGGGACCGGACGGTGCGACGGCGATCGACCTGCAACTGACCGTGGACACTGATAAACTATGACGAAGACGCTACTCGTAACCTCGACCGAAGAAGGCACCGGCAAGACGGCCGTCTCGATCGCGCTCGGCATGCTCGCCAAGGAGCGCGGCCTCGACGTCGGCTACATGAAACCAAAAGGGACGCGGCTCCGTTCCCGCGTCGGTAAGACGCTCGACGAGGATCCGATGCTCGCTCGCGAGCTGCTGGAGATGGACGCGGAGATGCACGAGCTCGAACCCGTCGTCTACTCGCCGACGTTCATCGAGCAGGTCATCCGCGGCCAGGAAGACGCCAGCGACCTCCAGACGCAGGTCAAAGAACACTTCGAGACGCTCGCGGCCGGACGTGATCTGATGATCGTCGAGGGCGGCGGCTCGCTGACGACCGGCGGCATCGTCGACCTGACTGATGCCGACGTCGCCGAACTGCTAGACGCCGAAGTGCTCCTGCTTGGCGGCTACGAGACGGCGGGCGATGTCGACGAGGTACTTGCAGCCGCACGGCAGCTCGACGACCGGCTCGCTGGCGTCCTGTTCAACGCCGTCACCGACGACGCCTTCGATAGCCTCGAAACCGACGCGGCACCGTTCCTTGAAAGCAAGGGCATCTCGGTTCACGGCGTGCTCCCGCGCGAGCAGGACCTCGCCGGGATCACGGTCGCTGATCTCGCGGACGAACTCGGTGCGGAGATCCTCACCAACGCCGACACCGATGCCTACGTCGAACGCTTCAGCGTCGGGGCGATGGGCAGCGACGCCGCGCTCCGTCACTTCCGGCGTACACGCGACGCCGCGGTCATCACCGGCGGCGACCGCTCGGACGTCCAGACTGCCGCGCTGCAGGCACCCGGTATCGAGTGTCTTATCCTCACCGGCGGCCACCGCCCGACCGGAGCCGTCATCGGCAAGGCAGAAGAGAAGGGCGTCCCGATCCTCCTGCTCCAGACCGACACGCTGACCGCGATCGACCGCGCCGAGGGCGTCGTCAGCGAGGGCCGAACCCGTGACGCAAAGACGGTCGACCGTATGGGCGAACTGCTTGCGAGCCACGCCGACGTGGACGGCCTCATCGGCGCTCCGGTCGAGGACGCAGACGAGTAACGCCACGACCACCCCGTTTTTGTTGGCGGCACACCAACTCGACGCTATGAGCGACAGCGCCCCCGACGAGGAACTCGCCCGAACCGCCGAGGAGCTGGCCGATACCCTCCGTGACCTCCGCCGGGAGGTCGAACCACGGCCGCGGCCACGGCGTGGCCCGCTCGGGCTCCCTCGCCCGCCCTCTCCGCGAGAACTGCTCGATTTCGCCGACGACGTTGCGATCCCGACCGCGATCGCCGTGCTGGAGGCGAATATCCGTATTCTCGAAGCTCTCCAGCGCGCCATCTCGGTCGCACAGGCCGAACGCGAGGCCCGCGAGCGCGGCGAGGAGCTCCGCGGCGAGGCCGAACGCCGCGGCCGCGAGGCGCGGGATGCCGCCACCCGCCTCGGCGAGGAGAGTCTCGACCGGCTCGACGACGCACTGGCCGAGCTTCAGCGCGCGGTCGACGAGGGCGCGCTCCCGCGGGACGAAACGGCCCGCGAAATCCTTACCGAAGCCCGCGAACTCCGGAACGACCTCGACGAGCAGGTCCGGGATGCCGAAGCACGGGTAGACGAGCAACAGGAGCGAGCGCGTCGCAACGAGCAGGAAGACGCCGGGGAGGACGACGATCCGGTGCAGGTCGACGTCGACTCCGAACTGGACTCCCTGCGGAGCCGGTATGGTGACGACGACGAGGAATCGACCGACGAGGATCCGGACTGAGAACGACAGGTTCTTGTTTTTACTTCGGGAATATCGGGTAGCGCGCGGGTAGCCAAGCCAGGAAAAGGCGTAGCGCTTAGGACGCTATCCCGTAGGGGTCCGCCGGTTCAAATCCGGTCCCGCGCACTGAACAAAAACTGCGAGCGTAGCGAGCAGTTTGCAGTGAGGGAGCAGGAGCGGATTTGAACGAGAGAAGACGCGCACAGCGAAGCGAGCACGTCTTCGCGTTGTTCAAATCCGGTCCCGCGGCCAGTTCTCGACTCGGACAAGTGCAGTTGCTGTGAGCGGATACTGAACGAGCGGAGTTGAGTCGCAGCGAAGCGAGCACGTCTTCGCGTGGTTCAAATCCTATTCCGACTGTTCTTTCGAGTTACACTCAGTGTCGGTCCTGTTCGACCAGATAGTCTACGCAGCGGAATTCTTTTGTGACGATACGCCGTCGATTTACATATGGACGGGGGCAACGTGGATTCGGAGCTGATCGCTGCCTTCGAAGCGTCAGTGTGCGCTGACGCCGACGTCGAGTTCGCTATCGTGTTCGGTTCCCAGAGCGCGGGTGAGACGACCCAGGCGTCTGATATCGATCTTGCCGTCAAGTTTTCCGACGGTCTTACTGAGGGTGATCGGTTCGACAAGCGATGTTTCCTGTCGGGAAATCTTCAGCGAGAGGAGCTCCCATTTATCGATGTCTCCGACATCGAAGCGCTGTCGCTTGATGTTGCACATGACGCGGTTAACGGGACATTTGTCTGCGGTGACGAGGACGCGTTCGAGCAGTTTAAATCGGACACCGAGGAGGCGTTCTCTGCCAACCGTGACACTATACGTCGCGAGCAGCGTGCTGTGATCGATCGAATCGCGGAGGACGGACTGCGTGGCTGACAGACGAGTTGTTTCGATCAAGCTTGAGCAGATCGAACAGTATCACGGCGAATTATCCGAGAAGCAAGAAACGCTGTCCCGCGAAGAGTTCCTTCGAAGTACGACCGAACAGCGCGCCGTTGAGCGAATGTTCGAGAACGCGATTCAGGCGTGTTCTGATCTGGCTCAACATATCGCGACGCGCGATTTCGGGTACGACGGGAGCACTGCGAAAGAAGCAGTCCACATTCTGTCTCAAGAGGGCGTTATCGACGAGGAGACAGCGACCACACTTGTGTCCGCTATCGGGTTCAGAAACGTCCTTGCCCATGAGTACGGACATGTCGATGCTGGGGAAGTATACGAAACACTCCAAACCGGACTCGCAGTGTACGATGCATACAGCCGACAGATGGCAACGTGGGTTCGAGACGGAAAATAAGTTTGCTGATAATATAACGGCCTGTACCAGCGTATGGACCCTAAAAACACGGTTGACGACTGGCTGACTATAGACAGTACCACTCCAGAACAGGCCGATTCCATTCTCTCGCACCACGAGAGTGAGACGGGTCCACGCGGCTGATTGCCGCCGCTTCCGTGATGGGTGCGACGTGAGTGCATTCGACGGGTATCCCGTGCTTGTTCGATACCGGCACATTTGAACCACCAGAAAGCATTTATTATACAACAATCAGGCTCTGATATGAACCGGCGAGCGTTTCTCTCCGCCGCAACAACTGGATGTGCGACGACAACTGCGGGCTGTCTGGGGGTGACGGAGTAGATAATCTCGGGTACGACCGGTGTACGGCTTCGTTCATTCCTCTGTATGAATTCCCGACGGAGGTCAGTACTGAGATTGAAACCGCTTTGCGAGACGGCGAATACACCGCAGATGAACTTACATACCCGGAAATCGTCGCCGAGGACTCGATCCTGTGGGATACCGAACAGAACCGCTACTACGAGCATCACGTCCACGCGGATGATTCATTTCTCGGGCGGGGCGAGACGATGTTGACGTTCGAGGAGGTAACACCAACACGAGGGCAACCCCCAGAACTCACGGTGAGCAACCAGACCGATGACGCGGTCGACGTGAGCGTCACGATTGCAGAGGACGGCGGAGAGGCAGTAATCACGGACGAGCTTACTGTCGAGCCCACGGATTGGCTGAATGAGGTCGAATCCGTTTCGAGCGGTGAGTACGTTGGTCGAAAGGGCGAGATGCTCCGTGCTCCCGGACTGGAGTGCCCCAACGAGCTGCAGGACTACGAAGTTGTCCTTGAAACCAACTCCAGTAACGTGAGTACGTCCCATGAGGCTATTGTCAGTGTGACGCCGCGGATGGAACACTTCTTTGTGCAAATCGGAAGCGACGGGATCGTATCCGGTGAGATCTGGGAGAACAGCGGGTTCTTTCAGTCACAGGACGAATTGGACAGCAAGGATGGCCAGAACTGGGCGTGTGCGACGCCATTGGGCGGGTGGCCAGAGGAAAATTGAACAGACCGACCAGGTACGGGCTGGGGACAGCGGCAGGCCGACTGGATCGCTTCCAGTCCGTCTTCTCGCAGCGACGCGCTGGCGTCCCAAGACACATATCAACCGATCGTGAACAGACGACTATGCCAACCAGGCGACAGCTTCTGAGCGCATGTGGAGTTGCGTCGCTGTCGGCTGGCTGCCTGTCGGCCCACACCGCGACAACCGGCGACCTGATACTGCTCAATCGCATGGAAGAGCAGACAGCGGCCACAGTCGAGATCGAACAGGACGGCGAGTCGGTGTTCGCGGACACCTACGAGATCGATGCCGGGACGCGTCCCGAGCCGACAGAGGTCGTCGAACCGGACGTATTCGAGGGGACGAACGGGACCAGCTACTCGGTTTCTGTCACACATATGGGCCACGAACACGAGTTCGGCTACTCTATCTCGTGTGCCGATCGGGAGACCGCGGATGTGCTGTATATCGAGCTCTACGGGGAGCACGACGTCGAACGCGAGCGCAGCAGATGCGGGTGAGCGCCCCCACGAAGTTTATGACCGCTCACTGTGAACCCGTCAAAGTATGGACCGCGACGACCTCGAAGACGCGGTCGAGGACTGGGTGGCCGCCGACATCATCACACGGGAGCAAGCCGAGGCGATCCTCGATCACCACGAGCCCGAGGATCGGGCCTCGCGCCTGATCACCGCACTGTCGGTGATGGGAGCGGTGCTGGTCGGCGCGGGACTGCTGTTGTATCTCACCGCGAACTGGGCCGATATCCCACGAGCGCTTCGTGCACTCCTGCTGGTTGGGATCCCCGCCGCTGGTTACGGTGGCGGCGTGTGGCTCCAGCGTGGGCAGTACCCGCGTGTTGGGCTGGCGCTGCTCGTGTTCGGGGCGGGCTTCGTCGGCGTCTCGCTGTTCGCGCTTGCCGACCTGTTCGCGCTGGACGTCGATCCGGCGTGGCTGTTGCTTGGCTGGACAGCCGTTGCGGTACCGACCGGCCACGCGCTGGCGTCCCGGCTGGTTACCGCGGGTGGCCTCGCGGTCGGCGCGGCGACACTCGGCACAGCAACGACGGCAGAGCCCGCCGTCGTGATCGGCCTCTACGGCGTCGTCCTGTTCGCGCTGGGGATCTGGCGGCGCGGGACAGCGGTCGGGGTCGCCTACCGATTCGTCGGCGTTGCAGGGGCGCTCGGGACCACGATCGTCCTGGCTGGCACGGGCGGGCGGTTCGGTCCGGCGCCCGAGATGGACGCCGTGATCCTCGCCGTCGGGGTCGGTGCCGTCGCAGTAACCGGGCGAGGGGCGCTCGATAGCCGGACGAGCGAGAACGTCGCGTTGCCGCTCTGGACTGGCCTCGCAACGCTGGTACTCGTGGTTTTACCCACGCTGGCGGTTGCGGACCTGCAGCCGACAGCCACCGCACTGCTCGCGCATCTGCTCGCGCTGGTGCTGGTGCTCGCCAGCGTCACCGTCAGCTACCGGTTCGGTGAGCCAATGCTCGTGAACATCGCCGCGCTGGCGTTCCTGCTCGTCGTCCTGTCGTTTCTGGGAACGACAGTGGCGGATGCGCTCTCCGGCGCGATCGCACTCGTCGTCGGTGGACTGATCCTGCTCGCCGTCGGCCTCGGGCTCGAACGAGGGCGGCGGACGCTGCTCGACCGGATGGGTAGTCCAGACCGTCGCGAAACGTGAGGCGGATGTGAACTGAAGGCGAACATTGTAGAAATTCCAGCGACTGCTTGTGATTTCTATCTGTATGCAGCCTACAAATTCTACACATTGTGCCGATCGAGGGCTGCTCGTCGTACTGTGTCGGATCCACGAGACCGGAGATATCGCTGTGGCTCCACGGCGGTCGGTCGAAAGGGAAGAAAGGCCCGTCGAGGGGACTGGCTTACTCCTCGTCGTCTTCTTCGTCTTCTTCGTCTTCTTCGTCTTCGTCCTCGCCAGCGAGCAGGTCGTTGGCGTCGAGATACTCGCGGATCTCGTCGGTATCGAGTTCGGCGTACTCCTCGGTCTCGGTCTCGATCGTCGCCAGAGCGAGTCCTTCGGGGTTCAGTTCGTCGTCGTTCACGGAGGCGAGTGCTTCGAGCGCCAGGACGATGCCGTCGTCCAGACTGTCGCCGCCGTCGTAGTTCTCCTCTAAGAACTCCTGGATGTCGCCGCGGTCGGCACCGACTGCGAGCGCCTTCCATTCGTACGGCGTCCCGGAGGGGTCCGTCTCGTAGAGGCGCGGTTCGCCGTTCTCGATGCCACCGATAATCAGCGCGACGCCGAAGGGACGTGCGCCACCGACCTGTGTGTACTGCTGGATGTGGTCAGTGACCTCCTTCGTGAGCGTCTCGACGCCGACCGGTTCGCCGTAGCGAAGGCGGTTGGTCTGGGCGTTCTGGCGCGCGAAGTCGATTAGCTGGCGGGCGTCGGCGACGTGCCCTGCGCTGGCGATGCCGATGTGGTCGTCGGCCTTGTGGAGCTTCTCGACGCTGGTTCCTTCGAGCAGCGGCGACCGGATGCGTTTGTCGACCGCAAGAACGACACCATCCTCGGTCCGAACGCCGATGCTAGCTGTGCCGCGTTTGACCGCTTCGCGGGCGTACTCTACCTGATAGAGCCGTCCGTCCGGGGAGAAGATCGTAATCCCTCGGTCGTAGGCCTGCTGTTGGGCTTGTCCCTGCATAGTATCACTGTAAATCGAGTGTCATCGCGCCGACGTGCGAGCCGCCGACCGCGACATCCACCAGCTCGTCGCGGATGACCGCAGATCGTCGTTCGCCGTCGAACACGACGTTTCTCTCGTCCGAAACTTCCGTCCCTCGTCCTAAATACTTTTCTTCACAGGCACGGATCGTGCCACTGATACCGGTGAGGCGTACGCCGATTTCGTGACTGTTGATACTGTCGATACAGGCAAGCGCGGCACGGGCCTCGGTGACGTGTCCGTGTCGGGCGCGGACGACGGTTTCCCCCCTGCCCTCCGCAAACGAAAAGTCGAGCACGGTTAGATCGGAATCGGCACTTCCGGCGTCCCCGACGAGGTTCTGAGCGGCGTACCAGAGTTCGCGCTGAAACGCGCCGCGAGAGAGGTTGGCTTCCGGTGACGACTCCAGCACGACGGCGAGATAGCGCCAGCGTGGACGGAAATGTTTTGGGAGGTGTTTCATTGCGCGCCGTCTCCGTGTGATCGTTCTGCGACGAGTACGCCGACCTGTTCGTGGACCGGTTCGACCGCGGTTAGCGCGAATTCGGCGTCGGTTAGCGCGTCCGCGAGCAGTCCAACCGTTGCCGGGTCGTCGACTTCGGGGCTGTAGAACGGTTCCCCGGGGTCGGGTTCGCCAAAGAACATCACGTCGCCGAGGACGAACTTCCGTGGCCCAAGCCCGGCGATCACGTCGATTGCCTCGCGTTTTTCCTCGTCCGAGAGGTGATGCATCGCGAAGTTCGAAGTGACGATGTGGACCTCCCCGTCGACGTTCGGCTCACGAAAGCGTCCCTCGCGGAAATCGATGTTCGTGATCTCCCGTTCGGTCGCCTTCTCGCGAGCCTGTTCGAGCATCCCCTCGCTGACGTCCCGGCCGAGCACACGCCCCGCGTCCTCGGCGAGCGCAAGCGCGATCGCGCCGGTACCGGCCCCGAGGTCGAGAAGCGTCTCCTCGCCGTCCGGATCGGCGTGCTCGACGACGAGCTCGACGCATGCACGATACTCCGGGCTCTGATCCTCGTCGTACTCCGCGGCGATCTCGTCGAATCGCTCGCCGTGATCGTCAGGCGTCTTCGTCATATCTTCCACGTTCGATCCCCGGCTCAATGAACGACTCGGACTGGATCTCCCGGTTGCGCTCGATCAGTCGGTCCCACTCGGCCAGCCCCGCCTCGATCCGTTCGGGGTCGAACCCAATGGTCTCCCCGACGGCGGCGAGTTCCCGCGGTGCGCGCAGGTGGAGGTGCGACCGGGGCGTTGCACTCACCACGAACGGCGCATCGTACTGCTCGACGAGCTCGCGGAGCTTTCGGAGCGACTTGAGCGCCCGGACTCGCTCACCGCCGGTCGTCCGGAGGACTGGGGACAGGTCGAACTCGATCCGGACGCCGTTGTCCCGTGCAGCGCGGGCGAGTACGTGGTTGAAATCACCATCGCCACGCATCGGGTGAGCGAGCACGTCGACGCGCTCCTGTTCGACCGCAAAGCGGTTGATCGCGTTCGTGCCACCCCCCACGATGACGAGCCGATCCCGCTCGCGGTAGTTGCCGACGAAGCCGCTGGCTCGCTGGGGGTCGTCGCTCGTGATCTGGTTTGCGGCGACGATATCGACGCCGGTTTCATCTCGAATATCGGCGAACGAAGCACGGTCCCGACCGGCCTCCTGGGCGTTCCTGACGACGATCCCGTCGTAGCCGTACTCGCTCGCCGTTTCGGCCAGCCGCGCGACCGTCGAGTCACCGTCTGGCCAGGCGTGGACCGCCTCGTACATAGAACGAAAACCGGCGCGGCGGCTCTTTGCAGTTGTGTTTCGACGTCGAGACCGGCAAGGAAAGCGGCCCTCAGAACGCGTCGTCGCGGACGCCCTCGATCGCTTCGCGGGCGTTCTCGACGGCCGCGGCCTTCTTTGCGGGGTACGCCTCGACTTTCGCGCGGAGGGTGATCCCGTCGCCGACCGCCGCCGTCCCGTTGAACGCGGATTGTTTGTCGAGACTCAGAAATAGCGAGCAGTTCTCGTCGACGCGCTGGTCGAGTTCGTCGAGGAACCGATCCACGTCGTCGAGCTCTGCGACGCGGCGGAGGACGTGACGCATGTCGTCGGCGGTTTCGACCCGGGCGGAAAGCACGACGATCCGGTCGCCGTAGTGGCCCTCGCTTTCGGCGCGGTCCACCTCGAACTCCTCGGGGAGATAGTACTGGAGCGCCTCGGTGACCCGCTTTTCGTCCTCCGTCGCGTAACAGAACGTGCGAAGGTCGATGTAGTGGAACGGAACGCTCGCCATCGGGAGGTTACTCTGCTGCTTCCAGCGAATCCTCGGAGATGCCGGTCTCCTGGCCGTCCTCGAAGCTGACGGTGTAGGTCTCGTCGCCGAACATCGTCTCCATGACCTGTGTGACCGTCCCTTCCTCACCGTCGTACTCGCTGTGCTCGTCGTGCAGAATGACGCTATCGTCTTCTTCGTAGCTCATAGGTCGAGTACCCTCTCTGCCAGTAAAAAGGGACTGATTCGAGGCGCTGGCCGCAGGGACGGTCACACCGGAGAGTCGGACTCTGCCATCGGCGAGGGAAGTCGAAGCTCCTCCAGTTCGTCGAGGAACTGGACGTTCATGATGAGTTTGAGCTCCGCCGTTGCGGGTACACCGACACAGGTGAGCCGCGCGTTCAGCCGCTCCACCTGATCACCGCTGAGAATCGTCTGGCCGGGCATGGCAACGTCGCCCTCTTTGACGATCACCGCGCAGTTCGCGCAGGCTCCACCGCGGCAAGCGTAGGGCCATGAGAGTCCCCGATTTTCGGCGGCTTCGAGGATCGTCTCCCCCGGCTCGACAAGGAACCGACCATACTCGCCTGCGTCGAGGTCCGCGTTCGACGCCTTCTCGAAGAGATCATCGTCGTCGATCGACCAGCCGCGCTCCTCGATCGCCTCGTAATCGAGATACTGAACCTGCGATTCGGTGCTGGCGATCAGCGGTCCCGTGTCCTCCTGGCTGTACCGGTGGACGATATTTGCTGCCTGGGTGATCGGCTTCGCTTCGAGCGAGGCAAACCAGTCGATCACGGTCTTTCGCCCGAGCCCCGACCGGTCTGCGAGTTCGTCGAACGCAACACCCTCTCGTTCGGCCACCGGAAGCACGATCGGCCCGGATTCGAGCCGGTCGATCCAGTCCTGTATTTCGTCGCTCGGACGATCGTACCAGCTCGCCAGCTCGGTGACCGACGCCCCTTCGTCGTATGCGATCGCAATCATCAGGAACAGCGTCGACTCCTTGCTCTCGACTTCGTCGAGCCAGTCCCGGAGGTCGTCACTGTCGACGTAGTTCAGTTGTCCCATACTGTAATGACTGACAGACCGTTTTATAAAAGTCGGACCTGACTGCGTCGATCACTGGGTGTTCGTTGATGTCGGCGAGCTGACCCGGAGCGCCGACGCGAGGAGCACGGCTGCCACGGTCAGCAGGACGACCGAAACGATGGGTCGGCCGCCTTCGAAAGGCACATACAGCGCGTAGGCAGCAACCGCGGTCCCGAAGCCGACTGCGGTCGTCCCGGCGGCGTGTGAGAGTTCGGCCGAGCGTGTCTCGGCCTCGTAACCGACCTGCTCGCCGAGTTCGACGGCGTTGACCGCAGCGTCCCAGGCGAGCACCGAGAGCGCGCCCCCGATCAGGGTCGGTCCGACTCCCGCGTCACCGACCCCGGCCACGAGAACCCCCGCGAACAACAGCACGCCGCCGCCGGTGACGAAGCGTTCTCGACCGTAGTGTAGTCCCGCGCCGATTACCGCGACGCCGGGAATCGTCAGCCCGGCCGAGGGCGGCATCGCGACGCCGAGGACGGCCACCGCGAGGATCCCCGCGGCGAGCGAGATCGCGGCTCCGGGTTTCGTCGGCGATCGATCGACTGCGGGGCTCACGCCGACCACCTCGCGCCGGCCCGCGAAATCGCTGTGACGAGCGGCTCCTCCCACGCCCAGTCGACGACACGCAAGCCCGACCGTCGAAGATCGGCGATCCGGAGGTCACGTTCCATCCGGGCGACCGATTCGCCGGTCGACCGGGTCGTCGTCGGGTTCGGGCTGATCGCGGTCAGCAAGTGCCCGCTGGCATCAAGTAGTTTCGCCTGCTCGACGACCAGATCGTCCACGAGCGGCGAAAAGAGGATGATCTGGGCGTGACTCGGTAGCTGCTGGCGCAGCGCGGCGACGCTGATCGGGCGCTCGATCAGATCGTCGACCGAATCGGGTGCCAGCAGCGGCTCGGTCTGGAACAGCTCTCGGGCCCGCGTACGATGATCTCCCCCGCTCCCGGGCGGGAGCCAGCACTCGGTCGTCCCGAGCGCGGCGATCCCAACCCGGTCACCGGCATCGATGAGCGAGGAAAACGACTGCATCGCGCCCTCGACGGAACGTTCGACCGCGCTCGATGCGCTCTCGGTCGGCCGACACCACGCCTCGGTTCGGACGTCGATCAGCAGGACGACCGACGCCGCCCGCTCCTCGCGAAACTCCAGTGTCGAAAGTTCGCCCGTCCGGGCGCGGGTGTTCCAGTCGACCCGCGAAAGTGGATCGCCGGGCTGGTACTCCCGGGTAGCGAAGAACTCCAGCCCATCGCCACCGATGTCCGTCTCGACACGGCCGGAGTACGGCGTCGTTAGCGGCTGCAGCGAGAGGTTCGTCGATGGTGGGAGGGAGCCGGGGGTACAGACGAGCGGCTCGCTCTCGTCTTGTACCCGTGTTTCACGTTCGACTGCACCGCTGAAGCCACGGACGAGCACCTGTGCCGGCTCGAATTCGTGAGCACCTCGCTCGGCAGTGATCGTGTAGCTGAACGTCGCCCGCTCGCCGGGATCGAGCGCCGCCGCGTGGCGGGGCGTCCCCTCGGCGACGTGTAACTGGCCCGGCACGCCGTCGACAATCCGGACGTCGGGTAGGCTCGACTCGCCAACGTTCTCGATCGAGACGGTAACCTCGATCTCCTCTCCGGGATCCGGTCGGTCGTCCTCGAACTCACGATGGAGATGGAGCTCCGACTCCGGCGCACTGCCAGCCTGTGCGTAGGCGGCGAACGTGACGCCGAAGACCCCCGCGAGGAACGCGGCGGGGTTCTGGGCAAACACGCCAAACGCGATACCAAAGAGCGCAAGCGCGGTGATCCCTGCCCAGCGACCGGTCTGCCGGAGGACGTCCTGGTGGGAGTCAGCAGCCGTACGGACTGGCTCCGCCGCTCCGTCGTCCGCTTCAGTTGTCGTATCCGTCGTCTCCGCCGCTTCGTTTCTGCCTGTGGGAACCTGTTGTGATTCACTCATCGGTATCCTCCGTTCTCGTCCAGATCCGTTCTAGCTCCTCCGCGGCCCGGCGCGCCTTCAGCCCGAATCGCGATTCCTCCCCAAGACGAACCCGCAGCCGGAATGAAAGCGGGAACGCAGCCCATCCCGTGCCATCGAAAAACGCCGCGGCGACCGGATCGTCGGTCCACTCGCCGCTCTCCAGGCGTTCGCGGGCCTCGGATTCGGTGTATCCACGTCGTCGCTGCAAGACAGTGACACCGACCGCTTCGAGGCGCTCGGTGACCGTCTCACGCCCGGAGATCTCGTGGACGGACGAAGCCGATCGCAGGGCACGGTCGAACCCCTCGCCGGGTGTCGGAATGCCCTGAATCAGCTCGGGATCGCCGGTCCGGGCGTGGCCGGGCTCCATAAACCAGCGGTCCCGCGCGATGTAGACGCCCAGACCCAGAGCGGCGATCCCGACGATAGTGAGCAGGAACTCGTCGGCAGAGAACATCGCACCGAGGCCGGGTGAGAAGAACGTCGCGACACCCAGCGCGGCGATAACCACCCCAAGTCCCACGCCGATACGGCGCTCGATGGTCGTCATTCCGACTCACCCCCGTACGCGCGTTCGATCTGCCGAAGCGCCTCGACGGCCTGTTGCTCGCGCTCGGGCGTCACGGCGCGCTCGCCGTAGCGGACTTCCTCGAAGACGGTCCGGAGCGCATCGACGTGCTGGCGGTCCAGTCCGGCGTCGACCGCGGCGCTGGCAAAGTCCCGTGGCGTGCTCGTCTCGGGGTCCCGGAGATCGACGATATCGACCATCTCACTCCACGCGGTATAGACCTCGTTTTCGAACTCCCTGTCCGATTGCTCGATTCGATCGGCCGCCTCACCTGCGGCCTCGCCGAGCTGCATCTCCTCTGTTTGCTCGTCCGACTGATCAAGGTCGACAGTTTCTGTCGATTCATCGCCACCCCGCCGGAGCCAGTACAGGAAGGCTCCGAGCGCAGTCAGCGCAATCAACCCGATCAGGACGATCGTCGCAACCGGACTGCCGCCACCACCTTCTTCGGGTTCGGCTTCTTCGGCGGCGTCTTCGACACCGGGATCCGGGGCGACCTCGCCGATTCCATCGAGTCCTTCCGCTGCGGTTTCGCCGTCCCCGCCGGCGGCCAGAAAGAGCCCTGCTCCGATCGTGCCGATCACGAGAACCCCGGCAAGAAACGGGACTGCCTTGCCCACCGACATATCAGAGGCCTGCCCGTCACCGAGGAAATAGACCCCGGCTGTGAGCCCCACCACGAGCACGGCGAGAACCCCGAAGACGAGGGTCGAAGATACTGGTAGCGATAGCTGTACTGCGCCGCCGATACCGGCCGTCGCGGCGGCGTCGGTCGGATCGGAGATCGTCGCCGCCCCGAGGCCGAAGGCGACGAGACAGACACCTGCTGTGAGAGCCGGACGTATGGTAGTAGAGCGCATGATCTTTGATTCGTCGGTCCTGCGAGAGGGCCGCATGTCAGACCGTTACAGGCGGGTGGACGCGTCCGGAAAAAAGTGTACCGATCCCCGAGTACCATCGGCGTTCGGGACCACGGCGGCGAGCGTCAGACATACGGCCCCGACCGTCCTATCACGAGTAATGACCGACACCGTCGACAGGAACTGTACGGAACTGTACGCCGAGTTCGGCGACGAGCGACTCCCACCGGGACAGCGCGAGACCGAGGAGTTCCCCGTCCTCTCGAAGAGCGGGACGCCAGAGTGGGACCCCGACGAGTGGGAGTTTCGGGTGACCGGTGCGGTCGAGCAGGAGTTGACCTTCGGCTGGGACGAGTTCGGAGAACTCCCCACGGAGACCCAGCAACAGGACTTTCACTGTGTCACTGGCTGGAGCAAGTTCGACTGTCAGTTCACGGGCGTTCCCTTCCCTGCGCTCGCCGAACGCGCCGGGCTTCATGATGACGCCTCACATGTGCTCTTTTACGCGCTCGACGACTACACGACGAACCTACCCCTTGAAGACTGTCTGCGGCCCGAAGTGCTCTTTGCCTACGAGTTCGACGGCGAGTCGCTGCCGGAAGATCACGGCGGCCCGCTCCGCGTCGTGACGCCGCACAAATACGCTTACAAAGGCGCGAAGTGGGTCTGTGGCGTCGAGATCCTGACCGAACAAGAGCGCGGTTACTGGGAGAAACGTGGCTACTCGAACACTGCTGACCCGTGGAACGAGGAGCGGTACAGCTGAACGGATCTACGCGATCCGGGTCCGCAGGTTCGACCGATAGCTCGCGTACAGTTCGCGGACGACGAACCGGTCGCGCGGATCGACGCCGATGAGCCGGAGCGCCCCGACGTAGACGGCGAGCCCGAGCGGGACGCCCACGAGGACCGCGAGACCGCCCGAAACGACAGTGCCGAGCAACCACATCGCCGCCGTGGCGACCCCGCCTGCGGATATCGGTGTGAGAAACGTTCGATCGAACGGCCATAGCCCCTCGAACTGTCGTAACAGTACGACCTGAATCGCGTTCTGTACGGCGATGGCGAGCGACGTACCGAGCGCCGCGCCGACCAGTCCGAACTCCACGATGAACGTGTAGGTCAGAACGACGTTGAGGACGGCGAGGAGCCAGTCGAGAATCATTCGTGCGTACTGGTGGTCGGTCATCATCAGCAACCAGCCGGTCGCGCCGACCGCGCTCCCGACGAACACGCCGCCGAGATAGACGACCAGCGGGACGTACCCCTGCGTATACGCCGGGCCGAACAGGGCCAGTAGCTCCCGACCGTACACGACGAGCACTGCGAGAAAGGGGACGACAGTCGTGATGATCAGCCGTGTGACGGCAGTGTAGATCGCATTGAGCGTCGCCATCCGGTCGCTGGCGTAGAGATCGGACGCGACCGGTGGAAGCAACTGATTGAACGACAACAACGGGATCCACGCGATCGCGACCAGCACGAGCAAGGCGTTGTACACGCCCGCCGCGACCGCGCTCAGGAGCGCCCCGACGAGCAGGACGTCGACCCGGTTCTGGAACACCTTCCCGAAGCTACTCATCGCGACAGGTCCGGCATGGTTGTAGAAGCGCCCGGACTCCCCCTTCGCGCCTCGGAGCGAAGGTCGAATCCCGGTCGATCGAACGGACAGAGGGACGGCGACCACGGCGAGTATCGCCGTTCCGACGACGATCGCGCCCGCCACGCCCACTACGGAGTAGCCGAGTGCGAGCGCGGCGACGGCCGCGAGCAGTCGGACGCCGGGCCGGAGCAGCTTGTTGAACACCACTTCTCCCCGCGCGGAGCCGACCGCCCGGAAGACGCCCGCGACGATCATGATGACTCCCAGTAGTCCCACTAGGAGTCCGAAGGCGCGCAGTGTCGGGATGAACGCGGCCTGCTCGACGGTGAGTTCGTTGATCCGCGGCGCGGCCAGCCAGACGCCGACCGCGAGCGCGCCCCCGAAGCCGACCGTCGTGGCGTAGGCCAGCCCGACGACCGCGGATCGACGGCGTGGGTCACTCTCGTACTCGGGGACGTACCGCTGGAGCGCCGGGACGCTTCCGAACGTAACGAGCCGGACCAGAACCTGGGCGATGCGCCACGCCAGCGCGTACACACCGTACGCTGCAGGTCCCAGACCCCGTGCAAGAATGATCTCGACAGCCGAGATTAGCGCACGTTGCGCGGAGACACCGCCGGAGGTAACGACTGCGCCGTGTGCGATCGTCAGGAGTGCCTCGCGTTCCCCCTCGGGGATCGACTCGTCGTCTCGATACACGTTCTACCTCTCGGGCGGTACCGGAACAAAAATCGGTCGTTTGTGTCGAGGCCTGTTGCTGTACGACGGGAGAGGGACAGGCTGAAGAACCCGCGCTCCTGAACGAGTATTAATGGAATCCCTGGGCAGTGGGGGCGACAGTCGGGACCTGACGGAGCAGTCCCTCGTGACACGACGTCGCCAGCTGCAGGCGATCTCGCGCCGTGCCGTACTCGATGCGTTTGGACCACCGCGTGCGGTCTGGACGCCTCCGGAGGGCCCGTCGTTCGTTGGCTGGGGTACCGCGGCGACGCTGTCAGCGGAAGGGAACGAGCGACTCACGACACTCCAGGCATCGGCAGATCGGCTGTTCTCCCGGATCGACGCCGACGATGCACCAGCCGCGACACGCCCACGGCTAGTCGGCGGGATGTCGTTTCACGATGCCCACGAGCCCGCCCCGCCGTGGACCGGCTTCGATAGCGCGCGATTCGTTCTGCCAGAGCTGCAATTGACCTGGACCGACGATACTGCCTGGCTGACTGCGAACGCCGTCGCTCCCGACGATCCTGCCACTGTCGACGACCGTGTCGAGAACGCGCTCGCCGAGATCGAGGGCGTGACCCCGACCGGCGGAATCGCCGAGCCGCCGGGTGTCGCCAGCCGGGAACGGTGCCCGTCGCGGGAGCGATGGCGCGAACAGGTTAGGGCCGCCATCGATCGGATCCGCGGCGGGGACCTGCAGAAGGTCGTTCTCGCACAGTCGTTATCGGTCGAACTGGAGCGGCAACTATCCCTGCCCGACGTCATCGCGCGACTTGACGTCTCCTATCCGGACTGTCAGCGGTTTCTCGTGCAGCCGGGAGACGGGCCGGTCTTTTTCGGCGCGACACCGGAACGGCTCGTCTCGGCTGCGGGGCGCACCGTCGAGACGGTTGCCCTCGCGGGGTCGACCGGTCGCGGGGACACCACCGAAGAAGACGAGTGGCTCGCCGCGGAGCTACTCGACAGCGAGAAGGACATCCACGAGCACGAACTGGTCGCCGACGCCGTCCGGACGCAGCTGTCGCCGTACGCGAGTTCGGTACAGACTGGCCAGCGCACGGTGCGAAAGCTGCCGACTGTCCAGCACCTCCAGACGCCGATCACGGCCGAACTCGACGACGCGGAACACGTGCTCACGCTCGTCAAAGCGCTGCATCCGACACCCGCAGTCGGCGGCTTACCGCCGGATGCCGCCTGGGAAACGATCAGGGAGACCGAGGCGTTCGACCGGGGCTGGTACGCGTCCCCGGTGGGATGGTTCGACGCCGCGGGCGACGGGGCGTTCGCGGTGGGGATCCGTTCCGCGGTCGCCGAGGGCGACCGGGCGACGCTGTTCGCGGGCGCTGGGATCGTCGCCGATAGCGATCCGGACCGCGAGTGGGACGAGGTACAGCTCAAGTACGGCCCGATGCTGGACGCACTGGAGTGACAATGACTGCACCCAATCGCAACACTCTCTGGGCGGAGACGCTGGTCAAGGAGCTCGTCGCGGGCGGAGTCGAGGGGGTCTGTGTCGCGCCGGGCAGCCGATCCACGCCGTTGACCGTCGCCGCCGCGGGACATCCCGATCTCACCGTCTACTCGCATCTCGACGAGCGGTCGGCCGCGTACTTCGCGCTCGGCCGGGCGCGGCGAACCGGCGAGCCGACGCCGCTGATCTGCACCTCCGGGACTGCGGCGGCGAACTTCTATCCCGCGGTAATCGAGGCGAATCAGGCCCGCGTCCCGATGATTCTCCTTACGGCGGATCGACCGCCCGAACTCCGGGATAGCGGCGCGAATCAGACGATCGATCAGGAGAAGCTCTACGGCAACGCAGTGCGGTGGTACCGCGACCTGCCCGAGCCGGAGCCGACCGGGAGAAAGCTCCGTCGACTCCGGACCGACGCCGCCCGCGCGGTTGCGGAATCGGTCGGCCATCCCTCGGGACCTGTTCACCTGAACGTCCCGTTTCGCAAGCCACTCGAACCTGTCGAGGTTTCGGGCGATGTCCCCGACGACCTCGCGGAGAAGGCCCCACTCGGGGTGGACGGCCGCGAAGGACCGTTCGTTCGGACGTCCGGTGGACGTATCGAACCGGACGATGCCACAGTCGCAGACCTCGTAGAGACGATCGAAGCGGCCGACCGCGGACTGTTCGTCGCCGGTCCCGCGGACCCACCAGTTCCGGACGTTGACCGCGGCGCACTCGCCGAATTCGCAGATCTGACGGGCTTTCCGATACTCGCCGACCCACTCTCCGGGCTTCGCTTCGGCGAGCACGTCACCGATACCCCCGTACTCGGTGGCTACGACGCCTACCTCGACGAGCGCGTCACCGGCGACTGGCCCGCCCCCGAGATCGTCCTCCGGATCGGTGCGTCGCCGACCTCGAAACCGCTGCGAAAATACCTCGCACGGACCGGGGCACGCCAGTATGTCGTAGATCCCGCCGGTGGGTGGCGAGAGGCGGAGTTCACCGTGACGGATCTCCTCGAAGCCGATCCGACCGCGCTCGTCGAGGCGGTTGTCGACCGATTGGAGGGCGAGGACGGGACCGCGACAGACGGCTGGCGCTCGCGCTGGCTCGACGCCGAAGCGGCCTACTGGGACCGGATCGGGACGGCCCGCGACGATGCCAGAAACGGCGAGCGGTTCGAGGGGGCGGTTGTCGCCGCCGCCGTCGAGGGCGCGCCCGACCCCGCCACGATCTTCGTCTCGAACTCGATGCCCGTTCGGGATCTCGACCGGTTTGCTCGTCCCGCAACTGCCGAGCTAACCGTTCTCGGAAACCGCGGCGCGAGCGGGATCGACGGCATCGTCAGCACGGCACTCGGCGCTGGGAGCGCGACCGACGAGCCGCTGGTGGCGATCACCGGCGATCTGGCCTTCTACCACGACATGAACGGACTGCTCGCGCTCGGCCGCTGCGGCGTCGACGCGACGGTCGTTCTCATTAATAACGATGGAGGCGGCATCTTCCACATGCTCCCAATCGAGTCCTTTGACCCGCCCTTTACCGACCAGTTCAAGACGCCCCACGGGCTGGACTTTGCCCCGACTGCGGAGCTGTACGAGCTCTCGTTTACTAGCGTCGACCGGCTGGACGAGTTCGCCGATGTGTACGGGGCAAGTCTCGACAGCGACGGTACGCAAGTGATCGAGTTTCGGATCGGAAGCCAGGAAAGTCACGATCGGCGGGCGGCGCTCCAGGAGTCGATCTGTGAGTGGCTGGGGACGTGAACGCCAGCCATTCGACTCACTGCTTCACGACGCTGGCTATGGCCAGTGCATAGCCGAACGGTATCCAGACCAGAAGGACGGCACTTACGACCCGCATCGTCAGTGGGAACAGTAGCCCGGTCGTGAACAGTGCCGCAGGGATGAGCACGCTCAGCGTACCGAACACGAGAACGCCGATGCCGGGGAGCGTCAGCAGGTAGCCAGCGGTGAGGAACAACAATACCCCGGTGGTGACACGAAGCGGGAGCAAAAAGATATCCGCGATCGTTGACACGAGTAGCATCGGGTAGATGAGCAACGACACGCCGACCAGAAAGCCCGTCTCCTGGCTGAGCGCTGGTATCAAGAAGCCGGTACTCGACGGATCGGTACTCGAATCGGTGACCGCGAACGAACTCCCACCGCCAGCCTGTTGAGCGTTGTCCCCGCTCGTTTCCGTCGCGCGGGCCGAATGTGACGCCGCGTCGCCGGTCGCCGATCCGCCAGTCGTTGCACCGCGCGTCGACGCTCCGGCGGTCGCACCGCTCGATTGCTCTGCCCACTCCCACGCCGACGTCCGACGTTCACGCCGTCGTCGCTGCCTCGCGTGGTGGCTCTCCCACCAGCCATCGGACGGGTCGCGACTGGCTGCTTCCCAGTCGACGCCGTCGAACTCGACGTCTTCGGCGCTCGTCGTGGTGTCTTCAGCCGTCTCCGTACCCACGTAGGCGGCATGGCCGATTCGGTCGTAGCGCTCACGCTCGTCCTCATCACCGAGCACATCCTCGGCGTCGACGACCTGCTTGAACAGCTCGCTGGCATCGTCCCGGTCGCTCTGATCCGGATGGTACTCTTTGACTTTCTCGCGGTAGGCGTCCGTGATCTCTGCCTGGGTGGCGTCCTCGGAAACCTCTAACACGTCGTAGAAATCCTCTGCCATCTGGCTGTTCGCCGACAGTTTCGATGGGACCGACTAAAACGTTCGGCTGCCGGGACAGCGAACGTCAGCCTACCTGTGAGGTATACAAGCGAGGATTCGGATAGTCACATATGGGGAGTTCACTGTTCGCGGAGACCGTCGAGGACGCCGACTGGCTCCATCTGGGGGAGGGAGAGGAGATCCACTGGACGGGCCGCCCCTCGAAGTTTACCATCGCAGGTGCGCTCGGACTGGCGGCGCTTGTCACCGTGCTCGGCTTTGTCGCGTCAGCGCTGCTGGCAGCGTGGGCTGATCTGCCGAACTGGGTGAGTGCCCTACCGCTGGGCGTGATGTTCGCGGGTATCGGCTGGGCGATCTGGGTCTATCTCGACTGGCTCCGCCTGCTGTACGTGATCACGGACGAGCAGATCTACGTCAAACACGGGCTGATCAGCCGTGACGTCACACAGATCCGGCTCGACCGCGTGCAAAACACTGCTTACGAGCAGTCGATCCCCGAACGGTTTCTCTCCTACGGCGACGTGAACATCTACACCGCGGGGACCAGTACCGAGGACGTGACCTTCCGGAGCGTCCCCAACCCCGAGCGGGTCAAACAAACGCTCACACAGCTGTTGAGTGAGCTGGGACGCGAGAGAAACGGCGCGAGACAGTCGATCTAGTAACCGTCTTTTGCAGGACTGTAATCGATCAACTCGACGCCGCCAAAGGAGAGGGCGTTCGGATGGTAACCGGAGAGCGGATCGAGGTAGCCGGTTGCTTCGAGCGTCGCCGCGATGACGACCTGCTCCTCGGCGAGAACATCCATCGTGTCCGCGACCCGCTCGACGTCGTGAGACCGACAGTAGACGGCGACGGGCTCCCAGGTGTGGCCCTCATAGTTTCGGAGGGCAACGGTTACGCGGTCGCCAGCGGCAAGTGCGGTTCCCTCGGCCGAGCCACAGCGCGTACACGGGACCTTCCCCCGCTCGTAATCCGGCACGACGCCGAGACCCCCGGCGACGGCGCCTGTCAGCTCGCGTACAATCTGTTCACTTTCCACGTGACCGCGTTCGGCGGCAGCCGACAAAAGGCTGGTCCGGCGCGCGACGGGAACCTATTTCACCATGACGGCCCGAGTTCGGACAAATGGTTTCGGAACTCATGCAGGAAGATCGCTGGGAGGCGATCGAGGAGTTCGATTTCGACGACGTGACCTACCACCGGTCGCGGACCGGCCACACCGTCCGGATCGCGTTCGACCGACCCGCGGTACGAAACGCGTTCCGGCCGAAGACGGTCGACGAACTGTACGACGCCCTGGATCACGCCAAACGCCAGACAGACGTGGGCTGTGTCCTCCTGACGGGGAACGGACCATCGCCGAAAGACGGTGGCTGGGCGTTTTCGTCGGGCGGCGACCAGGATATCCGCGGCGCTGACGGCTACGAGTACGAGGGCGACGAGGCGGGCGCGAGCGAGCACGGCCGCCTGCACATCCTCGAAGTCCAGCGTCTGATCCGGCACATCCCGAAGGTGGTCATCGCAGTCGTTCCGGGCTGGGCGGTCGGCGGCGGCCACAGCCTCCACGTCGTCTGTGATCTGACCATCGCCAGCGAGGAGCACGCGAAGTTCCTCCAGACCGATCCGGACGTCGGCAGTTTCGACGGCGGCTTCGGATCGGCGTATCTCGCCAGACAGATCGGCCAGAAGAAGGCCCGCGAGGTGTTCTTCCTCGGGAAGACCTACAGCGCCGAGGAGGCCGCCGATATGGGCATGGTCAACGAGACGGTGCCCCATGAGGAACTTGAAGCGCGAGCACTGGAATGGGGCGAGCGGATCAACGAGAAGAGCCCCACCGCAATGCGGATGCTCAAGTACGCGTTCAACCTCGATTCGGACGGGATGGTCGGACAGCAGGTGTTCGCAGGTGAGGCAACACGACTGGCGTACATGACAGACGAGGCCGCGGAGGGACGTGATGCCTTTGTGGAGGGGCGGAAACCGGACTTCGACGACGTTCCGTGGCGCTACTGATGACGGCGACAGCAACCGAAGAGCCGGAGATGTCCCGTGCGAAGGCGTGGCTGATCGCCAGCCGTCCACAGACCCTTCCGGCAGCCGCCGCGCCGGTGATCGTCGGCGTCGGCCTGGCCTACGACGCGGGGCTGTTCTCCGTCTGGCCTGCGCTTGCCGCGCTCGTCGGCGCGATGTTGATCCAGATCGGCACCAACTTCGCGAACGACTACTACGACGCGGTCAAGGGCGTCGATTCGGAGGACAGACAGGGCTTTACGCGGGTGACCAACTCCGGGCTGATCCCCGCCGAACAGGTAAAGCGTGCAATGGTTCTCACCTTCGCCGCGGCGCTCGTCGTCGGTACCTATCTGGTCTACGTCGGCGGCCTGCCGATCCTCGTGATCGGACTGGCGAGCCTCCTCAGCGGCTACGCCTACGCCGGCGGCCCCTTCCCGCTTGGCTCCCACGGCCTCGGGGATCTGTTCGTGTTCGTCTTCTTCGGCGTGATCGCGGTCGTCGGAACCTTCTACGTGCAGGCCGCGGACCTCCTCGCCGCCCCGCTCGCGATGACGATCCCCGAGGGAACAATCACGACGACTGCCGTGCTAGCCAGCCTGCCGATCGCCGGCATCTCGACGAACATTCTCGTCGTGAACAACGTCCGGGACCTCGAAACCGACCGCAAGGCCGGGAAGCGCTCGCTGGCGGTTATTCTTGGCTACCGGTGGAGTCGCGTCGAGTTCGTCGCCCTGCTCTCGCTTGCGTACGCCGTCCCTGCGTACTTCGCCGTCAGCGGCGAGTTCGGCCCGGCGATACTCCTGCCGCTGGCAACGTTGCCCTACGCGTGGCTCATCACGCATACGATGCTCACGCGAACTGACGGGGAGGCACTGAACCCCGCGCTCGAACAGACCGGAAAACTGCTGGCCGGGTTTGCAGTGCTGTTCGCGCTCGGAATGGTGATCTGAATGGACGCCGAGATGGTGGCCTTCGACCTTCCGCTCACCTCGCCGCTCTCGACTGCCGCCGGATGGATCGAGCGCAGGGAAGGGTGGGCGCTCCGGATCGACTCGGGCGGGACCACTGGCCTCGGCGAGGCGACCCCCCTTCCGGGCTGGACCGAATCGCTGTCGGCGTGTCGGGCCGGGATCACGGATGCGGTAGAGCAACTGAACGCCGATGATCCGGCGGCCGCACTCGCTGTGGTCGAGGAGCTCCCTGCTGCACGCCATGCCGTCTCGTTAGCCCTCGCAGACCTGCGCGCGACCGAGAACGACGAACCGCTGTACCGATCTCTCGGGTCGGTCGGCCGGACGACGCGGGTTCCGGTCAACGCGACGATCGGTGATGTGGGGCCGGATGTCGCCGCGACTGCAGCCCACGAGGCACTCGGGGAGGGATTCAGGGCGATCAAACTGAAAGTCGGAAATCGGCCGATCGAGAAGGACGTCGACCGCGTCGAAGCGGTGCGTGAGGCAGTCGGTCCGAACGTTGCCATCCGCGTCGACGCGAACGGTGCATGGAGCCGCGAGCAGGCCCGGCACGCCCTGACACTGCTTTCGGGGACGATCCTTGACTACGTCGAACAGCCGCTTGAGGCCGATGATCTGGCAGGTCTCGCCGAGTTACGGGAGTTGACCGGGATCGACATGGCGCTCGACGAATCGCTGGCGAGTCACTCCTTCGAGGAGATTCAGGGTGCGGATGCCGCTGACGTGCTCGTTCTCAAGCCGATGGCGCTCGGGGGACTCGACCGCGCCAGACGGATCGCGCGGGACGCCCGGCGCGAGGGGATTCGGCCGGTGATCACGACGACGATCGACGGCGTCGTCGCCCGAGCTGGAGCAGTACACCTCGCCGCCTCCCTCCCGGGAATCGACGCCTGCGGGCTGGCGACTGGCGGGATGCTCGCCGAGGATCTCGCGGCGGATCCCGCACCGATCGAGGAGGGGAATGCGGTTGTTCCACAGTACGCCGGGCTCGGGACGCAGGGGCCGTGGGAGCGAGGTGATGGGCGGTGACTGGCTGGCCGGACGCGGATCTGCTCGCGATGCGAGCCGTGACATCGCCCGACGCGCTCGCGGTGATCGACGCGGGCGACGGGTCGGGAGCGATAGACGAGGGAACGTCTGACGCCGGCCGACTGACGTACGCCGATCTCGACGCCCTCGTGGATGACCTCGCACGGCGGCTCTCGACGCTCGGAATCGAACCGGACTCACGCGTTGCTGCGCTTCTCGATACCGGTCTGCCCTTCGTTGCGGTCGTCCACGCGCTCGATCGGCTGGGTGCGGTGCTGGTCCCGCTAAACGTCAGGCTCACACAGCGGGAACTGGTCGAGCAGTGCGAGCATGTCGGCGTCGAGACGCTCCTTCATCCTGGCGATCGGGCCGAGCAAGCCGCGGACCTCTCGGCCGAACTGGACCGCGAGGTCGCTATCTTCGAGGTCGACGGCGAGGGAGAGGCCGATACGGTCTGGTCGACAGCGCCAGCGGATGCGTTACCTGCGATCGGGCGCTCGCAATCGGACCGCCGGCTCGTCCTCTTCACGTCCGGGACGACGGGTGAGCCGAAAGCGGTCCCGCTGACGACCGGAAACCTGGTTGCTTCGGCGGTCGGGTCGGCGTTCCGCCTCGGCGTCGTCCCGGACGATCGGTGGCTCTGTTGCCTGCCGATGTACCATATGGGCGGCCTTGCGCCGGTGCTACGCTCGACGCTGTACGGCACCTGCGTGGTTCTGCAGTCAACATTCGACGCGGAGCGAACGCCCGCACTCGCCCGCGAACACGAGGTGACCGCTCTCTCGCTGGTACCGACGATGCTGGCGCGGATCCTCGATGGGGACGCCGATCTCCCCGACAGCCTCCGCTTCGTTCTTCTCGGAGGTGGCCCGGCCGATCCGGCACTGATCGAGCGTGCCGACAGCGCGGGCGTCCCCGTCTGTCCTACCTACGGGATGACCGAGACAGCGTCCCAGATCGCGACCGCGCGGCCCGCGGAGGCAATTGCGCACGAAGGCACGGTTGGTCGCCCACTCCTCGGCACCGAGGTGTCCATCGTCGATGAGCAGGGAACGACGGTCGAAGCGGGAGACGTCGGTGAGGTAGTCGTCTCGGGACCGACTGTAACGCCGGGCTATCTGGACGATGCCGTGACCGAGCGATCGGTCGGCCCTCGCGGGCTACACACCGGTGATCTGGGCTACCGCGACGACGGGAACCGGCTCTGGATCACAGGGCGTCGGGCGGATCGGATCGTCACCGGCGGCGAGAACGTCGATCCGGTGGAGGTCCGCGAGACGCTTTGCTCCCACCCCGCAGTCGCGGACGCCGCAGTGGTGGGTCTCGACGATGAGGAGTGGGGCGAGCGCGTCGGGGCGCTCGTGGTTGTGAGCGACGGAGAAACGCCGGAACTGGAGCGCCCTGACTCCGAGGCGCTTCGGGCATACTGTCGCGATCGATTGGCAGGCTACAAGCTTCCACGTACTATCGAGTTTGCGGACACGTTACCGCGAACGCCGTCGGGGACCATCGACCGAACTGCAGTGCGGGTGCGCCTCGGAAACCCGGAGTAACCCGCGATTTTATTCGGATCCACCTCCGAGTAATACACGTGTGCACACTGACGCTCGCGTGGCAGGTCTTCGAGGACGCCGCGGTCGCCGTGGCGGCGAACCGCGACGAGGTACTCGACCGCCCCTCAACGCCGCCCGCGGTAATCGAATCCGGCCCGCGGATCGTCGCCCCACAGGACCAGGAGGCCGCAGGAACGTGGATCGGCTACAACGAACATGGTGTGCTGGTCGGGATCACGAACCGCTGGAACGACACCGACCTCGCCGGGGAGCGCTCGCGTGGCCTGCTCGTCCGGGACGCGCTATATCGGGAGTCCGCAGAAGCCGCGGGCCGATACGTCGAGCAAGCAGTTCGTGATCACGAGTACGCGGGGTTCAATCTCGTCGTCGTCGACCGGAACAGCGCGCTCTACTACGAATGGGACGGCCGATTGGGGTTCCGGCAGTTCGAGCCCGGCGTCCACGTCGTGGTGAACGTCGGCGCTGATGGTCGGTACACGATTCCGATCGACCGAAAATCGGCGGGCGAACAGCAGGCCGAGAACGCCGAACGACTCCGCGAGGTACTCTCGGTCGCGCCGGGAGAGGGTCTGGATGGATGGCGGTCGCGCGCCGAGTCCGTCCTCGCCAACCACGAGTACGGCGTCTGTATCCACGGCGAGGGCTTTGGGACGCGCTCGTCCTCAATCATCGCACTCGGGGGCGACGTTGCGTCCTATCGATTCGCCGACGGCCCACCTTGCGAGACGCAGTACCGTGATATCGACGTGTAGTCGGGAGCTCGAAGCACCCCGTGCGTTCCGCGGTCGAACCCGGTCTTTTCAAGTGTCTCAACCGACTACTGCGGCATAACGAATGAGCGAGGACTTCTACGACGTACTCGGTGTGAGCCGTGATGCCACCGAGGACGAGATCAAGCAGGCCTACCGGAAGAAAGCGAGCGAGTATCATCCGGACGTGAGCGACGATCCGAACGCCGAGGAGAAGTTCAAGAAGCTCCAGAAAGCAAAGGAGGTGCTGACCGACGAGGAGAAGCGCCAGGCCTACGACCGGATGGGTCACGACCGGTTCGAGCAGGCCAACAAGCGCGGCGGGTTCGACGGTGACCGTGGTGCCGGGGATCCGTTCGGCGGCGGAGCGGGGGGACCGTTCGGCGGTGCCGGGGGCGGTGGCGGCATGGGCGACATCTTCGAGCAGTTCTTCGGCGGAGGGGGCGGGCGAAGCCGCCGTGATCGCAAGGGGTCGGATCTCCGGACGCGGCTCCGTCTCGACCTCGAAGAGGTATACGAGGGCGTCGACAAGGAGATCACGATCCGCCGTCCAGAGACCTGTGGGACGTGTGACGGCGAGGGCCATCCCGAGGACGCCGATTCTCGAACCTGTCCGGAGTGTAACGGACAGGGGCAGGTCACGCAGGTTTCCCAGACTCCGCTCGGTCGAATGCAACAGACCCAGACCTGTCCACGCTGTGAGGGCGACGGGAAGATCTATTCCGAGCGATGTTCGGACTGTGGTGGCGATGGCACCGTCACCAGGGAGGCGACGCTGACCGTCGAAGTGCCTGCCGGAATCAAGGACGGCCAGACGCTCCGGATGGACGGCGAGGGCGCTCCCTCGGAAGGCCGTGGCCCCAACGGGGATCTGCTTATCGAGGTCTCGGTCACCGATCATCCCGACTTCGAGCGCGACGGTGACGACCTGCAACTGAACAAGGCCATCTCGTTCCCACAGGCCGTCTTCGGCGACACGATCGAGATCTCGACGTTCGATGGGGACGTCGAGATGGACGTCCCTGCAGGGACCCAGAGCGGTGAGACGTTCCGCCTGCGGAACAGGGGCATGCCCCGACTCCGCGGGCGTGGACAGGGTGATCTCTATGTACAGGTGCAGGTCGTTACCCCCGGAAGTCTCAACGAGGAACAGCGCGAGGCGCTCGAACAGTTCGCCGAGGCCGGTGGCGAGGAGATTGACGTCGAGAAGGGCTTTTTCGAGAAGATCAAGAGCTCCTTTTGAACTATTCCGGCCAGTAAACGGTACCTACCAGCGAGTATACGGGTCGTAACCAAGGTACCCCACCTGCTCGAAACGTATCGGGTGCACGTACAACGATGGATGCCGACTGCGACAGCCTCGCAGGAAGTGACAGTATTCTCGTGACGGGACCAGCACCGGACCGGTACAACCGGGCCGGAGAGCTACTCGGCCCCGGACCGACAGTGATCGCGCCGTCGAACGGGATTTCGACGGAAACTCTCAACGCGTCAACCGTCGTGCCAGCGATCGAGGTGGACACCAGGGCGCTTATCGAGGTGGGGATCGGTCTCTCACGTCGGGTGGATGAGCTCACTGCGCCGGATGTCCTGCTCGACCTGACACGACTTGGTTCGGACCAGTCTGGCGTTCCACTGTCGATGTTCAGATTCCTGTTGTTGGTCCGCCAGCGCGTCACTGCGACGGGCGGTCGGCTCGTGTGCACCCTCGACGGAGCGGTTGACCCGGCCGTCCGGCAGACTTTCGCAGAGTTGGTCGACCGAACGGTTCGGCTCGAAGCGACCCACGACTGGCGAACGGCAGGGGGACTGTCGCCGTAGCCGGTGGGTGCCGTGTCAGCCACTCCACACGGGATACTCGAAACCGACACGACACACACGAAACTCCGTCTTTTTGAACGATGGGTCCATAGTCCAGTCCATGGAACGGCTCGACGAAGACACGGTTCGGACGCTTGGCGACTTGCTCCCCCGCGAGCGGCGCTCGGGGGCGGTCGCGGTCCGTGCTGATGGCGACACCGACCACGTCTACACCTACCAGCGCTTTCTCACGACCGCGTGGAAGACGGGGAACTTCTTTCGGCATCTCGGTGTTCGTGAGGGCGTCACTGTGGGTATCGTCGCGGAGCCGCGCCCCCAGCCCCTGCTCGGACTGTTCGGCGCGACGCTGCTCGGCGCACAGGTGCGGCTGGATCCCCCCGAAGCGATCGATGCCAGGGTGGTCCTCGCACCGACCGACCGTATCGAGCGCTACGAACTCCCACCGGGCGGCCAGAGAGTGGGCTATGCGGCGAGCCCCAGCGAACCAAGCGTCCGATACTTCGAGGAGAACATCTGGAGCGAGAACCCCACAATCCCGCCGGAGGATCGGGATCCCAAGGCGACTGCTATCGTGACCGACGACACGTCCTACAGCCACGAACACCTGCTCAGCACGGCCTTCGATACGGTCGAACGCCTCTCGCTGGGTCCCGGCGAGATGGTCGCCGTTCGTGCACCGCTTGCAGATCCCAGAACTGTCGCAGCAGGGGTTCTCGCACCGTTGCTGGGCGGAGGAGCTGTCCAGCTCGGTGCCGATGGATCGGACGCCGATGCCGAAATCGTGGCCGACGTGGAGCCAGCTACCGATCGGTGGCTCGACGTCTCGGACATCACCGTCTGAACGGGACGCTATCGTGCGGCCTCGATGGCGTCGATGGCTTCGGGGTTCTCGACGCTTTCGAGGTCGCCGAGATCCTCGCCGGTGTAAGCGGCTGCGATGGCCCGACGGACGATCTTGCCACTCTGTGTTTTCGGAAACTCCTCGACGAACAGTATCTCCCGCGGTCTGAACGGCTTGCCGAGTTCCACGCCGACGCGCTCGCGGAGCTCCCGTTCCAGCTCCTCGCTGGGCTCCGCGTCGGCGTCGAGTACGACGTACGCCACCACCGCCTGCCCCGTCGTCTCGTCCGGGACGCCGACGGCAGCAGCCTGATTGACGGCGTCGTGATCGATCAGTGCCCCCTCGACCTCGGCGGGACCGACCTTTCGTCCGGCGACGTTGAGTGCGTCGTCGGCCCGTCCGTGGAGAAACCAGAACCCGTCCTCGTCGATCTGTGCCCAGTCGCCGTGATCCCAGAGGCCCTCCCACGTCGACCAGTACTCCTCAATGTACCGCTCGTCGCCGCTCCAGAGCGAGTTCGTCATCGAAGGGCAGGAATCGCGGGCAACGAGATAGCCGCGTTCGTGCTCGTCGGCAATGGAGTCGCCCGCGCTATCGACGATGTCGATGTCCATGCCCAGCCCCGGCCCACCGAGAGTACAGGGTTTGAGCCGCTGTATCGGCATCGGCATGAGGAAGCAGCCCATGATTTCGGTCCCGCCGGAAATGTTGATAATCGGGCACTCTCCCCCGCCGACGCGCTCGTAGAACCAGCGCCAGGACTCGGGATCCCACGGCTCGCCCGTCGAGCCGAGCAGGCGCAGGCTCGACAGGTCGTGGCCATCGAGCCACTCCTCGCCGTGCTTTCGGAGTGCGCGGATCGCCGTCGGTGAGATGCCAAAGGTCGTCACGTCGTGGCGGTCGATCAGTTCCCACAGGCGGTCCGGTTCGGGATGATCTGGTGCACCTTCGTAGAGCACGACCGTCCCGCCAAAGGTGTGGTTACCAAGCAAGGTCCACGGCCCCATCATCCAGCCGATATCCGAGAGCCAGAAAAACCGGTCGTCGGGCTGGTGGTCGAAGCCGAAGTAGATCTCCTTGGCTGACTGGACGAGTGCGCCCGCATGTGTCTGGACGATCCCTTTTGGCTTGCCGGTTGTGCCAGAGGAGTACAACACCATTGCGGGGTGATCGGCGGGGAGCGATCTCGTCTCGTACTCGTCGTCCGCCGACATCACGGCGTCGTCCCACCATTCGTCGCGCCCGTCAGTCCATGACAGATCCAGCCCGCCGTCGTTCCGACTGCCCAGCCGATCGTGGACGATCACGGTCTCGACGCCGCCAGTCTGTGCAAGCGCGTCGTCCGCGGTCGGTTTGAGCGCCACCGGCTCGCCGCGCCGGTAGAACCCGTCGGCGGTAAACAGCACGTCGGGGTCGGCGTCCTCGATCCGCGTCGCGACGGCGTCTGTGCCGAATCCGGAGAAGATCGGGACGGCGATCGCACCCGCCGCCAGACAGCCATAGAGGATCGAGACGACCTCGGTGACCATCGGCATGTACAGCGCCACGGTGTCACCGGGATCGACGCCCCGGTCGTCGAGAGTGTTCGCGACGCGCCCTGTCTCCGTAGCAAGCTTTTCGAAGCTCATCTGCCGAACCTCGCCCGGTTCGCTCTCCCAGATGATCGCGGTGTCCTCGCGGGACGCCTCGTCGGCCGCCTGCCGGTCCACGACGTTGTGCGCGGCGTTGATGCGTCCGCCGGGATACCAGTCTGTAAACTGCGGACCGTCCGAGTCGTCTCGTACAGTGTCGTACGGCTCGAAAAAGTCGATGTCGAGATACTCGACGACCTCGTCCCAGAACCAGTCGATGCCCGAGTTAGGCTCGCCTTCGATCTCCCTGGTCGTGCGGGCGATTAACTCGTCGTAGTCGTCGATCCCGTACTCGCGCATGAACGCGGCGACGTTGGTCGACTCGACGAACTCCGGTGAGGGCTCGTGAACGATCTCGTCGACGTCGCTGAGAGACGGCATACTCCGCGATTCTACACGAACGATTAAGAAGGTTCGCCGCGGGACGATCAAGACGGTTCGCTGCGCCCTCAGACCCTGTAAACGATTCGCTCGCCGGTATCCAGTCCATTTCGCAGGGCGGCATGCACCCGACCCTCGCCGGCAACCCAGTCACCGACACAGTAGAGGTCGTGGTCTTCGGCCGACTGGACCGGGCCGCCGTGAACGCCCTCCTCGGGCAGTGCGTACCGCCACCCCTGGTAGTCAGTCCAGTCGGGGTCCGCGAGTCGTTCGTCATCGAACAGCTCGGCCGTCCGCTCTGTCAGCTTCGCGACGTTCCGATCAGCCGGTTCGTCGTAGTTGTCGGCTGACCACTCGTGGCCAGCCTGAACGACGAGCAGTGACTCGCCGTCGGGGACGTGGCCCGGCTTGCACTCCTCGCGGGCGACCCAGCCGATCTCGTGCTCCCTGTCGGTGTTGATGAGCGCGTAGTAGGGGCGGTCGATCTCGAAGGGGTAGTGCAGGAGGGCGGTCCAGACGGAACTGTAGTCGACGTCGCGGACCGCATCGAGGAGATCGGCGCGGACATCCTCGTCCCAGTCGGCATCGTCCAGCAGGTCCGCGGTCTGTGGTGCTGGCGGGTTCAGTACGAGAGCGTCGAACGGCCCCCAGGACTTGCCGTCCGCGTCGGTGACTTGCCATCCATCGTCGTCGCGACTGAGCGTCTCCGCACGCGTCTCGAGGTGGATCGTCGCGTTGGTCTCACGGAGCAGTCGCTTCGCGATCTGTGTCAGTCCGGCCCGGTAGGTCCACTTGTGCTCGTCAGCGTCTCGACCCTCCGAGATCTCTCCGTCCCCGGTGAACGTCCAGATGGGTTCGGTGACGTCGACCAGCCCCTCGTCGTCGAGCGTCTCTGTCAGGAGTTCGACGACGCGTTCGTCGTCTGATTTAACGTAGTTCGCGCCGTAGTCGTACGTGATTTCGTCACGGCGGCGCGTCGCCGCGCGGCCACAGACGCCACGGGACTTCTCGAGGATCGTTACGTCTGCATTGGGTCGTGCACCGTCGATCACGTACGCCGTCGCCGCGGCCGCCGCGCCAGCGCCGACGATTCCAATCTCAGTCATCGACGTTGTTAGGGGTCACGCCAACAAAAACAGCGCCCCTGACGACCCGATGGTTCATCGTGAAGTCTTACTCCGCCTCGGAGCCGTCGTTCGACTCGTCCTCGCTGGGAGCCAGCCAGGTCAGTGCGATACCCAAAAAGACGAGGGCGGCGACGGCAGTGTTGCTGAACCCGCTCGTTCCGAGCAGTTCCAGGACGACGCCGTAGCCGCTCCCGACGAACAACATACCGCCGCCGACGAGCGCGTAGGTCGATTCGCCGCGGGTCACTTCCATCACACCGAGAACCGCCGCTCCGACGAAGATCAACCCACGGGCCGACCGCTCTGCCCACTGTTCACCCGTCACCAGCGCGTACACCCCAACGACCGCGATAGCGAGAAAGACGGCCAGTAGTGACACCGACTGCGCCATCGTAATCCGCTCTTGCGACACCATACCCGTCGATTAACTTCCGGGGGCACCAAACTTGTGATTCGACCGTATCCGCACAACACATTTACCCCGTGGTCGGCTACACGTTGATATGTACGTCCGGGACGCGAAAAACCGAGAGGAAGTCTGGCTACTGGACCACATCGAGGCGATGGGGCTGGACGAGACGGCGTTTCGTTCGCGTGATTACGTCATCGCGCTCGACGAACAGTCCGGGACGAAAGCGGGCTTCGGTCGGATCCGAATCCACCGGACCGAAGACGACGAACTCTGCGAGCTAACGAGCATCGGCGTCCTCGATGGCTGGCGTGGACAGGGCGTCGGCGCACACGTGGTCGAACGCCTCATCGAACACGCACGCGATGAGGGGTTCGAGCACGTCTACAGCCTCACCGACGAGCCGGGCTATCTCACCCAGTTTGGCTTCCGGGGGATCTCGACCGACGAGCTCCCGACAAAGCTACAGGATCGTTTGGACGCCAAGCGTGACAACATCGCTCCCGATGCCGTCCCACTGGCGATCGAAATTGGCGAGTTCGAGATGCCACCGCGACTTCGCGAGCGGTTCAAGACCGCGCGAGAAGACGGTGCTGACGAGCCTGACGACGCCGAAGAGCCAGCCGAGGACTTCGGTATCGATCCCGAGACTGCGACGTACAAGTACGATACGAGTTGACCGACTAGGCTCCGTGGCTCTCGCCGACGCCATATTTGAACGCGATCCAGCCGATCACGGTGACGAAGATGATCGGCGGGAGCATAACGAACACCCATAGCGGTTCCGCACCCCAGATCTGGACCAGAATAATGTTCCCGATCCCGAGCAAAAGGAAGGGGAGAATGTAGAGCGCCGCTCTGACACGGCTTGTGCCCGGCGAGTCCTCATCGTCGGTCTCCGGGATGGGCGCACTCATTGTTGTTTACCTCCGTACCACACGATCAAAAACGACGCGGTCTCCGGGAGATCGGCGCCAACTCTTATACTCGATGCCCTCAAGGTGGAAAACGATGTTCGACCCCGAGGAGCTGGAGGCGATCCGCTCAGGAAAGGACGAGTGGGAACGCGAGCAGGTCGAGCCGACGCTTGACCGCTTCGGAGAGCGTAAACAGGGGTTCACTACGGATACTGGGGGACAGACGGTCGACCGACTCTACACGCCCGCGGATCTCGCCGATCACGACTACGACGAGGACCTCGGCTTTCCGGCAGAAGAGCCGTACACCCGGGGCGTCTACCCGACGATGTACCGTGGACGGCTCTGGACGATGCGCCAGTACGCAGGAATGGGAACGGCCGAGGAGACCAACGAGCGGTTTCACTATCTGCTCGACCAGGGCCAGACGGGTCTCTCGATGGCGTTTGACCTGCCGACCCAGATGGGCTACGACTCCGATAACCCGATGGCACAGGGGGAGGTCGGCAAATCCGGCGTCGCGATCGACTCGTTGCGGGATTTCGAGACCGTCTTCGACGGTATCCCGCTTGATGGCGTCTCGACGAGTATGACGATCAACGCCCCCGCGTCGGTGCTGCTCGCGATGTACATCGCGCTCGGTGACCGACAGGGGGTCCCCCGCGAGCAGCTCCGCGGGACGATTCAAAACGACGTGCTCAAAGAGTATATCGCCCGGAACACCTACATCTACCCGCCCGAACCCTCGATGCGGCTCATCACGGATATCTTCGAGTTCTGTGCCGAGGAGGTGCCGAACTTCAATACGATATCGATCTCCGGCTATCACGTCCGGGAGGCGGGGGCAACAGCCGCCCAGGAACTCGCGTTCACTCTCGGGAACGGGATCGAGTACGTGCAGGCCGCGGTCGACACCGGCCTCGACGTCGACGAGTTTGCGCCACAGCTATCCTTCTTTTTCGCCGCCCACAACAACATCCTCGAAGAGGTCGCGAAGTTTCGCGCCGCCCGCCGGATGTGGGCGACGATTATGGACGAACAGTTCGGGGCCGAGAAAGCAGCCTCGAAGCAGTTGAAGTTCCACACCCAGACCGCTGGCTCGACGCTAACCGCACAGCAGGTCGACAACAACGTTGTACGGGTAGCCTATCAGGCGCTTGCCGCAGTACTCGGCGGGACCCAGAGTCTGCACACGAACGGCAAAGACGAGGCGCTTGCACTCCCGACCGAGGACTCGGTCCGGACAGCATTACGAACCCAGCAAATCCTCGCCCACGAGTCGGGTGCCGCGGATACTGTCGACCCGCTCGGCGGGAGTTACTATGTCGAGTCGCTGACCGACGAACTCGAAGCCGAAGCGCTGGAGATCCTCGACTCAGTGGACGAGCGCGGCGGGATGCTCCGGGCAATCGAGGAGCAGTGGGTCCAGCGCCAGATCCAGAATGTCGCCTACGACCGCCAGCAAGAGACGGAGTCGGGCGAGCGGATTGTCGTCGGTGTCAACGAGTTCGAGATCGACGAGGACGGACAGGCGATGGACCTGGAGGAGGTTACCGAGGAAGACGAGCGTCGGCAGCAAGAGCGTCTGGCGTCGGTCCGCGAGCAGCGCGACGAAGATGCCGTCGAGGCCGCGCTCGACACGCTTCGGGAGACGGCACAGAGCGAAGACAACCTGCTTCCGCCGATGATCGAGGCGGTCAAAGCCTATGCAACGGTCGGCGAGATCTGTGACGTCCTTCGCGAGGAGTTCGGCGAGTACCGCGGCGCTGGCGCTCTCTGACGGGATCTGAAGCATCCTAACTTTCACGGGGGGTATACTTACTCTGAATAAGTGTAGCTTGGACGACGTACTCTCCGGGTTTTGCCTGCAGTATGGGGTCGTACTACAGTAATATTTTCCCTCAGTATTTCGGAGTTGTATCGGGGTATCGATTTTCGTCTATGTGAAGCAGTCACATAACTAACTGGTCCCCATACCCACTCAGTTATGTGTCGCAAGATACCAGCGGTGACGACGGCGAACCGATCGATCGGACGAACAACACACGACGACAGGTCATAGCGGGGTCGGCCGGTGCGATTGGCGGATTCGCGCTCGGTAGTACCTTCGGTGTCGGCTCCGCGTTTGCCGACGAGCACGGTGACGATGAAGCGGAGATGCCCGACGATGTCCCGCCCGAAGCGGTCGAAAACGAGTTCGAGGACGACATCGAGATCCTCAACTTCGCGTTGACACTCGAGTTGCTCGAAGCTGATTTCTACCGGCAGGGTCTCGACAACCTCGACAGTGAGGAGCTGATTAATACCGTTCTCGATAACGTCAGCCACGACAAGCGTCCTGACACGGGCTCTATCGCGACGTTCCACGACAAGCTCCAGGATCAGCTGTTCGATGAGCTCGAGACGATCAGGGATCACGAGATCGATCACGCGGAGACGCTCACGGCCACGATCGAGGAGTTCGGCGGCGAGCCCGTCGAAGAACCGGAGTTCGAGTTCGGTGAGGCTGTCGAGGACCCGGCCGCGTTCATCGCGACCGGTGTGGCACTCGAAGACACGGGCGTATCCGCCTACGCGGGGGCGGCCCCGTTCATCGAGAACGAGGATGTCGTCCCGCCCGCGCTCAGCATTCACAGTGTCGAGGCACGCCACGCCTCGTTCCTCCGGGTGCTCAACGCCGAAACGGGCTTCCCCACGCCGTACGATCAGCCCCGGTCCCGATCGGAAGTCCTCGACATCGCGTCGGATTTCATCGTCGACTGACCGAGCGGATCAGCGATCGACGGATCGATCTGGGCCGACGTGTCGCAACTCTTTTTGAGGGGAACTGGACGAGGAATCAGCCATCGAACGATAGACAACGACTACAGCAACTGCTATGCCCTGTGAAAAAATGGAAAATTGCCGGCTGCGAAGCCTCGTTTATAGTCGGACGAGGTTCGTCGCGCGGGGTCCCTTGGGGGATGATTCAATATCGAACTCGACGTCCTGCCCCTCTTCGAGGTCGGGACCGCCGACATCTTCCATGTGGAAGAAGACGTCTTCGTCGTCATCGACGTCGTCGCTGTCTGTCGAAATGAAACCGTAACCGCCTGTGTCGTTAAAGAAGTCGACCGTACCTTCTGCCATTACATACTACCCGAGGAGCGTATGCCTGATAACACTTGCGAAGCAACGTTGCCACGACACGTCGTCCCGCACCCGACTGGCGGTGTTTGCCATGGGGGACAGATACTTGTGATGTGATCACATACCACCAGCCGCATCGCTATGAAACCGTGCCACAGCTGTCAGGCGGTCATCGACGAGTACATATTGGACAAACAACTCGAACCCCTGCGCGAACTCACAGTCGACGACTTCAACCTCTGTGCGGAGTGTGTAACAGTCGTCGACAACGAGTGTATCGAATGTGGCGGCGCGGTCTACGTTCCCGACGGCGAAACGGAGAGTCCGGACTACTGCCCGGCCTGCCGGGCCGAGATGATCGACCGGACGGGCCAGGATCCCGGCTGGCGGGCGACCCGGATCTCCGGCTGATCCCTCTCGAACGACGTCTTCGATTATTCGACCGGTGAGCAAGAGCTACGAAGTAATAAAATAGGGAAACTCGCTCCGGAGCGACAGCGTTACTCGTAGAGCCAGGTCGACTCGTGGAAGTCGTACTCGACAAGTTCGTCGTCGTCGAAGAACAGCGCGATCTCGCGTTCGTTAGCACCTTCGTCCTCGTGATCGGACGCGTGGACCACGTTGCGCCCGAGGTCGACGGCGTAGTCGCCACGGATCGTTCCGGGCGCGGCCTCGGCGGGATCGGTCGCGCCGATCATCTGCCGGACCTGTCGCGTCGCGTCCTCGCCCTCCCAGACCATCGGGACGACGGGGCCGGACGTGATGAACTCAACGAGGTCGTCGAAGAAGGGTTTGTCCTCGTGTTCGCCGTAGTGGTCTTCGGCCTGCTCACGGGAGAGTCGAGTGACTTTCGCCCCCACGAGCTTCAGCCCTCGGTCCTCGAACCGGCCGATGATCTCGCTGACGAGCCCTCGCTGGAAGGCGTCCGGCTTGATCATGACGAACGTTCGCTCGCGCTGGTCGCTCATTGTTTGTCCTCGTCTACGTCTTCGGCGTCTTCCTCAGCTTCTTCAGCCTCAACGTCTTCCTCGGCTTCGTCGGCCTCAACGTCTTCCTCAGCTTCTTCAGCCTCAACGTCTTCCTCAGCTTCTTCAGCCTCAACGTCTTCCTCAGCTTCTTCAGCCTCAACGTCTTCCTCAGCCTCGACGTCTTCCTCAGCTTCTTCTTCTCCTTCGGCTTCAGCGTCCTCCTTGTCGGCCCAGTTACCGCCTTCTCTGGTCCATTCGAGGTCGCGCGGTTCGCGTCCGAGGAAGTAGTTTTTCTCGCACTTCGAGTCGGCGAAGTGGAGCACGGTTCCGTCGGTACGGACGTACATGATGCCCGTACCGGGCTCGATCTCCTTGCCGCTGTAATCACACGTTCGGTGCTGCACCATTGTTACTGACCTCCGATCGAATCGGCTTCGCGGGCAGTTTCACGGAGCTGGAGGACGTCGCCCTCTCGAACGGGGCCGAGAACGTTCCGGGTGATGATCCGTCCCTGGTTCTCGCCCTCCCGGATGCGGCATTTGACCTGCATGGCCTCGCCGTGCATTCCGGTCTTTCCCACGATCTCGATGACTTCTGCGGGCGTGGATCCGCTTTCAGACTCTTCTGCGCTCATGGGAGATCTCTACTGAAGGTCCTCGACCTTGGTTGCGATCTCGTCGACATCGTCGGACGCCTCGCCAGCGTCGACGATCGCCGCGGCGGCGCTCCCGACTTCGAGACCGGCCGCGTGGCCGACGTCGTCCTGCGTCTCGATGAAGATGACCGGGATGCCCTTCTCGTCTGCGAGCTCGGGAAGGTGCATCACGATCTCTTCGGGCTGGACGTCCTCGGCAACGAAGACGAGGTCTGCGTTGCCGCGCTCGATCGCTTTGGTGGTCTCGTTCGTTCCTTTCTTTACAGCTCCGGTGTCTCGTGCGACTTCCAGGGCCTCGACGGCGTCGTCCTGGAGGTCGGCTGGTACGTCGAAATCTACGTATACTGGCATTGTTAGTCACCTCCCGCACGTGGGCTCGCGCTCCCCTGCTGTCCGGGCCGCCCTGTTTGGGCACCCGGTCCGATCGCCCGATGGCGACCGGCGAAAGTCCTGTATAGCTAGGAGCATCATCAACCCCGCGCAGGCTGTACACATCCGTTGCACACCACTCCATAAAAGCGCTTTCAAACGTCTGAGGGTGTGGTGAGCCCTCACAGGGGAGTTCCGATTTGACGCGGTTCCGGAGGGTCCGCCTCGCGTCATCGAGCTCCCGGACGATCCGTGTCGTGTCGCAGACTCGCTTTTTCGACGGTCCAACGAATCCAAGAGGCGTCCGGTCGCTCGAACTGCTGGGAACGAACTCATTTGTACGTCCCGAAGTGAGGGATCCTATGGACGTGGGAGCGGTCGCGAGCGCATTGCGACGCGAGGCCATGGAGACGAACGAGCGCCGACTGCTGGTGCTCTCCGGTGAGCAGTCACCCTGTCACGACGCGGCAAAAAGCGCGCTCGATGCCGCCCGTATCGATCGGAGGGAGACGACGCTCGTCGGCTCGGCCGACGCGCTGGGCTGTGAACGCGTTGCACACCGAAACGCCGACGAACTGCTCGGCCGGACCCGTGAAGCGGTGGTCTTCGACGCCCACGACGGATTGCCGCCGAGCGCGCTCGGCCGAATCGTGGGCGCGGTCGATGGTGGCGGGCTTCTCGTGCTCTGTACCCCCTCCCTCGACGACTGGCCGGACCAATCGGACCCGTTCGACGGGACTCTTGCTGTCCCGCCCTTTGATGTCGACGATGTCACGGGCAACTTCCGTCAGTGGTTCGTCGAGCGGCTCCGGGCCCACCGTGGGATCGCCATCCTTGACGTCGACAGTGGGCATGTGGAGTGCGACGGGTTAACCGACCCGGTACCTCGGCTCGTCGACTCGCGGGAGCGCCCCACTCCGCGTGGAGACGTCTTCCCCGACGGTGCCTACGATGCCTGCCTGACCGACGACCAGGCGAGAGCGGTCCGGGATCTCGAATCCCTTGCTGAGCCATCACAGGCTGTCGTCGTTGAGGCGGACCGCGGTCGCGGGAAGTCCAGTGCCGCAGGACTGGCAGCCGGAAGCCTCGCAGTGGGTGGGGACGACGTACTCGTCACCGCCCCCCGGTTCCGGAGTGCCGCGGAGCTGTTCGCGCGGGCGAGCGAGCTGGTCGACGTGCTGGGGGCCGAGAGGGAGTCAGGGGATACTGCCGCGGCCCACGGAAACGTTCCTCAGCGAATCGATCTCCCCGGAAGTGGATCGGTGCAGTTCGCGGAACCGATCGTTGCGGCCGAGCGCGCGGAAACGGCTGATGTTCTCCTCGTGGACGAAGCAGCCGCCTTTCCAGTCGCACTGCTCGAACGGTTCCTCGCGGCCGACAGGGTTGCCTTCGCAACGACGGTGCACGGCTACGAAGGTGCTGGCCGGGGCTTTTCGGTTCGCTTCCGGGACCGGCTCGACGAGAGCGTCCACGAGGTCACCGACGTCTCGTTGTCCGATCCGATCAGGTACGCGCCGGGCGATCCCGTCGAGATCTGGGCGTTCGACGCCCTGTTACTCGATGCTCGTCCCGCGGTGGCACCGCTCGCCTATGACGCCACGCCCGAGCGTGTGGAGCACCGGGAACTCTCGGCTCAGGAACTTCTGGCTGATGACGTGCTGTTCAGGGAGACGTTCGGATTGCTGGTACTGGCGCACTACCGGACTGAGCCGAACGACCTCGCGCGCCTGCTCGACGCGCCGAACCTCGTCGTCCACGCTCTACTGGTAGACGGTCACGTCGTCTCGGTCGTCCTGCTGGCGCGGGAGGGCGGCCTGTCGGACGACCAGCGAGCGCGAATGTACGACGGCGAGCGCGTCCGGGGGAATCTGTTACCCGACCTGGTAACGACCCAGTTGCGCGACGAGCATGCCGCCGTACCGACCGGCTGGCGGGTCCTCCGGATCGCCACGCACCACGCGGCCAGATCCCGCGGCCTCGGCTCGGCGCTGCTCGATGCTGTACGGGAGCACGCAATCGATGAGGGGCTGGACTGGCTCGGTGTCGCCTACGGTGCGACACCCGAACTTCTCCACTTCTGGGATACCAACGGGTTCTCGACGCTTCATCTCTCGACGACGAGAAACGACACCAGCGGCGAGCACTCCGCGGTCATGATCGATCCGCTCTCGGAGGCAGGGCACGCACTTCGTGATCGAACGGCGGAGCGATTCCGCGGGCGCATCGCCGGTGTTCTCTCGGATGCGCTCGACGACGCCGATCCCGATATCGTGCGGGCGACCCTGCGCACGATTCCGGGATCAGTGTCGACTGACCTCACTGACTGGGACTGGCGCGTCGTCGTTGGTGCGGCATACGGGCCGGGGCTCTACGATGTCTCCCCGCGACCGTTCCGCCGTCTCGCACTCGCGTACTTCGTCGACGCTTTTGAGGGCGAGGCCCGACTGGACGACCGACAGGAGCGCTTGCTCGTCTTGCGTGTCCTGCAGGCTCACGACTGGGAGGAAGTCACCGACCGGCTGGGGTATCATTCGACGGGGGAGTGCAAACGGGCGATCGGCACCGTGTTCCAGCCGCTCGTCGACCGGTACGGTACAAAGACGGCGCTCGAAGAGCGGGCGCGGTACCGGGACTGAGGTCGAAACCCCCATTTGCCGACACGGCCAAACCGAGTGTATGGTCGATCTTGCCTTTGCTGTCGCCGTCACCCTGTTGATTGCGGGCATCGTCGGCAGCGTCGTCCCGATGATTCCTGGCCCCCTTCTTTCGATTCTGGGGATTGTCGGCTACTGGTGGTCGACGGGCTACGCTGAGCCCGGGACCGTCGTTCTCGTGGGATTGATCCTCGTTGCACTACTGGCGTTCGTCGTCGAGTTCGTCGCGAGTGCGCTTTCGGCCCGGGCGGGCGGCGCGTCGTGGCGGGTAACCGGAATCGCGGGCGTCGCAGGAATTGCGTTGCTCTTTCTCACGGGACCACTGTTGATGATCGTTGGCGTGAGTCTACTCGTCTTCCTGCTGGAGCTACGTCGCCACGACGACGTTTCACGGGGGCTGAAGGCTGCCACGTACACCACTATCGGGATCTTCGGGTCAACGGTAGCGCAGGTGCTGTTGACGTTTCTGGTGCTGGTCGGATTCGTCCTCGCGGTCGTGTGAGTTACCCCCATAGTCACTGATGAGAAACGGAGAGGGGCTTTCCCGAGTGTTGGTAAAATAACTAATTACACTAGATGTTCCTTTTTATTATATATTATATATCACGTAGGGAAAGTATTATGTAATAGTCAATCATTCTCGATGTCATGGTGTCACACACACCGGACATCACCTCGACTACACGGCGAAACGTGCTGAAATGGCTCGGCCTGACAACCGCGACAGCAGCGACTGGAACGACGTTTGCTGGATCGGCCGCGGCGGTCGACAGCCAGCCAGACGAGGGGGGTGAACCCGTTCTGTACCAGTACTTCCATACCGAGTGGGGCGAGATCGAATCCGACCTCGATAGGCTCGCCGAGATCGGCGTCGACGGGATCTGGGTACCCCAACCCGCCGTCGGAAAACTCGACTGGGAAGATCAGACGACCGAGGATCAGGAGGGGTTCTACGGCGAGGAACACCCCTATTTCGGGACGCTCGAACCGCACCCACCGCTTGGCTATCAGCCAGTCGATCTGGAGGATTTCGACTCTCCACACGGAAGCGAGTGGGAGCTCGAATCGATGATCGACACGGCCCACGATCACGACATAGACGTCATCGTCGATGTGGTACTGAACCACATGTCGACCAACAATGGACCCGACGGGGAGGTCTCACTCCCGCAGTTCGACCGCGACGAACACTTCCACGACTACGGCACGATCGGCGACGATTGCGAACTCGACGGCGACGAGGAAACCTACGAGTGCGATCTGCTCGGCCTCCCGACACTCGACATCGGGAACGATCACGTCCAGTCCGTTCACGTCGACTACCTCGAACGGATCGCCGATCTCGGCGCTGACGGCCTGCGGATCGACGCCGCTGGACACGTCTGGCCGTGGTACTTCGAGTACGAGATCAATCCGCTGGCCGACGACCTCGACCTCTGGCGCGTCGGCGAGATCTGGGACGGCGACCTCGACACGGTCATGGAGTTCGCCGACACCGGGATGAACGTCTTCGACTTCCCGCTGTTCTACGCGATGGAGGATGCCTTCGAGAACGGCGATATGACCGCGCTTGACGCGGACGACGCACCCGGCGTCGTCCACAACAACCCGTGGGCGGCTGTTACTTTCGCGCAGAACCACGATGTGAGTGGCCCCGGTGTCGGCCCCGACGATCCAGAGGGAATCGAGATGGATCTGGCCCACGCGTACCTCCTCTCGTACGCGGGCGTCCCGATGCTCTTTTTCACGAAAGAGGGTGGCAGCGATATCGACGACCCAGAACTGCAGGATCTGATCTGGGTCAAACGAAACCTGGCGACGGGTGAGCCCATCGATCGTTACATCGACGAGGATCTGTACATCTATGAGCGCGAGGAGAACCTGCTCGCCGGGCTCAACAACAACAGCTGGGAGGATCGAAGCGAGTGGGTCGAGACCTCGTGGGTTAACGAGACGCTGGTCGATTACACCGGCAACGGCGGGAATGTCACGACCAACGACGACGGCTGGGTCGAGATCAGCGTACCCTCGGAGAGCTGGGTCATGTACGCTCCCGATGGGCAAGGAGGACCTGACGATGGCGATGACGACGACAGCGACGACGGAAACGGCGAAGTCACGTTCAGCGTCGACGTCGATGTCGACTACGGGGAGTCGGTCTACTTCACCGGCGATACCGACGAACTCACCAACTGGGGCGGCGGTGTCGAGGGAACACACTCGGACGGCAGCTGGGAGCTAACGATCGACGATCCGGGGACCTTCGAGTGGAAGACCCGCCTGGGTCCGAGCGGAGAAAGCGGCGAAGAGTGGGAACAGGGGGACAATCACGATCAGGACGATCTCAGTCCCACACACCAGGGCTGGGAGTAACTCACGCCGACGACAGCGGTTGCGAGGACTCACACCGTTTTTGATGAATCGGCACGTATCCCTCTCATGCTCGATATCGACGGCTCCGATGGCGGGGGACAGATCGTCCGCTCCTCGCTCGCGCTCTCCATGCTTACTGACACGCCAGTTCGTATCGAGAACGTGCGGGGAAACCGGCCGGATCCTGGCCTGAAACACCAGCACCGCGGTGCAGTCGAACTCGCCGCCGAAGTCGGGGACGCCGACGTGACTGGCGCGGAGCTCGGCGCGACGACCCTGACCTTCGATCCCGGAGACGTCTCGGGTGGCAACTACGAGACGACGATCGGTACGGCCGGGAGCATCACGCTAGTGTTCGACACGGTACTCCCGCTCGCTACCGTGATCGACGAGCCGCTATCGGTCACGGTTGGCGGCGGAACCGACGTGAAGTGGTCGCCGTCGCTCGATTACTACCGGCGGGTGAAGCTTCCGTTCCTCCGGCAGTGCGGACTTCAGGCAGTGATCGACCCGGCACGGCGCGGATTCTATCCCACAGGCGGCGGGAGAGCACGGCTCCGTACTGCGCCGTCAACGCTTGCGCCGATCCGGGCGACCGATCGGGGTGAGCGCCGTCACATTCGGATCTACTCGGTCGCCTCGGAGCACCTCGACGACGCCGACGTAGCACCGCGACAGGCGAGGACAGTGGCCCAGGAGCTTCCGACGGAGGCGTCGGTCACTGAGCGCGTCTCGACGGTTGCGACCACGGATTCACCTGGATCAGCGATCGTCGTCGCTGCGACGTACGAAAATGGATGCGGGGGGTTCACAGCCTTCGGCGAGCGCGGAAAACCCGCAGAAGAGGTCGGTTCGGACGCCGCGGCGTCACTCCGGCAGTTCGATCGGAGCGGGGCTGCCATTGACGAACACCTCGCAGATCAGCTACTGCTCCCGATGGCGATCGGCGGTGGGCGTATATCGATCCCACGGGTGACAGACCATGTCGAATCGAGCGTTGAACTGTTAGAGCAGTTCGGGATCGAGTGTCGAGTAGACGACGTTGGAGCATCGACGATAGTGAGTATTGATGAACCGATTTCGGGACAAAATAAGACGGGCTCGCGTCGTTGATCAGTCGTCCGAGGGAATCTCTTTCGGAGACCGCGGGTCAGTACTGACGAGGAAGCCAGCCTCGTTGGCGACTTCCGAGATCCTCGGCTGGAACACCCACGCAGTCAGTACGATAATCGGTATCATCGACGCTCCAACGATGGCGTAGCCGACGTGGTAGTTCGGCAAGAATGCAGCCGAGAATGCAAGTGGGTAGACGACCCCACCCACGGTGCCGACGCCGCCGACGATCCCCGCGACTGAGCCGGAGTTATTGGGGAACATCGCGGGCACCTGTGCGAAGATCGCGCCTTCGGAGAAGGCACATCCCATTCCGACGAAGAAGCCAGCGACAACCGCGAGGTAGATGTTTCCAGTGAGCCCTGCGATGGTCATCCCGAACATCGTTAGCATGACGAACACGAGCGTCGTGAACGTCCACTGATTTCGATATTCGCCCTCGAACCAGGGGAGTATATCCATCTCTTTACGTGCGACGAGGTCGCTGACGTAGCCGCCGATCGGACGCAACAGGCCAGCAGCGATCGAGAACGTCGCTGCGAACGTCGCCGCGATGACGATGTCGCCCTGTCCGAACGCCTCGCGGTAGTAAGTCCCAAGCCAACCGTTCATCGCCAGTTCGAGACCAAAGGTCATGATGTATGCGACCGAGAGTACGACCGCGCCGTAGCGAGTCGCTATGAACTTCCATTGCACCCAGCTAATTCCGGCTCTGGTCGCCTCGCGTTTTTTCTCGGACTTTGCGGCATCCCCAAAGACGTAGTAGACGATCCCGAGTACAATGGCCAGCAGGCCGGTGTAAAAGAAGGCAGCCCGCCAGTTCGAAGACGTCGCGAGGAACGCCGAGCCGAAGATCGGGTCGGTGTACCCCTCGCCAAAGATCCGGGGAAGCGTGAAGTACGCGCCCAGACCGGCTCCGGCGTTACCGACACCGGCGAAGATACCCTCTGCAGTCCCGAGATTCTCCTCTTCGAACCACTCGGCGACGTGCTGGATGCCGATCACGAAGGTGATGCCAGCCAGCGAGGCGATGATCCGCGATACCGTAAACACCTCGTAGCTCTGTGCGAACGCGCTGATGATCGCGAACGTTCCCACGGTCACTAGCGTCACGCTTGCAGTCACGTCTGCACCGAACCTGTCGGTTAGCGGTCCGATAATGATCCGACCAACCGGTACGGCGACGATCGCCGCGCTGGCAACGATCCCCAGATCAGCGACCGAAAGCCCGAATTCCCGGGCAATCTCGCCAGTGAACGGGGCAAAGGAAAACCAGATGACGAACCCGAGGTTGAACATCGCCGTCGCCAGCAGCAGGTTCCGGTACTTCCCGTACAGTAATGACGTGAGCTTCATGGGCTATCTCCCTCGCGTCGGCAGCTTGCTTCTTCCTCGGTATCGTATATTTTTCTGGTCAGAATCCGTTCGGTATGAGAGTTCCGACTCTCGGGTTGACTTCCTGGCTTCCAGAGAGCGACAGGTAAACTCCTGTACCGAGCTGTCGAACATACCCGTGGGCAGAGAAATAGGCAAACTGCCCTCAAAGACGAATCCGATACGGACTCTCAGTTGTCAGCTGGTGCACGCAATCTAACAGCACACTGTTTGAAGTTCGGTTCGTCGGACTCCGGATCGACGGTCGGGAGCGTGAGCGTATTGACCGCCGGATGATGGATCGGCAGCCAGATCACGCCCTCCGGGATGCCCTCGTCCGGCTGGACCGAGACTGTCACTGACGCCCGGCGCGAGGCGACGACGGTCTCCCCGCGCTCGAAGGCCTCGCTGTGGCTCATCGTCGTCTCCGGATGGATTCGTGCGACCGGTAGGTCTGTGGTCTCCTCTCCACGGGTTCGGACGCCGGTGTTGTACGCGTCGGATTCTCGTCCGGTGGTCAGCGTCAGCGGATACTGTTCGTCGACCGGCTCTGCGAGCCCGCGGTGCATACCGATCGAGAACTGTGCTCGTCCCGGGTCGGTCGGGAAACTCCAGCCGTCCCCGGAGTAGTACCGATAGCCGCCTTGCGACTCAGATCCGGGAGCGGGCCAGCGAACTGCCAGTTCGCGCTCCAGACGCTCGTACGTGATCCCGGAAAGGTCTGCGGGCGTATCCTCCGTCAGCTTTCGAAACTCCTCGTACGCCGATTCAGGTTCGAGAACCGGTCGCTCGAACAGGTCGTCGTCGAGCCGGTGGCCGATGGTCGCGATGATGTCGATGTCCTGACGTACTTTCGAGGGTGTTTCGGTCGCTGCTCGAACCCGCGAGACGGTCCGCTCCATGTTGGTGACGGTTCCCTCCGATTCCCCCCACGTCGCTGCGGGAAGCACCACGTCCGCGAGTTCTGCGGTCTCGGTCATGAACGCGTCCTGGACGACCAGGAACGTTTCGGAGAGCGTCTCTTTGACCCGGTCGGCATCGGGCATTCCCGCAACGGGGTTTGTTGCCACCGTCCAGCAAGCCTCGGGAGTACCCTCGGCCAGTGCATCGACGATGCCGACCGGCCCGGGACCCGGATCATCCGGCAGGCGGCCGACGGGCACGCCCCACGTCTCGGCCACCGTCTCGCGATGGTCCGGCGCGTCGAATGGCCGGTGGCCGGGCCACGTCCCCTTCGAGGAACAGAGCCGGGTTCCCATGGAGTTGGCCTGTCCGGTCAGCGAGAACGGCCCGCTTCCCGGGCGGAGATTACCGGTTGCCAGACAGAGGTCGATGAGCGCCCGTGCCGTGGCGGTTCCCTGCACGCTCTGGTTGACCCCCATCCCCCAGTAGACGAGTGTCGAATCCTCGAACGCTGCTGCGACACGCTCGATCGTCTCGACTGACACCCCTGCGGTGGCCGCAGCGCTCTCCACGGTTGGCAGTTCTTCGCGCAATCTGTCGAAGCCGACCGTCGCCGACTCGATGAACGAGTCGTCGATTGCGTCGTCCTCGACGAGCTGGGCAAGTACGGCCCGGGCGAAGGCAAGGTCCGTCCCCGGCTCCAGCTGGACGTGCTTGTCCGCATCGTCGACGGTTTCGCTCGCGACAGGGTCGACGACGATCATCTGGCTGTCGTCATCCGCAGCGCTGTCGACGATCCAGCGATACATGACCGGATGAGCCGCTGCCGGGTTCGCTCCCCAGATGAGGTGTGTCTTCGCCTCGGGGATGTCATCGTAGGTCGGCGGGGGCGCATCGCTCCCGAACGCCTGATAGTATGCGGTTACCGCTGAAGCCATACACAGCGTCGTATTGGCGTCGTAGTACCGGGTTCCGAAGCCGCCACGGGCCAGTTTCCCCAGTGCGTAGGCCGCCTCGTTGGTCTGTTGGCCGCTCCCGAGAACCGCGACACCGTCCGGATTGCTGTCGAGCGCCGCGCGGAACCGCTCGACGACCACACCGAGTGCTGTATCCCAGCTGGTCGGCATCAGTCCGCCGTCGCTCCGAATCAGCGGTCGAGTTAACCGCTCTCCATTCGAATTCGCTGTTTCATTGACGCCACGCTGACAGGCCAGTCCATCGGTAACTGGGTGACTGGTATCCCCACGGACCGTCTCTAGTCCGAACCCGCTATCTGCCCCTCGTTGCAGAAGGCCACAGCCGACCGCACAGCGTAGACAGGTAGTCGGTATCCAGCGGCTCATCGTCTTTCTTGCCCATCACGATGGCTGCCCGCGTTGCTACTCGTACGACCGCAGGGGACACCAGCCGTGATTACATCGGCGTCTCGACGTATGACCCACCTCATTTCTCCTTTGGTCTTGTACGAATATTTGGAATTGCCTGTCATAACTGTTCCGGTAAACTCGTTTTTTAAAATATATCAAATATTCTTCGAAATAAGCACGCGTTCGTTCGTACGCCAACCAGTCAGAATCTCCGATCTGATTGAAGCGGTCGACCTCGGCGTCGGCGGGGGTATCGGCGAGGATCCATCGTTTGTCGAGTACATCAGACAGCGAATCCCTGCCGACGAGGCCCCCGGCGCGATCAAGAAGCTGGTCGAGGCGTTCGCAGCCCATCGCGAGCCCGGACAGGCCTTCCGCCAGTGGGTCGACGCCACGGGAGCGGAAGTACTCATCGAACTCAGCGAGCCCGAAGAGACGACCTACAAGGATCCGTGTCTGACCGACGCCAAGCAGTCCTGGTATCCGTTCGCTGACGAGGACGCAGAGGGTGCACGAGGTGCTGCATCCGCCGATGACTGACACGACTCCTGACGGGGCTGGCTCTGGTACTGCGTCCGAGAAACCAGTCCAGTCGGCGACGAACGAACACGTCTCGGCCGACGTCGCCCCCGAGCTGTTCTTGTAGTTGCCCCGCACCATCAATTCATTCGCCCAACAAGTTTATTTATTGCTGGTCGGTGTAGTGCTGCAATATGGACGAGGACGACAGGGCTACCGATCATCGTATCACACCCGAGGAAGACGGCGTTCATCATTCGTGGGACAACGATATTTCGCCTGTTTGTACGATCGAACCCGGTGACATCGTCGAGTTTTCGTGTCGTGATGCGACGAACGGACAGATCGACGCCGACTCGACTGTCGCCGACCTCGCTGGGCTGGATATCGAACAGGTCCACGCCCTGACCGGTCCGGTGGCTATCGAGGGGGCTACCCCCGGTGACGTGCTGGCCGTCGAGATCCTCGACGTCTCTCATCAGGGCTGGGGATACACTCTCGTTCTGCCGGGGGAGTTCGAACACGGTTTGCTGGCCGAGGAGTTCCCCGAACCGACGCTCCATATCTGGGACCTCCACGATGGCGTCGCTCGGTTCAATGACGGTATCGAGGTACCGATCAGTCCGTTTCCGGGGATCCTTGGCGTCGCACCGGCCGAGTCGGGATCGTTCGAGACGTTTCCCCCTCGTCCAACGGGCGGCAATATCGACATCAAACACCTCACTCCGGGGTCGACCGCGTACCTCCCTGTCGAAGTCGAGGACGCCTTGTTCAGCATCGGAGACTGTCACGCCGCACAGGGCGATGGCGAGGTCTGTGGGACTGGCATTGAAGCACCGATGTCGGTTACCTGTCGATTCGACGTCGAGACCGGGCGATCGATCGACGCGCCACAGTTTGAGACCGACGGGCCGTTTACGCCGAGTGGGCGTGACGAACGGATGTTCGGGACTACAGGTGTCGGCGACGACCTGTACACCGCGAGTGCAGACGCGGTTCGCGCGATGGTGGAGCATCTTCACGAAGAGCGGGGCCTCGCGCGCGAGCAGGCGTACGTACTCTGCTCTGCAGCCGTCGACCTGAAGATCAACCAGATCGTTAATGCACCGAACTGGACGGTCTCGGCGTACCTCCCGGAGCGAGTGTTCCGGGAAGAATGATCACAGAACCGCTCTGGCCAGAAGCTGTCGACAGCCCTCGCGGTCGACCGCCTTGCACCCCCGGTGAAACGCACTTGTACAGCGAACTCGTACCCCGATGTATCCGTAACCAAGGGCGGATGGCCAGGACGTTCGTATGACTGACACGCCACAGAACGCGTCTTTCGATGACGCCGCGCTCCCTGCTGATCTCGCTCGCCGGGTGTTCTTCGCGAGCCCGGTCGGCCTCACAGTGATCGAACGGAGCGGCGAAGTCGTGTTCGCAAACGACCGCGCAACGCAGATACTCAACACCACACGGGAGGAACTGGTCGGTCGGACCTATCATTCCCCGAAGTGGGACATATATCAGGGTGGTGTCCCCGTTTCGTCCGACAACCACCCAGTTACGCGTGTGTTCGAGACAGGTGAGCCGGAATACGGCTACGAACAGCGGATCAAGCCCCCTGACGGGTCTCAGCGCTGGCTCACACATAACGCGACCCCGCTGCTGGAGGATGGAGCGGTCGAGTACGTTGTCGTCGCGTTCGAGGACATCACGGAACTGAAACGTCGGGAGGAGCGGCTGAGCAGCCAGCATATGCAACGCGTCGAGTTCAGGGCCGACCGGTCGGCGGTACCGCGATCGCTCCGTGTCGAACACGGGGAACACCGGTTCGAGGTCGAATCCGTGGTCTCGCTACCCGACGGTGCGACGGTTCAGTACATGGGCACATCGGATCTGCCCGCAAGTGACTTCGTCACTGCCGTCGAGGAAGTGCCTCACTACGTCGACGTTCGTCTGCTCAGTACGATCGACGACTACAGTCGCATCGAGGCGCGTGCGGAGTCCGCGACGGTCGCGGAAGTCTTTCAGTCGCTCGGGGGACGCCCCCTCGACATCGTCGTGATGAAAGACGAGGTCCGATTTTCGGGTGTGCTTCCCGGAGATGTCGACTATCGACTGGCAGCGGACGGTATCGCGGAGTTTCACCCGGACATCGAGCTCGTCTCGGAGGAACTCGTCTACTCGCCGCATCTGCTGTACGATATCGTCGAATCTGCTCTCACAGACCGCCAGCTTGCGACTCTCGATGCGGCGTACTTTAGTGGCTACTTCGACTCGCCACGAACCAGCACCGGAGGGGAACTTGCAGAGCGCTTCGGCGTCACCCGGCAGACGTTCAACCAACATCTCCGAAAAGCTCAACAGGTGGTCTTTCGACATCTGTTCGAGAAATCAGCCATTGACGACACTGACTAGTCAGTCTCTGTCCTTATCGGGATCGGCCTTGTACCGGTTTCATGAGTAACGACATGATTCGCTCAGAATCACAATCCACACCATCTGACGACTCTCTGAACCAGACGACCATATCGTTCGACGAGACTGACGACCCGGCGAGTGAGATCGTTCTCAGTATCGTAGAGCACGTGGCCGACCTCACCGATGAGGACGTCACGGAGTTACCGCCCCTATACGACAGCGTCAACCCCGGTGCGCTGGCCGATCTGATGTCCACACCTCAGTCCGATGACCGCTCTGTCGACGTTTCATTCCGGTATCAGGGCTGTCGGGTTACAGTCTCAAGTGTCGGGGACGTTACGATAGAAGAGGAGTTACAATGAATCATGACCTGGCCCTCGAATATCACCGCTCCGAGGACGTGCATCGCACACACTGATCGCGAACGAAGTGGCCCGTAGTGCGGTTCATCACCCGATTCGCAGGTGATCGCTTCGGATCCAGTTAGGAGCAGTCGAGACGTAGGTCTGCGTACACAATGTAACATTGTGACATTATTTACAAAATCACAGTATCCTATCGTTATGCCGGCAAGTATCTACACTTCGCGACGGCTCCAGAAACTCAGCGAGCGTGGGCTCGTGAAGCCGCTGGGGAACGGCGTGTACGTGATCACCGAGCTGGGCGAGGGCTACCTCGACGGCGAGATCTCGACCTACGAGGACGAACCCGACGAGATCCGGGAGAACGGCGGGGAAGAGAACAACGACGGCGTTCCGTCGCCGTGGGGTATCTGAATGAACCGACAGAGCGCCTCCTGGATGAAACGCGAGGACGAACGGATCCTCGAATTTCTCGCGACCGAGGACATGGCCCCGGCGTCACTGATCGCAAACGAGGTCTTTCGGACGGTCTCGCCGGGCCACGTCAGCGAGCGACTGGCGAAGCTCGAACACGCCGGGCTGGTCCACCGCGCCGGAATGGATTCGTTCGATCTCACGTCCGAAGGCGAGCGGTATCTCGACGGCGACCTCGACGCCGAGTACCAGCCACGCCCGCGCCGGGTGTAAGCGTCGGTACGTGGGCTGGGAGAGAGAAAGAGAGCGCGTTATCGATCTTCGACTTCGTACTCGAACAGCGTCGCTGACGTGTCGGTGTCGGCGCTGTTCCAGATCACACTGATCTCGGTGCCAGGGTCTAACTGTTCTTCATCGCTTTCGTTGTCGAAATTCGCGTTATCATCGGCGATGAACCCGCCGTTGTCCGCGGCGATATAGAGCGAACTCTGTGACCGAAGCCCCTCGTCGGAGTCCGACCAGTCGGCACCCGTTTCGCTGACGGTCTCACCGTCAACGACGACCGAGATCGTGTCGAGGTCCTCGATCGTGTTCCCACTCATGTGGTACACGCGGACGAACTGATCGTGGTCCCCACCGTACTGTTCGGCATCAAAGCGCACGTCGGGTGATTCCTCAACGTCGCCCGCGCTCTGGTACAGGTCGATCGCGAAGATGCCGAGTACAGAGGCGAGGATTACGACTATCGCAACTAGTAGGATTGTTCCGATGACCGATGATTGAGCACAGTCATCTGAGAAAAAGTGTGACATAATTGGCCGTATGGGAATGGTCAGAGCCCAGTCTAATTGACTTCGTAATCGAACAACACTGATGAATCCCCGCCATCGTCTGACGTCCAGACTACACGTATCGTCTCACCTGATGACAACTCTGTAGCCTCGCTGGGAGAGGTAATTGAGTCTGCATCGTCATCGTACTGTACAGAGTCTCCCTCTTCTACAGGACCTGCTGAGGGATCATTATCATATAGTACGACAGTAGCGGTACTTCCGGCGGATATTTCTCCACTAGACCACAGTGCTTCTACACTGTCATCTGTTTCGGGGTCCCCACTAGGCTCAACGCCCCAAGCGGGGTTGCCATCTATTGTGATATCAATGTTTGAACTATCAATCGATTGTCCAGATTGGTGTTCAACTTCAACTACAGACAGGGAGGCAAAAGTTGTGTCATCATCATGTGAGAAGTCCTCTGTCGTTTGCGAGGCATCCCAACTAGCTTGTGGAACCGTTTGCTGTTCATCACCGATACCAATGACAAACGCACCAATTACAGCCGCGAGAATAACCGTTATCGCGACCATAAGGATGACACCGATAACCGGAGAAACAGCATTTTCATCAGAGTAAATATCACTGATGTTCATTTATCGAACCTCAAAGTCGTATAGAATAGAGGAGTCTCCTCCATCGTCAGACGTCCAGACGACACGGATGGTCTCATCTCCATCAAAGTCATCATCGTCATCAGTTATTGTATAAGTTGATCCTGCAGATATTGGATCACCGAATGAGTCTGTGGTAACATCCTCAAAGTCGTCCGCTGATTCCCCGTCTACAGTCACATCGACGTTATCTTCTGGAATTGACTCTCCACTCTCATGCGAGATGTCAATCACTACGTCGTCAGCGTCATCTGCTGTATTCTCTTGACTACTAGAGAAACTTGCCTGGGGAACTGTCTCTTGATCGCCACCAATACCAATCACGAACGCCCCAATCACAGCCGCGAGAATCACCGTTATCGCGACCATTAGGATGACGCCGATAACCGGCGAAACCGCGCGTTCGTCGCCGTCCGTTTCGAATACGTTTTTCAGATCCATAGTTTTCTTTGTTGTTTGCGCCGATATTCGGCCAAAGGATTAATATCGAACACCGGAGAGGTGTACGATGAGGCAAGGGGGCATTGAACCACTCCTCCTCGCCTTGTCCTTCCGCGTAGTATCGGCGTTACCTTTGGCAATACATTAATCCCTAATAAAGCTTGAGCCAAATATGATGAACTGTTACGTAATTAACACCTAATTACGATGTACCCGTAATAAAATGACAACTACGCTCTCCCCGAAATCGCTCGCCCGTACCTACGACGTTCGGAACCGAGCAGATGGCTGGGACGCCGTCGAGGACTACCAGCGATATCTCGAAGTCGCAGCCCAACATCCAGACAGTGGCTCCAGCGCGCTCTCGTCGAAACTAGAGATGCCGCGCGGCCGGATTCGCTCGTGGGAAAACGGCTCGAAGCCCGATCCCGCCCGCGCCGTCGAGGTCGCCGAAGAACGCGACTGGTTCGGCGGCCCCGACACCGACGAGTTCGCGGCGCTGAACCAGCTCGTCGCGTGGATCTTCAGCGGCGGGTCGATCAACGAGCGGGATCACTCGCCGTATTTCGCGCTGGGTCGGGACGGCGACGCCGAGCGAGTGACCGACGCGCTGGACCAGCTGGGGCTCGACTGGCGACGCGAGCGTGACGATCAGCCCGATCGGGCGACCGAGATCGTCCCCACGGAGCACGCCTCAATACTCGGGCGGGCGCTGTCGGTCCTCGGCGCACCGGTCGGCGACAAGAACGACCGCGCCGAGATCTCCCTGCCGGAGTATCTCGACGACGCCCCAGACGAGATCAGGGCGGACTTCGTCGACGTGTACCTCCGGAACCGGGCCCAAAGTCACGACGACAAGGGAACGCTGACACTCCGGGAAGAACGCGCCGATCGCTACCTCCAGGAACTCGCGGCGCTCATCGAGGACGTGGCCGGAGAGTCGGTGACGGTCTCGGACAAGAATGTGATCGTTTCGGCTGCGGCGGCCAACGCGCTGTACGGGAAGATTGATCGGCCATTCTGAGGTGTCCGGACATCTGGAGAAAGTCGGACTTTGTAGATCGGCCCTTACAGATTGTAGAGTAAGATTCTAAAATAGTCTGTAGGTGTTACAAAGCCTCGGCATGTGCCAATTGAATAAATAAATCAGCTATTCATTCGCCCCCTGCTATCACTTTTGATACTTGCTGCCCCAAGTGCTCTGCGTCCTCTGGTATTTGTATCTGTGTGTTTGATTGCTTAGTCACAATTTCAATCTTAGTTGATTCATCACCACCAAGTAGGATTATTGCGATCCCGACCAATCCCGCAATTCCAGCAATCAAACCAGGTAATCCCAAACTCCATCCAATAATTCCAACAGCAATTATACCAAGTCCAAAGGTTACAACCTCTTCATTCTCTCTAGATGTTTTAACTTTTGATCCCACGACATGCTCTCCAGATATGTTGACTGAATCCACCGATTTATTATTCTCGACTGTAGATATTGTGAGTACACGTTCATCAGTGACGACGTACGACTCGTTGTTATCTGCATATTTTCCGCGTACTGTTTCACCATCGGTAAGATAATCATCTAAGATTTCTTGATGATCATCTGGCAATCCCATGGCTATTATCCATAGTTAATAGTTGATAGTCCTACCGTTTCAATGTATATGAATGAAGTAGTAAAACAAATATAAGAACTGGCCACCAAAAACAGCGTCCGGAAAGTAGGAGAAAGTCGGACGGATCCCGCCCCGATCACGCCGGGTACCCCACCAAAAACGACATTACCCCCCGCGTTGCCGTCCGGGTTACAGGTTACTCGGACATGAATCTCAAAGCCCACGCCCAACGCGACGACATGAAGGTCTGGCTCAGCCAGTCCGAAGTGAACCAACTGATCGACCAGGCGGAGGGCACCCAGCAGCGGATCGCCTTCTCGCTCGGGGCTCGCTGCGGACTCCGCTCTCACGAGGTCCTCGATGCTGCCCCGGAGCACGTCGTCGACACTGACGCCGGAACGATGCTGCGGGTCTGGCACGGGAAAGGCGACCAGTACCGCGAAACGCCAGTCCCGCGAGATCTCGCGACGACCATCCGCACGATCGACGACGTGCGCGACCAGAGCGCCAGCTCGTCGCTGCTGGACATCACGTCGACGCGCTCACTTCGGCGCTGGATTCAGAACGCCGCCGATCGCCTCCAGGACGAAACCGGTGACGAGGGGTGGAACCATCTCGGCTTTCACGATCTCCGGCGGACCTGGGCGACAGCGCTCGCCAGCGCCGACGTCGACGCCCTACTGGTCTGCGACTGGGGCGGCTGGAACGATCTGGAGACGTTTCTGGAGCACTATCGCGGGACGTACTCGCCGGAGGCCCAACAGCGAGAACGAGGAAAGGTCGGCTGGCTGTGATCTACAATAGTATAAACAGGCCAACAGACGCACCCATCACTACCACTAAAACAAATATCCCGATCACTACCCAGGGCTGTATCCCGTCTTCCTCATCACTGTCGATATTTCGCGTCCGGTTCGCCAACGAATCAGGCTCAGGAGAGTTGTCGACCACTACTTCCGGTCCATCAGTCTGATCTATATCTGCCAGCTCCAGTCGACAATCTGGACAGTATGTCCGACTGGCGTCAATCGTCTCACCACAGCCTTCGCAGTCGGTTGTGTCTCGTTCCTCTCGTCGATCCACAGTCTGCCCCTCATCGGAGGATACACGCTGATGAGCTGCCTCTCCGTCGAAGTCCCTGAGCTCTGGCCCAAGCGTCTTTGCACTGCCGAGATATACGCAGTTGTGCCGTTCCGGCAACTGATGTTTATTACAGAACGTCCCATCGCAGTATCGACATGAGTAGTCGAACGAGGACGTTTCGCCGCAGATATCGCACGCAGCCATTACTGTTCGAATTTAGAACATTTTTGTAAATAACTTCCCCTCAAAGGGTCCACGATATACTACTTTCTACTCTCATCTTTCTAGAAGTAGCTTCAAGTATTTTCCAGATAACTCTCTGACATGAGCAATTGGAAACTCAAGCTGGAAACGCTGTGGATACGATTCCGGACAATTCTCTGGGTCGTGTTTTTATTTTCGTGTATAGGTGCTGTTCTCTTTGGGTTCTATCTGATAGCTCTGGGTCTTCAGTATGAGATCGCATTCGAGCTTACGGTTCTGGGAATAGAATTCACCCCCACAGAAGTCGGTGATATAATGCTGTATGCCGATGGTCAAGTAGCAATAGCAGGCACTGTTCTTGTCGTTGTATTCATCGGTATCGTGGCCAAGTTGACTGGTGGATTTAGCTCCCGTCCATTCTGGGTCTGATTTCTTGCCCAGTACTGAATCGGACCTGCAAATCTTCGACAACTTCGACGGTCCACTTCCCCGGCCCCTCGCGCTGGCGATACGCGAGTTGTTCCCGTTGTGATCTCATTCAGCGATGTTTCGAGTAGTATTCCCTCTTCGAATAGATGTACCAGAGGATCCCGAAATGATAGACTAACCCGAGTATGCTGAAATCGACGAGACTCAGGACCCCGCCGATCAGGAACAAGACGGACGAAAGGCTCCACGCCCACGGCTCTACTTTCCAGAGTCCATAGAGAGCGACGTACATTGCGATCATGTAGACTGTGGCCCCGATCAACGCGACGACCAAGAGACCCCCGAGTCCAATGACTTCGGTTGTGGGGCGTGATGCCTCCCGTAAAAAGTGGGAATACGTTTCATCCCCTATGTGCAGAAGAAACGGCAACATCAGCACGTAAAACACGCACAGTACCGTGATACCACGGGGTCTGGACCTGGAGGGCGGCATTAGTCGGAGTTCAGACTGGACGAAAATAATACTGTTGCTGCTTACAGACCCTCGACGACTTCAACGGTCCACTTCCCCGGCCCCTCCCGCCGGATATGCGCGTGCTGTTCGCCGTCGATCTCGCCGTCTTCGTTGATCAGCCCGTCGAGTCGGAGGTCGTCTTTCGGGATCGCTAACCGAGACCGCGACCCCGGCGGCGCTCCCGCGGCTCAGTCGGCGGCTGGTATCGCACTCTGGACAGCGGTGGGCGACGTGATCCTCGTCGCCGAACACCCGCCGGAAATCCTCTGAGACGTGGGCTCCACAGTTCCGGCAGGTGGCGGACTCGTCGCTCTCGGTGACGAGTTTCAACACGCCGACCACCCCCTTGTTTTGCGGCTGTTCGGGCGGTCTATAGCGCCAGTATTCGACCCATCCGAGTACCGGCAAGTATCTACACTTGCCAGCAAAGTAATAATGGCGATTTCAGGCGGTAGGCCTACCTGAGGCTGCCGACAATGACGTTTTTCAGAAAATGTAGTGGGACCGCCGAGAATTGAACTCGGGTCCTACGGACCCCATCCGCAGAGGATACCACTACCCCACGGTCCCAGTGCATTCGGATTGAGGAGGGTTCGCGTGTTAAGGGCTTCGTTTCGACGCGACCGCAGGACGTAGTGGCGGTAGCGTGTGGTAAGCCACCGACCAGCACAACACACATTACGGCCCCCTGAGAACCACGGACACGAATGACGATCGGACTCGATATCGACGACCGATTTACTGTCGTCGCGCGGGACGGTACAGCCCCGACGACAGAGCGGACGAACTTCGTCGAGCTACCGGACGATGAGATGGTGCTTGATATGCTGTCCAGCGGGGAGATTGAGTATGTCGAGCGCGACGGCGCGGTGTATGCAGTCGGCGATGCCGCGACCGACTTCGCGGGGATGTTCGACGCGCCAGTCGAATCATTGCTACGGGGCGGCATCCTGACCGGTGAGCGCGACGTCGACGCCGTGCTGGCCGAACGACTGATCAAGCAGGTCCTTGGAGCGGCCGAGGGCGAAGAGCGTGTGGTGTTCGCCGCGCCGTCCGAGCCGGTCGACCGGAACGTCGACATGCTGTTTCACCGCCGGACGATCCACGATCAACTGGCAGCGCTTGGCTACGAATCGGAGTCGATCACGCGCGCCAGCGCAGTAGGTTACGCAGGACTCGGCACTGACGCGCCGACCGGAGTAGCGGTGGTGCTTGGCACCGGGACGAGCGAGGCCTGTTTGCTCGACGGTGGGCGTCCAATCGTTCAGTTCGGCCTGGGTCGCGGCGGCAGCTGGATCGACCGACAGGTCGCCGATGCGACCGATCGTGATCCTAGCATGGTCGCCGACGAACGCGAGACGTACGATCTCACGGCCGGCGACGGCGACGTTCTCGGGATGTACTACGAGAACTTCCTCTCGTACGTCGTGGACGCGGTGGTCGAGCACACCGAGATTGACGGTGCGGCGCTGCCGGTCGTCGTTGCGGGTCCGGCGGCCCGACCAGCGGGCATCGGTGAGACGCTTTCCGAACTTCTCACCGAGGCCGATTCGTCATTCGCAATCGAGGATATCCACGTCCTCGACGATCCGGTGACTGCGGTCGCCCGCGGGGCTCGACTTGCGCCGGATGTCGAGCGATCGTCCGTGGAGACGGCCACAGCTGTCGAGTCGGGGAGCGCCAGCGAGGGGTCGACAACTCGGTCGGGCCAAGAGCCCGGCGAATTAGAAGTCGACAGATCGGACAGCAATCAAGCAGAGAACTCCGTCAAATCCGACCTCACCACGACAGTCGAAGCCCTCGACGAACGCATCGCGGACCTCCGCGAGTGCGTCGACACGTGGTCTGACCAGACCGCGATGTCTGATCTCGACGAGGCGGTCGACGGACTTGACGCCCGGGTCGCCGAGATAGAAGATGTGGAGCCCGCATCCCTGTCTTCGGAACTCAATGCGGTAGCCGACGATGTCGAGCATCTTCGAGAGCGCCTCGACGATCACGCAGAGCGACAGCAGTCCCTCGACAGTCGACTCGACGATACACCTGACAGCGACCTCGACGAAACCGTTGCAGATCTCGACGACGCGCTGTCGGCGCTTCGCGAGGAGGTCGACGGAATACGCTCACGAATCGAAGAGCTCGAAGCCGACGTGGCCGAGCCTGCAGACGAACTCCTCGATCGGATCGATGATATCGAGGCGACGCTCGACTCATGGGACGATCTGCGCTCGCAGGTAGCAGCACTCGACCAGACAGTTGTGACTACCGGAGACGACCTCGACAGCGCCGTCGAGCGGATCGAGGAACTCGAAACGCTCCTTGAGGACATCGAAACGCGAACGGATACCACGATCGATCGGATCGATGGGATCGGCTCTCGGCTCGACGTCGTTGAAGCCGACACCGACACGGTACGCGAACGGCTCTCGGAGATCGAGTCCCGGATCGGGAGCATCGAGCAGGAGGCGCCGTCAACCGACGGTCGCGTCGACGATCTCAACGAGACTGTCGACGAACAGGCTGGACGAATTGCGGCAGTGGAGTCGTCGAACGAAGCGATAGACGAGCGCATCGAGTCGGTAGAGGAGTCAGTCGCGGCCGTCAAGGAGCTCTCAGACTCCCTCGACGACACTAGCGAACGACTTGACTCGCTCCAGACCTCGCTCGGGGAGGTGGACCGGCGGATCACGAAGCTGGAGACAGTCGACGAGCGTGTCGGTGAACTGGAGGGCACACTCGACGAGATGGAAACTCAATGCGACGACGATGTCGATGCACTTCGGTCTGACCTGAACGAGTTACAGTTACAGGTCGAGTCGGTGACCGACGTGGATGACGGCCCGAGCGAGGACGAAGTCCGTGAGATCGCTAGCGATGTCGCTCACGAGCGCGTGCTCGCTCCTGCTCTCGGAGGTGCTGGGGCGTTCGGTCTTCTCGCCGCTGGCGGCGCAGCCATAGCTGACGCGCTCGTGCTGGCAGCCGTATTTGGGGCACTGGCGATCGTCTGTTTCGGCGGTCTCGTGATTGCACGGTAATACTTATATCTCGTAGGTTACGAGATCACTGCTTCCGCATGCCGGACAGGTTAGATCCGTCGGATCGAGCGTCGTACCGCACTGTCGGCATTCACAGAAGAGGTCATGGTTCCGAGCTGTACGCAACGTCCCAACCATTCGGCCAAGCATCGACATCAATTGTCACGTGGTTCCAACACATGATCACCCACCGATTAGTTATGCGATCGATTACGCAAGAGATAGCTCTGTAAGGGAAGGGTTACTGCTACTATTTCGCAAAAAAACGCCGACCGATCTCAGGCGACGAGTTGCTCTTCGCCACGCTCGACGACGATCCGGCACGGCGGCGAGAGCTTGTTGTAGGACCGTCGGAAGGCTTCTTTGACCTCGGCGGCCTGATCGACGTCACACCAGGCGGTGAAGATGCGGTCCCCCTCGGGAATCCGGGCGGCGGTCCCCACGATCTTGCCGAACGACTGGCGCATCCCGTCGGAGACACGGTCGGCTCCTGCGCCGGTTGCCTGTTTGTTCTCACGCAGGACCTGGTGAGGGAACTTCCGCAGGGTCATCTTGTAGTTGCCCTCGCCGAACTCCTTGATGAGGTGGCGATTCGCGGACAGACGGGCACTTTCGAGCGCGCCGTGGCGGAGCTGGACGGCTTCCTCGGTGACCAGACTGATCTGGACGGGGTAGTCATCGGGATCGGCCTGCAGGTCGCCCATCTGATGCTGAGCGATCTTCGAGCCGGGAATGCCCCCCATATACTCGCGGCGCGTGTAGGAGGGCTTGTCTATCTGCCGATACATAGAGGCGGGTTTCTCGGACATGGTTGTTACGGCAACGAACGGCCAGTGCAGGGATAAGGGCTTCGATACCCGGAGAACGGTCTACAGCGACGTCGCAGCGTCGAGCGAGATCGTGATCGCGCGCTCGACGTTGTTTTTCGCTTTTTCAGGGAGTTCGTCGTCGTCGGTCTCGCCTTTCTGAGTGCCCTCGACGAGGTTACCGTCGACGGTACAGATCGCCCCCGCGGAGAGCCCCTTCCGCCGGGCAAGGGTAAAGATCGCAGCAGCCTCCATTTCGACGGCGAGGACACCCGCCGACTCCCATGCTTCGACGTACTCCTCGGTCTCGGCGTAGAAGGCGTCGTCCGTGGCGACGGGGCCGATGTGGACGTCCTCGTCGTTCGCTTCCGCGCCGTCGACGAGTGCCGAGAGCACATCGTACTCGGGGACTGCTGGCACGGTTTCCGATTCGTAGCGCCCGGTGGTCCCCTCGTCTTTGGCTGCTCCAGTGGCGACGACCATGTCACCGATCTCGATGCCCGACTGGAGTGCACCGGTCGTCCCGACACGGATGAACGTCTCGACGCCGACCGCGGCGAGTTCTTCGACAGCAATTGCGGCAGAGGGCGAGCCGATTCCGGTCGAACAGATCGTCACGGGTGTGCCGTCGTACTCTGCGTTGATGAGTTTGTACTCGCGGTTTTCCGCAACGGTTTCGACGTTTTCACACTGACCTGCAATCCGATCGACACGGCCCGGATCGCCCGGAAGGAGCGCGATATCGGTCAGGTCGCCCGGTTCGACGAGCAGGTGAGGCTGTTTTGCCATACCCGTTGTTCGGGGAAGGCCGTCAAAAAACGCGCGCTCTTGCGGTGGATGGACTATGCGGCACCAAGTAGGTGTAACTATGCGGCTCCACTTACACGACGAGCGCGAGCGATGGGACGAGAACCATCAGTACCAGCCCGTACAGGAACGCGGTCGAGAGCAGTTGGATCTTCAGCAAGCGGGTACGACGGAGTTCAAGCTCGACATCGGGAAGAACGAGCCGGGTGAACAGGAAGTAGATCACGGACGTGACGGTCGCTGCTGCGGCAACGGGCGGAATCAACCATGTGATCCCACTTGCGGCGACGAGCAGGTGTGCGATGCCAAAGACCACACCGAGAAATCCTGCCGCGAGAACGTATGCAGCCAGTGCCTGTAGCAGGGAAACCTCCTCGATCGACCAGCCGCGTCGCCGCGCCGCCAGCACGTAGGCGGGTGTCAGCCCTTCGCTCATGAAATACAGCAGCGGAAGCACGGCGACGGCAGCGATAAGCGCGCCTGCAAGCGAGAGCCAGAGCGTCATAAACGGTGCGCCGAGTCCGAGCATATTCATACCAGGGGCAGGGGATACTAAACTCGTCCGAAGTCTTCACCCTCTGGTTGGTCGTGAGTTGCCATCCAAAAGTCGTTCGACTGCCTCTCGCGTCGGGGTCGTCCTGGCCCCCTGTTGCTCCGCTGCGAGCGCCCCGCAGGCGTTACCGACCGCCAGGCATCGGTTGACATCGTCGCCGTCGAGCCATTCTGTGAGAAACCCGGCAGCAAACGCGTCTCCCGCGCCGCTCGTGTCGACCGGATCGACACCGAACCCCCTGTGATGGTACTCCTCCTCGCCCGCGAGGGCCAGTGCCCCCTCGCTTCCTTGCTTGACGACGAGCGTGCAGTCCGCCCGTAGTTCCGGCTCCAGTTCACCCACGACACTGGCCTCGCGGTCGTTACAGAACACCAGATCGGCGAGCGAGAGCGCGCCCGAAAAGTCTCGGTGTGGGAGCCGCCGACCAGGATCGAAGCTTACGGTTCCATCACCTGCACGTGCGAGTTCAGCCAGCCGACGCGCCGTTGCGGGACGCTGGCTCGTCAGGTGAAGGTGATCGATCCCGTCGAGCCGAGCAGGGTCGATGTCCGCCGGTCCCACCGCTTCGTTGCAGCCGTCGTTTCCCAGCACCGCTACGGTGCCATTCGTGGCGATCAGGAGGTACTTAACCGCAGTCGTTCCTCCCTCGATCTCCCGGAGTGCGGATAGATCAACGCCGCGCTGGTCCAGTTCGTCACGAACCAGCTGACCGTGCTCGTCGTCGCCGACGCTTCCGAGAACTCCCGCGTCGATGTCGAGACTCGACAGCGCGACCGCCGTGTTCGCGGCGCTCCCCCCGCCGCCGCTCGACTGGGCGCGGATCCGGGACTCACCGTCCGGCTCCGGCAGCTCGTCCACCCGGAGCGTGACGTCCCAGTTGACGTGGCCAGCACTCAATACGCGGATCATGGATCATCGTGGTTGTGGGGACTGTTCATATGCACACAGTATGACTGCGGCGAGAAATAAGTCCTCTCGCTGGTCCGAACTGACACAAAGTACTTGTCGACGAGAGAGAGGGTTTCGATATGGAACGTCGACAGGTGTTGCTCGGCAGTGGAGCCACAATCTCTGTGGGGATCACTGGCTGTCTCGACGGTGTTCTGGGCGCTGGCGATGACACACCACCGCCCGCCTCCGGTACGTTCGAGTACGAAACACAAAATATCGGGGACGAACCGGGTCTGAGTAGCTCAATGGTGTATGAATCGGTGGGAGGCATCGACATATTTACCGCCGCCGAGAGGGCCTTTGAGGAATTACCGTTTGACGACCCCCAGTGGTCGGAGCGAGATGTTGCCGAGACGTTCATAGAGGAGACGGCGTTTGATCAGGAGTTCCTGATCTACGTGATTTCGTCATGGCCCAGACACAATCATACGGAGATCGAGTTTCGGGACGTGCAGGTAACAGGAGCAACCGTGACGGGAACCGTACGGGCGATTGGTGACGATGCCGAAGAAGGCGACGCAACTCCGAAGTCACCCGCAGGGTTGATCCGTGCGTCCGTCGGGGGCAACTGGCCGGATGCCGTAGAGTTCACGGTCATCGATGGCCACGGTTACCAGGAGGGGGTACGTCTCGACTGGGGCGAGACGCAATAACGACTACTTATCCGCCAATCGTGAACAGCAGCAAGTTGTTGAACGCCGGGCCGAGCCCGACTGCAGCGACGACCGCCAGCATAAGGCGGGCGAACACGGGGTCGTCCTTGACGAACTCGCGGAACAGGACGACGATGGCCGCCGCCAGCCCGACCTTGACGAGGACGAACAGCCAGCCAGCGCCGAGTAGTTCGGCGGTCGGCAGCAGTTCGCCAGCTTCCAGGATATATCGCGACAGCGGCGTCCGTTCGTGGGCTCCGAGGAGATCGTACCCGACCGCCGTCGTGACGCCGTCGAACGCGTGCCCGGCGACCACGAGAGCCCCCGCTGGCCCGGTGACTGCGGCGGATTCGGTGAAGACCACGCTGATCGCGATCCAGACTGCGCCAGTGACGACCACCGAGACGACGACGGCGATCACCGGCCAGAACGGCGAGAACGTCCCCGCACCGATCCCCTGATAGATCGAGAGGATACCGAACGTGATCGCAACTGCCGTGCCGATCACACCCAGCCGGCGGTCTGCGGAGCCGTGCGGTCGAATTTCCGCTACGAGTTCCGCGACCGCCCACGCTAGCCCAGTGACGATCGCCAGTGTCAGATAGACGCCGGGTGCCTCGAACAGCGGTGCGATCGCCGGGGGATACGTCCCTAGCTGTTCGAGTCCGTGGAGCATCCCACCGGTCGCCATCCACGGTGCTAACGCCGCCACGGTCCAGTTCGTCACTGGGGGCCGGAGCAGATAGAGCAGCCCGGCGACGCCGATCGACCCGACGAGCAACCCGACCAGATACGGTAGCGGCGGGATTGCGAGGCCCTCGGGGAGTACCATATTCCCAACACCGGACCGGAACTGGTGAAAAGCTTACGATTACTCATCCCTCGAAACAATCTCTGCCGGGGGTTCCCACGGTCGCTCGACGCTCTCGCCGAACAGCTCCCGCATCAGCGTGACGATGCTCTCGGGCGGGAACTGACCCCGTTCTGTCACGATCGCGTCGACGTATCGCGGCGGCGTCACGTCGAAGGCCGGGTTGTCGACGGCGAGCGGAGGCAAATCACCTGCCGTCTGAACCTCCTCTATCGCAGCACGTTCATCGGGTCCGAGTACTTCTGTCTCCGCCCGCTGTTCGATCTCGACCGTCGATCCCGTCAGCGTGTCCGGGTGGAGTTTGATCGTCGCCGCGGCGACCATGATCTGGGAACCCTGCTCGCGTGCGAGCACTGCTAGCCCACTCGTTCCAACCTTGTTGATCACCGAGCCGTCTGCAGCAATGCTGTCGGCCCCGACGACCACGTGATCGACGTCCGGGAGGTGTCGTCGGGCCGCGCTGTCCACGATCAGTGTTACCGGCACGCCCATCTCCCGGAGCTCCCTCGCGGCGATATGGCCCTGATTCCGTGGGCGCGTCTCCTTGACGATTGCACTGATTTCTTTGCCGTCCGCGACTGCTGCTTCGACACAGGCGAGCGCGTCGGTCGAGTGACAGTGTGTCATCACCGTATCACCGTCCTGGAGCCGGTTCGCTCCGATCTCGCCGAGCTTTGCCTGTGCGGCTTCGACGTCCGTATGAAATGTCGTGGCTCGATCGACGACAGTTGCTTCGAGTTCCTTTACCGAGTCGGCATCGAGATCCCGTAGCACGTATCGGAGCGCGTTCGCCAAACTCACCGCAGTCGGTCGGGTGTCGTGGAGCAACCGGGCAGCGTCGGCGAGTTCAGCACGTAGCCCTGTGGGACTATCTGCCTGGCTTTCGATAGCCTGGGTCGCCAGCGCGTCGGCGGCGGCAGTCGCAATCGCGACGGCACCCCTCGTCTCCATCCGCGCGATATCGTTCGCCGTCTCCCCGACCGCCTCGACGAGTCGCTCGTCAGCCATACCCATGAGATACGCCCCCATGAAACAAAAACGATCCGACGCCCCGGATCCGGTCGACAGCCCGTTTTTTGATCCCCCGTCCCCGATTCGACGTATGGAGTACCCCGAGTTTCCCGCACGCATCGATCACACAGTACTCGGCCCGGAAACGACCAGCTCGGACGTCTATCAGGTCCTCGACGAGGCCCAAGAGTACGGAATGAACGCCTGTATCCCCCACTGTTACGTCGCCGAGGCGGTCGAGTACGCACCTCCGGTTCGACTGGTTACAGTGGTTGGCTTCCCACACGGTCAGACTGCGACCGAAACCAAGGTTCGGGCAGCGACGAGTGCGGTTGCCAGCGGAGCCGACGAAATAGACGTCGTCGCTAACATCGGCCGCTTCAAACATGGCGAGGAAGAGGCGGTCCTCGACGAGTTGCACGAGATCGTCGCCGCTGTCAGCGAGCCTGTCAAGGTCATCATCGAGACGGCTCTGCTCACTGACGAGGAACGCGATCGGCTCTCGGAACTGGCCGTCGAGGCCGATGCCGACTACCTGAAAACATCGACCGGGTTCGCGTCCGGCGGCGCGACGATTCCCGACGTCGAGGCGATGAGCGAGTACCTGCCGGTCAAAGCGAGTGGCGGTATCGGGAGCTACGAGACAGCACTCGAATTCGTCGACGCGGGCGCTGAACGGATCGGCGCGAGTAACGGGGAGAAAATCGCCGCCGAGTACCGCGAGTCGGCGGGTCAGTAGCTCAGTTACGGTTCCGGGCGATTAGCGCGACTGCAAGCAGGGATACGAGGGCGACGAGCGGTCCGAAGCCGGGCAGCGAGTCGTCGTCATCGGCTCCCTCGTCGTCCATGCCCGCATCGGACTGTGTACCCAGGAACTCCTCGGCAGCAGCGGTGTCCATCCGGTTGAAGTCACGGTCCCAGTCACCGTCCATGTAGATCTCGGTGTCGTCGTCGGCCACTGCGAGCGCACGGACATCGCCCTCATCGGCGTCCGCGTCGACCAGCGCGTCAACGTGAACGTGAATGCCCATCGTGTCGTCGTCTTCGAGCGCACCGGCGATCTCTGTCACTTCATGACCGCCGAACGCCTCGTTGATCTCCTCGGAAAGGGCCTCCATGTTACCGAACTGTGCACCGGCTTCGATACTGACGGTTTCGCCGTCGACGTCGACATCCATGGCCGCGATCTCGAACTCGGAGTCTTCGAGATCGGTGAGGAACTCGTTTACTTCAGGGCCAGCCATCGGGTCTTCCGCGGCTGCCTCGATCATCGAGTCAAGTGCCTGCTCGACGAGTTCTTCCTGTTCAACTTCCAGCGCCATGTCAGCGACGAGGACGTCGTTGTCGTCGATTTCAGCGGTGAGATCGATCGTCACGTCGCCCATGGTACCGTCGATACCACGCTCCTCGAGTTCGTTGACGTACTCGCTCCAGTTTGCGGTGTCAGTACTCAGTGAGAGGTTGACTCGGTCGTGCTCTGCATCGTACTGCTCGAAGGTTGCGGACCACTCGTAGTACTGTTCGAGATTGGCTTCCTGCTGGGCCTCGACGGTGTCCTGGAACTCGTCGAGTTCGTCCTCGAGTTCGGGCGCGTCGATCGTGTCGATCAGCGTGACCATCTCATCGACAGCGCCTTCGAGGTTGCTCAGTTCGATGGACCAGTCGGCATCAAAGCTCGTCCCGGACTGCTCGGCGGTGAACTCCATCGTGTCGATCTCGACGTCGACGAGGCTCTCAGCGAGCGCGTCAGCCTCTGCCTGGCTGAGATCAAGCTCGGGGTCCTCCGCGAGGACCTGTGCGAAGACGTCCGCGAAGCCGTCCTGCACGTTCTGGAACTCGACCGTGTAGCTGATGTCGAGGTCACCTTCTCCATCTTCGGTTTCGGTGTAGGCGTAGCTCTCGATCGTGATCTCGGTGCTACCACCGAACTCCTCGGCGAGCATACCGTACTGGCCTTCGAGGGTCTGTTCGGCTGCTTCTTCGGTCTCCCACATACCGGTCTGGAACTGGCTGACGATCTCGTCCTGGGTCACATCGAGAGTGTAGCCGTCACCAGTGTCGGTGACGCTGACGTCGTAGTAGAACTCGCCGCCCTGAACGGTCCCGAGTTCGGCGTTGACGTCACCGGACGTGGCGAACGTATCCGGCGTCACTTCCGCGTCACCGGTCGTCTCGAAGCTCTCGAAGTCGTCAGCGGCCTCCTCTCCCTCGAAGATCATCTCGAGATCAGCGTCGAACTCGCTGGTCTCCGAGGACTGCTCGCCGTACACGTCGAGGCTCATGTCTTCCAGTTCGTCGGGGCTCTCCATCTGGAGATCGCCCTCACCGAAGAACCGATCCTCTTCGAGGACCAGCGACATGCCACCGGCCGCGCTCTCGTCGAGCTCGTCCTCCTCGACGTCACCTTCGATCAGCGTGTGGGCCAGTCCTTCGCTGACGTGCATCCCGAGGTCGAACGTCGTCAGTTCGTCGTCACCGTCGTCCTCGTAGACGAGTACGGCGTCGCCGTCCCCGTCGACGTAGATCTCGTCTGCGGGGTCTGCGCTGTCGTCGATCTGCTGGGCGTCGATACTACTATCGGATGCTGCTGCGGGGGCGGCGGCCGCCACCGTCCCGAGGAGCATCACTGCAACGAGTAACACGGCGGTCACCGCGTTACCCTGGAGGGATATTGTCGTTTCGCTCATGCGTTCTCCTGTCTTTTTTGCCGGTATTTATAATTTCGCCTCTGATTTGTATTATAAATTCGTTGGGATCACGATACTGTGACGCAAGCCAGGAACGCTCAGTTTCGTCGTGCTTTTGCCGCCGGAGCCGTTACTGGTGGTACCGAGATGGCCCGCTACCACATCGAGACGTACGGTTGTACGTCGAACCGGGGTGAGAGCCGAGCGATCGAGCAGAAGCTACGGGATGCGGGCCACCGTCCAGTCGATAGTCCCGAAGCGGCCGACGTTGCAATCATGAACAGCTGTACTGTCGTCGAGAAAACCGAGCGCAACATGATTCGACGCGCCGAGGAGCTACAGGCCGAGACCGCCGATCTGATCATCACCGGCTGTATGGCGCTCGCACAGGGGGAGGAGTTCGAGAGCGAGGGCATCGACGCGCGAATCCTGCACTGGGACGACGTGCCAACGGCGGTCGGCAACGGCGAGTGTCCGACGACAACTGTGGGGACGGAGCCGATTCTCGACGGCGTGATTGGCATTCTACCGATCGCTCGCGGCTGTATGAGCGATTGCTCGTACTGTATTACCAAGCATGCGACCGGGAAAATCGACTCGCCGCCGGTCGAGGAAAACGTCGAGAAGGCGCGGGCGCTCGTCCACGCGGGCGCGAAAGAGATCCGTATCACTGGACAGGATACCGGCGTCTACGGGTGGGACGAGGGTGAACGAAAACTTCACACACTACTCGATCGGATCTGCACGGAGATCGATGGCGAGTTCCGGGTACGGGTCGGGATGGCGAATCCGAAGGGGCTTCACGGCATCCGCGAGGAGCTGGCCGAGGTCTTTGCCGACCACGATGAACTGTACAACTTCATCCATGCACCGGTCCAGAGCGGCTCGAACGACGTGCTCGGCGACATGCGCCGACAACATCAGGTGAGCGAATTCATCGAAACTGTCGAGACGTTCGACGAGTATCTCGATGAGTGGACGCTCTCGACTGACTTCATCGTCGGCTTCCCCACTGAAACCGACGAGGATCACGAGCAGTCGATGGAGCTGTTCCGCGAGATCCGGCCGGAGAAAGTAAACGTCACCCGGTTCTCGAAGCGGCCGAACACGGACGCTGCCGAGATGGACGGACTGGGAGGGACCTTGAAAAAGAAGCGCTCGAAAGCGATGTCCGAACTGAAACACGAGATCGTCGGCGAGGCCTACGAGTCGATGGTCGGTACCCGGCGGGAGGTGCTCGTCGTCGAGGAGGGAACTGGTGACTCCGTGAAGTGTCGGGACGACGCCTACCGACAGATCATCGTCCAGAACGCAAGCGAACACGGCCTCGAAATCGGCGAATTCACGACTGTCGAGGTGACCGGACACAATACGGTCTACGCCCTGGCCGTTCCCGTAGGGCCGGTTCCGGCAGGAGGAAAGCCGGAGGACCGCCGCAGCCGAGGGGCTTAGGAAGGTCCAGCACCTAGCGCGTCCGTGAACCGGCAGACGATCGGCTACGCGCTCGTCTTCGTCTTCGGGCTGATGGCGCTCTTACAGGCCGTCCTCGCGATCCGTTTTAACCTCTTCTTCCTGCTAGTCGCGTGTCTATTCGGCGCATCGGCATATCTCATCTGGTATCACGTCTCCGGACGGATGGAGCAACGGGTCCGACAGGAGGCCACGCGGGATCGGCGAACGGCTTCGCAGGGAGGGTTCGGAGCAGGCCCGCGGGACCAACGGTTTCGCGGTGCTCGTCGGGATCCCACTCGCAACCGGCGCGGCGGTGACTGGAGCCGTCGAGCGCCGACCAGTACCGAGGAACCGACACGCCGAGAAGCCTACCGGATCCTCGACCTCGGACGGGATGCGGACAGATCGGCGGTACGGGACGCCTACCGTGAGAAAGTGAAATCCGTGCATCCGGACACAGCCAATGGCGACGAAGAGGAGTTCAAACGCGTCACGCGCGCCTATGAGCGCCTGACCGAGTAATGAACGAGTGCCTCCATGGTTGTAGCTGCCTCGCGAGAGCAAGTCATATGTACACGGAGTGATACGCTCAGATCGATGGGGAAGGACGTCTCGACGACCGAGGACGACACTGCAGATCCGTTATCGCCCCAGGAGCGGATCGAAGAGGTCGCCAGCGTCGTCAGCCACGATCTGCAGAACCCGCTTACGATCGCGAACGGCTACCTCTCCCGGGCGCGCAGTCACGGCGACGATGAGTACTTCGACCACGTAGAGGACGCACTCGACGAGATGCGAGCGATCAGCGACGAGGTTGTCAGGCTAGCACGGCTCGGCCAGCCAGTAGAGCGAACCGAGTCCGTGGATTTCCGGACGGTCGTCCAGGCCTGCTGGAGCGAGCGCTCCCCTGCACACGGCGAACTGGTGATCGAATCGGCTGACCCGATCCAGTGTGACGGGAATCGGCTTCGTTCGTTGTTGGACCGACTGTTCGATAACGCGATCAGACACGGTGACGAGGACGTCATTGTCACCGTCGGGACGACCGAGGATGGCTTTTTCGTCGCCGACACTGGACCCGGCGTCACCGAGGGCGAACACGAAGCAGTCATCGAAGCGGGATATTCGACCGTTCAGCAACGGCCGGGGCTGGGGCTGACCATCGTCCGTGCGATCGCGCAGGCACACGGCTGGTCGCTCTCGCTGTCCGAGAGCGAGGGGTGCGGCCTTCGGATCGACATCTCCGGGGCCGACCTGATCACCAGGGAGGCGCTCCAGGAGGACGTACGGGCGTAGGCAGTCGACCCGTCCGGTCCCGAGTGACCGTGGTATGGTATTGTACGCCGAAGCCTTTTATTTGCTGTCGCCTAACGGAGCCACATGAGCCCGGACCGTGTCGTGCTCGAACGGGCAATAGAGCGCGGCGAGCGGGAAGGCGGCAGCGTCGAATTCAAGGAGCGACTACAGCGGGATCTGCATCTGGTCGACGGGCGGCGCGAGAGCCTTGCGGCCCAGCTCAGACACCGGGTGCTGTCCGGCGACGGCGAGGCTACCTACGTCGTCGGCGTCACCGACGACGGCGGACTGGCTGGAATCTCGGCCGACGAGTTCTCCGAGACGATGGATGTCCTCTCCCTGCTGGCCGAGGAAGCGGGCGCACACATCGACGAGGTCCAGACCTGGGGCGTCGAACCCAGCGGCGACGCTGACACGGGTCTCGTCGGTGTGGCGACGATTAGTGAGGGAGCAATTCTCGATACCGACGACAGCCACATCGTGGTTGGGACGGCAGGTCACGTCGACCACGGCAAGAGCACGCTCATCGGCACGCTCGTCACGGGGCAGGCCGACGACGGACAGGGTGGAACCCGGAGCTACCTCGACGTGCAGCCCCACGAGGTAGAGCGAGGGTTATCGGCCGATCTCTCCTATGGCGTCTACGGCTTCGACGACGACGGTCCGGTGCGGATGGACAATCCCAATCGGAAAACCGACCGGGCACGGATTGTCGAGGAAGCGGATCGGCTCGTCTCCTTCGTCGATACCGTGGGCCACGAGCCGTGGCTCCGGACCACGATCCGGGGACTGGTCGGACAGAAACTCGATTACGGCCTGCTCACGGTCGCGGCCGACGACGGGCCGACGAAGACGACCCGTGAACATCTCGGCGTCCTGCTCGCAACGGAGCTGCCGACGCTTGTCGCGATCACAAAGGCGGATACCGTCACCGAGGAACGACTCGCCGAAGTCGAGCGGGAGGTCGAACGGATGCTCAGAGATGTCGAGCGCACCCCGCTCAGGGTGGAGCGCCACGGTATCGACGCCGCAGTCGCCGAGATCGGTGAGACGGTCGTCCCCGTCGTCACGACGAGTGCGGTGACCGGGCACGGCCTCGATACGCTCGACCAGCTATTCGAACGACTCCCGAAGACCGCAGGCGAGGGCGGCGAGTTCCGGATGTACATCGACCGGACCTACAGCGTTACCGGCGTCGGCGCAGTCGCCTCCGGGACGATCATGTCGGGTGAAGTCGAGGCGGGCGACGAACTCCTGCTCGGTCCGATGCCCGACGGGAGCTTCCGCGAGGTCGAGGTTCGCTCGATCGAGATGCACTACCACCGGGTCGACGAGGCGAAGGCAGGGCGGATCGTCGGCATCGCACTGAAAGGCGTCGAGGAGCGCGAGATCGAACGCGGGATGGCGTTGCTCCCGCGAGACAGCGATCCGGAACCGGTCCGTGAGTTCACCGCCGAGGTGATGGTGCTCAACCACCCCACGAGCATCGATGAGGGGTACGAGCCGGTCGTCCACGTCGAGACGATCAGCGAGGCCGCCGTTTTCTATCCGGACGGTGGGACGCTCCTTCCGGGTGACACGGGCAACGCTCGCATTCGCTTCAAGTTCCGCCCGTACCTGATCGAGGAGGGTCAACGCTTCGTGTTCCGTGAGGGGCGAAGCAAGGGGGTCGGGACGGTGACGGGTGTCGGCCCGACGGAATAGCTATTCCCGCACGACTGTTGAGTGTGTGAATATTAATCACACATATCTGAAACGTAAATCTATAACCCGCTTCAGCAGCGATAGCCCCACGTATGCTCGAAAGCGTTCAGTTCTCGATACACGACGGCGTCGACACGCGAACTATGGTTGCACGGGTCTCCCCTCGTTCTGTCAGCGTTCTCGATCGGATGGAAGGCGAATTCGCCGGCGTTTTTCGGGCACTGACACCTATCTGGGGGTGTGCGTATGGCGGCCAGTACTGATCGGGTCGTCCGGAATAGACCTCGACTGAGGGTGGTTCGACCGTGAGCGCCACCCCGCGTGAGGAGTTCTGGGGGATCTATCGAGAGACCCTGCCGATACTGCTGATCGCACTCGGTGGCGGCCTGTTCGCCGGACTGGTGCTTGAAGAGATCCTGGAGAGCGTCGAACGGTTCCCCGGGTTGCTCGTGATGGTGCCAGTGTTTCTTGCCACCCGTGGGAACGTCTACGGAGCGCTCGGTGGGCGGATCGCCAGCGGGATCCATCAGGGGCTGCTCCCGCCGCGGTTCGAGTGGAACGAGCGCCTGGTCAACGCGGTCATTGCCTCCTTCATCAACGGGATCGGTATCTCGATCGTGATTGGGTTCATCTCGTGGGGGGCGCTGAACCTGCTCGGAATGCCCGCTGCAGCGTGGTACGAACTCGTCGGGATTATGCTTCTTGCCGGTGCGATCACCTCGGTCGTCATGATTTTCGGCCTGCTCGCACTGATCTTTCTGGGCTATCGGATGGGCTACGATCCGGACAATCTCGTCGGCCCGATCGTCACGACGCTCGGTGACATCTTCGGCATGTTGTTCCTCCTGATATCGGTGCTCGTGATCGACGGACTGTTCGAGGTGATCATCTGATGGTGGTTCCCAGCGGATCGCTCGGATCGTGGGAGACACGCAGTATCGTGACGAACATGTTCCCACTGCTGGTGGTGCTCTGTGTCATCGTGCTCTGGGCGGGGATCACCCTCGAAGCTGCGGAGGAGAATCTGGAGGAATTTGCGCTGCTGGCAGTGATGGTCCCGACAATGGTCGATATGGGTGGTAATCTCGGTGCGATCCTTAGCTCCCGGCTCTCGACGCGATTGCACCTCGGGACGACTGAATTCGACCCACGCGATCGGGTGCTCTGGGCGAACATACTGGCCGTGATGGCACTCGCCGTAACGATCTTCACGGCGCTCGCCATCGGCGCATGGCTGATCGGTCAGGTCATCGGCGCGGCGCTTGGAATCGTCGACCTGCTGATAATCTCGCTAATCAGCGGCCTGAGCGTGGCGATCATCGCAGTCATCTTCAGTCTCGCGGCGACCTACGGCTCCTACAGACTGGGAATCGATCCCGACGACACAACGATCCCAGTTGTCACGAACGTCGTCGATGTCTTTGGGATGGTTATCTTCATCGGAGTTTCGGGTGCCGTACTCGGGTTCTGAAGGAGAACTACCGGACGTGATCAGGCCGTAGCGAGGGCGGCAAAGTTCTCCGCGGCAGTTCTGGTTCCCTTTCCGATCAACACGTCGCCCGGCTGCAGCGTCTCTTCGGTGTCGGCGACGAGCATCCAGCCCTCGTCGGGCCGTCTGATTGCGATGACGCTCATCGTCACGTCGGTTGCCGGAACGCCGTCCGTGATCGTCGCGCCCGCGAGGTCGCTTCCCGCTTCGACTGTGACCCGGGAGATGACCTCGTCGCTTTCCTGCATCGCCAGTTCGATCACGGGATGGACATCGATATCGCGTCGTACGCCCTCGCTTATTTCCAGTGCGGCGTCACTGATCACTTCCGTGCTGATCCCGAGGCGGATCAGCCCTCGCAGCGAAACCGGGTCCTCGGCGTCTTTCGCAGCCCGTAACGTCCACGCCTCGAACCGCGATTGCAGGGCGTCGACCTCGACTTCCAGATTGTGGACCTCCTCGGCGAGTTCGGCATTGTCGAAGAGGATGCTGCCGTAGGCCAGATCCACCGCCAGTTCGCTCAGGTTCTTCATGTGGATGATCGATCGGACGGCGCGTTCCAGATCGTCGACATCCGGTTCCTCGAACTCCGGCAGGCTATACCGTTCGCCGGTTGCAGTTTCGTAGACGTCGTCGATCGACTGTTCCGGGCCGCGCATGATCGTTACGTCGTTGGCCTCGATCCGCGTTTTCGGACCGGGATTCGTTATCCACTCATCGCCGCGTCGGATCGCGATGATTCGAACACCGGTCTCGGATTCCAGATCGATCGTCTTCAATTTCTTGCCGACGTACTCTGAATCCGCCGCGATCGTGCCGCGGACGAGCGTTTCGACAGCTTCGGGAAGTGCTGCTCGCATCGCTTCGGGAAGCCCCATCTCCTCTAGCACAATTTTCGCGATGTCACCGGTTGCATTGCTGATCTTCTCCGCCCCGCTGACGACCCCGAGGACCGGGGCGAGCATCTCTGTGTCCTTCGGATTGCGCGCGGCCATCATCAGACTCATCCGCGCACGCATCTCCAGTACATCCATCTTCTCTTCGAGTTTCAACACCTCGGCGGCGATATCCTCGCTCTGGTGCAGCACGGCCGAGTACGACAGATCGATTAGCAGCTCCGACGTGTCTTTCATCTCGACGAGCACGTCCTTGACGCTCACTGGCTCGTACTTGATCGGCTGCGAGGATGCCGCACCCTCGTTCGGTCTCATACGTGGCGCTATTCGGGCAGGGGGTAAAGTGTTTGTTACCTTTCGGACCGTTCCCCAGCTATACAGGTTTAAGGTGATCGGGTGTGCCTGTCGAAACGATGTCGGCTCATGAAACGGTGGGTGACGTTTACCGGCAATCACTTCCTGTCATCCTCGTCAGTCTGGTCGCTGGGCTGTTCGCAGGAACGATTCTCGGCACCGATACGATGCGAAACGGGATCGAGAGCGTTCCCGGACTTCTGTTACTACTCCCGGCATTTCTGGCCACACGTGGCGGTGTCTACGGCTCACTCGGGGCACGCCTGTCGAGTGGACTCCATCAGGGACTCATCGAGCCGTACTTCAGCCGCGATAAACGCATCACGAACGCAATCGTCGCCTCCTTCATCAATGGAATGGTCGTTTCGGTGTTTATAGCAGTCGTAGCATTCGCCGTCTTGATCGGTCTCGGACGCTCCGGTAGCCTCCTCGAGCTGGTCGGTATCATGGTGATCGCTGGCTTTCTCAGTGCCGTTATGATGCTTCTCGTGCTCCTATCAGTGATCTTTATTGGCTACCGGCGTGGTCTCGACCCTGACAACGTGATCGGGCCGGTCGTCACGACGGTCGGCGACGTGTTCGGCGTTGCCTTTCTGCTCGTTGGCGTCTATCTCGTTGGGCTGGTACTGTGAGCTCCCCGGAAGAGGAGTTCTTTGAGACAGAGTACTACGAGGAGGTGATCCTCGATCAGTGGACGGTACGGGGAATCGTGACGACGATGGTGCCGCTACTGGCAATCCTGTCGATCCTCCAGATGGTCTCAGGTACGGTCCTGGAGACCTTCGAGGACCAGTTGCTCGCGAACCCGTCACTACTGATCCTCGTCCCGGTCATGATCGGAACGGCAGGAAACCTCGGCTCGATCATGTGCTCACGGCTCTCTACCCAGCTTCATCTCGGAACGCTGGAGTTCACACCCGAGAACCGCGCGATCCGCTCAAACGCCGGGGCTGTGATAGGGCTCGCCGCGACGGTGTTCGTCCTGCTCGGTCTGGGCGCCTGGGGTATTGGCCGCGCCCTCGGGGGAACGCTCGCGCTCTGGGAAGTGATGCTCATCTCGGTAATCAGCGGAATGCTTCTTGCGGTTTTCGTCGTCGTCGTCAGTCTCGGAGCGGTCTGGGCATCGTTCCGGCTCGGCCACGATCCCGACGACACGACGATTCCGGTGGTCACGAACGTCTGTGACATCACCGGCGTCCTCATTCTGTTCGGGGTCGTCGCAGTCGTCCTCTAGTTCCTTTCTGGACAGTATCGGCCATCCGTCTCCTCTAGTAACTCGAACAGTGTCGCCCACCCCAGTAGCCGCCCGGTCCGATCACGCCAGACCGCCTCCCAGTCGTCGTGCCGTCGTCGCTCCCACGCCGGGACGGTTTCGCTGACCCGCTCGAAGATCCGATCGACCCCCAGCGGTTCGTCGGCGTCTTCGACAGCCGAGAGTACATCGTCGGCCCCGACGACGCGTTCTCGGAACCGCGCTCGGAGTGCAGCAATCTCCACGTCCTCGCGCGTTCTGTGGTACCCCCGGTCACCCGCCTCGACGAGCGAGAGCGCGCGCAAAAAGACGAGCCACGTTTCCCCCGTGCCGCGGTCGGCCAGTCCCAGCGCCCGAGCGACACGGGCACAGCAGTCCTCGCTACCACTGGGGACGAGTGGAACCGCCGCCCGAGCTTCATGAAGCCGGTCGAGCGATTCCGGCGCTGGTGGAACCGGCTTGAATCGAGCGTCCCCGCTCACGGTTACAACTCGAAGCTCTCAACGAGCAGCTCCTCGCTGGTCTCGCCGTAGACCGTCGTCGGACCGCCGATCACGTCCACGGTCACCTGCGCGGGCGCGAAGACGCCATCGTCGACCTCGTAGAAGTCCCAGTCGGCCTCATCAAAGATCTCGGCAAAGGGCTGACCGTATACCTCGGTAGCGGTCGAGGCGATCTCATCGAAGCGATCGAACTCCTCGCGAACCGTGAGATGGACCTGTCCGCCGTAGGCCAGGGCATCGTTGGTGCGGGCCATGGCAGTCTGTTCGTCCCCGGCGATCGGTGCAATCGGTGCGCTTGCGGTGGCCGAGACGAGATCGAGCGGATCGTATCCTAGCTCCGAGAGCCGGAAGGCGGCGAGTTCGGCGGCCCTGGCGGCCATCGTCACACTGCCCGCAATGCTGGCGCTCGGGAAGACGGGCAGGAAGACGCCGCTTGGCTCCACGTCGGCCATGTCGGCGACCTGTTCGGCGACGCTCTCGTCGGGCAACTGGTCGCTCTCGATCGCCAGCACGGTGAGGTCGAAGGCGTCGTGATACCCGGTACGTGCGAACTCGCTTTCTTCGGCGACGAGCGCGCGGGCCGGGCCGCTTCCAAGCCCCTCGAAGCTCTCGGTCGTGACTTCCCAGCCCGCTTTCTGTGCACACAACAGTGCGAGTGCGGGATGGTCGGTCGATAGTTCCACGTGCGGGATCGGCGCGCCGCCGACCTCGTCCATCCGCGTCTGGACCGTCGCGAGCCCGGCGGTCTGGATCTCTGCGAGCAACAGACCGGACTCGATTCCGCCGTCGAACTCGACGCCGAAATCGAGGACTGTAGCCTCGTTGTCCAGTTCGAAGGCTCCGATATCGAGTTCCTCGGCGAAGTCGAGGGCCTCGTCGACCAGCTCGATCGCCATGCGATTGAGACTCTCCATGCCGCGTCGTTGTTCGTCCTCGGTTTTACCTGTTGGTATACCACGCTCACGTCAGGTCGAGCGCGCGTCCACAGTCGGGACAGTTCTCCAGACCGCGCTGGCCTGTAGCTCACAATCGGGACAGAACTCGCGGTAGCAGGCTCGGTTGCCCATGGCTATCCCTGCGCGAGACCTGCCGAAAACAGTGGCCGGACTGGCGAGTCAGCTGACGACGTCGTAGCCCGCCGCTTCGATCGCCGCAGTCAGGTTTCCTTCGGGGACGTCTTCGGCGAGCGAGACGGTGACACGGTTGCCCTCGTGATCCGCTTCGACGCTTTCGACATCGTCAAGTTCCGTTAGCGCGTCCGCAACGTTCTGCTCGCAGCCCCCACAGGACATTCCCTCGACAGTGAACTCGTGTCGTGTCATGGGCCGACGTACGGCCTCCTGAATGGAAGCCCTTTCGGACGCTTACTGCGCGCTACTGGCGTCCCGGCCGAGATGCTCCTCGACGGAGGTAACCTTGTCCGCGGCGGTCGTCTCTGCGGTCCGTTTGTGGTCGATCTTCAGCACCGTGCTCACGCGATCGCCGTCGACCGCCTCGTGGGCGGCCTGTGCGGCAGCGAATAGCTCGCCGATCTCCTCGGTCTCGATCACGGTGCCCATCGGGTTGGTCTCGTACTCGACGTCGAACTCCTCCAGAGCGTCGACTGCTTTCGCGACTTCGCTTGCCATGCTGTCCTCGATCACCGGTGCGACCGACAGGTAGCCTACCACTGTCATATCGGATATTGCGGCGGCAGTTGCCTAAAACCATCGTGATCGGGTCCGCGAACCCTGTTCGCCCCGCGAAAACGTACCAGCGGAACCGAATATTTGTGACCGTGGGGTGTGTATGCAACTTCGATGCCCGTCTCGCCCACGCAGGTAGTCCTCGCTGCGACGCTGGCGCTCGCCCTCAGTTTCGTCTGGTACTACGAGGGGCGTGGTCGCTGGCGCACTCGGCTGGAGGATCGGTTCGTGTACGGCGTTCCCTGGGGGACGCTTGTCACCGTCACGATCGTCGTTGCGTTTTACCTGCTGGCGCAGGCCGGCGCACGCCAGTGGGACGACCCGCTGACGTTTCCCTATATCACCTGGTCGTACCTGTATCCCACCGGGATACTCACCTCTGGGATCGCACACAGTGGCCCCCAGCATCTGGTCTCGAACATGGCCGGGACGCTCGCGGTCGCGCCGATCGTGGAGTACGCATGGAGCCATTACCCCCCGCGGCGCGGTCGGACCGGCGGCGGTCAGGACAGCGACGGGCTGCTCACCAGACCACTCTTTCGCGCAGTCGTGGTCTTTCCGCTCGCGTTGCTGTCCGTCGCCTTCGTCACGGCAGTGTTCTCGCTGGGCCCGGGGCTGGGCTTTTCGGGAGCCGTCTTCGCGCTGTTCGGCTTTGCACTCATCACTCATCCCCTGTCCACAGTGGTCGCCGTCGTCGTGAGCTCCGCACTGGGAACGCTGTACAGCGCGCTGAGTGAGCCGGTGGTCCGCGAGGCCGTCGAGGTCGGACCCCCCGCGCCGCCGGGGTGGGCCGGGATCGCGTTTCAGGCCCACCTCTTCGGCTTCCTGCTCGGCGTCCTGCTGGCGATCGCGCTGTTGCACTACCGCGGTCGGCGACCGTCCACCGAGCGGGTCTTCCTTGCGATGATTGTCGTCGGGATGGCGCAGTCGCTCTGGCTGGTCGCCTGGTCAGGTGGGGAGGACGTCTACGTCCTCTATCGCGGTGCTGGCGTCACGTTCGTCCTCCTGTTGACGATGCTCGTCACGATCGCTGTCACGGGAAGCGAGCGACCGCTGTTGAATCGGCGGCCGCTGGCTGCCCTCCCCAGAGCGCCGTCGCGCCGCCAGCTTGCTGTGGTATGGCTCGGGCTGCTCGTGCTGCTTGCGAGTCTCAGTATCGCGGGGGCGGTCGTCGCCGACGAGTTCGTCGGTGTTGCGATCGCGGCCACGCTCGTGCTCGGTGGGCTACTGGCGATCCCAGCAGTTCCGCCCCTGGTACCGGACCGGTGGTTTGCGGGCCCGGTCTCGCGTCGACAGGCTGCGATCGTCTGCCTTGCAGTACTGACCCTGCTCGTCGCGCTCCCCAGCATCCCGATCAGCCTCACGACGGTCGGCGACGACGCCGTTCCGGGTGACGGTGGCGTCGAGATCGAGGACTACACCGTCACCTACGAACAGGATGCGGCCAGCGGCCAGGTGCCGGTGATCGATCTCGGCGAGGAAGACGTGCTGGCTGGCGAGCAGACCGGTGTGATCGTCGTCAGCGACGAGCGCGAACTATGGACCGTCGGCGTCCGCGAGGAGGTGCTGGAGTTCGAGGGGAGCGATACTGTTGTCGTCGGTGGGCTGGGCTGGCACGAGACCGTCCACGCCGAGCGAAGTGGCTGGATTGTTGCTGGCAACGACACCGCGTACGCGGTCGATCTTACCCACGACGGCGAGACCACGCGATCGTTCACCTCCGAGCCGGTTCGGGCAGACGTCCGGGTCGACGGGCGAACCGTCGACGTCGTACCGGCCGATGACGGGTTCCAGGTTCGACTCATCGAGGACGGGGAATCGGCTGGTGAGGCCCCGATTCCGGAGCCCGACGAGTCGACGACGATAGACGGCGTCCAGTTCGCCACCGAAGACGACGACGGCACAGTCCGGGTTGTCGCTGAAGCCGACGGAACCCGGATTCCGGTTGCCGAACAGGAGGAGTACTCCTGACGGCTCAGCGATCTCTGAGATAGCGCACGACTCCCGAGAGGAGCCATCTCTCGTTCGTCTCCCCGGAACGCTCTCGTGACAGTTTCCGGTTCTTTTCGCTCAACAACCGTTCGTACTGCTCGGTGACTTGCTTCAGGTGGCGCTCTTTTCGTTTCAGTTCGGTTTGCAGTGACTCGACATCGCGTTTCACGGGGCGGTCTTGTTCACTGCACTGAGCCCCCAACCTGCGGTTCCCAGTTGGGGACTCCGCTGGAGTCTTCTCCCTCTCTTGTCCCCCGTTTTTTTGATTCCACTGCCACTCCCCTGGACCAGTGACACTCCCTGTTGGTCGATCGTACGACATGTGTTCACGTACCATGTTGGTCAGCAACATAAGACCTTGTCAGACGGGTGTCATGCTTCTGTCTCTCGGCTGTTCTGTCGACGTACGTACACAATGTAACATTGTATCATTAGTTACAGAGTTACATACTGACGGCACAGGGAAGACTCACACCGGGATACGTCATACATCGACGGTGACGGCGATGACGCTCACCCGTCAGGAGACCCGATCGTCCTTGCCAACGTTCACAAGCCTCTGTCACTTTTACCAACACGATGGGAGAGCGCGATAGCGACGCCGTCTCGGGAGTGTACGACGAACTACAGGACTCCCACGAGCGGATGTGGGACGAGCAGGGCCATCGGGGCCTCCACTACGGCTACCACGACGACGACCACGACGACCCTGCGAGCGCAGTGGAAAACACGACCCGCGTCCTCGCCACGCTCGCGGAGATCGGTCCCGACGATCGTGTGCTAGATCTGGGGTGCGGTGCGGGCGCGGCGTCGATCTGGATTGCGGCCGAGCGTGGGGCCGAGGTCGTCGGGATCGACGTCAACGATGGACTGCTAGAGGCCGCACGGGAGTATGCTCGCGACAGTGATGTTATGGATTCGGTGATGTTCCGGACGGACGACTTTTACGAGCTATCAACCGTCGAGAACGAATCAATCGATGTCGTCTGGGGGCTCGAAGCGTTCTGTCATTCACGAGCGGACGACACGGTGCTTGAACAGATTCATCGGGTACTTGCTCCCGGCGGTCGGCTCGTGGTTGGCGACCTGTTTCAGCGCTCTCGCAATCTCGACGACAGGGAAGCGAATCGTCTCGGGCGTGTCGATGACGGCTTTGGCGTGGATGTGACGCGGATCGACGTATTCGAGGCTGCTCTCGCCGACACAGGATTCGAGAACGTCTCGATCCGGGATGTCACCGAGGCTGTCCGACCGTCAGTCCGCAGACGGGGTATCACCGGCTTCGTAAACTATCCCATCCAGCGCCTTCGGGGGCTGTTTGGTGGTGGGGATGATCGGGAGCTGGCTCTCTATCGGGCGTCGTACGACATCTACAAACTGATCGGGGGCGGCGCGCTGGGATATTATATCGTGACTGCCGATCACTACCATGAGGAGGATTGATTAGATGCAGTCTAATTGTTTAGACAACAAGTCTTATTATATTAGCCACGTCTAAATTTATGCGATGGCAATTCCAAGCGATGACAGTCGTATCTCACGACGGTCAATGTTGGCGGCTGGTGCCAGTGTGGCTGGACTCGGAGTTGCTGGCTGTCTCGAAGCGGACGAGCAGCCGGGCAATACCGAGCTTTCGGCAGTCGCGGGCTCGTTTTTCATGCTGTACGATCTTTCACGCAACGTGGCCGGAGACCAGCTGCGGATCGAAGATCTGGTACCGGCAGGAGCACACGGCGACGACTGGGAACCAAACCCCGGTATTATCGAGGATGTCGCCGAGTCCGATGCCTTCGTCTATATCGACGGGTTTCGGAGCTGGTCGGACAACGTGGCCGGGGCCCTGCCCCAGGACTACCCCGACGTAACGGTTATCGACGCCGCCGACGGGATCGACCACATCGAAGGCGAACAGGGTCGCGATATCGACCCGCACTTCTGGATGGATCCGACCCTTGCACAGGAAGCCGTCGAGAACATCCACGATGGCTTCGCCGAGGCAGATCCCGATAACGCCGATGCCTACGAGGAGAACGCCGCGGCGTTCATCGAGCGACTCGACGACGTTCACGAACAGTACGAGGCTGTGATGGATCGGCGGGAGCGCGATCGTATCGTCGTCGGCAGTCACAACTCCTTCGAGTACTGGCGCGAACGGTACGACATCGAGGTCCACTCGCCTGTCGGGATCTCGCCGGACGGGGAGCCGACGCCCCAGGAGATGGAGGAGATTACCGGCATCATCGAGGACCACGACCTGAACTACGTGCTCTACGACAAGTACGAACCGGACGACTACGCGGTGAGCATCGCCGAGCAGACGGGCGCCGAGACGCTTCCGCTCTCGCCCATCGAGGCGACCACCGAAGAGCAACTGGCGGATGGGATGGGATATGTCGAACACATGCTCGATATCAACCTTGCGACCCTCGAACGCGCACTGGAAGTACCGGAGGAGTAATCGATGAGACCGGTTATTGACGCCGAAAACGTCTCGTTCGCCTACGACGACCAGCTCGTCGTCGAGAACATCTCGTTGAACGTACAGGAAGGCGAGTTCCTCGGACTTGTCGGACCGAACGGGAGCGGCAAGACAACGCTGCTGAAACTCATGCTCGGTTCGCTCTCGCCCGACACCGGAACCGTCCGGCTGTTCGACCAGCCGGTCGACGAGTTTGAGGACGGTAAACGACTCGGCTACGTCTCGCAAGCCTCCACCGAGGTTGCAAACTCTATGCCGGTAACGGTCCGTGAGGTCGTCCGAATGGGTCGGTATCCACACGTCGGTCTGAACGCCCTGTCCGACGAGGACGAGGCGCTCGTCGAGGAGGCACTCGAACAGGTGGGGATCACGGACCTCGCGGATCGCCGTATCGGTCGCCTTTCGGGCGGACAGCAACAGCGCGCATATATTGCACGGGCGATCGCCGCCGAAGCGGATCTGCTCGCTCTCGACGAACCGACAGTCGGCGTCGACGCCGAATCCCGCGAGGCGTTCTACGATCTACTCGACGATCTCAACGACCAGGGGATCACGATCCTGCTGATCGAACACGATATCGGCGTGGTTGCCGAACACGTCGACCGGGTCGTCTGTATCAACCGTGAGCTCTACTACGACGGCGATGTCGATGCCTTCCTCAACAGTGATGCACTGCTCGAAACGTTCGGCACCGCCGGGAAAGCCGTCACTGCCCTCTCATGAATCCGCTTCGTCGCCTCGATCTGAACCGACGGGACGTGCAGTCAGGGCTAGTCGTAGGCGGGCTTGTCTCGATCTACCTGTTCGTCGCGGTACTGTTCCCGACGCTGTTCGATCTGTTCTGGTCAGGGAGCGGGCTCTGGTCGGGTGCTTGCGGCGTCGGTACTGCCCTGGGTACCGGAATGCTCTGTAACCCGTTCCTCCAGCGTGGGCTGACAACCGGCGTCTTCATCGGCATCGCCGGGCCGCTCATCGGCGTCTATCTCGTCAACAGACAGATGGCACTGATCGGCGAGGCACTTGCCCACACTGCCTTCGCCGGGGTCGCTATCGGCCTCGTGATCGGCAGCACCATTGAATGGCTGAACTATCCACTCGTAGTTGCGCTGATCGTCGCCGCCATCGCCGCACTCGGACTGCAGTATCTCGCAAGCCACACCGATGCCTACGGCGACGTGCCGATTGCCATCCTGCTCGTCGGTAGTTTCGCCCTCGGTATCGCCATCATCTCGCGAGGCTACGGCTTCGGCGCGACTATCAACAGCTATCTCTTCGGCAACATCCTCACGGTGCAGTTCCACAACGTCCAGTTGATGGCTGCAATTTCGCTGGCGGTGATCGGTGTCGTCACCGTCACTCACAAACAGCTCCTATACATTACGTTCGACCGTGAAGCCGCTACACTTTCGCGGATCAACGTTGATTTCTTCGATACGCTCCTGATCGTGCTCACCGCACTGGTCGTCGTCGCCGCGATTCAGATTCTCGGCGCGATCCTCGTCGCCGCAATGCTCGTCGTGCCCGTGGCTGCGGCGATGCAACTGACTGACTCCTTTACGCGATTGATGTGGCTCTCAGTGCTAATCGGCGAGATCGCAGTGCTCGGCGGTGTGGCACTTTCCTACCAGTGGAACATCGCGACCGGCGCGATGATCGTTCTCGTCGCTATCGCGATCTACCTGCTCGCACTGTTCCGATAGCCGATCACGCCACGCCCCAGATCGAGTGAACGAGTCAGCCGAGTGTTTTTATATACTCACCGTTGTCAGTTCCCAGATACATGGTTCGATTCCCAAGTGACGCGTACCTCCAACGGCTATAGCCGTGGTTTTCCGAGGAGTCTCTGTATGAATACAACGGGCGGAGGATCGATATTTCCGACGATCTCCTCGGCAAGACAGAACATACCTACCTCACGCCGCGGCTAATTTTCCATTGCCGGTGTGGAGAGACTGACACAAAAGTATTAACAGTTGTGTGAGAAGATACAGTTACGTTAGAGACGGCTTTGAGCCAGTCAGAGCACAGGAGTAAACGAGAAATGAGCGATGAGACGATCGACGTAATCGAGGGTGGGTCGGTATTACTGCTAGGTGTTTCTGGATCGGTAACTGAAGAGTGCTGTGACACACTTCTGGATGTTGGTCCGGCGGCCAGCAGAGCCGAGATACGTGTGAGTTTCCCCGTGGACATAACTGATCGACCCCGTCTCGATACGGGGACAACTGGTCGGCAACCGAACAAACACGGACAGATCACCGTCGGCGACGTTCTACGGTCTGCAGAGTCGTCGAGTCCGGACTTCGATGCACCAGTAGCTTCCGATATCGTCGAGGATCCCGGCAATCTAACCGGGATTGGAACGTCCGTGAGCAAGTTCTGTGAGACATGGTCGACGAGCGATCACCGGATCGTCCTGTGCTTTGATTCGATCACACGACTTCTGGAACACTCCGATCCAGAAGTCGTATTTCAGTTTCTGCACACGCTCCTCGAACGGCTCGACGGTGTGGATACCGTCTCGCATTTCCATATCGACCCCGACAGCCACGACGAGCAACTTATTTCCACGGTCTCGTCGCTGTTCGACCAGGTCGTCGATCCGAACGATCCAGGAGAGCTACTCGACGAGTCGAACCTCGAAGACGAGACGGACGACACTGAGCCATCCCTCAGTGACGGCATCCCGGCGACATCGGGCTCGTCACAGGCCTCTGATGATGACATCGCAGCGCGCCTGAACGATCAACCACGCACACAGGAAGACAGTACACAGCGCCGAGGTGCTTCGAGTTCGGAAGCGACCGACGACGATATTGCCGAACAGTTGGACGAGCTCGATAGTACCGAGCCTGACGAGTAGCCTTACTGGTCGAGTATCGCCGTCAATTCATTGACGATCTCCGAAACCGGTGCCTGCGGATCGACCGAGAGATAGAACCCTTCCTCCCTCTGGAGCACCCGTATGATTGCTGCATAATCAGTGTACGTAACGAAGGCGTTCGTCTCGGTGACCTGGGGGTACAGTTCGTTGAACAGCTCCCGTTCGAGGAAGTCGACGTTCATGTACTCGTGAATGACGTCACCCACGACCCAGACATCCGTCTCGCTGTCGTATTGGTCGAGTGCTCTATCGCTGACGTACAGAATATGGAAGTCGTCCGGAGTGAACTCACCACAGACGAAAATGTCGTCACCGACCCGGTCCTCGACTGCTCGAAGTGCGGCTGTTGCGTTGAAATCGGTGAGGACCGAGCCGTTCCGGATAGCCATACCACATCTATTGCAGCCTCGTAGTTGATAAGTATTATTGCATGGTATAGAACGGTTGTCGCGAATTCGGGCAAGCGGGCTAGGCGGAGTTGGCGAGGGCTGGCGGCCAACTGATCAGGTGGTGTGTCTCTACACAGCACGGTGCACACGGAGAACGAAACCCTTTACATACAGCCACTCGAATCCCCATATACGGGGCCGTGGGGTAGCTTGGTATCCTTCGAGCCTTGGGTGCTCGCCACCTCGGTTCAAATCCGAGCGGCCCCATCAATTCTGCGAGGAACGAACGTGACGAGCGAATAGTGTACCCGCAGGATTTGAATCCTACAAGACGAGCGAAGCGAGTCTTGGTCCGGTTCAAATCCGAGCGGCCCCATATTGCTGTCGTGAACATTTCCGTGAGCGACAGCAATCTAACCAGTGAGGGTTTGAAGTAGAGGCCAGCAAGCGTAGCGACGCTGTTCGCGTGGTTCAAATCCGCTGGATTTGATTTGAATCCTGCCAGTCGCGCACAGGAAGCGAGCACGTCTGGCTTCGGTTCACATCCGAGCGCCCCCCGATTTTGTGAGAGTTCAGGAACGTAGCAACTGATATCTCGAAGCGGTTCGCCGCGTCGGCAACCAGGCTTGAAAAATTACCTACTCCTCGTCGAGACGGAGGTGGAACCCCCAGGAGATATCCGTCCCGTTTGGCATCGTATCGTCTTCGTCTGCGGAATACCCGAACTCGACGCCGAAGTAGAGACTCGGTGGGAGCGCTCGGAGCTCCTCGGCATCATCGACGGAGTCGTGCAGTAGCGCGAGCGTTTCCGTGTGTGTCTCGTCCGGTTCGATCGTCGCCGTTTGATAGTCCATCGTCGTTGCGAACCCATCCGGAAGCCACCAGACGCCGTCGTCATACTCGTACTGGTCCTCGACGCTGCCCTTCGGATACAGTGAGAAGTCGTCATCACCCCCAGCCGTCCAGAACATCGCATCCCGACGTTCACCATACGTGATGGTTTCTTCGCCGGTGTTCGTCAGTGCAACATCGATGATTAGCGGGGAGTCCGCTGTCGCTTCCGACGTGATCGAAACGTCGTAGGCGAGCGGGTCGATACCGTCGAGTGGGTCCGGTTCGATGAGTGGATACATATCTTCCTGGGAGTCCTCGTCGCTGGAATTTGCGTCGTCATCCGACTGTGGGTCGTTCCCGTCTCCCTGTTCTCGTCCATCGGACTCTAGACAGCCCGACATGGATGCAAGAACTCCGGCCGAAGCCAAAAACGAACGTCGGTTCATACCTGTACCGTGAGGGTGTAGTAGTATATTCGTACCGTAGACGCAAACGGGCATTTGTGTCTTTACCGGGGACTCCCGTCGGCGTCGAGACTATCACGACGACAGACCGCGGACCCGTGCAAAGACGTAGGTGTCCAGATATGATCGCAAAGCCGCGAAACGAATTTGTAGTATCACCGAATAGCAGTTCCTGTGCCAGAAGACTCGTCGCTGACCGAATTCACGGAGATGGCTGACGATCAGTCGCAGGCGTCTCCCGAGGACGAAACGGACCAGCAGTCGACGGACGCGGTCGGAGACACGCTAACAGTCACATTCACGTGGAGCGGTGACGGCGGGTACTGTGCGGAGTGCAAGGAAACGGTCGCGCGTCGTTGGACCAGTGCCGGCCAACTCGTCTGTACTGACTGCAAAGAGTGGTAATCAATGGTTGCCGTATTGTAGCTCTGCGAGTACCGGAAGATGATCTGACGGGTAACGCTGTCGTTGATCCGTTTCCGAGCAGGTGCCAGACTGTCGAACGGAGAACGCAGTGTCGACGAAGACGTGATCGATAATCCACTCGTCGTGCAGCGATTCGAAGTCGGTCCGGGTGGTCGGGGGGCCGAACGGTGGCGTGGTACTCACGGCACGAGCGTCACGCAACGGGGAGTCTGCGAGTAGTCGATGCGGCGGAGAGTCAGGTTCACAATTCCAATCGCCGGTCAGAATCGTCGGCCCGTCGCTGTCGAGTTCACGTACGAGCAGCGCTGCTGCTTCACGTCGCGCCTGCTCTCCCGCGTGGTCGAGATGCGTGTTACAGTGGGTGAGTGTCTCTCCGGCCACCTCATCGCGTAACCAGAAACGGGTCGCGATCCGGGGCAGTTCGGCGTCCCAGCCGACGCTACCGGGCTGATCGGGCGTCTCGGAGAGCCAGAACGTCTCTCGATCCAGTAGCGAGAATCGATCACGCCTGAATCCGATTGGCGTGTGCTCGCCGCCACCGTCCGCCCGTCGTCCCTGACCGAGGATCTCGTACTCCGGAAGCCGATCACGGAGGTCGGCGAGTTGGTGGGGGAGCGCCTCCTGGAACCCCACGAGATCTGGACGGCGCGTACGGACGATGTCCGCGACGCCGTCCCGGCGCTCGGACCACGAATCCTCACCATCCTCCGACGTATCGTACCGGACGTTGTAGCTCATGATCCACAGCGTGTTCATAGCTTGCAGTGAGTTCGGTCATGCCAAGAGTCTCCCGATCCCTTACAGCCGCCGCACTCGACCGGCTGTAACGTCGATTTCGGGACCGTACTGGTAGATCGGCTCGCTTTCCGGAACGTCGAACCCGGCGGCCTCGAACAGGTCGTTTCGATCGATCTCGACGTCGGCATCGCGCAGCGTCCAGGGGTCGTGTGCAATATCCCCGGCGTACAGTTGATCACCGCCGAGGTCGACCGCTGGCAGTCGGTCGTGGCCAACCGCGTAGAACCGGTAGCGTTCGGTCAGGAATCCCTCCAGCGTTCCCGGCTCTGGCTGATACGGTTCTCCAGTCGGACGGTATGTCGCGTCGAAAGATGCAGGCGGAACGCCGTCGTGAGTTCGCCGACTTCGGAATCGGATCCCCTCGTGAAATCGAGCGACGTCCATCTCGGCTCTGTAGTACGGGAGCCCGAACAGTGTGCGGGCAACCGGGACGCCGATCCGGTCGTCCGCATCGAGGTTGTAGAAGTAGATTCCCGGCGGTCCATCCCCGTGGGTAACGTAGGTACGCAGGTTCAGCTCGGGAAACGAGAGCCCGAACGGGACACCGCGCGGGCTGATGTTACTCATCACGAACGCAACGACGCTCAAATATGCCTGTCCCTCGAACTCGTCGACGTCGAGGCCGTCCGGGAGTGTCGACTGGACGAGCTCGGGATCGACTGGCCAGTGGGCGAAGAGCACGTCTTCCCAGCGCATCGACAGCGCAGTCGGACGGTTGATCATGCTGGAATTCAGGACCCGACGTACTGAAACCTGTCGCCTACGCGAGGACGCAGGAGAGAGTCCACGACTTCAGTCGTCGGGGAGGTCAAACGAGAACGCGTTCGAGTTCGACCGCGGTCCCGCGTTCGGTGTCGGGATCACCGACCAGCCGTCCGAGACAGACCGCCGCATCGTCCGGCGTGTAACACGCGACCAGTGGCTCTGTGACGTTCTCGTCTACACCGTCGACATCGATCACGCCCGGCGCGTACACCGGTGCCCCCTCGGCGACTTCCTGAGCGGCAGAATGGGCAATCGTTACACGTGGAATGTGAGTGAGGGCGCGTTCTGCTGGCGAGACGACATCCCGTAGCGGACCCTCCTCGCCATCGTCGAGTACCGCAAGCGCGTCGACGAGATCGTGCATAGTCTGCAGATCCGTGTCGTCGAACGGGTCGGTGGCTGTGCGGCGAAGATGGCCCATATGTCCGCCGGTTCCCAGCGCAAGGCCGATATCGTGACAGAGCTTGCGGATGTACGTTCCGCTCTCACACCGGATCCGCAGGAGTGCCTGCCGTTCTCGCACCTCAAGGAGATCGAGATCATAGACCTCACGAACTCTCAGACGACGGGAGACGGCGCTCTTTTTGGGCGGCTTCTGGTAGAGCCGTCCCTCGAATTCGGCCACAACCGCTTCGATATCGCTGGGCGGATCGTCGTGAAGCTCAAGGACCGCGACATACTCCTTGCTTCCCTCGAGAAACACCTGTGCGAGCCGGGTCGCGTCACCGAGCAGGACTGGCAGACAGCCGGTTACCTTCGGATCGAGCGTCCCGGAATGGGCCGCGCCCCACTCACCGGCGTACGCGTCCTCCGGAACGTGTTCGCCGACCGCATCCCGGAGGTCGCCCGTCACCTGATGTGCGGAGGGGCCAGGGGGTTTATCGAGATTAATGACGCCGAAGCTAAGTAACTCGGCGGGCGATCGTTCCGCTGGCGGGCCACGCATGGGTTAGAACTCGTAGTCGGCGGTGATTTGTAGCTTGCCTTCGTCGCTCGCGGCGTCATACCCCTCGACGGATTCGACGAGGAGGTCGAACACCGTCGCCTCGTCCCAGCGAGCGGTGTTGATACTCAGGTCGTAGATCGATAGATCGGCGATGTCGATATCGTAGTAGTCGAGATACCGGTCGCGCTCGCTTGCCTCCCGTTCTTCAGTCTCGCGTTTGGCCTGGTCGACCGATTTGTCCTCACGGTCGGCGATCCGGGCAGCACGAACATGGAGTGGTGCGTCGAGCCAGATCCGGACATCGGCCTCGTCGGCAGCAAGCCAGCCCGACAGTCGAGATTCGAGCACGATGTCGTCGCGTTCGCGAGCGATCGTCTGGAGTCGTCGGTCGAGATCCCGATCAATCTGGTCGTCTTCCTCCGCGAGTTCATTGAATTGGGCGAGTGAGTAGTCCCGCTCTTCTGCCAGCGAGCGGAAGATATCGCCGCCGCTCACGTGCTCGATGCCGAACTCGTCGGCCAGCGCCGCCGCAGTAGTGCTCTTCCCGCTGCCCGGCGGGCCGGAGACTGTTAGTAACATATGCCATCTCGGTGACTGCCGGTAAAAGAGGTTTTGAACTTGGGTCGGTTCCGCCGGACGATCAGGACGGCGTCGTGTTGATATTCAGCGCCTTCCGGATCAACTGGGTGAACCCGAGCGAGCACAGGAAGTACCAGACGATCCAGGACTGCATGGGCCCGACGATTCCCGAAGCGAGCGTCACTTCGCCAGCGAAGGGCATGACCATCGTTTCCTCGGCCGCCGTGAGCTGCCCTGCGTTGACCGCCCAGTAGATCCACAGGAAGATCGGGATGGTAAGGACCATGATCCAGACCATCGGCCGGAACTGCTCTTTAAACATCCCGATCTGGTCGCCCATCGCCTCCATCTGTTCTTCCTGAATGCGTTCGAGTGCCTCGTCGTCACCGCGCTCTTTGGCCTCCTCACGACGGTCCTGCAGGGCCTTCATCTGTTCCTGGTACTTGGACATCTTCTCCATGTCCATCAGGTTGGCCTGCAGCAGCGTCGAGTACATCCCGGTCAGCATCGCAGCGATCAGGATCACTGCATAGAACGGCAACACGGCGTCGATCGGGCCCAGAAAGAGGTTGATCGTCCCACCGATAATGTCTCGTACGGGATCGAAGTAGTAGCCGACCATCATCGCGATCGTTGCCAGACCGGCCATCTTGTCCCACTGTGTCCAGGAGCTTTCCTCCTCGATTTCGGGAGTGTCCGGATCCGGGAACGTGACGCCGCCATCTTCATCGATGACATCCTCGACGCCGTCGGGGTCGGAGAACTCGAACCCGTCGTCACTACTCCGGAGAACACCCTTTTCGATCAGACGACCCCACTGGCCGCTGGTGACCTCGTTCTCGACGTCGGTCCACTCGACGTGGCCGCCGTTCTCGTCGGCGACGGATTTGATCGCCGTGATCGCGTCCGCGAAGCTCTCGTCTTCCTCGACGAGAGACTCTACTTTCTCCGCTGTCCGAACCATTTGCTCGCAACTAGGCGGGGCGGGGTATTCAACAGTTGTGATCCAGTTGGCCGTACGGGCCTCGCGTTCGACGCGAAACAGAGCTCTCTAGACCGCGTTCTCGATCGCAGCTTCGACGTCCGCCCAGACCTCGTCGGGGGACTGTTCGCCGTCGATCCGGACCAGCGTTCCTTCCGTCTCGAAGTGATCGACTACCGGCTGGGTGTTCTCCTCGAAGACGCTCAGCCGTTCGCGAGCCGTCTCCTCCGTGTCGTCCTCGCGCTGGACGAGCCGCTCCCGGACCTCCTCGTCGTCCGGCATGTCGAATTCGGTATGGTAGGTGTCGCCGGTCTCTGGGTCGACACGACGACCGGTCAGTCTGCGAAGTAGCTCCTCGGTGCCGACGTCGAGCAGCAAAACGGCGTCGAGATCGGTGATCTCGTCGAGATACTCGGCCTGATCGAGATTGCGCGGATAGCCGTCGAGGACGTAGCCGTCCGCTTCCTGGAGTGCCGTCTTGACGATCTCGTTGACGACTTCGTCGGGGACGAGTTCGCCCTGATCCATGTACTCGCCGGGCGTGTCGTACTCCGTATCGAGATGGCTGATATCCATCCCCTTGTTCGCGCGCAGCGCGTCACCCGTAGTGACGTGCTCGACGTCGAACTGCTCGCTGATGCGTGCGCTCTGTGTGCCTTTCCCTGCTCCGGGGGCTCCGAGTAGCAGTACGTTTGGACTGGCCATACTGGGAGGTTAGCCTCCCGAGTTAAAGCTTTGAAGAAACCGGTCCGACTTTGAGCGCAGGGCGAAAACCTACGACCATGACCCGATTCGACGCCGAGACCACCGAAGAACGCCGAGCGCTCGCCGAGGACGCTATCGCCGCACACCGCGAGCGGGCGAGTCCGTTCCTCACACTCGAAGCGGAGCTTCCCGACAACGCGGGCGAGGATGCCGTCCCACCGTGGGTACAGCTTTCCGATCACACGCTGAACCTCGATTGCACCGACGCCGAACTCGATCGACTCAAGTCCCTGCTCGATTCGTACGGTGCGTTCAGCGTCGACGAGCTCGTCCGTCCCGAGGAAGCTGAAGGAACGAACGCGCGCGTGCTTGCCCGAACCGACGACGAGCGGATCGCACAGTTCGTCGAGGACGTCTTCCGACAGGTCTACGAGCGCGAGGCGGACTACCGGCTCTGGGCCGCGGAAGTGTAGCCCGGATCGCAGACCTCACTCGCTTGCTCCGATGGGCTTTTGCGACCGGCAGGCGCTCCTTTGGGTATGCCCGCAACCGCACACCATGTCGGCATCACCGTCTCGTCGCTCGAAGAGGTCCTGCCGTTCTACCGGGACGTGCTAGGACTGGATGTCATCACCCGATTTTCCGTCTCCGGGGAGGCGTTCGCGACTGGCGTCGGCGTCGAAAATGCTACTGGCTCCTTTGCCCACCTGGATGGCGATGGAACCCGCATTGAACTCGTCGAGTACGATCCAGAAGGGGCGGATATCGAGGAGCCGTCCCTCAATCGCCCTGGCGCGATTCATCTCGGACTCGACGTAGATGATATCGACGCATTCTACGAGGCCCTTCCCGAGGATGTCGAGACGATCAGCGAGCCGCAGACGACCGAGAGCGGGACGCGGATCTGTTTCCTCCGGGATCCGGAGAAGAACCTCGTCGAGGTTCTGGAGCAATAGGGTTCGTTCAGGCGTAAAACAGTGCGGGGCGTCGCTGCGACTCACTCCCCTCGTCGAGTTCCCCTCTCGATCGCTCGCCCAGCAAATACTCGAAGACGTCAATGGCCGACCCACGTAGCAGCGGCGCGTTATCGTTGCCGCAGTTCTCCGAGTACGTGCAGGCTGGACAGCCGTCAGGGCGGCCACACTCGCAGTCTTCGAGCCGATCCCGGGCGTGGGCAGACAGCGTCTCGAACTCCTCGTAGATCGCTCGCGCGAAGCCGATCCCTCCCTCGACGCCGTCGTAGAGGAACCAGCCGGAGGCGGTTCCATCCGACTCGGCGGCCCGGTTGGCGATCACCGCTTCGACCGCATCCATGGACTGGGACGCGGTCGCTCCAAGTTCGTCGTGTTCGGGGCTCGCGTAGTGGCTGTCGAGCACGAGCGTCGAGAGGCCCCCGAGGTCGTTCTGGTCGACCAGCAGTTCCAGCGGTGCGGTCTTGATCATCGCGTGCTCGGCGGCGTGCAGGCCCGCGACGTAGCCCATCTGTGGCGCATCCGCCCGCTCGGGGTCGATGCCGGTTTCGGTGCCGTGTTCGCGGTACTTCGCGAGGAGGCTACGCTCGACGTCCTCGGGGACTTCGACCCAGCAAAGCTGGGTGTCCATCTGGATCGGCGGGCGACCGGTCGGGAGCATTCGCTCTTTGGGCTCGTTCGATTCGATATAGACCTGATCGTAGGAGTGGTGATGTACGAGGACGGTCCCGGTGCCGAAGTGAAGCCGAAAACCGTTGACCTCGCGGGATTGTTCGGATTCGGCGTCGACGACGTTCACGTCGGTGAGCGTCCGAGTGTAGTACTCCCGGTCCACCGGTTCGAGTTCGATGGTGGGCTGGGGGCGGTCATCGTGGACACCCGTGACCTCGAATTGCTCGCCATCGAACAGCCGCACTGCGCCCTCGTGGTAGTCCCGGTACGCGCGGTTTTGGGCCACGTTCTCGGCGTCGAACTCGCCGACAGCCGACTCATCGACTCCGTCAGCGAGCCGGAGTTCGTACTCGTCGCCGCCAGTACCGTAGATACTCACCCCGGTCTGCGGACGGCGCGCACCTGCGTAATGGACGACGGCGTCGAGATAGCCGGTCAGCCGCCCGGTGCGTCGCCACATCTCGACGCCAGCGCGGAGTCGCTTTTCCCCCGCGAACGTGTCGATATCAGACTCATCCAGGGCGATCTCGTCGGCCGCACAGAGTAGATGCTGGGCGAAGACGGCGTCGTTGCCGGTGTCGACGACCGCGTCCTCGACGTCGGTATCGAGGAGGTACTCGGGGTTGTCGATGACGTACTGGTCGAGAGTGCGGTGGTCTGCGACGAGTACGCCGACGCTCCGCGAACCTCCACGTCCCGCCCGGCCGATCCGCTGCCAGAACCGCTGGCGCTGGCCTGGGTAGCCCAGCAGGACCACGCCGTCGAGGTCCCCAATGTCGATACCGAGTTCGAGCGCGGAGGTGGTAGCGAGACCAGCTATCGAGCCGTCTTTGAACGACCTCTCCCGATCCTGGCGGGTAACCCGGCCCATCCCCGCGTTGTACGCCGCAAGTTCTGGCCGTGGCGGCGGGTACTGACTCCCGGCTGATTCTCGATGCTCATTGGCTCGCTGGACTGCAATCTCGGTGAGCTTTCGGCTCGGGCAGAACAACAGCGAGTCGACGCCATGGTAGGTGAGGTGGTTCCAGACCCGTGGCGCATCGACCGACGCAGGGAGTCGTGCAGTGATTCCGCCGTCGACACCCGGTGCGGTCGGCGGTTCATCCGCGGCGAAGACCGCCCCGTCGCTGTGCGTGTCGTCGCCATCGGTCGGCGGCGGGTTCCACAGCAGCAGGTCGCGCGGCCCGCGCGGCGAGCCGTCATCGTCGACCACCGTCACGGCCTCATCGAGCAGTTGTTCGGAATGCTCGGCCGGGTTGCCGATCGTCGCAGAGGTCAGGACGTACTGTGGGTTGCCGCCCCAGTGGTCGACGACCCGGCGGAGTCGCCGGAGTATCCAGGCAACGTGCATCCCCTGAACGCCGGTGTGAGTGTGGGATTCGTCGAGTACCACGAGGTCGAGTCCCGAGTAGAACCGGCTCCAGCGGTCGTGGTCGTGCAAATACGTGCTCACGCCCATCGGGTTCGTCAGGATCACGTCGGCGCGCTCACGGATCTCCCGTCGATCGGCCCGTGGGGTGTCGCCGTCGTACCGGGCAACACGGACATCGAGGCCCATCTCGTCGTAGAGGTCGTCCAGCGCCTCGTGCTGGTCGGCCGCCAGCGCCTTCGTCGGGTAGATGCACAGTGCCGTCGCGCCGTCCTCGCCGGTCCGGGAGCCATCGGGCGCGAGCACCTCCGCGTCGAGCAGGTTCCGGGCGATCTGCAGTGCGTAGATGTCGGTCTTTCCCGAGGAGGTGGACGTGGCGACAGTGACGTTCTTGCCCTGAGCCAGCGCGGCAAGCGCGTCCGCCTGATGACTGAACGGGTCATAGGGATATCGCTCGTCGAGACCAGGGCGGAGCACCTCGCTTGCCGGGATCGTTTCGGCTTCACGGGGCGAAAGTGGCCGGTACGTGATCGACTGCGAGTCGAGTGAGACGCCCTCTCGGGGGAACGTCTCGATCAGGTGTTCGATATCGATCGTCGTAGTGTGTGAATCGGTGGTCATAGTAGCACGTCTCGTCGATCATCTCAGAAGTCGGTGAGTCCGGTCTGCTGGCCCCCGGTGTCGGTTGCACTGTCGGTCGGGTCGCGGCGTCTGGCGTCTTCGATCGCCTGCCAGACATGCCAGAGCGCTCGGCAGTCGTCCTCGCAGTATCGGCGATGCCGATTCCAATCAGGTTCTGCGGCCGGATCGTCGGGAGCACGCATGAACCGCTGGTAAGCCGCGGCGGTCTGAGCACCTGTCAGTCCCGTCTCCACGCCCTCGTACCCGAGCGCGCGGGCCACATCGTCGAGCCGATTCGTCCGGCCCGGAAAGAGGGCGTTGCTCTCTCTGACGCCCCACGAGTACAGATCGTGTTTCCAGAGATCGGCCCACGCGTCGACGTATTTAGGAGCGTGCTGGCGCAGGAATCGCTCGATGACTGGATAATCGAAGCCGTCGCCGTTCCAGGTCAGAAGCGTTCGCCCGGCGTGCGTGCCAAAGAGGTAGTCACAGAACCGCCGGACGTTCGCTTCGGGATCGGTGGGCGTCTCGTCCTCGATGAACGCCGTGTACTCGTCCGCTTCCGGGTCGTAGAGACCGAACTGCCAGACGACCGTCGGCGAGAGCCCGTCAGTCTCGATATCGAGACAGATCGGCGGCCGCCCATTCCGCAGTACAGGAAGGGACTCGTTCGTCAGCCGTAGCGGATCGCCGGTCTCGATCACGTCAGCATGGGCGTGCATCGTCTCAGCCGATTCCCGTCCGATGCCGGGGAGTTCGGCGAGCGTTGAGATCGACGTTTCGACAAGGTCTGCTCGTGTCGCAATACCGCGGCGGTGGAGTGTTTCCTCCGTCTTCGATCCGATTCCCTGGATCGAACGGAGACCGAGACTGTCGGCCCCGACGGACTCACCGGCAGCCGCGCCGGTTTCCGTACAGCAAATCAGCGTCAACTCGGCCGGGTTCTCCGCCGCCGCCATTCCGTGCACGGTCACTTCCGGTACGCCGTGGTCACTCTCCCAGACGTGATGATAGTTCGCAGGCTGGCGTCCCGCGAGGACAAGCAGCGGCCCGGCAACCGACTCCTGAATCGTTGCCAGTGCATCCGCTCCCGGCAATCGAGCACTCAGGGTTGTCGTATCGTACTCGACCCCGAGATCGGGGACCACGAGAACAGTGACAGTTTCGCATGTCGAGTACTGGTTATCTGAGAACGCCACCGAAAGCTCATCGAGGGCGGTTCGATCTCGAACTGTCAAGAGATCGTGTGTTGTCTCGGAGCTGTCGACAGTGGCTGCCTCGAGGACTGCTCCGTCGTCCCGCCGCCGATGGTGTGAAATGGTACCAATCCCTGCCGATGGCGCGATCACTGGGACGTCCGTGGCAGTGCGGATGCCACCGTACAGCGAGGGATCGAACCCGTCGACAAGACAGACAGCCTCCGGATCGAAATACTCCAGTGCATCCTCGATCGCTCTGGGGGAGAGTTTGCTGTTCGCTCCGGGAATCGAGAGGAGATCGAGCGACGTTCCGGGAGCCATTGCGTCGCTCTGATGGAAGGGAGGGGACGAATTAAATCTGTGGACCGTATCGGTAGTATTGATCCGGATAGAGAAATATGGGCTCTGAAATACTGGCGCTGGACTAACTGACCCGTCTCACGGCGGGGTAATGGGCAAATCACTCACGTTCACTCACTTCCTCGTGGAGAAATATACACCAGCCAAAAATAACGAGCAAGTAGGCGCTAGAACTTCAAAAGCTAGATGTTCGACGCCTCTACCACCAGAAAACGAAAATCAATGGCGGGGACAGGGTACATGATGTTAACAATAACTCCCTTAAACGAACGACATCTACTTACTATGCACCATGGAGGTAGTACCGGTGAACCGATGAGTCGGACCAGACGATCGCTACTGATAACCGGAGTTGCTGCCGCGGGAGCCGCGCTTGCCGGATGTCTTGATGGGTCGGCGAGCCCGGACGAGGAGGCCTCCTTTACGCAGGCCACGTCGTATATGGAACCGAGCTGTGAATGTTGCGTGGTTCACGCGGAGTATCTCGACGAAACTGACGCAGAGATCAATGCCGTCGAACTGTCGAACGAAGAGCTTGACGAACTGAATCGAGAACTGGGAATTCCGTCGGACTACCGGAGCTGCCACGTGACCGAAGTCGAAAACTATGCTATTGCTGGACACGTTCCAGTCGGCGTGATCAACGAAATCCTCGAAGCGGAACCGTCCGCGGACGTCATCACCCTCCCCGATATGCCGTCGGGGTCGCCGGGGATGCCCGGCTCAAAAGAAGAGGAATGGGTGTTCTACGCGATCGACGACGATGGGAATATCGAGGAGTTCACTCGAAAATGAGAGTGACACGGATCACGTCGGTTCTGGTTGCACTCGTGGCCGTTCCAGTGATCCTCTCGACGTCTGTCCGGGCACACTGTCCGTTATGCAGTGCCGGTGCCGGCGGCGTCGCCGGCGGCGCATCGGCGCTGGGTGTCGGTCTCGAAGTAGTTGGCGTCTTCATCGGCGCGTTCGCCGCGGCAACAGGATTCTGGACAACTAAATATATCAGTACACAGTATGTTCGCAATCAGGAGTATCTCGTGGCTGGCGGGATCTATCTCTCGATCGTTGCTCCGATCCTCCCGATGATGACCGAATACACGCCGATATATCTCTCAATGACCGGTGAGTATGGGTCGCTGTTGAACCGGACGTACATGCTCAACGACTATCTGGTCGGTGCGATACTCGGTGGCGCGATCACGTCGGTCACGCCTCGTATCAGCAGAACCGTGAGCAAAATTCGTGGTTCGACGGTCCCGTTTCAGGGACTGGCAACTACGTTCCTCTTGCTCGGCGTTATCGCCGCCAGCCTGCATACGATTCTTTGAGAGGCACAGATGATAATCGCACTGCTCACGATCACGGTTCTTTTCGGAACACTGTTAGTCGTCAAGTCCATCTCGAATGCCGAGTTCTGTGTGATTTGTGCCTCGGTCAGCGGAACTTGGCTTGTGCTTCTGGGATTACTATACGCTGGCTACTACGGAAACCAACTCGCCATCGCCATCCTCCTTGGCCAGTCGATCGTCGGCGCGATGTATCGTTTGAAGGGTACGCTCCCCGATCGACTCTCCGTCTTTACGCTACCATACGTCCTCACAGCGACGGCTGCCGGATATCTACTGCTGGCCGCCGAGGAACTACAATATTTGCTCGCCCTCCTGATTTCCGTCTGGCTAGGTACCGTCTTGCTCTATACCTACAGAACAAACGAGCGGGTCGAAAGCGCGTTTGACGAGATGATTGCGTGTTGTCGTGATTGGTAGGGCCTACTGGCGACGTTCAGGGGCGATGAAACGGCCGGGTGGATGCTACGCAACTTGATACCCTGCGTCTTTGATCGCGGCGTGTATGTCATTCTCTCGAACGTCATCATCAGTGCCGACTTCGACAGATTCGCTCTCGTGGTCAGCACTTACTTGTATTACCCCATCAAGTTCTTGGAGCGACTCCTCGATGTTCTGTTCGCACCCTTCACAACTCATCCCAGTGACGGTGATCGTTCGCACCATGTTGTAGTAGAAGAGCTATTCTCTTATTGCAGTTTGTGTTTCGATTGTATGGCCATCCACCGGCTTGACTTTTGAAAGCAAAGCCAAAATCGGAGAATACTAATGCACCTCGGGGTGGTAGCTGGGTACATGAGAAACCCAGATGAGGTTGACCTCGAAATCATCCGGCTGCTGATTGATGATGCCCGGCGTCCGTTCAGCGAAATAGCTGATCACGTCGGTCTCACTCCTCCTGCGGTTTCCGATCGCGTTGCACGGTTGGAGGAGTTAGGAGTGATTCGTGACTTTACGCTTGACGTAGATCGAACGAAGCTGCAGAACCGCGTTCCGATCATGATTCACCTGACAGTAAAACCCGAAGCTGTCGAACGCGTTTTCAATCGGTTGTATGAGCTGGATGAAACCGAACACGTCTTTCAGCAGTTCGATGGGGGCATCGTGGCACACGTAAACGCACCGGACCAAGAGGCTCACGCGTGGTTCCGAGATACCCTCGAAATGGACGATATCGACACATACGAACTCATCCCGCTTGCCAGATACGAATGGAGTGTCGGAATCACTCCCTCCGATTTCACCATTTCGTGTGCCGTGTGTGACAATACGGTCAAAAGCGACGGAGAGACTGCCCGAATCAACGGTGATGTCAAGGTCTTCTGTTGTCCGTCGTGCAAAAAGAAATACGAACAACAGTACGAATCACTACAGGAGGGAGTCAACTGAAACCGGCAGATCCTCTTTCGATTTTTAAATTTGGCATCCCGTTCAGTAGAGTTATTATTACAACAAATCGCTTAACAAAGCCACCCGTACGTCTAACTGTGAACTCATGAGCAACTCAATCCCACAATTCAGGCGTTCGCAGGGAGCGAGCACGTCACAGGCTACGGTGAGTAGTTTCCAGACCTGGGCGAATCGACTGGGTAAGAGTACCGCAAGGAGGTGATCCGACAATGACAACTGACAAAACAAACACCGAACGAACCGACATTTCCCTGACAGGGATGTCGTGTACCACATGCGCTTCGACAATTGAGGACAGTCTCGAAGACATCGACGGTGTAGAAGACGCCTCGGTCAACTTCGCCACAGAGCGAGCGGACATCGATCACGACGAATCTGTCTCCGTCGAAGACCTCGTCGAAGCCGTGGAAGCCGCTGGATACGGTGTCCGTGATGAGTTGCTCGAAGACGAGATGGAGGGCGAAGAAGAACTCCAGGAGATGCGCCAGCTGGCGATCCGCTCGTGGATCGTCACCTCGCCGATCGTCCTCCTGATGGTGTTCATGTGGACGCCACTGGAGGTCCTGACAGGCTTCCAGATCGACGTCGCCATGTTCGTCTTCGCCACGATCGTCGTCTTCTACTACGGTATTCCGACCCACACATCTGCGATCAGGGGCATCCAGAATGGGACGTTCAACATGGATTCGCTGATATCGATCGGTACGGTCGTCGCGTGGGTAACAGGCGTCATGGTCTTCGTCACGCCGATGGAGAACTATGCCGGCGTCGGGGCGATGATCATGGCCTCGCACAACGTCGGAACCTACCTCGAACACCGAGCCAAAGGTCGGGCGAGCTCGGCTATCGAGGGGCTGATGTCCATGCAGGCGGAGACGGCAGCGATCCGGAAGGACGGTGAAGAAGTCGAAATCCCCGTCGAAGACGTCGAGGTCGGGGACGTGATGGTCGTCCGTCCGGGCGAGAAGGTGCCGCTCGACGGAACCGTTGTCGAGGGCCGGAGCAGTGTCGACGAGTCGATGGTGACTGGCGAGTCCGATCCGGTGACGAAAGCGGAAGGCGACGAGGTGATTGGCGCAACCGTCAATCAGGCCGGGATGATCAAGGTGCGAGCCGAGAAAGTCGGCGACGACACCTTCCTATCGCAAGTCGTCGAACTCGTTGAAGAGGCCCAGGGGACCAAAGTCCCGATCCAGGCATTCACCGACCGGATCACCAACTACTTCGTTCCGACCGTCCTGATACTCGCAGCACTCTCGTTCGTCCTGTGGTTCGTGTTCCCGGGTGAAATGGGGGCCGTCGCCGGCCTTGCCGAGCCATACCTCCCCTGGGTCGATCTCGCGCTTGATCCATTGACGCTTGGGATCTTCGCGGCCGTTGCCGTTCTGGTGATCTCCTGTCCGTGTGCGCTCGGACTGGCGACGCCGACGGCGCTGATGGCCGGTACCGGGAAGGCCGCCGAGAACGGCATCCTGTTCCGCGACGGCGAGGCCATCCAGACGATGAAGGATCTCGATGTCGTGGTGCTGGACAAGACGGGGACGATCACGGAGGGTAACCACTCCGTGACGGACGTCGTGGGCGGTGACGACCCTGCGGTCAGTGCTGACGGTGGCAGTCTAGAAGAGCCAGGTCTGTCCGAACGCGAAGTGGTCAGACTCGCCGCCTCCGCCGAACGGGGCAGCGAGCACCCGATCGGACAGGCCATCATCGACTACGCCGACGAGGAGGGTATCGAACTCACCGAGCCGGCGGCGTTCGACAACGTCGCCGGAAAGGGAATCGAAGCGGAGATCGACGGACGGACGGTCCACGTCGGAAACACGAAGCTGTTCGAAGACGCCGGTATTCCCCTCGCCTACGAGGACGCGTTACACGCCCTGGAGCAGGACGGAAAGACGACGGTACTCGTCGCAGTCGACGGCGAAAACGTCGGGGTTATCGCCACGGCCGACACGATCAAAGACGAATCCGAGGCGGCGATCCAGGAGCTGCACGAGCGGGGGCTCGAAACCTGGATGATCACCGGTGACAACGAGCGGACTGCCCGCGCGATCGCTGACAAAGTCGATATCGACCCCGGCCGCGTCATGGCGGGAGTCCTCCCGCAGGACAAGATCGACAAGGTCAGCCAACTGCAAGACGAGGGCTACAACGTTGGGATGGTTGGTGACGGCATCAACGACGCACCGGCTCTCAAACAGGCGAATATCGGCGTCGCCATCGGTACGGGGACCGACATCGCCATCCAGTCCAGCGACGTCAGCCTCGTCCGGGGGTCGCTCGACGCGCTCGTTGACTCGTTCACGCTGTCGGAGAAGATCTTCCAGAAGATCAAGCAGAACCTCTTCTGGGCGTTTATCTACAATACGGTGGCGATCCCGATTGCGTTCTTCGGGCTGCTTCACCCGGTAATCGCCGTCGCTGCGATGATCACGTCGAGTATTTCGGTCATCACGAACTCGACGCGGCTGGGGAAGATCGAGCTGTAGGGCGGGTCATCCCCACCCGCTCTGCTATTGAAACAGGGGCTACGTTAACAGATAACCAATGATACTGATGGCTCATGACTGAAGAACCGTCACATCCGCTGTTTGCGGCGATCTATGATCCAGTGACGTGGCTAGCAGAACGCACCATACTGCATCCCCATAGGGCATACTTGACGCGAGATCTTGATGGAAGAGTGCTGGATCTTGGTACTGGTACCGGGGCGATGTTTCCGTATTTCACTGAGGAACCTGCTTCGAGCCAGACAGTCGAATTGCACGCGGTTGAGCCGGACACTCACATGAGAAAGCGGGCACAACGGCGAGCGGAGAAACTAGACCGGGATATCGAGATTCGGTCAGCACGCGCGGAATCGCTTCCGTATCCAAACGATTCATTCGATATCGTCATCGGATCGATGGTCTTCTGCACAATTCCAGATGTCGAGACAGCAATCAGCGAAGTCGTACGCGTGCTAAAACCCGGTGGGGAATTCCGGTTTCTCGAACACGTCGCCGCTGACGGATGGCGACGGCGGGTGCAAGGATTGATTGCACCACTATGGTACCGGACTGCTGGCGGGTGTCACCTGACACGTCGGACAACATCAGTGTTCACTAATCAAGAAATGCTTGATGTCATCGAGATTGAACGAATGTCAATTGGTATTACACCCGTTCGACCATTCGTTCGTGGGCGACTGTGCCATCGGCGAGTGACAGATGATCACTGAGCAGGAACCGTCGACACAAAAATTTCCTCTCAGTGGCCGGTTGCCAAGCAACGGGACGAAGATGTGACGGCATCCAAGCATGCCAGATAGGAGAATCTACTTTTCGACGACGAACGCCGGATCCTCGAACCGATCATCGAATCATCCGGTTTAACGCCAATCGAACGCAGGGATCGGTCCAATTTCTCGAAGAGCTAGGTCAGCCAAACAGTCACATCACTTGAAAAACGCGGGTACACGAACGTTGAGATTGACTTTGCTGCGCGAACCGTTGGACATGCCCACGGCTATGCAAACTCAATAAATAAAATGTGGAACCACGCTGGGTCCTTATTTCCCGAACATGTCCCGCATCATCGGGTGCATCTCCATGAGCTGCTCCTCTGCGATCTCCTCGTACAGTTTGTACGTAATGGAGACTGTCAGCAGCAGCCCGGTACCGGTGACTTCACCGATGGTGCCGAGCATGTTCGCGCCGACCGCGAGGACGCCGACGAGTGCACCGCCGATAACCGTCACTTGCGGGATGTACCGCTCCATGACTTTCTCGACGACGCCGACGTTCTGGCGGAAGCCGGGGATCTGCATCCCCGAGTTCTGAATTTGCTTTGCAGTCGCCTCCGGACCCATGTTCGTCGTCTCGACCCAGAAGATCGCGAAGATCGCCCCGCCGACGACCATCACGAACAGGTCGACACTGACCCGTATCATGATGTCCGCCGGGGCCTGTGCGACGGCTTCTGTCCACCACATCCAGTCGTCCGGACTGTAGATCGGTGCGGTGTAGTAGAAGAACCCTGCCGTGGGTTGTCCGTCAGAGTAGACACCGAGCCACGCTGGCATTTCCGTCGTCCGGTCGAGGATCCGACCGATGAACTGAACGTTCGCCTGCAGCGCGCGAACGAGGATCATCGGCAGGACGCTGGCGTAGATGAGCTTCACGGGGAAGCGACCACGGGCGCCCTTGACCCGGCTGTGACTCAGCGGGATCTCGACCCGGACGCTCTCGGCGTAGACGACGATGGCGAAGATCAGCACCGTCGTGATCAGCGCGAGTATCTGTCCGTCACCGAAGATCAGGAAGTCGAGGCCGCTACCACTTGCCAGCGAGCCAGTGGGACCCTCCCGCCCGAGCGCGATGTTGACCCAGGTCGGGAAGAACCCTCCTTCGCCGGGGCTAATGAATCCGGCGACGAGCTTCTGGCTCACACCAGCGATGATGAACAGCCCAACACCGCTGCCGACGCCCCACTTGGAGACGATCTCGTCCATGTACAGGATGAGGATGCCGCCGAGCACGATCTGGGCGAAGATGATCACGCGAAGTCCTTCGAGCGGGATGCCAAGCTGTGTGGCAACGCCCTGACTCGCCTGCAGGAAGCCTGCCCAGACCAGCGGCACCGCCATCAGCACGGTCATCACGACGACCAGTAGCTTCTGGAGTCCCTGGTAGAGTACCTGATCCCGCGGGTCGTTCGTATCCAGCCCGAGCAGGTTCGCCCCGCCCAGTAGCTGGAGGACGATACTCGCGGTGACGATCGGGGCGATCCCGACCTGCATCAGTGTCCCCTGTTCAACGGCGAGAATCGACCCAAACTGGCCGAATACGTCCGCTTGCTCTCCTTCCCGAGGAACACCCCACAGTACGATGTTCGTCAGGAAGAAGTACAGCATCAGGATCCCACCGGACCACAGTAGCTTGCGCTTGAACGGCACGTGGCTTCTCGGTCTACGGACTACGGGCATCCGCGTGAGGACCGGTTCAGCAGCCTCCTTCCATCCCATGTCTTATTCCTCGTCTTCGTCAGTCTGGGATACGTCTTGTGGTTCGTCCTCGTCTTCTTCTCCGCGTTCCGAGAGGACCGCTTCACCGTCTGCCTCCTCGATAAGCGCGCGAGCACTCGCGGAGAAGGCGTCAGCGACGATTTCGAGCTGATTCCGAACCTGTCCGCCACCCAGTACCTTGACCGCGTCGGCCTCGTAGCCGTCCTCGACGATATCGCGTGCGTCGATACGATAGCGACCGTCGACCTCCTCGGCGTCGCCGTCAGCGACGTACAGCGTTGCGTCTTCATCGAGCTTCTGGACGTCGATCGTCAGAACCTCGTCTTGCGCTGATTCCGGGCGGGTGAAGCCGTGTTTGCCGAGCGGTTCGTAGTTGTGGAACTCGTGTTTGTCACGCCCGGCCGCACCTCGGCCACCGCGATGACCGGCACCGCGTCGGTTCTTGTGGGAACCCCCGCTGTGCGTGCGCGAGCCGCGCTGTCGTCGTTTCTTACTAGTCATTGTTCTATCGCATTGCGGTGAGGAGTTCGTCGATCTCCTCTGTCGTGTGCTTTCCGAGCTGGCCGCCCTCCTTGGTCGGGTGTTTGATACCCTCGTGACCACCGCGTGGCGGGTGCAGACGGAGGACCGGCGAAAGCCCTTCGTCTCGCAGCTTCGTCTCCTCGTCCAGTAGCGCCTCGGTGAATGCCGTTACGTCGTCGTAGTCGGTGTTCTCGGCGATCCACTCGTCGTCGATGTCCGCGCTGCCCTCGAGCGGCTCGGCGCGGCGGCGGATCAGCTCCTCGACGACGTCCTGGCTCGGCTCGCCGTGTGCGACGTGGTCGTGGACCTTCGTGATCATTCCGCGGTAAGTCTCGGTCTCGGGCACGAGCGTACAGTGATTGACGCCGTGGAGATTCAGCATATCCATGGTGTCTTTCACGTCGCCGAGCATGTTGACCTCGCCACGAAGCTGAACGATCGCCTGCGTCATTCTACCACCTCACGCTGTTCCTGGGTGTACTCCGGGACGCGTGACTCTGCGGCGTTACGCAGCGCGTTGTACGTCGCTTTTGCGAAGTTCACCGTAGTGCGGGTGTTGCCGTGGCTCTTCGTCCAGGCGTCCTCGACACCAGCGAGTTCCAGGACCTTGCGGGGCGTCTCCGCCGCTGCAAGTCCGAGACCTTTCGGTGCGGGTTTGACTTCGACTTTTACGCTGCCTGCCTTGCCCGTCGCTTTGCGGGCGAGCGAGTGGTCACCACCGGCGCGGTCCTCCCAGGAACCGCTCCCGCGGGGAACGTCGATGATGTTCAGCTTGGCGATGTCGATCGCCTTCTGGATCGCGGCACCGACCTGATCGTCGCGGCCTTCCGCGTAGCCGACGTAGCCGTCGCGGTTACCGATCGCGACGACACAGCGGAACTTGACTCGGCGACCCGAGTCGGTCATCCGCTGTACCATGTTGATGTCGAGCACTTCGTCTTCCAGCCCCGGGAGGAGCTGGTCGACGACTTCGGCCTCCTTCAGCGGGAGTCCGGAGTTGAGGGCGTCTTCCATCGTATCGATGTCGCCCTCCTGTACCTTTCGACCGAGCCGTGTTACTGGCTCCCAGCCGTCGTTGTAGTTGTTTCCGCTCATTGTTCGAGGATCTCCTCTCGCACCGTATCGAAGTGCTCGGGTAGGTCTGTGGCATCGAACTCGCCGCTGTACAGCGGCTCGTCGAGCTGTTCGTCGTACTCGGCGATATGCTCGCCGCGGTTACGCTCCCAGTCGGGAAGGACGCTGTCGTTGTGCGGGATTTCGAGGCCCGCGTCGATCGCTCCCTCCTGTACTGCGAATACTTTACTCCCTTCTGTCGCCGTGTTAAGGCCGATGTCGAGCACCGCCTGCTCGGTGCCATCATCGAGCGCGCGTTTGCCAGCGAGCAGTCCAGTCAAGTACGCTGCAGGGATGTTGCCCGTTGGGGCTTCCCAGCCGTACTCGGCCAGATCGCTGGAGTGTGCACTCGCGATGGTCTCGTCGCCGTTCGGACCCGGAACGATCAGCTGCGCCGTCACGTGCTTGTTGCTCTTGCGAGCGACCAGCCGTGGTTTGCCGGATTTGAGCAGGCGCAACCTCTGATGGTAATCGGTCCGAACCTCACGACGGCGCCGCATCGGCACCTTGTATCGTGGTCCAGTTGCCATTACTGATCACCTTCGGCGTCGACGTCGACGCCGTAGTTGTTTTCGATGTAGTTCACCAGCCGTGCTACGTCGCGGAACTCGCCACCACGGGACTTGTTGTACAGCTCCCGGTACTGACCGGGGTCGATGGTCCCGTCGTCGCGGAGTTCGCGGAGCAGCTGTCGCTGGGCACGAACCTTCGCCGACCACTCTTTTTTCTTGTTCTGTCGAGCACCGGCCTTCCCTTTGCGCTTGCCGGGGCCTTTCTGGTGGCCGTAGGCACGCTTGTCGGCGCGCTCGCGAGCGCGACCGCGGGAGTTGCCTTTCTTCTCCGTTGCCGTGATGATGCCCTGATCGACGAGTTCTCGGATATCCTCGCGCGTGATCGCGTCGACGATCTCGCCCTGTGCTTCGGGGTCGAACCAGACGCGGTTCTTCCCGACATCGAGGACGTCCGCTGCGAGTCGTTTCTGTGCTTTCAGATCAGTCATTCTTCGACCTCCACTTCGACGTAGGTCGGGTTGAGGACGCGAACGCCCTGTTCCTCTGCCATCTCTTCGATGCGCTCGCGCTTGCGAGCACCGACCGTCGAGGCGATCCGGACAGCTTCACGATCACCGTCAACGCCCTCGAGGTCGTCCGTGTTGTGTACACGGACCTCCTCGAAGCCGCTCGGGTGCTTGCCACGGACCGGTTTGGGCGTTCGGTAGCCCGCCTCGACCATTGCGCCTTTCCCCTTGATGCCACGGCGCTGCTTCGAGAGTGCGCCGCGTGGTGCGCGCCAGTTCTCGGGGATCCGCTTTTTCTTGTGGTAGTCCTGTGCCCTGAACGCGGGCTTGCTCGCCGAACGTCGCTCGGCGATCAGACGTGCCTCATCGTCGCTGAGGTCGGGCGTCTTGTCGGCCAGCCCGCGTGGCTGGAGTTCGGTCTCGACGTCCTCCTCGGCGTCCTCTTCGACGTCCTCGTCTTCGATTTCGGCCTCCGAATCGGCCTCTTCGTCGAGTTCGAGATCACCGACATCGGCCTTGATACGCGCAGCGAGGGCGTTCCCGATACCGTCGACGTCCGAGAGGTCGTCCTGGCTCGCCGCCTTGACGTCCTCGACGGATTCGATGCCTGCTTCTTCGAGCGCTTCGGCTTTGCTCGCGCCGACACCGCTGATGTCTTCGAGTTCTTCGGGTTCGTCTGCCATCTATCAGGCACCTCCTTTGCTGGGTTTCTGGGTGATGTAGACGCCGTCCTGGAAGACACGAACGTCTTTGCCCGAAACCCGGGTTAGCTGTTCGATATCGGCAGCAGTCTGTCCAACGGCCTCCTTGTCGGGGCCACTGACCGTCACGATCTCTTCGTCGACGTCGACCTGCGTGTCGCCGTGGATCGTCGTCCGACGGGCCGCTTTCTCGCCAAGGAAGTTCTCGATGACGACGTCGCCATCCTCGACCCGAACCTGCATCGGGAAGTGGGAGTAAAACACCTCCATGGTGTACTCCCAGCCTTCGGTGACGCCGTGGATCATGTTCTCGACGTGGCTCTGGAACGTGCCAACCGTCGAGAGCGTCTTCGCGTCCTCGGCGTCGCTTTCGATGACGACCTCGTTGTCTTCGACCTCGACAGTGACGTCGGGGTACCAGAGGCGTCGCGTGACGCTGCCGTTCGGTCCTTCGATCGTCAGTTCGAGGTGGTCGACCTCTGCGCTGACTTCGTCCGATAGTTCGATTGCTACTCTCGTCATTAGTACACGTACGCGATGACCTGGCCACCGATGCCCTGCTCGCGGGCCTCGTAGTGGCTCATGATGCCGTGACTGGTCGTCACAACGAGCGTCCCGTAGTCCCGAGCGGGGAGGAACCGTTTCTCCCACTTCTCGAACTCGTCAGCACCCGCGGAGTAGCGGGGCTTGACGGGGCCACACTCGTTGATGGCACCTTTCAATTCGACCTCGAACTGTCCGGATCGGCCGTCATCGACGAACTCGAAGCCGTCGACGTACCCGCGGTCGTAAAAGACCTCGAGCACCTGTCCGATCTCGTTCGAGGCGGGCGATACCTCGTGGGTCAGGTGACCCACACTCTCGGCGTTACTGATCCCCGAGAGGGCGTTGCTAAGCGGATCGTTTGCCGTCATATTATCGGTACTTCCTGAATCCCATGTCTCGGGCGATCTCTCGGAAGCACTGTCGGCACAGCCAGATGTTGTACTTCCCGACGAGACCTTGCTTGCGGCCACAGCGCTGGCACTCCTCTAGCTGGCCGGTGCGCTTGGTGGCGTGCTCGCCCGTCTGGTCGTTTTCACTTTCGCTCATTGTTCTACCTCCACGTCGAACGCCGATTCGACGAACGCGACTGCGTCGTCGGGATCGAGTCGGTGGTTCGAGGGGATCGAGCGGCTTGCTTTCTTGCGTTTCGTAACGCGATAGCCGGGACGGACGAGGTTGACCGTGACGTCCAGTCCGAAGATCCCGATACTCGGATCGTACTCCTGACTCGGGAAGTCCGTGTGTTCCTCGATACCGAAGCTGAAGTTGCCGGTGTCGTCGAACTGCGTCGGCGACACGTCCGCGATCGGGAGCGCCGTCTCAAGGAACTCGTGGGCTTCGTCGTCACGAAGGGTGACCTTCGCGCCGATCGGATCGCCCTGACGGATCCCGAAGTCGGGTTTGGTCGCTTTGGCCTGCGTCCGGACGCTCTGCTGGCCCGTGACCTCTTCGAGGATCTCTTCCCCGTTGGCGAGTTCGCGGCCACCCTGACCGACGCCCATGTGGACGACGACCTTCTCGACCTGAGGCTCACGCATATCGTGGAAGTCGGCTTCTGCTTCACTCATCGTCGCTCACCTCCTCATCGTCGGCGTCTTCAGCCGCATCGTCGTCGAGACCTCCCTCGACGAAGTTCTCGTCGATAACGACGACGTACTCCTCGACGGTCTCGAAGTCGGGGCTTCCCGCGACGCCTTCGACTTCGACGCGGTTCTCACCGCTGCCGGGCGTCACTTCGATCGTCGTCGCCTCGCCGATCTCGCCGGCGTGCTGTCCGCTGACCGCCGTGACGAGTGCGCCTTCCTCGTACGGGAAGTGGGCGACGATTTCGTCGGTCTCGTTGTCGACGACCAGCGAGTCGTCCCCGCCGTATTCGCTCGCGTCCTCGACGAGCAGGTTCTGCCCGTCGTGGAGGTTGAGCTGGGTGTCGCCGCCGGCGACCTGACGCTTGCCGATGATCTTTCCGAGCTTGCTGCCCGCGGATTCGGCGTCGATCTCGGTCAGTGCGAGGCGTCCTCCCTCGTCGGGGAAGACGCGGTAGTACTCTTCGCGCTCGACGAATGCGAGGATATCGAACATCCCGACGGGACGGCGGTAATCGCGTACCTCGTCGCCGTTGATCAGGACGTTCCCCGATTCGAGCGCGTACCGTGCTTCCTTCTTGGAGTCGGCGTAGCCGAGCACGTCCCGCAGCAGGACGACGAGGGGAACCCCTGCGTCGCCGTGGGGGCCGTCGTCGGCCTTGACGGTGAACGTTTCCGTCTTGCGCTCGACCGGCCAGGAATCCGGTGCGGATAGTCGTTTCTGGTGGTTCGTCATTGGGTATCACCCTGGAGTCGCTCCTCGCGACGGTCGTCGGAGAGGTCGAGGTCGATGATCCGCACGTTGCTGGGATCCAGCGGCCGTGGGACCTCTTCGCCGTCAGCGGTCTCGACCGTGACGTCCTCGACGTGGAGGACGGAGTCTTTCAGGTCGACCTGAACGACTTCGCCTTCCTGCCCGGCGTGGTCGCCGCGCATGACCTCGACAGTGTCGCCCGCGTTGACGCGGGTCCGTCGAGTGTCGTACTCCTCACGGAGTTCCGAAGAGAGCGTCGCCTGCACGTACCTGTGAAGCTCGTGCAGGGAGGCGTTCTCCACTTCGTTTCGTTGTTTGTGTGGTTGTCGTGACATACTATACAATCATCGTAGCCGTGCTTGCGATACTTCCGAACCGCTCTGCGACTTCCCGCGCGATCGGACCCTTGATCTCGGTCCCGCGCGGTTCCTCGTTCTCGTCGATGATGACGGCCGCGTTGTCCTCGAACTTGAGGCGCGTGCCGTCGGGGCGTCGGATGGGCTTTCGCTGGCGGATGACCACCGCTTCGAGCACCTGACGACGCATTTCGGGCGTCCCCTTGGTGACCGAGACGGTGATCTTGTCGCCGATGCCGGCTTTCGGGTGACGGTTCTTCGTCCCCGAGTAGCCGGATACGCTGATGACGCGCAGTTCGCGTGCACCAGTGTTGTCGGCACACGTGATCAGGGACCCCTTTTCGAGGCCCTGGGTCACGTCAGCTTTCATCGCTTCCATCGTTACTGCCCCCCCGTCGTCGCGGCTGCCTCGTCGGCAACCTGCTCGACGACGACGTGACTTTTCGTCTTCGAGAGCGGTCGTGTCTCTGCTATCTTGACCGTGTCGCCGACCTCGATGTGGTCCAGCACGCCCGGCACGTGTGCCGGGATGCGGGAGCGTCGCTTCATCAATCGGTCGTACTTCGGAACGTTCACGTCGTACTCTCGTTCGACGATCACGGTCTTTTCCATGTCCGTCGAGACGACTTCGCCTTCGAGGACCTGCCCTCGAACAGCGAGATCGCCGTAAAACGGACACTTCTCGTAATCGTATGTGGCCGGGTCGTCCGGCTCTGGTGGTTGTTCTACGTCTAATCCAATTGCCATGGTGATGTACCTCGTGTTTCGGTGCGTTCTGCGGGTCGTGAGAGCAGTCGTGAGCCATCCACCGTAACGTAGGTCACGCCCTCGCCGGAGGGGCCGTCAGCGTCGGTTTCCCGACCGTCTTCCGACGGGTCCGCCGTCGACTCGGCCTCCAGTTTGGACATGATCCCCGCCCCATTCACTGGGGCGGCGGCTTCATCTGTGTCTGCGTGTTCGAGCGCGAACTCGAACGTCGATCCCTGCTTTGGCACCTGCCGCACCCGAGACTCCTCGGCCGCCACGTCGCTCACATGGAGCGTGTTTGCGGTCTCGACCACGACACGCCCCGCTATCCCGATCAGATCGGGGTTTGGGGCGTCAACGACCCGTACGTACAGGCCATTGAGTTCGTGTCGTGGGAGTGTCTCGGGTGTCAGTGGCATCGTTATTCGTCGTCTTCGAAGTCGCCTTCTTCGCTCTGGATCGTCTTGATCCGGGCGATGGTCCGACGCAGTTCGCTGATGCGACCCGGATCGTCCGGGGCGCCACCAGCGGCCTGCACTGCTTTCGCGTTCAGCAGTTCGGTCTTGAGTTCGTCGAGTTCGGCCTCACGCTCGGCCGCCGTCATATCGCGGATCTCTTCGACGTGGAGGATCCCCATCAGGCATCACCCTCCTCGTCGTCGATCTCCTCTTCCATCTCGTCGAGCAGTTCGTCAGCCTCCTCCTCGACTTCCTCGTCGAGTTCGTCGAGCTCCTCGGCGATCTCGTCGTCGCCTTCGGGAACCTCGACCTCCTCGAACTCCTCTGCAGGCTCGTCGGTCTCGATGACTTCCTCGACGACTTCCTCGTCGGCGACATCGGCGGCAGCCTCGGAGTCGGCCGCTTCGGCTTCGAGCTCTTCGAGCTCCTCGTCTTCGGGCTCTTCGAGCAGCTCCTCGACGCCCTCGTCGGTCTCGACCTCTGCTGCGAGCTCGGAGACGTCGGCGTCTTCCTCGATGCGGAAGTCGTCGGGGAGCTCGGCTCCCGGCGGGATGATCTTGACGTCAACGCCGATCGTTCCGAGCTTCATCACTGCGACGCCCTGACCGTGATCCACGATGGTTTCGGCGGGCTCGCCGTTGTGCTTGATGTAGCCGTCGTTGAACTTCTCGACGCGTGAGCGAGCACCGGTGACCTTCCCGGAGAGCACGATCTCGGCACCCAGCGCGCCAGCATCCATGATGCGTTCGAGCGTGGTGTGGCCCGCCTTTCGGAAGTACCAGCCGCGTTCGAGCGCATTGGCGAGTCGGTCGGCGACGATCCGTGCGTTCAGGTCGGGCTCTTCGACCTCCTGAACGTCGATCTGGGGATCCTCGAGGTTGAACCGATCTTCGAGGGCCGTCGTGATCTTGCGGATGTTCTCTCCGCCCTTGCCGATCACCATACCGGGTTTCTCGGCTTCCAGGACGATCTGTGTGCCCATCGGCGTCTTGGCGACGTCCATGCCACCGTAGCCGGCTCGGCCGAGCTCCTCTTCGAAGAACTCGTCGATCTGGGACAGTTGAAGGCCGTCTTCGATGAACTCGTGTTCGTCTGCCATTATTCGTCACCTCCCTCTTCGGGTTCTGCGAGGATCAGCTCGACGTCGACCTCCATCGTGTTCCAGGGGCTCGCACGACCCATCGCGCGGGGTTTGCGACCCTGAACTTCGCCGACCTTGTGGGCGGCGACGTGTTCGATGAGCATCTCCTCGGGCTCGAATCCCTGCTGCTCCGCGTTGTTCATGCCGTTCTGCAGCAGATCGATGAAGGCCTTGCTGGCCTTCTCGGGGTATCGACCGGCGTCCCAGCCGTCGATACCCGAGCGGTGACCAACGCCGCTGTTGTGCTGTCGGAACGGAACGGGCTGTTCCTCGTCGATGACCGCTTCGAGGTACTCGACGGCCTCGGCGGCCGTCTTGCCCTTGATCTCTCGGGCGATCGCCCTGCTGTGCTTGTGGCTCATATGACGCTCCCGAAGCATCGCTTTCGCGGTGGTCTCCGGGTCGGCGTCGACGCTGTAGTTGATTCCCATGGTTTATTTGAGCGGTACGAACTTCGACGAGCGGGTCGCTCCGATCCCGGCCTGTCCGTGTTCGACCGAATTTCGGGTCAACTGGAACTCGCCGAGATAATGTCCGATCATCTCGGGCTCGATTTCCACGCGCTCGAAGCCCTGACCGTTGTGGACCGCGAAGGTAAGACCAACGAACTCCGGCAGTACCGGCATGTCACGAAGGTGGGTTCGGATCGGGTTGTTCGTGGACTCGTCTTCGCTCGTCTCGCGGGCCCGTTCGAGCAGTTTCTCGTGCTCGACACCGAGTCCGCGTTCGATGGTTCGCCGCTGTCGTGCGGGAAGCAGTTCCGCGACTTCGTCTACGTCCATGTCCTGCAACTCGTCGAGCGTATGGCCGCGATAGGTGAACTCGCCTTCGCGACCGGTTCTGTATTCTGATCCACTCATTCTTTTCCACCTCGTCCGGTTCGGCTGGACGCGATGTCACCGACCTTCCGGCCCGGCGGTGTATCCCGCGAGACGGATTTCGGCTTGCCGGGGTGCTGGCGGCCACCGCCACCGAAGGGGTGGTCGACCGCGTTCATGGCAACGCCACGGACGCGTGGGTACTTCGTGCCCCGGGCTTTCATTTTGTGATACTTGTTACCGGCTTTGACGAACGGTTTCTCCGTTCGGCCACCACCGGCGACGACCCCGATGGTCGCTCGGCACTCGGGATCGAGTCGCTTGACCTCGCCGCTTGGCAGCTGGACGACAGCCGCGTCGCGGTCGTGCGTGATGAGGTCGGCGCTGACGCCCGAGGATCGGGCGAACTTGCCACCGTCTCCGGGGCTGGACTCGACGTTACAGACGGGGACACCTTCCGGAATCTCGGCGAGCGGAAGCGTGTTGCCCGGCTGGATCTCCGCGGAGATCCCAACCTGAATGGTATCGCCGACTGCGACACCTTCGGGGGTAAGGATCATCCGCTGATCGCCGTCCTCGAACTCGACGACCGCAATCGGCGCACTGCGCGCTGGGTCGTGTTCGATATCGACGACCGTCCCGGAGACGAGATCGCTCTCTTCGGGGGTCTTGTGCTGCTTGTCGGACTTGTATCGGTGCGAGGGAGCCCGGAACGTCGAGCCACCGCGACCGCGTCGCTGTCCCTGAATTCGTCGTCCCATTATCAGAACACCCCGATTCTGGATGCGACTTCGTCGGCCGCGTCGTCGGGGCCGAGTTCGACTGTCGCTTTCTTGGTTCCGTCCATGGTGATCTGTGTGTTCACGTCGACGACTTCGACGTCGAAGCGATGGGAAACCGCGTCGGCGATCTCCGGCTTCGCGGCATCGACGTCGACGACGAACTGCAGCTTGTTCTCGAAGTCCATGTCGTTCATCGCCTTCTCGGTGACGAGCGGATGAACGATGACGTCTCGATCCTGCGTCATCGGTCTGCCACCTCCTCGATGGCGCTCTCGGTAAACACCGTCAGTCGGCCTCCGTTCGCGCCGGGCGCGAGGTCTTCCGTGTTGACCTCGCTCGCCGTCGCGACGTCTGCGCCGGCGAGGTTGCGGGCCGCTCGGGACGGGCCAGCCTCGCTCGACGTGACAAAGAGGATCGACCGCGGGTTCGTGTACTTCCGTCCGCGGGTCGTCCCTCGACCAGCGCGGACCGATCGGTTCTCGTCGGCGCGTTCGATGTCCTCGTGGACGCCGAGGGCTTCGAGCAGGGAGACGACCTCCTGGGTCTTCTCAAGCTCCTCGAACTCGTCGTCGACGACGAGCGGGAGTTCGAGATCCTCGTCGAACTCGTGACCGCGTTCGGCGACTGCTTCCGCGTCCGCCGTTGCGGCGATCGCGGCGCGGGTCGCGAGCTTTCGCTCCTTGTCGTTGATGTCGAGGCCCTGATCTTTCTCGGCCTTCGGCGGGTGTGCGCGGCGGCCACTGACGGCCTGCGGGACACGGCGTGCGGTACCGTTCTCCCGTGGCACGTGTGCCATGCCGCGACCGCTACCCTGTGACTCCGCAGGTGTGCGAAGCCCAGCGTACTCGTCCGAGCCGTAGTCCTGTTTCCGGTTTGCCTGAGCGGCGAGCACTGCGCGCTCGATCAGATCCGTCCGGATCGGCGTCTCGAAGACGTCCGGAAGGTCGATCGTGCCCGCGTCCTCACCGTCGAGGTCACGTACTGTTGCCTGCATAGATTATCCTTGATTCGATTCCGTAGATACGTAGCGCACCTCGGGATCGAGGCGCGGCTGGTCGTTCGGTCGCACGGCCTGGCGGAACCGAAGGACGCGCTGGGAGGGCCCTGGAAGGGACCCTTTCACGAGCGCGTACTCGCCGTCGATCTCGCCGTAGTTGACGAGGCCACCCGCGGGGGTGACGTCGTCGTCGCCGAGATCGATCAGGCGTTTGTTCAGCTCCGTTCGCTGGTGGTAGCCGGTCTGACCCTGCTGTGGAACCGTCGAGCGAACTCGGGACGGGTTCCACGGGCCGAGGTTACCGATCCGGCGCCGCCAGCCCTGACGTGCGTGCTTTCCTTTTCGTTTCTGAACGCCCCATCGCTTGACTGGGCCCTGCGTTCCTTTCCCTTTCGTCACACCGGCGACGTCCATGTACTCGCCGGGCCGGAAGATCTGGTCGGCGTCGTGTTCGCCGCCGTCTTCCAGCAGTTCGAGACCGTACTCGAGGCGGTCCTCGATGGAGCCGCCGCCGATCCGAGTCTCCATGACATCGGGTTTCTTTTTCGGAACGCTCTTGACCTCGCTCGGAACCGTATGCGTGATCATCCGGAGGTCGGCGATCCGACCCTCGGCAACTGCGTCGCGGATCTCCGTCTCCGCGGCGTCCGCGTCGTGTTCCTCGGGAAGGTCAAGTGTGCGATCGAGTTCCTCGTGGAACTCGGTGGCCCAGACTTCGGTCAGCGGTTTCTGACCGTAGGGCGTGTCCTCGTACGCTCGCAGGGCGACCGCCCGCATGGGCGGCGTCTCCACGATGGTGACCGGAACCGTCTCCTCCATTCCCTCGGTGGGCGAGTCGGCTTCGTCGTTGATCATCACCACGTGGGTCATGCCAGCCTTGTAGCCGGCAAAACCCTGAAGCGTCGGCTGTCCGTCGTCACTCGGCCACGAGTTGAAGCGTGGGACCTCGCTGGTCGCACGCTTGCGTGGGCCGAATCCCAACGAGCCTTTGCGTGGTCTGCTTGGTTGTGGCATTGTGTTCTCACTCTGGGAGTGTTAGGCAGGCAAGCGAGGCGAACATCGCTTCTTCAGTTCGCACCACCTGGCTGCCCTGGTTTGGAACCGTATTGAGCCAGAGGTCGAACCGGCTGGGTGCGCCCGGTTCGACGTCGATCCGCGACGGGACCGTCCCATCGCGTGTCTCGTCTCCGTTCCCGGGGACTCCGTCCCCGTCCGCTCGTTGCTCGATGGATACCCCATCGAGCATCTCCGGAAGCCCTCTCTCGGGCGAGCCGAAGGCGACGGTCATCCCGTCGGCCTCGATTCGTCCGGCCAGCGTTCCGAGTCGCGAGACGCTGAGGTTCTCGCCGAACCTCGACGTCGCGATCCGGACACCGGCGTCCTCACGGCCGAGCGCTTCCGAAAGGTCCATGCGATGGATCGATAGCCCCGAAACGGGCTCGTCGACCAACTTCGCACGGACCGGCTCTCGCGAAGAGATCCTGACTGTTACGCGCTCTCCCTCGTCGACCTCCATTTTCGGAGGAACGACAAGCGAGATCGGGTGTTGCAAGCCGCAATTGACCCGTACGCGCCCGTCAGGTCCGACCTCGGTCACGATTCCCTGTCTTGTCGACCCCGAATCGTCGGATTCGGAGCCGGTCTGTGACGGTGCGCGGAGCGGCGGCAGGACGCCCGCGTACTCCAGTTCGCTCCGCGTTCCCCACGCCTCCTTTCGGAGGTGCGGCGGAGTCGCGGCGTACCGCAGCACGGTTTCGACGAACCCGCCGCCCCATCTGCGTTCGCCGTCCCGATCAGGGAAGACGATCAGACGGTCCGCCCGGAAGACCGTTGCCGCACGGGCAACGTAGCCGATCTTGCGAGTTGCCTCGCGTTTGTCTTCGGCTTCCCGGACGAGAGACGACGGCACGAGTACGCTGACTGTCATGCCGTGACGCTTCGACGCCTCGCCACTAGACTGTGCCGATCTTTTCCCGTCCGGCCCTAAAAGGGTGCCGGATCGTTTTCGCCACTGAGAGCCGTTCACACCCGTGTTGTGAAGGGTTACCGTGGTTTTGTTACGGGCTGTCCAGAGACAGTTGTCGAATGCAATGGTCCCTCGCGTGCGCGCACCTGAAAGACTTACAGTCCGGTGCCTGCTTTGACTCTGTAGGATGTCAGCTAACGCATCGTCCCCATCGCTCGTAATCCGAGCGCTATGGTTTGTCTTCGTCGGCTGGTGGCTCACCGGTCTCTGGCTCTCGGTCGCCTGGTTCCTGAACATCACGATCATCGGGATTCCGATCGGGATCAAGATGATTAACCGCGTCCCGAAAGTACTCTCACTGAAGTCGTCACAGCGACAGCTCATGGCCGGGCCGGACGGGAGCGTCGTCGAGTCGGGACCGAAACAGCCCAGCCTCCTGCTCCGTGGCGTCTGGTTCGTCTTCGTCGGCTGGTGGGCCAGCGCCATCTGGACCGGGGTCGCCTACCTGTTGACGCTGTCGATCGTCGGTATCCCGCTCGCGGTGATCATGTACAACAAGCTTCCTTTCATCGTCTCGCTGTACAAATACTGAGGCGTCGAGAGTGGTTGCGGATGTTCTGGGGGTGAGCCGGTCCAGATCGTGGCTCCGTGCCGTGGTTCTTCCTCTCGAACCGCCTCGCTTTCGCAACTCTTATACAACAGTCTCTCGTTATCTGTGAATGCAGACAGGGCGCGTCGGTAGTGTAGTGGTATCACGTGACCTTGCCATGGTCACAACCGGGGTTCAAATCCCCGCCGACGCATTTCTCAGCGCTCACAATTCCGTGAGCGCTGTGTATGCGGTACGAGGGGATTTGAACCACGCAAATCCGAACGCGTGAGGATTTGCAATCGGGTTCAGATCCCCGCCGACGCATTCTTGCGGTGGTTTCACCCCCGGCCAGTTCGCTCCTCGGTTCAGCCAGACCATCGGAACACTCGTCACTCAGAAAACAGACGGGATTCTCTCGCTGTATCATGATAGCAAACCGCAGCACAAAGGGGAGTGCACGGAGGAGATACTACAATCTCTCATCACGGTTGAGGAACGCACCGGCCAGTATTGATCTTGCTGAGATATCTCTGAGTTCCGAAGTGGTTCGCGCCGTCGAGAACGGCTGCCGTTTGCTCGACGCATCACACTTTCCTACAGCGTCGGTCTGAAGATGGCGGGTGGCTATACAGCGCCTGGTTCGACGGGTAATCTCATCATACTAATCAGGGAGTGAGAGGAGTAGCGAGTATGTCAACGGACGTGGGGGTGGATGGCGTACTGATACCAACGGGGTTCGATCCCGGCAGTTACTCGTGTGTCCGGTCACTGTCTCGTCGCGGGATCCGGACGCTCGTTGCCTCCCAGTACGATTCAGTTCCTGCAGCTGGATCGCGTTTTTGTGACGAGTTTGTCCGTATCCCTGCGCCAAACGACGATTTACTCGCGTATCGAGATGCATTGCTACAACTGGCGGCCCGTAAGGACGTGACGACGATCCTCCCGCTCAGGCCACAGGACACGTACCTGTTCTCACTGTACGAGTCATTGTTCGAAGAACACGTTTCCCTGGTGACGCCACCAATGGAGACGCTCAGAACTGTCCACGACCGAGTGTTGCTCGTCGAGGCGGCGGAATCGGCGGGTGTCCCAGTCCCCGAAACCTGTCTTCTCTCCGATGTCGAACGCGTCGACCGTAAGCTGATCGTCAAATCACGGTACAACCTGCTCGCGAGCGAATACCTCGATTCGTACTCCGAACGGGAATCGGCGACCGCAAAGGCCGTGAGCCACTACCGACCGGGCGACGAGTTCGACCGAGAGTCGCTCACCGAGGAAATGGGCCACGACCCGATCGTCCAGGAGTACATTCCCTCAAGTGACGAGTACGTCTTCGGGGCGCTCTACGATCACGGGCAGGCAGTTGCGACCTTCCAGCACCGCCAAATTCGCGGGGACTCCTACACCGGCGGCGGTGGTGTCTACCGCAAATCGGTCGATATCCCCGAACTCGAACGTGTCGGACGGCAGATCCTCGACAGCATTGAGTATCACGGCCTCGCCTGCATCGAGTATATGCGTCACGAGGAGACCGACGAGTTCGTCCTCACGGAGATCAATCCCCGGCTCTGGCAGTCCCTGCCCTGTGCGGTCCGCGGTGGTGCTGATTTCCCGTGGTACTACTGGCTACTGGCGACAGGCCAATCCGATATGATCGATCCACACTACGAGGTCGGCGTCGGGTCTCACCTGCTGTACGGCGAGTTCGGACATCTCCGTAGCGTCTTCACCGATGACTCGCCGATCGTTTCCCGTCCCTCCGCGCGGGGAGCGGTCTGGGAGATCGTCCAGTCATGTTACGATGATCCACACTTCGATAACCTTCGCTTCGACGATCCACGACCCTTCGTTCGTGGGCTCGGACACGTCCTGAAAAAGGGCAAGTGACCGCGCCTGCCGCCGAAATAGACATTCAACGCGGGGTTTTTGCCCTCCCCGTCGCAACCGTATGTTGTGACCGACGATAGCCTCTCGTGGGAGACCATCGACTCCCAGACTTCCTACACGTGTCCCGGCTTCGACGTCGAAACCGACGATGTCCGACTGCCAGATGGCACCGAAACGACGTTCGATTATCTTTCGGAACCACCAGCAGTGATCGTACTACCGTTTACCTCGGACGACGATGTCGTCGTCATCGAGGAGTGGCGACAGGCTGTCGGCCGCATCAATCGTGGGCTACCGGTCGGAAGCGTCGAACCGGACGACAGGTCGCTGATAGCAGCCGCCCGCCGGGAACTTCGTGAGGAGACTGGCTACGAGGGCGATGAGTTCGAGCAGCTGACCACGGTCGAACCGATGAACGGGGCCGCAAACAGCGTCTATCATCTGTTCGTCGCCCGAGGCTGCGAGCCGACTGCCGAGCAGGACCTCGATCACAACGAGAGTATCCGTGTCGACACGACGACGTTCGAGGCACTCCACGACGCTGTCGCCAACGACGAAATCCGTGACGGGCGGACGGTGCTCGCCGTCCTTCGATATCTGATCGCCGACGAACGGAATCCTTAGGCCGACACCTGCCCTCGTCCCGAGCATGCGCGATCACTTCGAGTCACGCGACACTGACGCTGCGGGACGGATCGGAGAGCTAACCGTCCCGCGGGCTGGCGTCACCGTCGAAACCCCGGCGCTGCTGCCGGTGATCAACCCGAACCTCCAGACGATATCGCCAGCCCGTCTCCAGGAGGAGTTCGGCGCGGAGATCCTCATCACAAACTCCTACATCATCCACAACAACGAGGACCTCCGCGAACGCGCCCGCGAGGAGGGGTTGCACGACCTGCTCGATTTCGACGGCGCAATTATGACCGATTCCGGCTCCTTCCAGCTTTCCGAATACGGCGAAATCGACGTCAGGACCGATGAGATCCTCCGGTTTCAACACGAGATCGGCTCCGACATCGGGACACCGGTCGACATCCCCACGCCGCCTGACGTCTCACGCGAGCGTGCGGAATCCGAACTTGCTACCACACAGGAACGTATCGAGGCGGCCGAGTCGATCGACACCGGTGAGATGCTCGTAACGGCTCCTGTACAGGGATCGACGTACCCCGATCTGCGCGAGCAAGCGGGTGCACACGCAGACGCCACCGGCCACGATGTCTTCCCGATCGGCGCGGTTGTACCTCTGATGAACGAGTATCGCTACGGGGATATGGTCGACGTCGTGGCGGGAGCCAAACGTGGGCTTGGCATCGATGCTCCAGTCCACCTGTTTGGGGCCGGGCATCCGATGATGTTCGCGCTCGCCGTCGCGATGGGCTGTGACCTGTTTGACTCCGCCGCCTACGCCCTGTACGCCCGCGACGACCGCTACCTGACCGTTCGGGGCACCGAGCACCTCGACGAGTTGGACTATCTTCCCTGCTCGTGTCCAGTCTGTATCGAACATACGCCCGCCGACCTGCGCTCGCTCGACGATCAGGCGCGCGAGGAAGCGCTCGCGGCGCACAATCTCCACGTTACCTTCGCGGAGATCCGTCGTATCAAGCAGGCGATCCGAAGCGGTAACCTACTCGAACTCGTCGAGGAGCGTGCCCGGAGCCACCCTGCCATGCTCGATGGCTATCGCGCACTATGTGATCACACAGACCAGCTCGAACGTGAGGACCCTGCTTCGAAGAGCACGTTCTTCTATCTCTCCCACGAGAGCGCTCGACGACCGGAAGTCCGGCGTCATCACCGTCGTCTTGACCGACTCGACCCCGAGGGGACGGTCCTTCTAACCGAAGGCGACAGTTCGAACAACTACGACGAATCGTGGCGGATCGTCCCACCCTTTGGCCCGTTTCCCCGCGCACTCTCGGAAACGTATCCGCTAACTGCTGAAGTACCCGACCGACTTGATGTGAGCGCGTACGAGGCCGCAGCCGACGGCGTCACTCGGGTCGTCGAGTCGAACCCCGATACGGAGTTCGTACTCGGTCACTGGGACTGGCCCGCGTCGGCGCTCGACCGCGTCCCCGACCGGGTCGACTCGTTCGTACTCGGCGAAAAGTAGCACACGCTTATATCCCTGCCAGCTGTCCACATCCTTATCAACCATCGAGCGGCCAGCGGTACCCATGCACTGACATTCGCCTCGGAGCGGTTCGCGGGTGTGCGACATCACGCTCCGAGAACAGCCGGTGTCGCCTGTTCGCCAGAACGTCCTCGCTTCCCAGCGCCGCGGCGATCCGGGACCGATAGCCTCTTTCACGCACCGGGATAGGGCTAGGTATGACCGACTATTTCGAGGTGCTGGAGCGTGATGGGGCTGCCCGGATCGCCCGGCTCCGTCTTTCCGATCCGGTAACGACGCCAGCCCTCGTCGACGACGTCGTCGAGGACGCCGGAAGCCTCTGGCCCGAGGAGCGGGAACTACCCGACGGTGACGAGAACGCCCTCACAATCCTTCCCCACCGTGGCCTTCCAGCCGGGACCGCCGACGAGGTGAAAGATTCGTTTGCCGTCGACTATCCCGAGGTCGACTACCCAAGCGCAGCTGTCGTGACGCCCGGTACAGCCGCCGATTACGGTGCCGACGCGTACGTCCTCTCGGACGCACAGGGTTCGATCGGCCACGGGAGCGCGTTCCGCGACGCGATCGTCGAGACGAAAGCAGCGATCCCCGCCGACAGTGCGCTGTATCTCTCCGGCGTCGCCACGCCGGTCAACGTCGCCACGCTCGTCTACGCGGGCGTCGATCTGATCGACGAGCATCGGGCAGTCGTGAAAGGACTCGAAGGCAAGTATCTCACCACCGAAGGCGAACACTTCCTCGAAGATCTCGAGGAACTCCCCTGTGCCTGTTCGGCCTGTCAACAGTCCGCAGAGGAGTTCGACCGCGAGGACTGTGCCGAGCACAACGTCCACGTACTCCGGGCCGAGATCGCCCGCGTCCGCGAGCGGATCCGCGCTGGCCGCTTGCGCGACTACATCGAAGGACAGGCCCGCCACGAGCAGTGGTGTACTGCCGCACTCCGAGAGTTTGATCAGCAGTGGTCGTATCTCGAACAGCGAACGCCGGTCCTCAGGCGCTCCGAACTGGTTTCGGCCACTGAGGATACGATCCGCCGCGTCGAGATCCAGCGCTTCGCTGATCGCGTGACAAGTCGGTACCGGAACCGCTTTTCGAACCCGCTCGTACTCGTCCCGTGTTCGGCGACAAAGCCCTACAGCGAGTCACAGAGCCACGGTCAGTTCCACGAGGCGATCGGCTTCCGGGGACACGTCGTCTCTATGACTAGCCCGATCGGCGTCGTCCCCCAGGAGCTAGAGTGTACCTATCCAGCCCAGCACTACGACTCCGTTGTTACTGGACGCTGGTCCGAAGACGAAAAGCAATTCGTCGCGGACGTCCTGCAGGCCTACCTCGAACGCAACGAGTATCCATCGGTAATCGCACACGTTCCTGGCGAGGGGTATCGAGACATCTGCGAACGCGTCGAAACGGCGCTCGGACTGGAGTTCGAGTATACCGTCGAGGAGCATCCGACGGACACCGACTCGCTTGCCAATCTCGCGGGCGCACTCGAGGGGGAACTCAAGTACTCCAAACGCGAGCGCGAACAGAATACTGTGAGAGCGATCGCCGACTACCAGTTCGGTGACGGCGCTGGCGACGCGCTGTTCGAGGATATCTCGATGCAGAGTCGCTACCCGAAACTCCGTGTGCATAACTCTGAGGGCGACCAACTCGCTGCGATGGTCCCGCAGTACGGTGTCCTTTCGTTCACACTCGCGGGCGCGCGCCGGTGGGTTGAAAGTGACGCACCGACCAAACGCGTCGAGATCGACGCGTTCGTTCCTCACGGGGACGTGCTCGCCCCCGGTATCGTCGACGCGGACGACGATATCCGGGTAGGTGACGAAGTCGTCATCGAGGGGCCCAAGGCGTTCGGTGTCGGCCGCGCAGAGATGAACGGCCCGGAGATGGCAGAGAGCACACGCGGGATCGCGACATCAGTGCGGCACGTCGAAGAGCAGTAGCAGGGAGGCCACCGAGGATACTCGACGGATTACGCCCGTGGGAGTCCGGTTCTTTGTGTAGGTGAGTGACCGGGACTGTAATATAACTGTTTCTGCACGATCTTTCTGTCATCCACGGTGAAACGCTCAGATGCGGGATGTGACGCCGACCGTAATCGAGGATCGAAGGACAGTGACTCGTAGTTTATTACACCTGTTGTTAAGGATTTTGCCCGGTGGAGATGGGCCGGAACACGGGTGCTCAGATACGATTGGCTCTGACCGATGTATGTCGATAACCGTAAAATAAGCGGGTAGAGGGCCTGAAACCGGAGTTCGTGTCGTTACATCTATTAGCCTCTGGTAGAGAGAACCACTAGATGACCGATCTTCCGGATTCCGTCGGGTTCCTGCTGGCGGACGAACCGTCACCCGAACAGCGCGCCGCGCTGAACTGGGCGACCGATGCCGGAATCAATACCGACCGGGTCGAACTCGACGAGCTTTTAGAGGGCTCTGACTCCCTGTCACGCTACGAGGTCCTCTGGTGGCACCGTGACGAACCGACCGACACCGCCGAACAGTTGAATGACTGTCGGGACCAGCTCTCTCAATGGGTCGCTGATGGAGGTGGATTGTTGCTCTCGCTCCGAGCCCTCGAAGCGATCGAACCACTTGGTATCGATCCTGTCGCACCAGATGCAACCGGGAACATCGAACCGGAACACGAGCTCGGTCTGCTCTGCAAATCGATCCACGCTAACAGCCCAGTGTTCGAGGAGTTCGACGCACTCCGCATCCCAACCCGTGCCGCACACGGAACTCAGCAGTTCGCGCGATACGATGCGGTGTTACCCGAACACGGGGAGGTGCTAGCGAGCACGATCCGTGCTGGCGAAGATGTCCCAGACCAGCCTGCACTGATCGGCTGGCAGTACGGGGATGGTGACGTCGCCGGCCTCGGGACCGCGGTGACCTTTGCGGGCGCGACGAACGATCGCTGCGTTCACAACCGGACACGGCTGTTCCGTAATTTGCTATCGGTTCTGGCCTGCGAACAGCGACTTACTGATGGTCGGCCAAAAGACGTCAATCAACTGGAGACGATGCGCGAGAATCTGTCGGATGACCGCCACCGTCCACAGTATCATATCACTGCCCCCGCGAACTGGCTGAACGATCCGAATGGCCTCATTCACTGGAACGGCGAGTTCCACGTATTCTATCAGTACAACCCCGGCGGCCCGTACCACGACACGATCCACTGGGGGCACGCGGTCAGCGACGATCTCGTACACTGGGAGGATCGTCCGGTCGCGCTTACCCCCTCCCCTGATGGCCCGGATCGGGACGGCTGCTGGTCCGGCTGTGCGTTCGACGATGATGGTACGCCCCGGATCATGTACACCGGCGGTCGTGATGAACTGCAGCTACCCTGCCTGGCGACCGCCGCGGACGACGACCTGAACGCCTGGCAGAAAGATCCCGAGAACCCGATCATCGATACGCTCCCGGTGGATCCTCCGCTCCGGTCGACGGAACACTGGAAAGCCGAGTTCCGGGATCACAACGTCTGGCGAGAGGACGACACCTGGTATCAACTAATCGGCTCCGGTGTCGAAGGAGGTGGTGGAACCGCGCTGTTGTACTCCTCGACGGATGACGAACTACGTCAGTGGTACTACGAGGGGCCGATCCTCACGGGCGATCCCGAACAGGACGGCGCGATGTGGGAGTGTCCCGAACTGCTGGATCTCGGCGAGAAACAGCTGTTGCACATCTCTAACTACGACGAGGTCCGGTACTATCTGGGCTCGTACGAGAACGGCGAGTTCGAGACCGAACGAACCGCCCAGCTCGATTACGGTGACTTCTACGCCCCGCAGTCGCTCCGGGCCGACGACGGCAGGATACTGACCTGGGGCTGGATCTGGGAGGCCAGAGACGAGAGCGCTCAGTGGGATGCGGGCTGGTCGGGGGCACTTTCGCTCCCCCGTGAACTCGACCTCGACGACCGTGGGCGGCTTCGCCAGCGCCCGGCAAACGAACTCGAATCCCTTCGTGAACGCCACGTCCACGAGGGGGGTTGCTCCCTCCACGACCAGTGGCTTGACCTCGATACGGACGGACTGAGCTACGAGCTATCGGCCGAAATAAAGCTCGACGATGCCGAAGCCTTCGAAATCGTGATCGGCGAGTCTCCTGATGGTGAGGAGCGGACGCCGATTCGGTATACCCGGGATAGCGAACTCGTCGTCGACCGAAGCCACTCCAGCCACGATGAGCGTGCCTCGAAGGCACCGGATCGTATGCCGATCGCACCGGTCGACGAACCGCTTTCGCTCCGGCTGTTCGTAGACGGCTCGGTTGTAGAACTATTCGCGAACGAACGCCACTGCCTGACGACGCGAATCTATCCCACACGGTCAGACAGCGACAACCTGTCGCTCCACGCGAAGGGTGGAACGGTAGAGCTACTCGATCTCGACGTCTGGGAACTCGGCCGGGCGTGGACCGAAAGCGAAGAATTGTCGGGCGAACAGGCCCCCGGTCAAACCGACTAGACGTCTTTTCTGGTGAACCAGACTGCGCTGACCCCGACGAGGACGAACGTCATCAGCATCAATGTTGCAGCTCCAGCGAGGTCGTAGGAACTCTCCAGCAGGATTTCGTTCGGATCGAAGTACCGCATTGGTGCGACTGCCCCGATAGCCTCGTAGTCAGTTCCGTTGAGCAACGATTCGAACAGGAACAGCGCGAAGGTTCCACCGAGCGCGACCCGCTGGGCAATACTGGTTCGGTCGAACGCGACCGAACAGAGAATGCCGATTCCCGCGCAGGCGAACAGGTACGGAATCGAGAGCAGATGAATCGCTGCCAGATCGGCAATCGATATCGACTCGCCGATCAACTCGACGCTTGCGAGGACGACAGGCGGAACGAGCACGTTGACGAGGAGGATCGGTACGGCAAGCGACGCGAACTTCTCGGTGAGAAGCCGTCGTCTGGTAACTGGCATGGCCAGTAGCGTGTCCATCCGCCCCCGATCGATGTCATCGGCGATGATTCCGGCCGCGCTGTAGGCCAGATACAGTCCAAGCAGAATAGTCCAGCCGAAAACGTACAGCTCAAAGGCCAGAAATCCCTCGATCGAGGCCATCGTCTCGATGTCGAACAGCTGAATGAGCTGGGGTGGGTACGCCTCCAGCAGTTCGTCCTCGTCGAAGGAGTCGCTAAAGGAGGGGTACACCCAGATCACGACCGCGGCGAGTATGGCCATCCCAGCGGAGAGATAGACACTGCCTTTGATTCGTTTCCGTCCGTCGTAGCGCAGGAACTCGAACATCAGTTTTCACCGTAGAATTTCAGGAAGACGTCTTCGAGCGGGGCCTCTTCGATCGATAGATCGAGAAGTTCGTACTCGCCAAGGCGAGTCAACAGCGCGTTGATATCCCCGGTAAACGTGAACGTACACTCGGTGAACGTGTCGGGCCGGTCACCGTCGACCTCACCGAACTCCGGATCGTGAACGCCGTCGATATCGAGCGTACCGATCGGAATCGGCGCATCCGCATTGACTCTCACCGATTTTCCGGTCCGCTCGAGGAGGCTGTCGATCGGTTCGATCGCCGCCAGCTGCCCATCGCGGATGATTCCGACCCGGTCACAGAGCCGGCGAACCTCGCTCAACACGTGAGAAGAAAAAAACACTGTGACGCCGTCCCGCTGTTCGGCGCGGAGGAACTCCGCAAAGCGTTGCTGGAGGAGCGGGTCGAGGCCGCTGGTCGGCTCGTCAAGTACGACGAGATCGGGGTCGTGCATGAACGTCGTCACGATGCCGAGCTTCTGGACGTTTCCACGAGAGTAGTCCCGCACTGGTCGGTCGAGCGGAGGCTCGAACAGGTTGAGCAGTTCGTCACGGCGTTCGTCGCCTTTCACTGCGGCGTGCAGATCAAGGATCTTCGTCCCCGTCGCGTCCTCATCAAATCCCGGCTCGTCCGAGAGGTAGCCGATCCGGCGTTTGGCCTCGATGAGTGCGCGCTCGTCGGTGGCGTCATGGCCGAGGACTCGGGCGGAGCCACTCGTCGGAGAAATAAAGCCAAGCAGGGTCCGGATCGTCGTGGTCTTTCCGGCTCCGTTCGGACCGAGATAGCCGAAGATCTCGCCAGTCTCGACCTCGAAGGTGAGATCGTCGTTGGCGAGGACGTCGCCGTAGTCCTTCGTCAACCCATCGAGTTCGATAGCTGCCATACCGGTGGCTACTCCCGGCGAGTATTTGATTGTGAGGGTGAACTGATAGAACGCGATGGGGCCTGGTGGATTTCAGTACTCGCCGCCGTCTTCGCCAGTCAGGCGGTACTCGGAGAGGAGTTTGGGGAGGTCCTCCTCGGGGAGCGGGAGATGCCCGTGTTCGAGTGTGCCGATGATCCGCGTCTCGGCTCCCGAGAGTTCGATCCGGAGGGTGGGCGCGAGCGTCCCGCCGAAGCGCCGTTGCTGTTCTTCGGGTGGGAGCCCGGCGACGTCGTCGAGGGACAGTCCCCGGAGATCGTAGTAGTTGAAGAAGCTACTGACCAGAATCTCCTCGCGGTGGGGATAGGCGAGCCAGGAGTAGGTCTGGAACGGTGCGCTCGCGGGGTTGGTCGCGACCAGTCCGCTCCCGTTCAGTGGCTCGTACTCACCGCGCAGGGAGTCAGCGACGAAGCCATAGAGAGCGTCGTACCCTTCGAGCCCTGGGGCGAATGTATGTTCGTGACTGGAGATGAAGAGGTAGTACGAGCTATCCCGGACGATCATGTGCGGTCGTTCGAGCTCCTGGTTCGTACAGACGCCTTCGAGCAGCGGTTCGCGCAGGTCCCAGTCAGTCGGATCACCGGTTTCCGAGACGGCGAGGCCGACACTGCCGTTGAATTCCTCGTGGACCGGGTCGCAGTCATAGGGGTTGTCCCCCTCCGGGACGGGTGTGTTGGCCTCGAAGAGTAGACAGGTTTCGCCGGTTGCGGGGTCCTCGAAGAACCACGGATCTCGAAAGGTGTAGATCATTCCGCGGGACTGTGCTTCGCGCTCGTAGTACTCGCCGTCCGGTTCGAGGATGATTTCGTGGGACCACGGGCCGTCAATTGAGAGGCCGTCTTCGTCAGTGTCGATCGTACCCCCAGCGCCGACCGCGATGCGTTGGTGGTAGCTCAACTCCTCCTCGTCGCGGTAGCCCGCGGCTGTGTAGTAGAGGTAGACGGTACCGTCGTCGTACAGTGCGGAGCCAGCCCACTGTCGAGAGCCGAAGGCGTTGTCGTCGAACGCCGTCCCACCGCATGTCCAGTTCTTTCCGTCGACCGAGTAGAAATAGCGGATCGTCGCGACGTCGTGGCGCTTGCCCGGCAGTAGCTCTTTGGGCGCACTCAGCGAGAAGATGACGCGATAGCCGTCTATCTCCGCGATCGATCCGTCGCGGTTCCGCAGGAGCCACGTATCCCAGATATGGACTTCGTCATCGGTCTCCTCCTCGGGCGGGTAGACGATGGGGCCGACCGTTGCATCGGTCCGCTCGATCGTCGCCGCCTGTTCACGTGTCCAGCGCGGTGTTGACCCGTCGGTCGTCTCGTCAGTCATACCCACATATGGGTGGAGGGGTGAAAAAACGATTCCGTTTTTTGGCTATCGATAACAACTGGCGTTGTAAATGATCTATCCAGTCCGGGTCAGTGCTGTTCGTGGATGTGATCGCGAAGCGCGTCCGCCTCGTCGAACGATGTGTCACATTCCGCACAGGTGTTGTGGTGCAGTGCGACGTGCTGGGTGACGCCGGCTGCCGAACTGAACTCCGAATCGCAGGTGGAACAGGTATATGCCATTACGTTATTAACTCAAGAAGAGGAGCTTAAAAAGAGTTGCTAGGAAACTACTGCCGAACGTTGTTATCCGAGGCTATCTCTCCGGGTGGTGCGTTAATAACACGGACATCTATCTGAGCTATCTGGCCCCGCTGTTCCGTTCATAATTTGACTCCGGCTGTTCTCCAAACTACGTACCGGTCACCGGTGGCATATCTCGCGCTCACAGGCAGTCTGCAGTGATCACTACATCTCTCGACTCGCCAAGCCGAAGCCGCTTTACCGCCCGCACCGCTACGGTGGATCAATGAGCAAGCCGAGCCCCGAAGTCTACGAGCAGGGAAAGGGTATGGACGCCCACAACAAGGTGATGCGGGAGATCCGCTCGGAGAAAGACGCGACCTACGACCCACACGAGCCGACGCGGGTCTGGATCGACGAGGACAACACGCCCGACGGCGTCTACCAGAGCCTGACGATCATCCTGAACACAGGCGGCTGTCGCTGGGCGCGGGCCGGCGGCTGTACGATGTGTGGCTACGTCGCCGAAAGTGTTGAGGGCGGGAGCGTGAGCCACGAGGCGCTGATGGATCAGATCGACGTCTGTCTCGATCACGAGGACAGCGAGGCCGAGGAGCGATCCGGCCTGATCAAAATCTACACCAGCGGCTCCTTCCTCGACGAGCGCGAAGTCCCCGCGGAGACGCGTCGGGCCATCGCCGAGACGTTCGCCGACCGCGACAGGATCGTCGTCGAGAGCCTCCCAGACTTCGTCGAGCAGGGAAAGATCGAGGACTTCACCGGGCAGGGACTGGAGACCGATATCGCAGTAGGGCTCGAAACCGGGACCGACCGTGTCCGGCGGGACTGCGTAAACAAGTATTTCGAGTTCGAGGACTTCATCGCGGCGAGCGAAGAGGCCGACGCCGCAGGCGCGGGAATCAAGGCCTACTTGCTGATGAAGCCACCGTTCCTCTCGGAGTCCGAGGCGATCGAGGATATGATCCGCTCGATCGAGAAGTGTGCGGAGTACGCCCATACCGTCTCGATGAATCCCTGTAACGTCCAGCGATACACGATGGTCGACGAGCTCCACTTCCGTGGTGGCTACCGCCCGCCGTGGCTCTGGAGCGTCGCACACGTTCTCGAAGAGACAGCAGACGCCGACGCCATCGTCGTCTCCGACCCGGTCGGCCACGGGAGCGACCGCGGGCCACACAACTGTGGGGACTGTGACGACCGCGTCCAGCGTGCCATCAAGGATTTCGACCTGCGCCAGGACCCGAGCGTCTTCGGGCAAGTGACCTGCGAATGCGAGCGCACGTGGGAGGCTGTTGTCGAACGGGAAACGACCTTCAACGGTCCACTCACGCGATAGCTACTCAGAGTATCCAGTGGCTACGGATTGCTGTCGACTCTTTTCCGAGCAGTACGCGTTTCGTTCGATCCGGTATGGGGCGTGTACTGAATACAGCTCTTCGTCGAGTGGCTACTGTGCTACGAGGTGAACTGCGGTGACACAATCGGAACCGGAACACGCGGAAGTCGAACTCGTCTATCATGCAGATGGCGGTCTCGAACTCCGCGACGGCGTCGATACGGATCGGTGGATCGCGACCGACTCACCAGTCGAAGTGCGACAGTAGTGCTACTTCGGTTCGAGGTCGTCCTCGGTCAGCGCCTTCGGTACCGTCAGGTGAACGCGAGTTCCGTCGATCCCCTCGGTCTCGAACGAGAGCGTCCCGCCGGACTGCGTGACCACCCAGTTTACCAGCCACAGTCCCAGTCCGCTGGCGTGGCGTAACTGTGTAATCTCGCGATCCTCTTCGAGTAGTTCTCGCTCTTCCCGTGGAATCCCCGGCCCGTCGTCCTCGACTGTCACTGTCACTTGCTGAGCGTCGTTGACGCTGACCGTGACATCGACCGCGGGCTCATCGGTATCATTGTGGACCACAGCGTTATCGAGGACGTGATAGATAGCCGTCCTGAGCATGTTGTCCGACCGGGCGTGTGCGCTGTCAGGCGTCGACACGGTGAACTCTACGTCCTCGTGTTCGTTGTCGACTCTATCGACCATCGACTGGACGCCCTCGACGACATCGACCGATCCGAGGTCCCGCTCGTCGTGTTCGAGCGTCTGCTCGACGGCACGGGTCTTCTCTGCAAGCGATATCAACTCGTCGGCACGTCGTTTGATCGTTTCGGCGTAGCCGTACTCGTCTCCTGTGGACGATTCGAGCATCTCGGCACAGCCTTTGACGATGTTCATTCCGTTTCGCAGGTCGTGTCTGAGCACCCGATTTAGCACCTCGACCCGTTGTTGCTGGCGTTTCCGCTCGGTGATATCGGTGTAGACGGCGTAGGTCAGCGGACTATCCTCACCCAGCTCGACCGGCACAACGGTGAGCAGGAACTCGCGTCGCCCACTCGATGTCTGGCGCTCGACTTCGGTTTCGATCAGTTCTCCACGTCGCCCACGCTCGTTGAGTTCGTCCGCCCGATCGGTACCCTCTGGTGGCACAACGAACCGATCGATCGATTCGCCCCGAAGTTGGTCCACATCGTAGCCGAACGTCCGCTCGAAGGCGGGGTTCGTATCGAGGACGATCGGCTGGTCGCCCTCGTACCTGATACTCGCGACGGGATCGGGGACGTTTTCGAACAGGGCGGCAAAGCGGTCGCGCTCGTCGACGAGTTGTGCTTCCGCTTCGATCCGTTCGATGGCGTTCGCGACGTGAGCGAACAGCAGCTCCGCGATCTCGGCGTCGTCGTACCCGAACCCATCGGAGTCGAGAACGCCAGCCTGGAAGAGCCCGTTTTCGCCAACGGGCACGCTGAGCAGGGAACGGATATTCGTCTGTCGAGTCTCGTCTCTACGCTCGTGGAGATCGTTGACGACGAACGTCCTATCTCCACGTACCGTCCGCTGGTGGATCTGTTCGTCGAGACAGCAGATCGGAAACGCCTCGATATCGATCCGTGGATCGGTGACGTGCCAGCGTGGCTGGCCGTCGTGAGTAGTCTTGAGACAGCATACGTCGATGTCCAGAACATCGATCACTGCGTCGAGCGCGATATCGTCGATCGTTTCGATCGCCCGCGTGTTCTCCAGTTGTGTCGCGACCCTGTGGACGCTCTCGACGTTGCGCTTTCGTTCTCGCAGTTCCCTCTCCAGTTGTTTTTGGTCTCTGATGTCTCTGACTGAGCCCACCGTCCCGTTGAAGGGCTTCTCACCGGGTAACAGGGACATGACGACTTCGCAGGGGACTCGGTTGTCGCTTCGCGTGACCAGCTCGATCTCGTAGGTCGTTACGCTCGGGCCCCCCTCATCGAGCATCTGCTTGATGAGCGTTCGTCCCTGTACGACATCCTCGTCGGTCATAATCGCCGAGACGTGCTTGCCGAGTAGTTCCTCGCGAGAGTAACCCGTCATCGAGGCAACCGCGTCGTTGACCATCGTGTAACACCCGTCGGTGTCAAGCGAATAAACGCCATCCGCGACGGTTTCGATGATCAGGTCTCGCTGTTCAAGCTCCCGCCGTTCATCCGACAGCCGTGTCGAGTCGGCAGAGACGACGGTACCGATTCGCTCGACGAGTTGAGACTCGATCTCTTCGGGACCGACGTAGGCGTCGACACCGGCGTTGATCGCAGCTGCGAGGTGAGTTTCATCCCGAGGCCCACAGAGTACGATCGGGAGCGAACTCTCTTTGTCGACCGTCTCTTGCCACAGCTCACCACCTTCGGTCGAGACGTACACGATACAGTCGGCGTACGACCGGGCGTCTGACATGGAAGTTCCCGAATCCTCGGCGGCAACAGTGGTGGCACCGACGTCTTCGAGCGTCCGAACGACTCGATCACGCAGCGGTGAGGACGCTCCGACCATCGACACAGTAAGTTCAGCTAACATGCGACAATTCTGCTCTGGCTCTGTCAAGACACCCAATTACCTTTAATCTTTGAGCTGGCCGCAGGAGGCTGATTAATACAGTACATATTATTTAGGTTGTTTATGACTTCACATCACTAGTGTAAGTACAAAACTATATGTATATGTAGCTCGCGACTTGTTCATATGCCACACGGTATCAATACAGACCGGCGGACGTTTATGAAATCGGGGGTCGCCGCGGGGACGCTCGTAACCGTTGCAGGGTGTCTAGGAGAGGACCCGGACCAGGACGAGTTCACCGTCACACTTTCACAGTTCCCTGATACGATCGACCCGCTGGATCACATCACCGGCGACTACTTCGACGTGTACGACCACATCTACGAGCCGCTATTCGACTTCGAGCCGGGAGAAGGGATCTTCCCCCGCGTCGTCGATAGCTGGGAAGCGACGGAGGACGGCGTCACCGAACTCCAGCTTATAGACGACGTGGTGTTTCACAACGGCGACGAACTGACTGCCGAAGACGTCGCCTGGACGATCAACCGAACGGTCGACCCTGATCTGGGTGTTCCGAGCCCGATCGGTACCTTCGGACTCGGCTCGATCACGGGCGCGGAGGCCGTCGACGAGACGACACTCCAAGTGATGCACTCCGCGTCGGCGGGTCTCGCGGAGTTCGAGTACGGAAACTACGCGCGAGCGATCCCCAGAGACTGGGCGATCGATAACCACGACGCAGAAAACGAGGCGATTAGCGGCTCCGATGCCGAGGACTTCAACGGAACTGGTCCGTACGAGGTCGTCGATTTCACCTCGGGCGAAGAGATCGTTCTGGAACGGTTCGACGACTACTGGGGCGACGAACCACCGTTCGAGCGCGTGGTATTCAACGCCGACGGGGAATCCAGTGGGCGAGCGGCCGCGCTCGAAACGCAGGAGACCGATCTCACGATCAACATCCTCCCTGAGGACGTCGATACGGTCGACGCCGCCGATGGCGTCGAGATCCGGGACGTCACGAGCTTCCGGACGGTCTTCTGCCCGATGAAGAACACGGTCGAGCCGTTCGATAGCCAGGAGTTCCGGCAGGCAATGAACTACGCCGTCGACAATCAGGGGATCGTCGATACAGTCCTGAGCGGTTTCGGCGAGGCCAGAGGACAGCCTGTCTCACCGGGGATCAACGGGTTTAACGACGAGATCGAGCCGTACGCCCAGGACGTAGGAATGGCAGAGAGTCTCGTCGAAGAAAGCGGATACGGCGGCGCGGAGATCGAGCTTCAGGCACCACAGGGTCGCTATCTCAACGACGCCCAGATCGCCGAACAGGTCGCCGACCAGATCGACCAGCTCGACAACGTTAGCTGTGACGTGAACATCGGCGACTTCGAGGTCGTCTCCGACGCGAATCAGGCGGGCGTCGATCCTGACGAGTTCGAGATCCCGTTCTACATGATCGGCTGGGGCGTCATCACGGGCGACACCGATTACGGAGTGCAGGGATTCTTCAGGATCCCGGACAACCCCAACCGGACCTTCGAAGACGAAGAACTGAGCGACGCGATTCTGGAGAGCCAGCAGATCGACGATCCGGACGAGCGTCGCGCCCAGCTCGAGGAGGTCAACCGACTCGCACACGAGAAAGCGCCGTTCGTGTATCTCCACACACAGGAGAGTATCTACGGCATCAAAGAGGAGATCCAGTGGGATCCCCGCGAGGACGAGACTGTCTACCTCTGGGAGATGGAGCAGTAAGTGACGCGGCGTTCCCACATCGACATCCCGTTCCCGCAATGACAGCACCAGCGGTGTACCCATGACGAGCGCGAAGTTCCTCGTCCGACGGCTACTGCAGGGTATCGTCGTCATCTGGGGAGTGGTGACGATCATGTTCGGACTACGGGCCGTGTCGCCCGGCGATCCGGCGAACCTGATGCTCGCAGAGGGTGCCAGCGATGCCCTCATCCAGCAGGTCCGACAGGAGGAGGGGCTTGACCAGCCGATCTACGTCCAGTACTTCGATTACGTACAGGGACTACTCGTCGGCGACTTTGGCTACTCGTGGCGCTCGAACAGGGAGGTCGAAGCCATGGTCATCGAGCGGATCCCGGCGACGCTGGAACTGGCAGTCGCCGCGACGATCGTGGCGATCGTCATCGCCATCCCGCTCGGCGTGATCTCGGCGACGCGCCGTAATGAGCCGGCAGACTACGGTGCGACGCTGTTCTCGTTGCTCGGTATCTCGACGCCGAACTTCTGGCTCGGGTTGATGCTGATCCTCGTCCTCGGCGTCTGGGCCGGTATCCTTCCGACCGGTCGCCGACCCGTCGGCCTCGCCGAGGCGATCATGACGTTCGTCCAGTACGGGTACGCGGGTGATCTGGTCACCTGGGTTAGATACATCACGCTTCCGGCGATTACACTTGGAACCTACTTTACGGCGCTTATCACCCGGCTCACGCGGAGCGGGATGGTCGACGAACTGGGCAAACCCTACGTCACGGCCAGTCGGGCGAAGGGACTCCCCAACGTGCTGGTCCGGTACAAACACGTGTTACGGAACACGATGATTCCGATCATCACCGTCCTCGGCCTCCAGCTCGGGACGCTGATGGGCGGGGCGGTCATTACCGAGACCGTCTTCAACTGGCCGGGACTGGGACTCCGACTCATCGACGCCTTGCGCATCCGCGACTGGCCACTCATGCAGGGGATCGTGGTGTTTATTGCGATCGCGTTCGTCTCGATCAACATCTTCGTCGACGCCATCTACGCGTCGCTGGATCCACGGGTGGGAGACGAATGATCTCCGATCGTGTTCGATCGAACCTCACATCGACGTTTTCGGAGAGCCTGCTCCCCAAGCTCGGACTCCTGTTGCTGGTTTCGATCGTCCTCATGGCGGTGTTCGCACCGATGCTGGCGACCCACGACCCGACGCGGACCGGCCACTACAGCGATCAGGGCGCGCCGTACCCGCCGCCGGGGTTCGACTACACCACCCAGATCTCACAGGACGGTGAGATTGAGGTCGAACCGACGAGTGAGCACTATCTGGGGACGAACACTGCCGGACAGGACGTCTACTCGCGGTTCGTCTACGGCGCGCGCGTCTCGTTGCTGGTCGGGTTTACGGCGACGGTGCTTGCCCTCTTTATCGGCGTACCGGTCGGGCTCGTCGCAGGCTACTACGGCGGCCGCGTCGACGACGTGCTGATGCGGGTTGCGGACACGATGCTCGCGTTCCCCGCACTCGTGCTTGCGCTGGCGCTGATCGGAATCTTCGGCGAATCCCCGATATGGGTGCCCGATCCGATCGTAGTCGCCGGTCTGGCTCCGGGGATGCCCGAATCGATACCGATACCCGGGACAGTGACGATTGTCGCCGCGCTCGTCATCTGGGTGTGGTTCGCTCGCGTTGCGCGCGGCGAAGCGATGTCGATCCGGTCCGAAGGCTATGTGAAAGCTGCACGGAGTTTCGGCGCTAGCAACCGGCGGATACTGATCGATCACGTCCTGCCAAACAGCCTCACGCCGATCATCGTCCTCGCGACGATCCAGGTCGCAGTGATCATCCTACTGGAGGCTTCGCTCGCATATCTCGGCTTCTCGGGCACGACGCTCTCGTGGGGCTACGAGATCGAACGCGGGCAGGACGTCCTCCGAACCCGTCCGTGGGTCGCGATGTTCCCCGGAATCGGGATCGTACTGGCGGTCATTAGCGTTAATCTGCTCGGCGACTGGTTCCGCGACGCGCTGGACCCGAACATCGAAGGTGAAGGACATTGACACGAGATCTGCTTCGCGTCTCCGACCTCTCGACGCGGTATTTCACACAGGAGGGACAGGTAAACGCCGTCTCGGATCTCGATCTACGGATCGAGGGCGGCGAGGTATTCGGGATCGTCGGCGAGAGCGGGAGCGGGAAAAGCGTCACCGCCCGTTCGCTCGTCGACCTGATCAATCCGCCCGGACGGATTACCGGGGGTGAGATCTGGTACCGTAACGACGACCTCGCGGATGGGGTTCGAGGGGACCACCCCGACGCAGTTGATGGTTCGTTCGTCGACCTTCGGGGGATCCCCGAGGGGATTAGAGACTCCCTGCGTGGGACGTCGTTTAGCATGATCTTTCAGGACCCCGAGAGCAGTTTCAACCCGAGCCTGACCGTGGGCGAACAGCTCGCGGAGGCGGTCGAGGTCCAGCGCCGAGCGAGCCCGAATCCCCGATCCACGCGTGCCCGAACGAAATCGGCGGAGTACTCGCTGGGGTCGTACGCGCTGTCGACCGTGATGCCGTCGAAACGGTACGTCTCCCCCGAGAGTCACGACCGTGCCGTCGAGTTACTGGAGCTGGTCGGGATCCCTGATCCGGGCAAACGCGCCGAGGAGTACCCCCACGAGTACTCCGGCGGGATGCTCCAGCGCGCGATGATCGCACAGGCCATCGCGGGCGAGCCCGACGTGTTGATCGCCGACGAGCCAACGACCGCACTCGACGTGACGATTCAGGCGCAGGTGCTGAACCTGCTCGACGATCTCCAGGCCGAAACTGGGATGACTATTCTGCTAATCACCCACGATCTGGGCGTGATAGCCCGGATGTGTGACCGGGTGGGCGTGATGTACGCTGGGGAGATCGTTGAGCGGGGGACGCTCGAAGACGTCTTCGACGGGCACATCCATCCCTACACTGCTGGCCTGCTCGGGAGTGTCCCCGAACTCGACTCGGCAGGCGGGGCGCTGACCCCGATTGAGGGGAACGTCCCGAGCCTGCTCGATGCCGAGATGGCCGACCGCTGCCACTTCGCGGACCGGTGTCCGAAGGCAATGGACGACTGTCTCTCACACCCGCCCGAATACGACGCTGAGGGTGCCGATTACCACACTGCTCGATGTGTCCTCGCCACACGGGACTACGACGAGGCTGATGCACTACCACAGGACTACTTCGATGCCACCGGAGATACGGACGACCCCGTACAGATGGAGGCTGACGAATGAGTTCCGACGATGCCGACCCCTCTGTGTCCGCCGAGACCGACACCCTCAACGCGGCCTCCGCGGCCGACGATCAGGTACCGGAACCGCTCGTCCGGGTCCGAAACCTCACCAAGTACTTCTGGGAGCAAGACTCCCTGCTGGACCGACTGTTCGGCGACGAACCGGTGCCGGTTCGTGCCGTCGACGGCATCGATTTCGACGTCTACCGCGGCGAGACTCTCGGGCTGGTCGGCGAGTCCGGCTGTGGGAAATCGACTACCGGCGAGACGTTGCTCCGGCTTCAGGAGCCGAGCGACGGTCGCGTCGAGTTCGCGGGCGAGAACGTCTACGAACTCTCGGGTGAGAACCTCGATGCGTTCCGACAGGACGCACAGATCGTCTTTCAGGACCCCTTCTCCAGTCTCGATCCGCGAATGACGATCGGTGATACTGTCCGGGAGCCCCTCGACATCCACGAGGTCGGGACCGCCGACGAGCGCCGCGAGCGGGTCCGTGACCTGCTGGAGCGAGTGGGCCTGTCGGCCGACCAACTGGATCGCTACCCCCACGAGTTCTCCGGTGGCCAGCGCCAGCGTATCGGAATCGCTCGTTCACTTGCACTCGAACCCGACTTCCTCGTGCTGGACGAGCCGACAAGCGCCCTCGACGTCTCGGTGCAGGCGCAGGTGCTGAACCTGCTCGACGACCTGCAGGATGACTTCGATCTTACCTATCTGCTCGTCTCCCACGACCTCTCGGTGATACGGCACGTTTCCGACCGGGTCGCGGTGATGTATCTCGGCGAACTCGTCGAGGTCGGACCCGCCGAACAGATCTTCGAGGACCCGAAACATCCGTACACGCAAGCGCTGCTGGAGAGCGTTCCACGAGCCAGCACTGACGAGCAAGAACGCGATATCCGGACGCTCAAGGGAGACGTCCCATCACCACGAAACCCGCCGAGTGGCTGTCGTTTCCGTACACGGTGTCCGCAGGTCATCCCGCCGGACGACGTCGACATCGAGCAAGCGGAGTTCCGGGCAATCATGAACGTCCGCGAGCGGGTTGAGAGTCGCTCGGTTGAGATCGAGGAGCTCTGGGAGCAAGTCAGTGATGGGGATGCGAACGAGGACGAAGCCTCCCGCGACCGGCATCGGGCCGAGTTCCTTGATCGCCTCGCCGATCGCCTGCTCGACACGTCGCTGTCGGAACCACACCGCTCGCGCGTCGAGGAGACCTTCTCTCACATCGCCGACGAGGAGTGGGAGGCTGCCGAGACGCTGCTGCGCGAGCACTACGAGAGTGTCTGCGAGACGACGACCCCGCAGTTACAGGCCGAACGGCATCCCGTCGCCTGTCATCTCTACGAGGGGGCGAAGCCTGATAGTGATTAATATACTGCCGGCGGAATATTTTAGGAATATATGGATATAAGGACAGAACGCTTATCTACCAGTGAGTCTCTGTAACATGCATGAGTACGACGGAACACGACGCGGAATCGGGGCGCTCGAACGGCATGGAGGATCAATCAGTCGAGTTTCTGCATGATGACCGAGTCGACCCGAACGAGGTGACGCTGTTCACGCCCGGCGACGACAGCATCGCAACGGAGTGGATCACGGCTGACGTACGTACCGCAGTCGCCCTCGACGACGTTCGCTGACGGTTCCCCAGTCCGAAACAAGTTTGCGCCGGACACCCGAACGATGGCGCATGGTCGCGGATCCCGACGAAGGCCTCGTCACCGATCTGATGCTCGGGCTGATGGTCGCGTTCGGGTTCGACATCATCCTGCTCCTTGGAGTATTCTGGATCGCCGGATTCGTCCCGTTTACCGCGTTTCTCGGCGGTACAGTACTAATCGTCGGCTGGTACGCCGCCTGGATCGGCTACCGGTGGTGGGCGCTTAGGACGGCCGAGACGACCGAGGCAGACCCCGTGAAGGAACTCAAAGGCAGGTACGCAAGCGGCGAGCTCACCGAAGACGAGTTCGAAACGAAACTGGAGACCGTGATAGACGATCAGAACGCAGGCGACGCCGTCGGTCGGGACGAGGTCACGGAGCGGGGACAACGCGAGCAGTCAGCCGGTGGGTCCGAGCACTAACCCCTTCGCTCGAACCGACTACTCCGCGGCAAACCCTTCGAGCACGCCCTGGCCCTCGGTCGCGCCGACGTCCGGAAGCGTCGCGCGCTCGGGGTGGGGCATCAGCACGGCGACGTGGTCGTTTTCACCGAGAATCCCCGCAACGTTGTCCTTCGAGCCGTTCGGATTCGCTTCGTTCGTCACGTTCCCCTCGGCGTCACAGTACCGGAAGAGCACGCGGTCGCTGTCACGCAGTTCCGCGAGTTTCTCGTCAGTGATCTCGAAGCGCCCTTCGCCGTGGGCGATGGGGATTTCGATCACGTCGCCCTCCTCGTAGGCTGCGGTCCAGGGCGTGTCGGCGTTCTCGACGCGCAGGTAGACGTGTTCGCACTGGAACCGGGCGCTCTCGTTGGTCGTGAACGCGCCCGCGGTGAGTCTCGATTCGGAACCGATCTGTGCGCCGTTGCACACGCCCAGTACGGGCGTTCCCGACTCGGCTGCCGCCCGGACGTCGTCCATGATCGGCGAGCGCGCGGCCATCGCCCCTGCCCGAAGGTAGTCCCCATACGAGAAGCCGCCGGGGAGCATGATGCCCTCGGTCTCTTCGGGCAGGCCGTCCTCGTGCCAGACGATTTCGGCGTCGATGCCCAGATGATCTAGCGCGCGGATGGCGTCGCGGTCGCAGTTCGAGCCGCCGAATCGAATTACTGAGACCGTCATCGTTCGTCGACGTCGACCTCGTAGTCGTGGATCGTCGGGTTGGCGAGCAGTCGCTCGGCCATCTCGTCGGCTTGCGCCTGGGCGTCCTCGGCCGAGTCGGCGTCGAGATCGATCTCGAACCGGTCCGCCGAGCGGAGTTCGGAAAGCTCGAAGCCGAGGCGTTCGAGCGCCTGCTTGGTCGTTTCCGCTTCGGGATCGAGCACGCCCTGCTTGAGCCGCACCGTGACCGTGGCGGTGTAGGCAGTCATCGCGTAAACGTGGCCGTCCGTGAGCAAAAACACTTGTGACTTGCCCCGCGTATCCACGTACGTGGATACTGAACGCCCCTCTCAGACGAAAGGGGCCGACGCGCGAGCAGGCCTCACCGGTGGAAGACCGCCGAAAACAAGCCTTTTTACTGCCGCCGCTCAGGATCGATATGATGGACGTAGCTGATCCTGCCCGGAGGTGGTGGCGATGACGAACGACTTGACCGAGATTACGGTGATCGGAGACGACGCCACCGGACTCATCGCGCAGTTCACGACGCTGATGTTCGAGCGCGGGATCAACATCGAGGACCTCGATCAGGCGGTCCGAGACGGACTCTTCCGCATGACGATGACCGTCGACACCGAGGAGATGGTCTGTACGGAAGAAAAGCTCCGACACGACTTACAGGAACTCGCGGACGAACTCGATGTCGACGTGCAGGCCCGGTTCCCCGCCGATCGGGAGACCCAGCAGATCGCGGTGCTCGTCACGAAAGAATCTCACTGTCTCGAAGCCCTCTTCGAGGCGTGGGCAAACGACACGCTCGGCGCGGATATCTCGGTCGTCATCGGCAACCACGATGACCTCCAGCCGCTGGCCGAGCAGTACGGCGTGCCCTTCTTCGATATTGGCGACGAGAAGGGTACCCCCGACGAGGAAGAGCTCCTGGATCTGCTCGCCGAGTACGACGCCGACCTGATCGTGCTGGCGCGATATATGCGCATCCTCAGCCCGAACGTGGTCTTCCGCTACGAGGACCGCATTATCAATATTCATCCGAGCCTGCTCCCCGCGTTCCCGGGCGCTCGTGCCTACGAACAGGCCATTCAGGAGGGGGTTCGGATCGCCGGGGTGACTGGCCACTACGTCACGACCGACCTCGATCAGGGGCCGATCATCACCCAGCGCGCCTTCGACGTCCCCGACGATGCGACACGCGAGGATCTCAAAGAGCGCGGTCAGCCACTGGAAGCCGATGCCCTCCTTGAAGCCGTGCGTCTGCACCTGAACAACGACGTGTCGGTCCATCGTGGGCGGACGAGCCTGCGTGAAAAGGCCGAGGGATACCAGCTCGGCCTCACTGAGGAAGCCCGGAAGGCCAACCCCGATCGTCCCGTCGATGGACTGGGCGAGGCTGTCGCCGGGAAATCAGGTGTGGACGCAAAAAGCGAATCCGCGGACGATTAGCTGAACGAGTTCCTACGCAGATCGACGCCGGGCGTTTTGTCTCCGTATTGCCTGATACGACGCCGATACCGTAATTGCCACGAGGAAATATCCGAGCGAGATGGCCAGGACGAGTCCGATTACGGAGTTAAACAGGGCTTCGGGCAGCACTGCCGAGAACAGGATAATCCCCGGGAGCGTGAGTAGCTTTATGAACACGAGATCGAAGACTGCAGCCAATTCATGTGGTATCCAGAGGCCCGAGGCGAGCCACGCAAATCCACCGATAGCGATCGGCCACAATATAAAGAAAACGCCTGCAGTCAGCCGACCGAACAGGATCGGCCGAAGCAAGGGGAGGGCCTGAGACATACTTGAATGTACGATAGCTGTTATTATAGCTGTTTCCCTCAACCAATCCCTGCCGTCTCGTCAGCGGACTGACGCCCGAAAGCCGTCAGTGGTAACGGTTCATGACTCCTGCTGGTGATCGGCCGACAGGAGTCGAATTATCAGTTCCGCGGGGATCGTACCAGAGTACAGTGATGTCCGCTGTCACGCCCACTCGTTGAAGATCGTTCCACTGGGCCACTGGTGTACGAGTTACTGCTCTTCGAGCCTCTTCGCGATTGACGCCAGAGTGTCATCGGGTGATTCGGTCGCCTCGTAGACCACGCGCTCGCCGGGCGCTCGGAGCCCGTATTTGAATCCCGGCTCGATCTCGTCGACCAGTACCGAACCGCCCAGCTCTAGCCCTGCCGCCTCGACCCATTCGACGAGTCGGTTCGGGGCGGAGCCGGGTTCTCGTGCGAAGGATGGGTCGTCGTAGACGCCCGGAATCCGGGGTCCGCTCGTGGAGTCGGTGATCCTGGCGTGTCGCTCGTCGCCGTCGATGACGACACGAACGACCTCGTTCGCAGGGTACTCGACCGACGAGTCGTCGGGCAGTTCGACGGCCGGGCGGGAGGTCCCGCCTCGACGAACCAGCGTGGCCCGGTCGGTCGTAATCGAATCGTGATCGGAGGGGAGCCGGTCTGCCATTGTCCGGTATTCCGCCGGCTTCGTATATAAACACCGTGTCGATATGGCAGGTGCAGCTGCTCTGCAGGAGTGTGGATCGAGAGGAAAGACCGCCTTACTCCTCGTCGGTGAACAGCTCGTCGACGTCGCCGTCACCGTATGCGCTGATCTTGGCGTTGATCTGAGCGACCGCGTCGCTGACTTCTGCGCCGCGGACGGTGACACGCTTGCGTTCGCCGTCACGGGACGGCTCGTAGCCGACGCCGCCAGTCAGAAGCACTTCACGGAGGTTCGGTCCGGAAACATCTTCGCGCATCGGTCGTCCGGCGTCGTCGGAGCCGCCGGTGAGCTCGAGCTCGAAGCCGTCGAGACCGACCGCACCGCCGTCGACCGTCTCGCCAAGCGATTTACCGAGGAACCGGTTGGCGTCCTGTCCGTCTACGTCACGCTGATACGTCGCGCCCGTCTCGGGGTCGGCGACGACGACCTGAAAGTTTGCCATACCCGGAATCAATCGGTGGTGACTCAAAAGCGTATTGAAACGGCGTTCCCAGGGGTCGGCCGCAGGACCGACCGACAGGACAGTTGTCATCTCCGCTGGGTGAGGCTGGACGGAGCCGACGCTCGTGGACTGAGGGTCGGAACCGCCACACACGCAGACAAGAGAAATTTCCTTAGGACAAGCAAAATTGTTTTACATGGTGCCGTGTTTGGTAGTCAACGATGCAGGCCACACGACTGCCGAACGACGCGAAAGCCGGCCCGACGAAGCCGGCGGTCAGGGCCGTACTGGAACGCAAACTCGCGCTCGGGCCCGAGGACCACTTCGTCGAGGTCGGTTCCTGTACCGGTGCCGTGACGATCGAAGCCGCCCGGCGGGCAGGGCGGGTAACGGCGCTCGAACGCAAACCGGAACGTCTGGAGACGACGCGGGCCAACCTCGACGCGAACGAGTACGACGCGGCTGTCGAGCTGATACATGCCGAGGCGCCCGAGGGGATCCCCGAGGACGGTGACGTGCTCTTTCTGGGCGGCTCGCGCAACTACGAGTCGAACCTCGACGCCGCGCTGGAAGCTGGCTACGACCGGATCGTGATGAACGTCTCGCGACTGGAGGTTGCCGGGGAGGCGGCCCGCGCGTTTCGCGAACGGGGCGTCCTCGACGAGGTGCTCAGTCTCCAGGTCGCGAACGGCTACGATCTGGCGGGCGCGACGAGTTTCGACGCGAACAACCCGGTGTACATGCTCGTGGCCGAACCCGGTGGGGAGTACAGGGGGGACGAACAGTGACCCTCTACGGTATCGGCCTCGGTCCCGGCGAGGCCGATCTGATCTCGGTCCGGGGCAAGGAGGTGCTCGAAACGGTCGACGTCGTGTACTCGCCCGGTCGGCTCTCCCGTGCGGTCGCGACCGAACACGTCCCCGAAGAGCGGATCGGCGATCTCGATTTCCCGATGACGCGCGACGAGGAGAAGCTTCGATCGGCGTGGAAGGAGGCGGCCGCCGAGATCGCACCGAAGGCACGCGAGGGCGACGCCGCCTTCGTTACGCTCGGGGATCCGAACGTCTACTCGACGTTCGGCCACCTCCGGCGGACGCTGGATGCCTTTCACTCTGACGTCGACGTCGAGGTCGTCCCGGGGATCAGCGCGATGACGGCCTTTGCGACCGCGCTCGACGTCGAAATCGAGGCGGGAGCGGGGCTCTCGCTCCGGGAGGCAGACGGGGGAGCCGCGCCGACCGGTCCCGATCGACTGATCCTGTTCAAGGTGACCGACGCGCCCGAAACGGCCAGAAAGCTCGACGAGGCGGGCTACGATGTCCGGTTCGGCCGACGGCTGTTCATGGACGCGGGCGAGACGGTGATCACCGAGGATCCCGCGGAGATCGACGAGCGTGACTACTACACGCTGGCGTACGCCGAGCGCCGTGATCTCGACACGAGCTCGGCGACCGACGAGTTCGAGGTCGAGACGACGATGGACGAATCCGAGACGACGACGGACGAACGCGGGGGAGAGGCGGCAACTGACGGAGGACAACAATGACTGAAGAATCCGACCCACAGGACGCCATCGACTCGGCCGGCGAGTCCAAGGCGGACGCGCTCGACCCGCGCGTCGCCGAGTACACGGCAGGCCAGAAACAGGAGGGGATCCCCTTCATCGGCGCGGGCCCCGGCGACCCCGGGCTGTTGACCCTGACCGGCAAGGAGCTGGTCGACGAGGCCGACCTCGTCGTCCACGCCGGCTCGCTCGTCTCCAGCGAACTGCTGGAGGAACACTGCTCGCACGCCGAACTCGTCAACTCCGTTGGCAAGGACCTAGAAGAGCTGATCCCGCTGATGCGGGATGCCTACGAGGACGGCGAGAACGTCGTTCGTCTGCACAGCGGCGACCCCGCCATCTACGGCGCGGCGCTCGAACAGATCGACGCGCTCGAACGGGAAGGCGTCCCGGCGTACATCGTTCCGGGGGTCACGTCCGCGTTCGCTTCGGCAGCGACGATGCGCACCCAGCTGACGCTCAACGAGGTCGCCAATCACGTCGCCTTCACCCGGCCACAGGGGAAGACGCTCGATCCGGAAGACGATCACATCGCCGACTTCGTCGGCATGGGCGACGTGACGACCTGTATCTATCTGGGCACCCACGCGATCCCCGAGACGATGGATCGGCTGCTCGAACACGAGGGCGTCGACCCCGAGACGCCGGTCGCCGTCGTCTATCACGCCTCCTGGCCCGACGAGGACGTGATGGTCGGGACGGTCGCCGACATCGGCGAGCAGGTCGAGGCGGCCGGCTACCGGGCCTCCGCGATGGTGATCATCGGCGAGGCTGCCACCGGATCGGGCTACGAGCGATCCTACCTGTACGGCGACTGGGCGAACCGGGGCGGTGACGGTGAGGGGGATGCGGCGGAGTACCCGGACGACGGCAAAACGGCAGAACCGGAGGTTGACGACTAATGAGCACTGACGACACCACGGAGGAAAGTAGTACGGACGACTCGGGCGGCCACTGTTCGACACCCGATTCGGACGGGGAGGTCGCCGAGGAGATCGCGATCATCAGCTTCGGGCGCAAACTCGACACCGCAGAAGAGATCGTCGAGGGGATCGGCGACCGCTACGAGACGATCGACATCATCGAGTACCACGGCGACGTGTTCGCCGAGCACTGGGGCGAGTACGACTGCTTCGTCGGGCTGATGGCATCCGGGATCGCGATGCGAAAGACCGCGCCCTTGCTCGACGACAAGTGGGACGATCCCGCGATCGTCGTCGTCGACGAGGAGCTCACGTGGGCGATCCCGATCACGGGCGGGCACCACGGCGCGAACCAGGTCGCCGATGACCTCGCATCGCTGGGTGCGGTGCCGGCGATGACGACGGCCTCGGAGGCGGCCGGCAAGCAAGGCGTCGAGAAACAGGCGAAAGCGCTCTCGGCCCACGTCGTCAACGGCGATTCGACGGTCGCGACGAACCTCGCCGTGCTCGAGGACGAACTCGGCCCGGTCGAACGGCTCGACGGCCCAAGCGCCGTGCTCGTCGACGACGACGTGACGGTGCTCAAGCGCAACATCGAGGACGGGGTCGTGCTCGGCACCGGCTCCGTCTCGGGGGCGGACAAAGAGCGGTTTCTGGAGGCGTGGGACCACGCGCTGGAATCGGTCGATCGCGACTGGGAAGACGTCGAGTTCGTCGCCACCGCGACACGGAAGGAAGACGAAGAAGGCCTGCTCGCTGCGGCGGCCGAGCGTGACGTCGGCGTCGTCGCCTTCGACAGGGAGACGCTGCTCGACCACGAGGGACCGACCCCCTCGAAGGCCAAGGAGCTGATCGGCTGGCCGGGCGTCGCCGAGGCGAGCGCCATCGCCGGCGGCGCAGAGCACGAACTCGCACTGGAGAAACAGAGTCACGAGGAGGAAGTGACGGTGGCGGTCGGCAGATGACCGGGGCGGACGCCGCACCCGGCGGGGCGACAGAAGCCCCCGAGGGGATGGGGACGCTGTACGTCGTCGGTATCGGCCCCGGCCTGCCACATCAGATGACCCAGCGAGCGCGGGCGGTGATCCGGAACGCGGACTGTGTCATCGCCTCGAACCTCTATCAGGAGTTCCTCCGCGAGGACGGGACGATCCCACCGAAATCGCGGACCGAAGACGTGGAGCTCGACGATTCGTCGGCCGCTGACGGCGACGACGCGGACCGGGAGACAGCGACCGCCGGCGGCGTCGCGGCGGTCGCCGAGACCGCCGCAGCGAACGGCTGGTCGCCCGGAAAGGCGGCGACCCATTCCGATGGCGAGACCGTCGAGATCGTCCGCTCGTCGATGGGCCAGCAGATCGAACTCGCCCGCGAGGCGTTCGAGCGCGTCCGCGCCGGACAGGACGTCGCCCACGTCTCCGGCGGCGATCCGAACGTGTACGGCAAATCCGATCTGGTGTATCTGATGGCCGAGGAGGAAGACGCCGACGACGTGCCCCTCGAAATCGTCCCCGGCGTGACGGCCGCACTCGGCGGCGCGGCGATGGTCGGTGCGCCGCTGTCGAACGACTTCTGTACCGTCTCGCTGTCGGACAAGTGGCGCGGCTGGGACGAGATCGCAGAGAAGCTCCGGGCGGCCGCCGTCTCCGGGTTCGTCGTCGTGCTCTACAACTGCTGGCGGGACTACGAGCGTGCGATCGACGTGCTGCGGGAACACCGGACCGACGACGCGCCGGTCGCCATCGTCAACGACGCGGCACGCGGCGAGGCCGGCCGGAACCTCGAGGACGAGACGTACACGCTGACGACGCTCGGCGAGGCGACCGAACACGACGAGGAGGTCGGCGGCATGGGGACCTCGCTCATCGTCGGTAACCACGAGACCGAGGTCTGGCGAAACGATTACGGAGAGTTCCTCGTCACCCCGCGTGGCGGGCGAGACGTCGACGACTTCTAATCATGAGTGACAAGACATGCGGTTCGACCGATGAATCGACGTCCAACTGTGGCGGTAGCGACACTGCGGCCGAAGCGGCGACCAACGAAGCGGCGACTGACGGCGGTGCGACCGAGGCGTCGGGTTCGGCGGCGGAGGCCGCTGAGAGTTCGAGCGCTGACGCTGCCGAAAGCTCGTCATCGAAGTGTGGCGCGAATGCTACGGAGGGCTCGTCCGACTCCTCGAACTGTGGCGCCAGCAGTTCATCGAGCTCGAACGAGTCGTCCTGTGGCGCGCCGAACGGATCCAAGACCGACGAGAAGGTCACCTCGACGGTCGAGGACTTCGACGCCGAGCCGGGTCGGCTCTTCGCAGTCGGCCTCGGCCCCGGTCAGGCGGAGGGCATGACCCAGCGAGCACGTGCGACGCTCATGGAGGCCGAACACATCGTCGGCTACACGACCTACATCGAGTTGCTGCCCGACGACGTGGTCGAGGCCGCCGACGAGCTGTACGACACGCCGATGTGTGGCGAGGTATCCCGGACTGAGGAGGCAGTCGACCGGGCGCTTGCCGGCAACGACGTCGCGATCATCGGGTCGGGCGATCCGAACGTCTACGCGCTGGGGGGGCTCGCCCTGGAGATCATCGAGTCGAAGGGCGCAACGGCGTCGATGCTCGATTTCGAGGTCGTGCCCGGCGTTCCCGCCGCCCAGTCCTGTGCCGCCCGCGTCGGCGCGCCGCTGGTCAACGACACCGTCTCCATCTCGCTGTCGGATCACCTCACGCCGATGTCGACGATCGAGTCGCGGCTGCACGCCGCCGCCAAAGAGGGCTTTACGATCGCCATCTACAACCCATGGAGCCGGAAACGACGAGAGAACTTCCAGACGGCCTGCGAGATACTGCTGGAACACCGGTCCGAGGACACCGCAGTCGGCGTCGTCCACGGCGCTGGCCGCGACGACGAACAGGTCCGGATCGTCGAGCTGGGAGCGCTCGAGGAGCTCGGCGAAACCGATCTGGTCGACATGACGACGACGATTCTGGTCGGCAACGAGGAGACGTACGTCTGGGACGGCCGGATGGTGACACCGCGTGGCTACGAGAGCAAGTATGACTACTGAGCGGTACCGCGTCGCCATCGATCTGAACGCCTGCGACGGCGTCTTCGCCTGTCTCGTCCGGGACGACCGGTTCGTCGAGTCCGAAGAGGGGCTCGCGACGTTCGATCCCGAGGCGGCCGAGTCCGTCGAGCGGACCGACGACACGGTGGCCGCGACGTTCACCGACGACCGAATCGAGGATGCACGGCAGGCCGCCGCGGCCTGTCCGCTGGATGCGATCACTGTCGAGAACGGAGAGCTATGACACCTACCGAGACAACGCCCGACACCCTGCTCGCCGCCCACCCCGAGACGGCGTACTTCTGGGGGCACGTCGCCGCCGGCGGGCACGTGACCGAGGACGGCATCGAGATCGAAACGAGCGACGAGGACGCCGCGCGGCGACTCTCGGCCATCGCCGGCGGCGGAACGGTCGATCACCGGATCGCCGAGCGCGACTTCGCACACGACACGGCCGTCACCCGACAGGAGGAAGCCTACACCGTCCGGATCGACGATCCGTCGCTGGCCGCGAACGCTGGCGGATCGCTCGGCCTCCCGGTGGGGGGCGACCCCGGCGGCTACCGGTTCGACACCCTCAGCGAGTACCGCAAAGCCCTCCTTCGGGGACTGCTGGAGGGCTGTGGCGTCGTTTGCTTTCGCGAATCGGCAAACGCCGTCGGTATCTCCTTTGTCCACGACGACGAGCGGCTCCTCGAAACCGTCCGGCGTCTGCTCGACGCCGAGGGGTACGACGCGGAGGAACTACAGGAGTCGTCCTCCGGCGGCTACTGGTTCGGCGTGGCCGACGGCGACACTGCCCCGTTTGCGGGGTGGGTCTACGAGGGCTCCGGCGAATCGGGGCTGTTCGCGACAGACCGTCGCCAGAAGGCGCTGCGAAGCGTCGAGCGCGCCGAGGGGCTGGCGGTCGGGACGCTGATCGAGCCCGCGGAAACGGACGACACGGAGGAGCCAAAGGCATGAGCCGGACGGCCGACACAGTGGAGATCCGCGAGGACGAAGTCGCCCTGCTCGTTGGCCACGGCTCCCGTCGCGAGAAATCGAACGAGCAGGTCCGCGAACTGGCCGCGGGGCTCGAAGGCCGGCTCGGGGTGCCAGTCGACGCGGCGTTTCTCGAACTCGCCGAACCGTCGATTCCCGAGGCTATCGATGGGTTGGCTCATAGCACGTCCCGGCTAACGCTCGTGCCGCTCTCGCTCTTTGCGGCCAGTCACGTCAAAAACGACCTGCCGCTGGCCGTCGACCGCGCCCGGGCGGAGCATCCGGGCGTCAGGTTCCACGCCGGCGGCCACCTCGGGATCCATCCGGCGATTCTGGACTTGCTCGACGACCGCGCCGCAACCGTCGAGGCGGAACTGGGCATCGACCGCGAGGACGACGACGTGGCGGTCGTGATCTGTGCCCGTGGCTCCTCGGATCCGGACTCGAACGCCGACGTTCACAAGCTCGCCCGCCTGCTGTACGAGGGGCGGGAGTTCTCCCGCGTCGAGGCGGGCTTTATCGGCGTGACGGAGCCGCTGCTCGACGAGGTGTTGCACGACCTCGCCAAGGCCCGACCCGACGCAGTCGTCGTCCTCCCGTACATGCTCGGCGACGGCGTCCTGACGGGGCGGATCCGCGACGGTGCGGACGAGTTCGACGAGGAGTACCCCTACGTCGACGCCGCCGCGGGCGATCCGCTCGGCACCGACTCCCGATTACTGGACGTGCTCTCGGATCGCTGGCAGGAGGCCCGAACGGACTCGGTCGATATGTCCTGTGACACCTGCAAGTACAAGGTCGAACTGGACGGCTACGAGGAGGATACCGGCGGTGCCCGCGCGATGTTGCGGGCGATGACTCACCAGCAGGCCCACGAGGACCGCGAGAACGTCGACGACGAGCCACACGCCCACGACGCCCCCGGAACGCACATCGCCGTCTGTACGAACCAGACCTGTGCGGCCGACGGCGCACCCGCGGTACTGGAGAAGCTCCGCCAGGCGGCACGGGACGCCGACGCGGACGTTCACGTTACGCGCTCGTCGTGTTTCGACCAGTGTGGCGACGGGCCGATCGTCGCCCAGTACCCCGACGGTGTCTGGTACGGCGGCTGCGAGGGCGAGGATGCAGAGCGGATCGTCTCGGCGGCCGAGCGGGACCGAATCGTGAGCGAACTGGTACACCAGACGCTATGACAAAACAGAGAAACCGAATACCATGAGCTGTGACGAAATCGAAGCGCTACGCCTCGGACTGATGAACGTGCTCGGGACGGAGGACGACGCCGTCCGCCAGCACGCAGAACAGGAACTCGGCGACGCGCTCAACGGCGACGGTCCGATCGCCGCGCTGGCGAACGCCGAGTCGGTCGCTGCACTGCAACGACATCTCGACGCCGCGCTCGTCGACCTGGAAGCGGAGGTCGCCGCGGCCGATCCGTCGGACCCGGAGATCGACTATCTGCGCGGTCGACTCGTTGCGGTCCGTGACGCCGAGCGTTCGCTGGCGCGGATCGCCGACTCCGGCGAGACGCTGTTGTCGGATCTTGGCGACTCCCATCACACGCTTCACGAGGTCTTTCCGACGGATGAGTGAGGACGCCGAAGGACGACTCACGTCCCGGCCGCTCGATCCCGAAACGACGGTCGAGCTCCCCGAGCTGACGCCCCGAAGTACGCGCCAGCAGTGGACCCGCTCGGCGCTCGCGTCGTTCGACGATGCGGATATCGAAGACCCCCCGGCGTTCCTCGTCGGCACCGGCCACGGCGTCGTTCGCGCGGTAGACGACGGGGGCACCGAACTGTGGTCGGTCGACCTCGGCGGGATGGCGGTCGCGCTCGAACCGACGCTCGTGGACGACGAGCCGGTCGTCCTCGTCGGGACGCGCGGCGAGACGGCCGTGCTCGCCCTGCTCGACGCGATCGAGGGGAGGGTTCGCTGGAGCCACGACCTCGAAGCCGACCTCGGGAGCGCGACGAAGGAGACGCTGTTTTACTATCCGATGACGGTCGATCTGGCGAGCGACGCAACGGCAAACGGGACCGCGGGAGATCGGCTGTACGCCGCGGCACGTCGGTACGAACGGGACGGCGACGACCGGGACTTCGAGAGCCGCGTGTACGCGTTCGATCCGGACGGCACCGTCGCGTGGACCTACGACGCCGACGCCTCGCCGATCGCGCTCGATCGGCGGGACGATCGGGTCGCGGTCGCGTACAACCGCTGTCACGGTGACCACCAGTGTGGGCTCGTCGTCCTCGACGCCGCGGACGGCGACCTCGATCACACCTGGGATCCCGGCACCGACGGCGGGCGCAGGGTTGGCGACGTCGCACTGGACGACGAGGGCGTCGTTCTCGCGAGCCACGGCGATTATCGGGGCTACGCGCTGGATCGAACCGGCGGGGAACGCTGGCAGGTCGACCTGGGTCGGCCGTTAGAGGACGATGATACCGTGTACACGTATCCGAACCACGTCACGGTCGACGACGATCACGCGCTGTTCGTGACCGGCAACACGTTCCCCGAGGACGGACGGGACACGGACGAACGACACCCGGACGAGCACTCCATGGCCGTCGTCGACCGCGAGACCGGTGATCGCCGCCGAACCCTGGCGGTCGATGGCTGGCTCGGCGGTCAAGATTGGATGGGTGATGAGATAGCTCTCGCCGTCGGGCAACACTTCCGGGACCGAGATCCGGAGACGCACGGATTGCGGTTCGTCGGGCCGGACTCAGGCGAGAACCGACGGTTCGGAACGGACGGTATCGCTGTCGCGGTCGCCGTCAACGACGATCTGGTCGCCGTGCTCGAAGAACCGATCGCATATCACGACGAGGACGATCATCGCGGTGCGCATCGGCTGCGCGTCATCTCGAAGCCGTAGCTAGTTCAGTGGCCATCGACGACAGTCTCGGGCGACAGCGCGGACAGGGGAACCCGCTCCGCGTCGGTCGCCTCACAGACCACATCGAGAAGCCCAGCCCGTGATTCTCCGGCATCCACGGCCAGCATCGAGGCGTCGGTCCCGCCCAATCGACGTGCTGCGGCACGAGTCGCTGCCGTCGGACTCCCGTCGGCTACGTTCGCGCGCCCGTCCGAGACGAGCACGACGAGAGCGCTGTCGGGGTCCTCGCGCTCGATGAGCTCGGTCGCGGCGTCGAGCCCGGCGGGCAGCGGTGTCCGATCCGCCGTCGGCAGATCCTTGAGATGACGGGCGGCGAGGGTGACGCTGGTCGTCGGGGGCAAAAGCACCTCGGCGTCCTCGCCGCCGAAGGCGATCAGCGCCACCTCGTCGCGCTCGGTGTAGGCGTCTTTCAACAGCTCCAGCGCCACGCCCTTCGCGGCACGCATCGCCGGTGCCATCGAGGCGCTGGCGTCGGTGAGAAACACCGTGAGGGTGCGAGCATCGCCCGTCCGGACGGCCTGCTGGAGATCCCAATCGGTCGGCGTCGAACGGCCGTTCCGTGCGGCCGTCCGAACGCTGGCGGCGGTGTCGACCGTGCCGCGGTCGTCGGCCGGTTCGGTCCGCACCGTCGCGCCGCGGCCGTCGACAGAGGGTGTCGCGTCGCCGCGACCGGTTTCGTTTCCTGCAGCGCTTCCCGACGCCGTCGGCGTCTCCAGGTCGGGTGCCGTCGCCTCGCCGACGCCCGCACGAGCACCGCCGGGGACGAGCGGGGTCGCGGAGTCGTCGTCGGCATCGTCCTCGGTGGAATCGCCACCGGGTTCGTCGCCAGTGCCCTCCTGTGGATCGTCCGGTACCGATCCGGGTCGACGATCCGGTTCTGTCGATCCGTCGTCGTCGCTCCCCTCAGTGTGTTCCTCATCGCCCACACCGTCGTTCTCGTCGGCCGTGCCGGAGTTTCCCTCGCTCTCGCCAGCCGCAGCGGAGTTCTCGCTCTCGCCATCTTCACCATCCCCACCGGAGTCGTCGTTCCGTCGATCGTCTTCGCCACCCCCTTCGGTGCTTTCCTCGCCGTCCTCGGCAGAGTCGTCCTCGCCGTCCGCCCGCTCGCCCTCGCCGTCGTCTGCCTCGTCGAACCGGTCGTCGATCACCTCCTCGGGATCCGGAGCGTCCTCGAACGGTCGGCTCCGCATCCGGTGGGCGAGCGCGTACTCGGCGGCTTCGGCGATGTCGGATTCGAGCACCTTCGGACGACCATCGAGCGCGGCGAACGCCCGTGCGGCGCGGGCGGTCGCGAAGTCAGCCCTATGTCCTTCGACGCCTGCGTCGCGACAGAGCTCGACGATCGCGCGTTTGAACTCCGCCGGAAGGTCGGGGCGACGGTCGCGAGCGTCGTGAACGCGCTCGCGGAGAGAGTCGGTTTTGTCGGCGAACTGAGCGTGTAGCTCCCTGCCGTCGCCGTCGTCGAGGACCCGTTCGAGAATCTCGACGCGCTCGTCGGGGTCGTCGCTGCCGGTCACCTCGACACAGAGGTCGAAGCGATCCCGGAGCTGGGGTCGCAGCTCGCCTTCCTCTGGATTCATCGTCCCGACCAACGTGAAATCGGCAGGGTGGGTGACGCTGACGCCGTCGCGTTCGACCCGATTGGTCCCCATCGCGGCCGCATCGAGCAACACGTCGACGAGATGGTCATCGAGCAGATTCACCTCGTCGACGTAGAGCACTCCCCGGTTCGCGCGGGCGAGCAACCCCGGCTCGAACTCGGCGTCCCCGTCGAGGGCATCAGCAACGGAGAGCGTCCCGACCACGCGGTCGCGGGTCGCGCCCAGCGGGAGGGTAACGATCGGGGTCGGTCGCGTCTCGACGGGTGGGTCCGTCCGATCACGACAGTCCACACACTGTGTCGCGGGCACGTCGTCAACCACCGAATCCGGAGGACAGCCGTAGGGACAGTCCGCAACGACGCGCTGGTCGGGCAGCAGGTCGGCCATCGCCCTGACCGCCGTCGATTTGGCGGTCCCTTTCTCGCCACGGACGAGCGCCCCGGCGAGTCCGTCCTCCACGGCGAGGGCAAGCAAGACTCGCTTGAGCGACTCCTGTCCGACGATCGCCGGGAACGGCGTAGAAACCTTTTTGCCCGGCCCCAGATCAACCATACTTGTGTTACCGCAGAGGAGGTTTAATAACTTGTGACGAAGATCGGCCTCTACACGGCGACGGAGAACGAACTCGGGGCAGTACAGGCCGCTGCGGAGCGACTCGACGGGATCGACCTGGTCGTCAGATCCGAAAGCGATCTGGACGACGAGGAAGCGATCGCGTCGTTCGTCGACGAGCTTCGCGACGTGACAGCGACCGTCTTCTGGCTCCACGGTGCCGAGGACAGCATGCCCGGCTACGAGTTGGCGGTCGAGGAACTGCACGACGCGGGCGTCCCACTCGTCGTGAAGGCGACGGGCGATGCCTTCGCGATCGAAGACACCAGCGTACCGGCGTCCGACCGCGACGCCGTCTACGAGTATCTCGAACGGGGAGGGACAATCAATATCGCGAACGCCACCCGGTATCTCGTACGGGAGTACGGTTCCGGAGCGAGCGCGGACGACGCCTGGACCGGCGAGGTCGGCGAGCCGGTCGAGTTACCGACCGAGGGCGTCTATCATCCCGATCACCCGGGCACGGGCTACGAGGAACTCGTCGCGACGTTCGAGGAGAGCGCGCCCACCGTTGGCATCTGGTTTTACGAATCGCACTGGACGCACGAGAACACCCGCTACGTCGACGCGCAGGTGCGGCGACTGGAGGCCCTCGGCGCGAACGCGCTGCCGGTGTTCTGTAACCCGGTTACCGACGAGGAGGGCCAGGAAGACGCCGAGTGGACGGTCGAGAACTACTTCACCGACGACGTGGGCGAGCCGGTCGTCGACGCCGTCCTCTCCTCGTTTATGTTCTCGCTGTCGATGAGCGAGCGCGGTCGGGACGCCGATGACGAGGGCTCCGCCGCGGAGGACGTGTTCCTCGACGAACTCGGCGTCCCGGTCATCCAGACGGTGACGACGATGCGCTCCCGGTCGCGGTACGAGGCCAGCGAGACCGGCGTGATGGGCTTTGAGCTTGCCCTGTCGGTCGCCCTCCCGGAGTTCGACGGCAACGTCATCACTCATCCGATCTCGGGGAAAGAACGGATGGACGGCACGGCAGGCGTCGGCTCAGCGCCGAAACAGCATTTCCCGATCGAGGACCGGGTCGACCACGCGGCGCGACTGGCGGTCAACTGGGCAAAGCTTCGACACACGCCCAACGACGAGAAACAGGTCGCCGTCGTCCTCCACAACTACCCGCCGAGCGACGACGGGATCGGCACCGCCTTCGGCCTCGACTCGCCCGAGTCCACGGTGAACCTGCTAGACGAGTTGGGCGCGCGCGGCTACGATCTCGGCGACGGTGCCTCGTCCGCGCATGGGAGCGGACCGGTCGACGACGGGATGGAGCTCATCGACGCGCTCACCGCACAGCTCACCCTCGACGACCGGTGGGTCGCTCCCGATGACGTCCGGGAGCGGAGCGTCGACGTGGTCTCACCGACACAGTACGACGAGTGGTTCGACGACGCCGCCGAGGGGTTCCGCGAGGGCGTCCTCGACGAGTGGGGCGAGCCGCCGGAGCGACCCTTCGCGATCCCCGGCATCGAGTTCGGGAACGTGCTCGTCACCGTCCAGCCGCCGCGGGGCTTCGGCATGGATCCCGAAAAGGTGTATCACGACTCCGATCTCTGGCCGCCACACGACTACGTCGCCTTCTACGCGTGGCTCCGGCACGAGTTCGCGGCCGACGCCGTCGTCCACCTGGGCACGCACGGCTCGCTGGAGTGGCTGCCGGGCAAGACGGTCGGGCTGCACGCCGGCTCCGCGCCCGACGGTCTGGTCGATGACCTCCCGAACGTCTATCCGTACATCGTCAACAACCCGGGCGAGGGGACCCAGGCGAAGCGCCGTTCGTACGCTGCCGTCGTTGACTACCTGACGCCAGTGATGGGCCGTGCGGGGAGCTACGACGAACTCGCCGAACTGGAGGATCTGGCCCGCCAGTACCGCGAGGCCGGCGGCACGGAGGTCCGCAACGACGAGGGTGCGCGACTGGAGCAGCTCCTTCGCGAGAAAGTCGAGGAGCTCGATCTCGCCGTCGAGCTCGGTATCGCCGGTGAGATCGACGAGCGGGTCGAGGTTCGCGGCCCCGACGAGGCGGGCACGACGCTCGCGGAGGGGGCAGTCGACGGCGACGAACTCGTCGGCGACGCCGACGGACCGGACGAGATCGACACCGACGACCTCGTCGAGCGGATCCACTCCTATCTGACCGACGTGAAGAACACCCAGATCCGGCTCGGGCTACACACGATGGGCGAGCCGCCGGCCGAGGACCGACTGGTTGAGTATCTCGTCGCGCTCACCCGCCTGGAGAACCCCGGCGGGCCGAGCCTTCGCGAGTCGGTCGCCGGCGTCCTCGGCGTCGACTACGATCGGATGCTCGATGCGCCCGGCGAGTACGACGAGCGGCTGGGCATGACCTACGGCGAGGCCGCCGACGAGGTCTACGAGCGGAGCAAGGAGCTGGTCCGCACGCTCGCCGCACACGACTTCGACGTGCCCGAGGCGGAATCGGACGCGAAACCGGGCGATGAGACGACGATGAACCTCATGGTCGTCGATATCGACCCGCTCGGGGACGCCCGGGTCGAGGGCGGCGCCCACGACGACCTCAGAGAGGCGCTGGCGTTCATCTGCGAGGAGGCCGCGCCTCGGGTGGCGGGTGCCGAAAGGGAGATCCCGCGGACGGCCGACGCCCTCGCCGGCAAGTACGTGCCGCCGGGAGGCTCGGGCGCACCGACCCGCGGCGGCGTCGATCTGCTTCCCACGGGCCGGAACTTCTACACCCTCGATCCGCGGAAGATCCCCGCTAAGCCCGCCTGGGAGGTCGGCCGCGAGATCGCCGCGGACACGCTCTCCCGACACCACGACGAGAACGGCGAGTATCCCGAGGAGGTCGGCGTCGTCGCGTGGGGGACGCCGACCGTCCGGACCCGCGGCGAGACCGTCGCGCAGGTGCTCGCGATGATGGGCGTCGAGCCGATCTGGACCGACGCGGGACGGATCGACGACGTGGAGCCGATCCCGCTCGACGACCTCGGTCGCCCGCGGGTCGACGTGACGACCCGCGTCTCGGGACTGTTCCGTGACGCGTTCCCGCAGGCGGCAAGCGTCATCCACGACGCGGTCGACGCCGTCGTCGACCTTGACGAACCCCACGAGAGGAATTACGTCAAAAAACACGTCGAGGCGGAGGCCGAGGAACTGGCCGAGGAGGGCCACGACGATCCCGAATCGGCCGCGAAACACCGGGTGTTCACGACCCGGCCCGGCGGGTACGGTGCCGGGACGAACAAGGCCGTCGACGAGGGGAACTGGGAGGATCGCTCCGATCTCGCCGACGTCTACGTCCAGTGGGGCGGCTACGCGCTCGGCTCGCGGGGGAAAACCACGGAGGCCCACGACGCCTTCGAGCGCCGCCTCGGAACGGTCGAGGCAACGGTCAAGATCGAGGACACGATGGAACAAGACGAGTTCGACTCCTCGGACTGGTATGCCTTCCACGGCGGCTTCATCACTGCCGTCACCGAGGTCTCGGACTCGGAGCCGGCATCTTACGTCGGCGACTCCTCGGACCCGGACAACGTGACCGTCTACACCAACGAGGAGAAAGTTCGCAAGTCGATGCGCTCGCGCGTGCTCAACCCGAACTGGCTCGACTCGATGGAAGAACACGGCTACAAGGGCGCTGGCGACCTCTCGAAGACGGTCGACGTCACGCTCGGCTGGGACGCGACGACCGGCGTCGTCTCGGACCACCTCTGGAACGAGGTCGCCGAAAAGTACGCTCTCGACGAGGATCGGGCCGAGTGGATGCGTGAGGTGAATCCGTGGGCGCTGGAGTCGATTACGGACACGCTACTGGAAGCCGTCGATCGGGGGCTCTGGGACGCCGACGAGGAGACCGTCGCCGAGTTACGCGATCTGAATCTCGACGTCGACGGCGATCTGGAGGCGCGTGCCGCACGCGACCCAGCGGAGGTGATCGGCGATGACGACTGATCGAAACGGACGACGGATCGCCACGGACGGCGGCGAGGAGTTCGAGGAGTACGCCGATCTGGGCGCGACAACCGCGGACGCCATGGCGATCGCGGAGACGAGCATGGACCGGGTTCACGAGCTCGTCCCGCAGGAGCGGCCGAACGATCGATTGCGGGCCAAGTCGGTCCACGCCACCGGCGATTCCGAGTTCCAGTACCTGATGCGCTTCGCGAACGATCCGGTGCCCGCGGGTGCGCGGGCCGTCCTCGACGAGCGGCCGATCGTCACCGACATCACGATGGTGAAATCGGGGATCACCGGCCGCGGCCACGACTGCGAGGTGCGCAAAGCGATCGGCAACGGTGCCGAACTCGCTGCCGAGACTGGGATGACCCGAACAGCGGCGAGCGTCCTTGAACTCGACAGAGAAGGCGTCTACGAGGATGCCATCGCAGTCGTGGGGAACGCGCCGACGGCGGCGCTCGCGCTGGCCGACTGCATCGAGCAGGGAACTCGTCCCGCAGTAGTGGTCGCGACGCCGGTCGGCTTCGTCAAGGCCGCAGAGAGCCGACAGCGGTTGCGGGACGTCGTGGGGGAGTACGATGTCCCGGCGGTCACCAACGTCGGCCGACGGGGCGGCTCCGGGCTCGCAGCCGGGTTGACAAACGAGTTCGTCCACGTCGCTAGCGACGTTCGGAGCGGCGAGACGACGCTAGACGCGCTCGAGGCGGGAGAGCTGTGAGCGACGACGAGTACGACCTCGATTCCGGTCCCGACCCGGCCGAATACGCGGCCACATCGCCGGAACCGCCGGAGCAAGAGGATGGCACCGATCCGGTTCACGCGGTCGGAATCGGTCCCGGTAACTCGGAGTACCTCGTCCCCCGCGGCGAGCGTGCGATCCGCGAGGCCGACGTCGTGGTCGGCTTCGAGACCGTCGTCGAGTTCGTCGGCGATCTGACGGATGCCGACCTGCTGACCTGCGGCTATCGGGACGAGGCGGCCGCACTGACCGAGTTCGCCGACCGTGTCACCGCGGGCGAGCGCGGGACCGCCGTGCTGATGGGCGATCCGAACCACTCGGGCTACCAGTTCGTCGGGAAAGTAGAGCGGGCGGTCGACGAGGCGACCGACGGCGGAGTCGATCTCCGGGTCGTCCCCGGAATCTCCTCGTTGCAGGTTGCCGCGAGCTACGGCCGGACGCCGATGGAAGACACGACCTTCGTCACGCTGCACAAGAGCGGCGACCTCGCCGCGGACCTCGCCCGCCTCCGGCAAGACGTCGGCGAGCGCCACCTCCTCGTCCTCCCGCGTCCGTTCGACTGGATGCCCGGCGACATCGCGGCCAACCTGCTCAAGCACGGCGGGCAGGTCGACGATACCGCGCTCGTCCTCGAACGGCTCACACACGACGATCAGTCGATCACGCGGACGACGCTCGGGGCGCTGGCGGAGCACGCGGGCGGCAGCGGGCCGGAAGAAACCCCGTTCTCCGATCTCTCAGTGCTCGCGGTGCGGCGGTAGCGGAGGGGTCACGCCGTGGCGGTAGCGAAGGGCCCCGCCGTGGCGCTCACACAGAGCGACCCATTCAGAGCCGGTAGACGACCGCCTCGTACGGTCGCAGTGTCGCGCCAGCCGGATCGCGCGGCGACTCCTCGTAGTTGCTCGTGACGATCGATTCCGGCGTGGTGTCGACACTCGCCCCCTCGAAAACGGCCGGCTCGGCCGACCAGTTGAGCACGATCAGGAACGTCCCCTCCGTGCCGGTTCGGGTGTAGGCAAAGAGCTGGTCGTGATCGGGGGCCAAGAGCTCGAAGTCGCCGTAGACGAGCGCGTCCTCGGCAGCCCGCAGGTCGATCAGCCGGCGATAGTACTGCCGGATCGATCCCTGCTGCGCTCGCGCTTTTTCGACGTTGATCGCCGGATAGTTCCCGTTGAGCGGGAGCCACGGCTCGCCGTCTGTGAACCCGGCGTTCTCGGAGTCGTCCCACTGCATCGGCGTCCGGGCGTTGTCCCGGGTCATGTACTCGACGAACTCGCGGACCTCGTCGTAGCCCTCGATCTCGCCGGCCTCGATCAGATCCTCAATCGCGCCGATCGTCATGGGGTCGTCGAGGTCGTCGATCGTGGGCCACTCGGCGTTGGTCATGCCGATCTCCTCGCCCTGATAAATAAAGGGTGTCCCACGACTCGTCAGCAGGAAGGTAGCGAGCAGTGTTGCGCTCTCCCTGTGGAACTCGTCGTCGTCGCCAAAGCGCGAGACGATGCGGGGCTGATCGTGGTTGCCGAGGTACTGGGCGTTCCAGCCGTCGTCGGTGAGATCGGCCTGCCAGCGGCGCATGATCTCTTTGAGCTCGGTGAGCTCCCAGTCGCCCCACCTCTCCGGATCCCAGCGTCCGCGCGGGCCGTTGTCCATGTACATATGCTCGAAGTGAAAGATCATGTCGAGCCCGTCGCCGCTCTCGCCGAGGTAGTCGTCGGCCATCTCGACGGTGGTATCGGCCATCTCCGCGACGGTCATCGCATCGTAGTTCGCGAAGGTCCGCTCGTGGAGTTCGCGCAGGTACTCGTGGATGCGTGGGCCGTGGCCGTACAGTTCGACGCCGGTCGGTTCGCGGTCCCCGGTGGCGTCGGGAAGCCCCTCCGGCTTGGAGATGAAGTGGATCGCGTCGATCCGGAAGCCGTCGATCCCCTTGTCGAGCCACCAGTTCACGAGGTCGGCGACCGCCTCGCGCACCTCGGGGGTGCGCCAGTTCAGATCGGGCTGTTTCTCGTCGAAGATGTGCAGATACCACTGCTCGCGTACCTCGTCGTAGCTCCAGGCCGACCCGCCCATGAACGAGCCCCAGTTGTTCGGCGGGACGGGATCACCGTTTTCGTTCACATCGCCGTCGCGCCAGTAGTAGTAGTTCTCGTAGCCTGCCTCTCGACGGCGGGACTGCTGGAACCACTCGTGTTCGTCCGAGGTGTGGTTGACCACGAGATCCATCACCAGCCGAATGTCGTGAGCGTGGAGCTCGGCAAGCAACTCCTCCCAGTCCTCGATCGAGCCGAACTCGGGATGGATCGACCGGTAGTCGCTGATGTCGTAGCCGTTGTCGGCCATCGGCGACCCGTAGACCGGACAGAGCCAGACGACGTCGACGCCGAGGTCGTCAAGATACTCGACGCGCTCGGTGATCCCCTGCAGGTCGCCGATCCCGTCGCCGTCCGAGTCGTTGAAACTGCGCGGATAGATCTGGTAGACGACCGCCTCCTTCCACCACTCGCGGTCGACCGCTGTGTTGTCCATACCCACCACTCTCCGCGGACGCTTGCAAGCGTTTCGGCCCCCGTCTCCTGAGCAGTCACCGCAGCGAACCGACGAACCAATACCGGGTGCGGCCCAATCGCCGATAATGGATATTCGGTTTCTCGGCGGCGCGCGCGAAGTCGGCCGGAGCGCGATCCTCGTCGACGACTCCCTGCTGCTCGATTTCGGCATGCTGACCGCCACCCCGCCACAGTTTCCGATCGAGACGCCCTCTCCCGACGCCGTCGTCGTCTCCCACGGCCATCTCGATCACGTTGGGACGCTCCCGGCGCTGCTATCGGGAAGGGACCGACCAGCGATTCACTGGACGCCGCCGACCGCGGAACTCGCGGGGACGCTCGCGCGGGATACGCTGAAATTGCATGGTGGGACGCTGCAGTGTCCATTCACCGAGACGGACGTCGGACGGATGACACAGGTCTCGGAGACCCACGGCTACTGCGAGCCCTTCGAGACGGCGGGCTACGAGATCACGTTCTACAGTGCAGGGCACATTCCGGGCTCGGCACACGTGCTCGTCGACGACGGGGATACCCGACTGCTGTACACGGGAGATTTCCACACGGACGATCAGCGGCTCGTCTCCGGAACGACGGCCCGGCCCGACGCTGACGTCGTGCTCTGTGAGAGCACGTACTCGGACGTCGACCACGATGAGAGGGACATTCTCGAAGAGCGGTTCGTCGAGAGCGTCGAGACGACGCTCTGGCAGGGCGGCACGGTCGTCGTCCCCGCCTTCGCCATCGGCCGAACCCAGGAGATGCTGCTGATCTGTGCGGCCCACGATATCCCGTGTTACGTCGACGGGATGGGGAAAGAGGTTACGCGCATGCTCCTGCGCCACCCCGAGTTCGTCCGTGACGCCGAGGCGCTCAGGCGTGCGAAGTCCCACGCCCGCTTCGTTACCGGACGAGACGGCCAACGAACGCGGATTACCGACCAGAAGGCCGTGATCATCACGACCAGCGGGATGCTCAGCGGCGGCCCCGCGATGACGTACATCCCCGAGATCAGGTCGAACCCCACGAACAAGATCACCATGACCGGCTATCAGGTCGAGGGGACGCCGGGCCGGGAGCTGATCGAGACCGGCAGCGCCGAGCTCGACGGCCGGATCATGCCGGTCAGTGCGCAGGTCGAGCAGTACGACTTCTCGGCGCACGCGGATCAGGGCGGGCTCCGGGAGTTTCTGCAGTCCTACCGAGACGTCCCGGTACTGATCAACCACGGCGATCGCTGTGAGGTCTTCGCCGCGGAGCTTCAGGACGAGGGAATCGAGGCGAGCGCGCCGACGCTCGGCGAGACGATCGAACTCTGAGCGTCGGGCTTTTACCCCGACCGCTCCCACGACCGGTATGGAAGCCGACGAGATCGACCCGAACGTCCAGCGGATCCTCGCCCGCCGCGAGCGCGTCGAGCCCATCCTCATGCCCGTCCGCTCTGTGCGCTGGATACGCCTCGTCATGCGCGGTCTGAACTGGGTACAAAACCGAAACCCGCCCGCGGTCGGGGCAACGACCGACCTGACGATCGACGGTCCGGGCGGCGACCTGCCGCTCCGTGTATACGAGCCCGAGGCCGAAGGGCCCCATCCGACACTCGTGTTCTTCCACGGTGGCGGCCACGTCCTCGGGGATCTGGAGAGCCACGACCTGCTCTGTCGACATCTGACCCGGGAGACTGACTGTGTCGTCGTCGCAGTCGAGTACCGCCTCGCACCGGAACATCCGTTCCCGGCGAACGTCGAGGACGCATACCGTGCGACCGAGTGGGTCGCCGAACACGAAGAACAGCTCCACTCAACCGGCGAGCTTGCCGTGATCGGCGACAGCGCGGGCGGCGCGCTTGCAGCCGTTACCTCGCTGATGGCTGCCGACCGCGATGGCCCGGAGATCGACTATCAGGTGCTGATCTATCCCGGTATCAACGTCCGCAGGGAACAGGACTCGGTCCAGGAACACGCCGGAATCGTTCTCGACGAGGCGGATCTGGAGTGGTTCCACGACTGTTATTTCGGTAGCGACGTCCACTTCCGGAACCCCTACGCGAACCCGACCATGGCCTGTGACGTCTCGGGTGTTCCACCGGCGACAGTGATTACCGCCGGGTTCGATCCCCTGCGCGATGGCGCGACGGGCTACGTCGAGCAACTGATCGACGACGGCGTCTCGGTGCGGTATCGCAACTACGAGTCGATGGTTCACGGCTTTATTACGATGCTTTCGGGTTCAGAGTCGGTCGACGTAGCACACGACGCGATCAGAGAGATTGCGGACGATCTGGATGATATGTTCGACGGCACCAGCTGACCCCGACGCCTACCGAGATGTTACATTGTAACATTGTATACAATGTAACTCCCGGACGATTTCAGCCGAATCGATCCGTCACTCAATCCTCTTGATTCTCCTCGACGAACGAGAACATCGACTCGTCGTTCGCTCCGTCGTCCGCCGTGGAGTCCCTGTCGTCTTCGTCCTCGGTCTCACCGGCCTCGTCCTGCCCGCTGTCCGTCACAGGGTCGGCGTCCGCCCCGGTAACTGCGGCAGTGCTGTCGGCCAGTTCGGTATCATCGGCTGGCTCGGCGTCCGATTCGATCCCGTCGGCTGGCTCGGCGCCAACCTCTCTCTCATTGTCCGGGTCGGCGTCGTCGGCTGCCGGGAGCGCCGCCCCGTCGGGGGTCATGGATCCGTCTCCCGTAGAGTCCGTCTCGAAGCGGTCGAGTGCTTCCGAAAGCTGGCTCGCCTGTGAGGTCAGCTCCGAGGCCGATCGCGACACTTCGGTGAGCGCGGTCGTCTGTTGTTCGGCTGCGGCGGCAACGTTTTCGGACTCCGCGGTAGTTTCCTCGGAGATCGTCGCGGCCTCCTCGACCATCGTGACGACCTCTTCGGTCGATGCTGCCTGTTCTTCGGTCGCCGCGGAGATCTCCTGTACGCCAGTGTTGGTCTCCTGTGCGTATTCGGCGATCTCGTCGAGGGCGTCCGCAGCTGCACGCACGGAGTCGGTGTGCGTGGTAATCTCCTCGCTGGTCGTCCGGACTTCCTCGACCGTATCGTCGGTCTGGGCCTTGATGCGTTCGAGTCGGTCCTCGATATTCTCGGCGGCCTCTTTGGTTTCGGCCGAGAGTTCTTTGACTTCCTCGGCGACGACGGCGAAGCCTTCGCCGGACTCGCCAGAGCGGGACGCCTCGATGTTGGCGTTCAGCGCGAGCATGTTGGTCTGCTCTGCGACCTCGGTGATGAACTCGAGCAGTTCGTCGATCTGGGCGACCTCCTGCTGGAGCGCCTCGATCTCCTCGACTGCGTCCTCGCTTTCGGCCTCGATCGTCGCCATCCCGTCGATGGCTTGCTGGGCGGCCTCGCGCCCCTCACGACCCGTCTGTGCGGTGCGCTCGGCTATATCCGCGACATCGTTCGACGACGACGCGATCTCCTCGGTCGTTGCGGACAGGCCGCTCATCTCCCCGCTGACCGTCTGCAGGGATTCGTTCTGTCGCTCCGCTCCCTCGGAGATCTCCTGAATCGATTCAGTGACCTGCTGGCTTGCGCTGTGGACCTCCTCGCTGGAGGCGGTCACCTCCTCGCTCGCCGTGGCGACGTCCGTGGCGAACTGTTTGAGCTCCGCGACGGTAACCTCGATCTCACTGAGCATCGCGTTGAAATCCTCGCCGATCCCCTGCATCTGCTCGTTGTCGGTCTCGACAGTCGCACGGACGGAGAGATCACCGTCGGCCGCTTTTGCCATCACGCTACAGTACTCCTCGGCGGACGCCTGCAGGTCCTGATTGATCCGCTCGATCCGTTCGCGCTCTGTCTCGGCGTCATCGCGTGCTTCCTGAGCTTCTCGGATCTGCGCTCTGAGCGCGTCGCGCATGCTCGCGAAGCCGCCGTACAGCCGACCGATGTTGTCGATCCGTTGCGTCTCGAAATCGACGTCGAGATCACCCGCTTCCATACGTTCGGTCTTGCCGGTTAGCCGATCGATCGCCACAGCGGTGTTCCGGCCGAGTGCGAGCCCGATGATGCCGATGAGGAGCACGCCACCTGCAGTGGCGAAGGCACCGTACGTCGTCAACGTATCGGCGAAGCCAAACGCCTGACTGGACGGGGCGTGGACCATAACAGTCCACTCGCCGTCGGAATCGGGATCGTCCCGCTCGTTGATCGGTGCGTACCCGACCAGATGCTCCTCACCGGCACCCTCTCCCATCGACGGAACGTGTTCGGCGTCGACGAGCATCGATTCACTGGTGGTTCGGGCTGGCAGCTCTCGCGCCTCGGCAAGGGCCGGACTGTCGGACGGATACGTCTCCCCGACCGCCGAGCCAAGGTCGGTGTCGTACATGGTGATCCGATCTTCCTCGTCGACGACCATGGTGTAGGAATCGTCGAGCTCTTCGTTCTCGCTGCCGGACAGGATGACCCCCCCAATCGCCTCGAGGTCGTGCACGGCGACGATACGGAGCTCCTCGGAGATGTCCTGCGAGAACGCAATCGCATAATAGCCGTCACCGGTCGTTCCACCGCTTGCACCCTCGGCTTCGTAGGGTTGCGACACGTCGACATTGCGCCGATCGAACTGTGGCTCCTGCAGCCAGCCGACCGCATCCTCCTCGAAGACCTCTCCCGTGTCGGCGTTCCGCGAGGAGACGACCACCTCGTTCGTTTCCGTGTCAACGAGGTGGATCTTCTGGAGTGTGGACGGCCCCTCACGATCGCTCGTGAACGAAGACAGGTAGCTCTGGAGTTCGTCCGCTTCCTCTTCGCTTATACTGTCCGAACTGCCGTCGGTGGTCTCTTCGACCCGTTTGTCACCCGCAACCGTTCGCACTTCCACGGCGCTCGTCTTGAGCCAGTTATCGACCGCCTGGGCGTCGGCGGTCGTCGTTGCCTCGAAGTCGGCCTCCGTGCTTTGCTCGACCTGGTCCGACATAAGCGCAGTTGCCACACCGCCGATCACAGCGACCGAAAGCGCAAGGAGTATGACGATGATGCCGAACTTCGCAGCGTAGCTTCGTCTGATTCTATCAGGGACGATCATCCGCAATCGATCAAACATATGGATGGGACTATATGGTAAGTAAATAAATGTAATGAATGATTATTTTGACTAAACTTTCGGCTGTATACTGACTACGTACTTCGATTCTAAAATAACAGTAATTTAATAACAATGGATGTTATTAACTCTTTCGGCATGCTGAGTACAACTGATGTTGATAACAAAAGATCTTAGGCAGTTGCTATCGGCACTGCTGTCTCGACGCCTTCGTCGCCGGTACTCATAGGTGAGTGAAGTCCGAACCGTCTGGCATGGTCGAGAATCGAAGCGACACGTTCGATATCGGCGGCGAAGATACAGTCCATCGGCTGGGGTACGGCGCGATGCGGATCACCGGCGAGGGGATCATCGGCGACCCCGAGAACGTCGGGAACGCCCACAACGTGCTTCGGACTGCTGTAGACCTCGGTGTCGACTTCATCGATACTGCCGACTCGTACGGCCCTGGAACCAGTGAGCGCCTGATCCGCGAGGCGCTACTCTCCGATCCCGAGTACCGAGACAGGGTGCTCATCGCCACGAAAGGCGGACTGCTGCGACAACCGACCACCGAGTGGCTCCCGCGCGGTGATCCCGAGTACCTCCGCAACGCACTGCTGTGCTCGCTCGACCGCCTCGGCGTCGAGCAGATCGATCTCTATCAGTACCACCGCCCCGATCCGGACACGCCCTTCGTGGACTCGATCAACACGCTCGCCGAGTTACAGGACGACGGCTACATCAAACACGTCGGCGTCAGCAACGTGACCGTCGAGCAGCTGGATCAGGCTCGCGAGATTGTCGACGTCGCGACGGTCCAGAACGAGTACAACGTCGTCAACCGCAGCGATGAGGACGTTCTGCAGGCCTGCGAGAACTACGATATCGGATTCATTCCGTGGTATCCGCTGGCTGCTGGTGACCTCGGCGAGAAGGCGGATGTTATCGAGTCAGTAGCTGCCGAACATGAGGCGTCTCGGTATCAGATCGCCCTCGCGTGGCTGCTCGAACACTCCGACGTAACGCTGCCGATTCCGGGGACCTCCTCGCTGGAGCATCTGGAGGCAAACGTCGCTGCCTCGGCGATCGATCTGACCGACGATCAGTACGGGCGACTTGCCGAGTAGGTCAGGGCTGCATCCGAAGCGCGTACAGAATCAACAGCAGACCCGTTAGCTGACTGGACATCTGGACGACGAACAGTCCCTGTGCGACGCCCTCGGGAAGCAACGTACGAACGGATAGAGTGCGAAGGGGATGCCGAGGGCGAGTCCGAATCCCGCAGCCACATACAGCATCGGTCGGCTGTCGTTTCGTCGGTATCCACGATACGCGACATACGCGATCAACACGCCGATTAGCCCGCTTAGCAGACTTGCGACCTGTCCGAACGCGAGTAACCACTCGGGTAGTTGCGGCTCGTCGATTACCTGTAGTGGGAGCGGACGCATTTTACATCCCCTCCACGAGTCTGGTAAAGCGATCTGCCATCGTTTCGCGTCGGTCGATCTCCAGTCGGAGCGATCCGTCACCAACCTCGACGACGATCCGATCCAGATTCATCGCATACAGCGTGTGGTGGTGCCCGCCGGACGGATCCGGCTTCGTCGTCTCCTCAAGGAGGTCACACTGCCGGAGATCGTCGAGTCGACGATACACGGTCGGTTTCGACGCATCACAGCGCTCGGAAAGATCTGATGCGGACATGGGTTGGCTGCTGATTTCGGTGAGGATCCGTCTCGCCGTCTCGTCTTCGATCAGGGCGGCAACCGCTTCCAGATCGGGCTCCTCACTCACGATACGAACACTGTCTGTCAGTACTCATAAATCGGTTTCGGCGACTTCAGTCAGTGAAGTCCTGCTCGGGGTGCTATACTCCCAGTCCCTGCATTGCTAGCTATGTCAGCATACGACCGCGCGGATTCGACCGAGATCGATCCGGACCGACTCCGACTACTCGACCGATCGTCGACGCTGGTTTCGCTCGGCCTGTTGGCGGCGATGGTGGTCGCATCCGCTCTCGCGTACGCCACACTTCCCAGCACAGTCACGGTTCACTGGCAGATCGGTATCGATGGCTCGCTTTCCACCCGGACGGTGGGGCGTACGATCGGCGTCACGATCATGCCCGTCATCGCCGCGACGACGTGGACGGCCCTCGAAGCAATAGGCAGGTGGCTTGGCTCCCGGGACGAACTTGTCGGGGTGGTCTGCTCCGTCCTTGCCGCCGCGACGGTCACTATCGTTGCCCTCGCCCACGTGCTTGTGCTGGGTCTCAACCTGCTTTGATCAGCGCAAGATCGCAAACCACTACCCGCAAGCGGGTAAACCCCGACCATGGCAAGTGCCAACCAGAGCGACACCTTCGAGATCGGCGGCGACCTGACTGTCCACCGACTCGGCTTCGGCGCGATGCGTCTCACCGGCGAGCACGTCACGGGCGAGCCAGACGATGTAGAGAACGCGCGCGACGTACTCCGTCGGGCGATCGATCTCGGCGTCGATTTCATCGACACCGCGGATTCGTACGGTCCCTCGGTGAGCGAACGACTGATCGGCGAGACGCTCATGACAGATCCCGAGTACCGCGACGAGGTCGTCGTCGCCACCAAGGGCGGCCTGATCAGACAGGTCGACGAAGGCTTCGAGTGGGCACGCCACGGTCATCCCGGCTATCTCCAGCACGCAGCCTACACCAGCCGCGACCGGCTGCGCGTCGACCAAATCGATCTCTACCAGCTCCATCGCGTGGACCCCGAGTATCCGATGGCCGACCAGCTTCACGCGCTCGCCGAACTCAAAGACGAGGGTGTAATCGGTCACATCGGGCTGAGCAACGTGAGCGTCGACCAGCTCGAGGCGGCTCGTGAGATCGTCGACGTGGCGACAGTACAGAACCAGTACAACGTCGCCAACCGCGAACACGAGGACGTCTTGCAGGCCTGCGAGAACTATGGTATCGGCTTCATGCCGTACTCGCCGATTGCGTCGGGTGAGCTAGGCGAGTACGCAGATCTGCTCGACGACATTGCCGGGACACACGACGCCACCCGATATCAGATAGCGCTCGCATGGCTGCTCGAACGATCGGAGAACCTCCTGCCAATTCCTGGCACGTCCTCGCTGGAGCATCTCGAAGCCAATATCGCGGCCTCGACGATCGAGCTCAGCGATGAGGAGCTGGCACGGCTCGACGACAAATAACTACTCGTCCGCTGCTTCTACTTTGTCGGCGTGTGTCTCTAGATCACTCGCCAGCGTTCTGGCCTGCTCCGGCGTCAGGTGTAGCTCTTCCATATGGGCAGGGAGATGCTCCTCGCTCATGTTGTCGATCTCCAGCTGAAGTTTCACCTCGTCGGGGTTCTTTCGTGGCGATGTCGCGTTCAGGACGGCAAAGGACTCCTCCTCGAACTCGTGGCCCGTTACCGTGGCATCGATCAGGTCAAACGTGGTGTAGGCGTTGACTTTCATCAACCGATCCGGCATATCTGTGAGATGGCTGTGGAACCACTTAGCTCCGCGGTCCTTGTATCGCTACGACTCGACAATTCCTTTCATACTCGTGATATTGATCCGGACGGTGCGAAACTCGATTTCATCAGTCGGTCGATCGAAAATCCGCACATACGGGATGTCGAGTTGTTCACCGTGCTCTTCGAGTGCCGAGTCGAGTGTATTGTCCGATATCTCTTCGAGGTGGCCTTCTATCACGACGCTTTTCCACCCCTCATCGGTGTCGTCGTAGACGACAAGCGATGCGTGATCGGTTGCCTTGGCGTACCGTCGCTTCTGGCTCCCTGAGGCGTACCCCAGCCGGAGGTAGACGCACTGTTGCTCTCCGTCGTAGAAGAACGATACCGGTACTGCGTATGCGTCCGACGCTTTCGCAAGTGCAAGTACCCCAGTTCCCTGATCCTGTAGAAACTCCCTGATCTCGATGGAGTCCATTGTCGTGGCCGCCTGTTCGGTCATGCACTATTGTTAGTAATATAAACACTTCAATTCGAGGGGCGCATACGAGTCGTACAGACTGGGTTCAGTGGACTCACCGCACCATCGTCAACAGCATCTTGAACGACTCCTTGCCCTCCAGAGCGTGTGGTTCGTTTGCCGGGAACACCAGCGACTCACCGCCGTTCACCTCGTACTCATCGTCGTCAATGGTCGCCGTCGCCGTACCGTCGAGGACCTGCATAATCGCATCGTGAGGTGCAGTGTGTTCGCTGATCGTCTGTCCCTCGGCCACGGCAAAGAGCGTGACTGTCGCTGACTCCTCATCGATCAGCGTCCGGCTCACGATCGCACCGGATTGATACTCCAGTAGATCAGTGAGATCAAAAACGTCACCGGTCAGGTCGTCGAGTTGATTATCATCCATAGTACCCCTGAGGTCATTCGTCTTTAGCTAAGCCTCACACCTTGGTTGCGTAGCGGTAGCGAGCGTCTCTTGTAAGATCGGTCGTTGCTGATGAATCTTCTGTGCCTCTTCGATCAGCCGTTCCAGCAACGGCGGTGGCGAGTAGCCGAGGTATTCGCCAAGTTCGTGAAGAATGAGCTGGGCGTGCGACCGGAAGGTCGCCGCCCAGCGTTCCGGTGGAAACACGATCTCGTCGGCAGCCTGCTCAGAGACCAGATCCAACAACTCACGGCTCACTAGCAGCGACAGCAACGCCGCATACAGCAAAATCTCCACCACAACAGGGTTGCTCGTGTCGAACTCATCTAGTTCGTATTGCGTCTTCAACTCACGAAACAGCGTTTCTACCTCCCATCGACACCGATACAGCGTCCCTAGATCTGCCGGGAGAAACTCTTCTCTCGGTAGATTTGTGATGTACAGATGGTAGTCGTCGGCGTCCTCGTCCCGGACGCCGACGACGCGGAACCGCTTCGTGTCTAGCGACCGTGTTCCCTCGTACTGACCCCGCTTGAACTCCGCTTCGACCTCTACGTCAATGTACTCCCGCGAGAGATCACCGACCACGTCGTGGATCTTCTCCCCTTCTAAGGGAATGGCGCGCCCGCGCCATTCCCGTAACTCCTCTGTTATCACCGGATTCGCGTTCTGCTTCAACCGGCTCACGAAGTAGCCGTCGTTCTCGTCGATCAGCGCAAAGCGGCGGTACTTGAAGTACGCTAGGTCGAACAAAACCAGTCGTCCATGCAGCCACGATCCCGCCTTGAACAACGTGCTGTCGTGCGCTTTTTCATCGGTCACGTCAATCCGTTCAATCGTCTGATCGGTGGCATTGTGGAGCAGGTGGAGCTTCGCTCCAGCCTGCTCCTCGTGGCGAGCTTGGAACTCGTCGGAAAGGAACTCGTGCAACCGCAACACCGTTCCATCAGCGATCATCACGTCCCTGAATCGGTCGATATCAGCGTCAACAGCGTTGGGAACAGCGACCTCGTCGAGACCACGCTCGACGAGGTCGCGGAGATACTCTGCAAGTGACGGCGTCAACCGGTGATAGAAGCCACCAGGAGAGATGGTCTCATCGGCTGTGGAGTTGTAGCTACGCCTGAACCCAGCGAGTGTTCGGCTCTCGCCTGCGGCGAAGCCGAACACGAGCGCCCACACGAGGACGGGGATCTGAAGTTTGCCCTCACGCTCGACCACGCCGAGTTCCTCGGCGTGCTCTTCGAGGAACTCAGAGGGAAACAGTGTAGTAAGCCGACGCATGATTCTTGATGAGGAGGCGTCTTGGTGCACACTTGCCGCCTCCTCATTCCTCTCAAAAAGTAGCCTCGATAAGCCATTGCTGTCACGCGGTTCTTCGCTTAGCTAAAGACGAATGCCCCTGAGGTTGCAACTCTGGCACAAAAAACCGATTTCCCGATCATCTTCGGTATGACTACTGTTCTCAGAACGAATGAATTCCGATCGCCTGCATGAGCGTGAGTCCGCTCGCGAGCGCTCCGAGCAGATATCCTGCGATGGCTCCCCCGTTGAGCAGCGGGAGCCCGGCGTGTGCACGGCCTTCAAGCACCATCCGCAGGAGAATCACGAGGCCGACGATCGTCCCGACCATCGCACCGAGTGCGGGGAGGTTCATCGCGACGACCGGGAGATCGAACCCCGGTGCGACCTCGGCCGGGATGAAGAAAGCGGCACTGGCGACCAGAATCGTCGGCATGACGGCGTCTCCGAGCCCGATAAAGAGGGCATCTCGGACGCCGTTATCTGCCCCGCTGGCTCCGTCCGTTACCGTCTCATTCTCCGGTGCGTCGGCGTCCGGTTCGGTCCCGGAAGTGTCCCGGTCAACCTCCCTCCCGTCGGCCGTCGGGTCGTCAGTCATTTCCTCACCAGCGCCCGCCTCCCGGAACGAGTACGAGAGTGAGGTCGGGATGACGAGCAGCACGGGAATCTTCTGTCCCATCACGCCGTCAGCGAGGGTAAGCATGTGTTTCGTCTTGTAGACGCTGATGGCGTCGTACACCGCGAGTACGACGAGGAAAGCGATCGCTGGCAGGAGGCCGAAACTGATGCCGAACATCCCTGCGGCCCCCGCGCCCATCAGGACTCCAGCGGTGTCGATGACGTACCACTCGGGATGATAGATCAGTCCGACGATAACGCCAAGGGCGGCCAGGATCGGAAGGAGGGCGAGCGGTACGCCGGCGACGGCACCGCCGGGAACGACGGCGTTCAGGACGTACCACGTGAGCATCCCACTGACGCCGATGACGCTCGCCCGGATCAGCCACTCGGCCTCGTACTTGATCACCGCGAGCATGACGCCGGTTGCCACGAGTAGTACCGCAAAGAAGAGCGCGCTGTTCGCCGGATCCGAGGGGTCTTCGACCGCCTGATACTCCGCCTGCTGGAAGGGCTCGACGAGCGCGAGTGCGCCCAACTGGACGAGCACGAACAGGGCGACCGTCCCCACGACAGCCGCGCCGAGCCGCGTTCGATCGTTCATACCTCTCCTTACTGATGGGGGATAATCGGCGTTGTGTTGTCGGACAGTCCTCGATATCCCGGACGGATAGTCGCGTTTGGAGTGGGGAGCTACCCCGGTCAAACATAAATATTTTAAATTATTGTTCTAAAACAAAATGCATGAGTGAATAGTAAATATATGCGGTACAATATAGATACGTATTAGTACGTTTTTCACCGCTTTGAGAGTCTCTATCGACGATTTGCTCTCCGAAAGTTATTTGATACTACTCTATTAACGCCAACACGAATGTCTGACAGAAGCCGTCCATCGGCTGACACACGGCGTAGTTTTCTGACCAAAACCGGTGCTGTTGGCGCTGTCGCGTTGGCTGGTTGTCTCGGTGACGACGACGATGGAGCTATCACGTGGGTCATGAACCCAGCAGAGGATACCATTGACATCGAAGTCCAGTATCAGCCGCTGTTCGAGCTGATCGAGGACGAATTCGACGTAGAGATCGAGGGACTTCCTACCCAGAGTTACTCGGGGACCTCGGAGGAACTGAACCGTGCCGGTGACGGAGATCGGATTATTGCGGACACCTCGCCTGGTGCGGTACCGGATCTTGGACCCGAGGAGATCGATGTCGTCGGAATGCGCGAAGCGTTCGGCGCGGAGCTATACTTCGGCACGCTCGTTACGACTCCCGACAGTGGGATCAACGAGGTGTCGGATCTGGAAGGGGAAACCGTTGCGATGGCCGACGTCGGGTCGGTGTCCGGAGGGATGGCCCCGATGTGGATGCTCCAGGACAAAGGGCTGGATATCGGAAACGCACCCGAGGGGGGAAGCGCGGAGGACTTCGACCTGCGAAGCGGCGTCGCACACGACCTCGCTGTCGAAGAGCTCATCGAGGACGATACGGTGGTAGCGGCAGGCGCCGGTGAGTTCGCTTCGATTCCGCACGTTCCGGTCGACCAGATCGAAGGCGAGTATGAGGACCTCTACGAGACCTCACCCGAGGTCGACATCGCAGGCTCTCGCGATCCGGAGCTTAAGTTGCTGGACGTCTCACCCGCGATCCCCCGAGCACCGATCGTCATCAACACGGCATGGGAAGAAGATATCCGGTTCGATATCGAGGAGTTCATGCGTGATCTGTCGGCCGAGGACTTTCAGCACGATCCGTTCACTCTGGCCGACGAACTCGATCTCAGCCTGCCGGAGGGACTGCTCGAAGACTACGCCGACGGCGAACTCGACACGGACGATTACGACCTGAGTGAGGATCAGGAAGACGACTGGGAGGACTTCAACGACCACGAACTGTGGTTCAGCGGTATCGTCGAGGCAACCCATGAGGACTACGACCCGGTCAACGACTTCGCGGAAGACCTCGGAATCGGCTTCGACGAGATAGAGTAAGTGATAAACGAAGCCGCTTCAAAATCAGGATATCAAATGTCCAAAATAGTCGTCGATAACCTCCGGAAGACCTACGGAGACACCGTCGCTCTCGATGACGTCTCGTTCGAGGTCCCGGCGGGAGAGTTCGTCATTATCCTCGGCGTCTCCGGTTCGGGGAAATCGACTCTTCTTCGATGTATGTCTGCGCTCACTGAGCCGACAGAAGGACAGGTGCTGATTGACGGTGAACCGATGACGACCACACGCCCCGAAGTCGCGATGATTTTCCAGCAGCACAACATCGTCGGGGACATGAGTGCATACTCGAACGCGCTGTCGGGTGGGATCAACCGAACGGGACTTCTCGAAAGCATCTTTCAGCTACACGATGACGAGGAGAAACAGCGCGCCCTCGAAGCGCTCGATACCGTCGGCCTGCTGGACGAGGCCGAAAAGAAGGGACGGCGGATGAGCGGCGGCCAGCAACAGCGTGTGGGTATCGCCCGCGCGCTCACTCAGTTGCCGGAGGTCCTGCTCGCCGACGAGCCAGTCGCGAGTCTCGATCCCGGGAGCGCACAGGACGTGATGCGGTACATGCAACATGCCTCCGAGGAGCGTGCGCTGACGACGTTTATCAGTCTGCATCAGGTCAATATCGCCCGGAAGTACGGCCAGCGATTTATCGGCCTCCACGATGGGAAGAAGGTGTTCGACGGCTATCGTGAGGACCTCACGATCGACGCTGTCGACAAGATCTACGGGGAGATCGACACCGATGGGATGTTCGTCACCGACGAGGCCGACACACCGTCCGATGAACTGGCCGATGGCGCAAGTAAACATACGGAGGCAAAGCCGTGACCGAGAGCACCGACTCGGCGGAAACCGCGTCTGATGGCGGCGTCGAACCGACTCGCCGCCTCGAATCTGCGAGCGCAAAAGTAAATGAACAGTTCGAGAACATCCGTCGAACGCGCCGGCGTCGCGCTGTCGGCTGGGTGGGGTTCGTCGTTGCACTCGGATTTATCACCTTGCAGGGGCTCGCTGCAACCGAGTTTTTCGACGAACGGACGAACTTCACCTGGAGCCACTTCGCCGGGCGTATGGGTGATTACTTCCCGCGGACTGACGTTGCTGGTATCCCGTTTCTCGACATCTGGACCTACTGGGAGTTCATTAGCGCGAACGACCTGATCTACGATGCCGAGATCGGTGGCCTGCTGTTCCAGTTCCCACCGAACGCGGGCGATCTATACGCCTTCTTCTTTCAGGAGATGGGCGTGTTCGCCATCTTCGGCGAGGCCGGAATCACACTTGCGATGGGACTCGTGGGGACGATCCTTGGCTTCCCGCTTGCGCTCCTGTTTAGCGTGCTCGGCTCCGAGCGGGTCACGCCGTTCCCGATCAATTTCATCTTCCGCGGGATCATGTCCTTCATTCGCGCGATTCCGGCGATCATCTGGGCGCTGATCTTCGTCGCCCTCGTCGGTCTCGGTGCTGCTGCCGCGACGCTTGCCATCGCCCTGAACACCATCGGTAATCTCGGTCGGCTGTTCGTCGAGGAGCTCGAAGAGCTCGAAGACGGGCCAATCGAGGCGATGCGGACGACCGGCGCGAACAAGCCACAGGTCGTCTTCTTCGGTATGTTGAGTCAGGTTAAGACCTCCTTCATCGCGTGGACGCTGTACATCTTCGAGATCAACGTCCGGTCGGCAGTCACCGTCGGCGTCATCGGTGCGGGCGGACTGGGTGCGGTCGTCGCGACCCAGGAGGCACGGCTCGTCTTCGAGAACATGATGGCGACGCTCTTTGTCATCTTCGTGCTCATCTTCCTCGTCGAGCTGTTCAGCCAGCGTCTTCGCGCCCGCCTGCGGTCGAACCAGGAGAAAAAGAGTATCTACCAGCTGATCGTCGGCTTCCCGCAGCGAATGGCCGACTCGATCATCCGGTAAGTATCTCTCCCCGGTTTTCCCGAGTCCTCCCGTACTTTCGAAGCTCGCATCGCCCGAGAATCGCAGATATGCTTATCAAACTCGATCCACGATGAGAGATATGGAGACGGGATCAGGCTCCGTATCGATCACCCGGGATCGAGCGGAGGCGCTGCTGGAGCGACCGGTACTTCGTCGACAGGCTCTGTTTGTCGTCCTGACATTTGTCGGTATGGTCGCTGGGCTGTTCGGGAGCTGGTTCGACGCGCCGCCGTGGTTTGTCTGGGGGAACTATGCAGTCGCATACGTCTTTGGCGGCTGGTACGGGCTCAAAGAGAGCATCAAGAGCCTCCGGAAACCGGCAGTCGAAATCGACCTGCTGATGATCCTCGCGGCTGTCGGTGCACTGATCATCGGTGCGCCCTTCGAGGGAGCGATGCTGCTGTTCCTGTTCTCGCTATCTGGCGTTCTAGAGGAGTACGCGATTGGCCGGTCTCGGACGGCGATCAGGTCACTGATCGAGATGCGTCCCGAATCGGCACAGGTACTCAGTGACGGCGAGGAGGTCACTGTGTCCATCGACGACGTCGAGGTTGGGGACGTGTTCGTCGTCCGGCCAGGCGATCGGCTCCCACTCGACGGCGTTGTCGAATCCGGCGAGAGTACGGTTGATCAATCCTCTCTGACTGGTGAATCCGTGCCAGTCTCAAAGGAGCCGGGCGACGAGGTCTTCGGCGGGACAATCAATGAAACGGGCAGTCTCGAAGTGCGGGTCACACGCAAAGCCCAGGAGTCCGCCATCTCTCGACTTATTCACATGGTCGAAGAGGCCCAGGAAAAACAGGCTCCGACCCAGCAGCTTATCGACCGCTACGAACAGCCCTACGTGTTGAGTGTCTTTGCGATGACTGCGGTCGCAATTGCGCTTCCTCTGCTGGTTCTCGGTCACACCTTCGAGCCGACGTTCTACCGCGCGATGACGCTAATGGTCGCCGCTTCGCCCTGTGCGGTCATTATTTCGACGCCCGCTGCGGTACTGTCAGCGATCTCGGCTGGCGGGCGACAGGGCGTCCTGTTCAAAGGGGGCGAACACATCGAGACGGCGGGCAACGTTGACGCGGTTGCCTTCGACAAGACCGGGACGCTCACCGAGGGGAACACCCGGCTGACAGACGTCTCAACGCTCGGCCACACGAGCGGTAGTTCCGACGCGCTGACCGACGACGAACTCCTGTCGGTCGCGGCCGCCGTTCAGTCTCGATCGGAACACCATCTTGCGGAGGCAACGGTGGAGGCCGCAGACGAGCGTTCGCTCGACATCCCCACCGCGACCGAGTTTCAGGCAGTCGTCGGGAAGGGTGTCCACGCGCGGGTCGATGAACGGACGATCCATATCGGCAACCCACGATACTTCGATACCGTCGTCGACGGCCCGATCGAGGGGATCGACGCCGGACTTGATGCAGTGCGAGAACAGGAATCCCGCGGCAAAACCAGCGTGCTTGTCGTGAGCGAGAGCGACGAGGAGCGACGGGTGCTCGGCTGGCTCGCCTTCACCGATACGATCAGAGAAGACGCCGCCGAGACGATCGAACGTCTGCGCGAGCGCGGCGTCGAGCAGATCGTCATGCTCACCGGCGACAACGAGCGCGTCGCCGAGTATATCGCCGGGGAACTCGGAATCGACGAGGTGTATTCCGAGCTGTTGCCCGAGGAGAAAGTCGACCATATCGAGGCCTTACAGGCCGAGTACGAGGCCGTCGCGATGGTCGGCGACGGCGTCAACGACGCCCCGGCGCTCGCGACGGCGGACATCAGCATCGGGATGGGTGGAGCGGGTACCGACGTCGCCCTCGAGACTGCCGACATCGTGCTCATGTCGGACAAACTCGGTCGGCTTCCCTACGCGTTCGCGCTCAGCCGCGAGACCAGAAAGACGCTGTACATCAATTTCTCGATCGCCTTTGGCGCGATCGCAATCATGATTATCGCCATCCTTACCGCGGGGATTCCCCTTCCCGTCGCGGTCGTGGGCCACGAGGGGTCGACTGTGCTTGTCAGCCTGATCGGCCTGCGCTTGCTCGGGTTCGACGGGTGATCGGGTCGGAATCTGTCGGATCTAATTTATAACCGTCTCAGTAGTAGTCCCGGAGCGGATATCGACCCACGAGGATTCGGATCCCCTCGTCCCCTGGGTTCGAATCCGCGAGGGTACTCGCCGCTCGCGGGTTTGCTCGCGGCAGAATAGTCCCGGGCGGATTCGAACCGCCGTCATAGGCTGTCTTCCGTGACGGCCGTAACCGAACACGTCCAAAGGCCCATATGATTGGCCACTACACCACGGGACTGAGGTGCGTTTGTGTTACTTTTCTCACAGCTTCTACAACCGGATTGTAGTGCTATGTTGGCAAGAATGTCTTGCCGTCGTTGGCATAATAGTCTTACTTTTCCGATTTTACGGATACCGTGATTGAACCCTCTTCGACGAGGCGGTGACAGCTACGGCAGAGAGTAATTAGGTTTTCGAGTGAGTGAGTGAGCCTCACCCGGATCCTCGAACTCCCGTACCGGCTTTAGATGATGGACATCTGGATTCTGTCCAAGGTCATCCGGGCTTTTTCCGCAATTGCTACACTCATGATTGTCGCGTTCAAGTGCAATACGTCTCATTTCCCACCAAGACTGGCCATAGTAAATTTCTCCGCCACGCCATTGATGATGGTTCTTTCCAATTATATTGTCTGAGAGCCAATTTCCATAACATTCAAGATTGCAGAAAGGCCCCCGTGTAGTATCTTTAAGATCTGACGGGTGACGTTTGAGTAATGCACCACACCAACGGCAATAGGTGCTTATTTTATTCGCAGAGGGAAGGCAATCGTCGGGAAGTAAACCTTCTGCCGATTCAATACAACTAGAACAGTATAATCCTTGTTTATTTGAGGGATAAAATAAAAAATCTGAACCGCATTCGATACAATTAGTTTCGGTCATTCCACCTTTCCAGTTTCCATTATGTGGGCCTGCATTGGGATTGCAATTTACACAGTAATCCTTTCGCGATTTAGAATCATAAAATTTGGATCCACATCCATTACACTCTCGGTTAGCGAGCGGCTTTCCGTGAACTTTCGTATGATGCTGCCGCATTCCGTGTTCAGTGGATAATTCTTTTTCACAGGATGGGCATTCCATACATCCCGATTTGACCTGTTATTTTTTATTTCTTTATCCAGAATACAATATAAGGTCTGGGCAGCTATCACAACTCACGAATACCCGAGCCCTTTTGACCGATGACGCCGGACTGCATAGCGTGAATCTGGATGGCGTGATCGTCGACGTCGAGGAGCCACGAACGATCACGACACAACACGGCGAGAGCGAGCTTGCGGAGCTGTCGGTCCGGAGGGAAGAGGACAGTGATCCAGTGACCGTCACGCTGTGGGGCAAGTGGGCCGAGACCGGCGAGTACGTCGAAGCGGGGATGGACATCGTCGTAACGGACGCAAAGCGGAACGACTACGATGGCGAGGAAGGCTATGCGACGACTGGCGATTCGTACGTGATCGTCGAACCATCCTTCCTCGTGAACGTGACTGACATCCGCTCGTGGGTACAGTGCCCGCGGATGTACTATCTGAACAAGATATCGGCGATCCCGCTGAACTACCCCGTGGTGAAAGGGACCATCGTCCACGAGGTGTTCGGGGACCTGCTGCGCGGGCGTGATCTCGACGACGCGATCGAGGATCGGATCGAAGAGGTCGGACTCGAACTCGGTCTGCTGGGGCGTGACGCCGAGGGTGTCCGGGAGGACGTGCGCGGGAATGCGGCGGCGATCGATGGCTGGCTCAGCCAGGGAACACTCACCGACGAGGATCAGTGGCGCAGCGAGCAGTTGCTGATCAGCCGGCGGTTCGGTATCAAGGGGCGGGCCGACGCGATCCGCCGTGGGATGCCGGTCGAGCTGAAGACCGGCAAGAACACGCGACGCGATCCGCGGTTTCAGGACAAGATACAGGCGGCCGCCTATGCCCTGTTGCTCCGCGAGAAGGGCGTCCCGGCGGATACCGGAACCCTGCTGTACACGAAGAACACGACGCTCGACCGTAGTGAGGCGACCGGCGACCTCTCCCCCGCCAAGGAGTTCTCGATCGGGAAGGGGCTGTGTGATTACGTCGTCCGCGAGCGCAACCGGCTCGCGGCGATGGAACACGGGATGAGCGTCCCGACTGGCTACGAGGCCGACGCGAACTGCGAGTCCTGTTTCGAGCAGGATACCTGTATGGTCGTCTCTGGACGCCTGAACCAGGAGTCGAAGGCCGGACAGATCGGCCGCGCGGTGCCGGAGGAAGAACGCGAGTACTTCGAGCGGTTCTACGAGTGGCTCGAGGAGGAACGACGTGAGACACACCGGGAGTACGCCAAACTCTGGGAGCAGGCGCCCGAAGAGCGATCCGACGACGACCGGGCGTTGATCGGACTCGAACCGACCGAGCGGCGCGAACTACCGGGCGGTCGCTGGGAACTTCACGCTGATCGTACTGGGACAGCTGTCTCGAAGCTCCGGGAAGGCGATGTCGTGCTGGCGAGCGACGGCGATCCGATCGAGGGCCACTCCGAACTCGCCCGGATCGAACGGCTCGACCCGGACCGGGTCGTCGTGACGGCCGACGAACCGGTCTCGTTCACTCGCCTCGACGTCTACCCGTCGGAACTGGGTGTCGACCGCATGCTGACAGCACTTCACGACACGGTGCTCAAAGGCAGCCAGCGGCGGAAGGACGTCCTGTTCGGGCGTACGGACCCAGCGTTCGGGACGACCGACGAGACGTTCATTGACAACAACGCAGCCCAGAACGAGGCTGTCGAGAAGGCGGTCACTGCGGAGGATCTGTCGCTGATCCACGGCCCGCCGGGGACCGGCAAGACCTACACCATCGCGCGGGCGATCCGGGCAATGGTGGACCGCGGCGAGCGCGTGCTGCTGTCAGCGTTCACCAATCGCGCGGTCGACAACGCCCTCGAAGCGCTGCGGGAGCAGGGCTACGAGGACGCAGTGCGGGTCGGCACGAAAAGCGGCGTCCGGGAAGACATGCAGGACCTGCGTCTGGAATCCCGAGGGGATCCAGAAGAGCGCGCCGCGGAGCTTGAAGAGGCTCAGGTCGTGGCCGCGACCACGGCGACCTGTGGCTCCCGGGAACTCCGCGAGCAGGAGTTCGACGTCGCACTGGTCGACGAGGCGTCCCAGCTAACCGAGCCCAACACGCTCGCAGCGATCAACCGGGCTGATCGGTTTGTACTTGTAGGGGATCATCATCAGCTACCGCCGGTTGTACGGAGCGAAAACGGGCTCTCGACGTCGCTGTTCGAGCGGATGCACGACGAACACCCCGAGGCGTCAGTGCTGCTCACGCGCCAGTACCGGATGGCCCAGCGGATCCAGGCCTTCGCCTCCCGCGAATTCTACGACGGTCAGTTGCGGCCCGCCACCGCCGAGATCGCCGGACGAACGATCAGTGATCTCGACGGCGTCGACGTCGACCTGCTCTCGGAACCGCTCCGGAAGCGGGTAACGCTGTTCGACGTTCCCGGCGACGATGGACACCACACGGACGCGGACGAGGCCGAGCGCGTTGGAGGAGTTGTCAAAGAGTTCCTCGCGGCGGGTGTCGATCCCGGCCGGATCGCCGTAATTGCACCCTTCCGGGCACAGGTCGCGGAAATCGAGCGCCGAACTCCCGACGACGTTGCAGTGGACACTGTCGATCGGTTCCAGGGATCGAGCAAGGACGTCGTGCTCGTCTCCTTCGTCGCGAGCGGGAGCCTCGATGGTCCGATCTTCGAGGACTACCGGCGGATCAACGTCGCGCTGACACGCGCAAAGCGGTCACTCGTCCTGATCGGCGACGCAGCGGCGTTGCGGACCGACGAGCGCTACGCTCGGATGGTCGAGTGGGCGGAAAAGTAGATTCGTAGCGGGCTCAGTTCTCGCTTTTGTCCTCGTGCCAGTCGCCGACGTTCTGGGCGATGTGCTCCTTGCCACCCCAGCCGAAGGCGATACCGACTGCAAGTGCGAACGCCAGACCGAGTGCGAGCACGAACGGTTCGCCGAAGGTGTAGAGAATGCCGACGCTGACGCCCATCATATCGAGGCCGATAACGATCACGACGAAGTACAGCAGCGTCTTCGTCACGTCAGCGAAGATGTCGGGGAAGCCGCTTTTCTGTGCCGTGGTCGACTCGCGGACCGAATCGACCGCGAAGTCGGCAATGTAGAACCCGACGGTGAGGACGAGCAGGCCACCAAGGAATGCCGGAACGTAGGAGACTGCCCCCTCGATCCACTGGGTGAGAACGGTAAAGCCAATGTGATCCAGCGCGGCGAACACCGCGATCAGGAACATATAGTACGTTACGATGGTGCCGAGGGCGGCAGCCGCCGCTCCGTTGCGGTCGCCAAAGAGGACGCCAAGTGGCGTCTCCGAGACTGTCGAGTCGAAGTTCGCGCGGAGCGACACTCGCTCAACGACATCACCGACTTTCCCGGCAACGAACCGGCCAATTGCCAGAATGACGAGCGCAACAAATACTTCAGAAAGGATACCGACTGCTTCGAGAATCGCGCCCTGAAGTGCCTCGCTGAGCTGGCTGAAGAACCCTCCCTCGGTCGTGAGTAGCTGTGGTTCCACGTACAGTATTGACCACCGCTGTCCAGGCTGTGCTGTGTATTCAGTTCTGCTACGTGGCTGGGTTCTGGTATGCAGTCGTCAGTGTGCAGGCAACTTATTTAAATTCTTATGTATTAACCATACTTTCAACAGTACTAGCTGGCGAAACTGTCTCAGTGGCCAGTCCCCTTTCCGCAAGTAGGACGGCTTTTGACAGCCGATACCGTAGCCCGGATCATGAGCTACGAACAGTTACATGAGAGCTGGGTCGTCTGGAGCGACGAGCCAGAGGGCCGGAGCGTCCTCGCGTATCGCCCGGACGTCTTCGACGCCGACCGATTTCCGGCCGAGTGTCTCCCCACCATCTATCTTACCCGTGGGCGTCCATCGCGACGGCCCGCTGGACACGATCCAATCGAGTCGGGTGAGCAGTGGACAGTCGTCCTCTATCTGGAGCCGGACGTCGACGCTGGAGCGGAGCAGTTCGACGACCGGGACGCAGCAGTGGAGTATGCGATCGAACTGGCAGAGGAATTTGCCACAGGAGACGTCGACTATCGAGACCTCTATCAGGTCCCCCGAACGGAATACTTCGAGAAACTGGACGAGCTAACTGAAGCGTAAGGACCGTCTCAGTGCGGGATGCTTAACCACCTTCCCACGCTACTGTAGGACATGAGCAAGGTCACGCTGATCGGGACGCGCCTCGCTACCGAGGGACAGGAGTTCGTCTTCGAGGGGGAGGCGAGCGGGTGTGCTGGCTGTCCGTACCGAAGCCAGTGTCTCGGTCTCTCCCCCGGCGTCAAGTACCGGGTCACTGACGTTCGAGACAACGCACAGGTCCTCGATTGCGCCGTCCACGACGCGGGTGTGCAGGCCGTGGAAGTCGAGACGACATCCGTCCCTGCAAACGTCTCCTCGCGCAACGCCTACGCGGGTTCGAAAGTATCACTCGAAGGCCCCTGTCCACACACCGAGTGTCCGAGCCACATCTACTGTGAGCCGGACGGCGTGGAATTCGGGGCGGAACGGCGAATCGAGACGGTTATCGGCGAGCCACCTCACGACCACTGCGCACTCGATCGAGACCTGACACTCGTCGAGTTCGCGGCCGAGGAGTAACGAGCTGTCTGGACCCGCCCTGGTAACACTCACGTCCGCGGGAACTCAAGTTCTCCCACCCCGTAGGAGTCGACGATGACGACTCCAACACCCGGCATCCATCACGTCACCTGCGTCGCTGGCGACCCCCAGCGGAACCTTGATTTCTGGGCCGAGACACTTGGTCTGCGGCTGGTAAAGCGCTCGATCAATCAGGACGACCCCGAGACGTATCACTTCTTTTTCGCCGACGCGGAGGGGACGCCCGGAACGAGTATGACGTTTTTCCCGTGGGAGAATCTCTCGCAGGGCCGTGTCGGCTCCGGACAGGTCTCCCGAACTGCGTTTCGTGTCCCCGAAGGGAGCCTCGACTACTGGGAAGACCGGTTTGACGAGTACGATGTCGACTACGACGAGCGGATCGAGCGGTTCGGCGAGACCGTCTTGCCGTTCCGTGACCCGGACGGACTCCCCGTCGAACTCGTCGAAGTCCCGATCCCTGACGACGATCCAACGGTCCCATGGACCGAGTTCGTCCCCGAAAACGCCGCAATCCGGGGCTTTCACTCGGTGACGCTGTGGCTGGCCGACCCGATGACGACAGAGTCACTGCTCCGGACGATGGGGCTCGAAGAGGTCGGGGTCGAACAGGCGCAGGGCGATGCACCGGGTGACGAGCGAACCCGCTTCGAGGCGAGCGGTCCGGTCGGCAAGTACGTTGACGTCCTACCGACGATCGAGGCCGGTCGACAGGGTCACGGTACCGTCCATCACGTCGCGTTCCAGACGCCGACCGACGAGGATCAGATGGCGATGCGCAAAGCAGTCCAGTCGGAAGGACTCCGCCCGACACAGCAGATCGATCGCCACTGGTTTCGCTCGGTGTACTTCCGCGAATCCAACGGCGTCCTCTTCGAGCTCGCCACCAGCGGTCCGGGCTACGACAGTGACGAACCGCTCGACGCGCTGGGCGAGCGACTGGTGCTTCCGGGACAATTCGAGGATCGGCGGGAGGGCATCGAGAGCGCGCTGGCCGATGTAACCGTCCCGCGGGCGGACTAGGCTATCAACAGCAGTTGCCCGACGGAGATCACTGTGAGGGCTATACACAACGCAGCCATCCCGTAGGCTAGCATCCCGTACTCTGCCGGATTGTCCGTCTCCTCTTTGGGCCTGCGAATTCGAATGATACCAGCAGCCAGCACGGCCAGGGCAGTGAGCAACTGGAACACGGCTGCTACACGGTTGGCGGCCCCGTAGGCGAGTGTCGCCTGTGCGAACAGCACCGTCCCGGCGTACAGGAAACACAGGGTGACGAATCGGTCGGGTTTCATATCCGTATTGTAGTTATACGGTATTGATCACTGCTGTTGTGGCGGTGCGTCGATGATCCGCTGTCGACGACCCGCGTAGCCGAGCATCGACTTGTAGCCGTCAGCGGAGAGCAACACGGGATAAAACGATTCGTCGGCGATCATATCGCCCGCGGGCCCTGTAGCGAACCGCTCTCCTTTTTCGACGTGCTCGAAGTTGTCGACGAGTACCTCGTAGTTCTCGTCCGGAATTTTTGGAATTTGTTCTGCGAGGCGATACACCGGTGTCCCGGTACGTGCGGGTTCATCGAGCGGTCCAACACCGAACTCCTCGGCGAGCTCCACGGCGACATCCGGAGCAAGGACATCCATCGCCCGCAGGTAGGCGAGCGTGAGACGGAGTGCGGTATCTGCTGCTGCATCGCTACCCTGCAACCCACACTCGACTTCGATGGTTCGGACGGCGGCGAACAGCCGCCCCTGAATGAAGTCGCTGGTGTCTACGACTGACTCGACCGGCAGCTGGGCAGCGAGCCGTTCGACCAGCGGATCGACCTGATCGACGACCATGAACGGTTCGGGGTGTGATCGGGTGGAGTGCAGCGAGAGGACGGTACAGCCCTCCAGCCGTTCCGCGAGGTCGACGGCAAGTTTCGATTCGTAGGCATCCTGCGTTCGGTCGCCGGGGAACGCCCGATTGAGGTCCGTATCGACGTATCTAACGTTCGCCTCTAGGGCTCGCTCGTTGACGACGACCAGCATGACGGGCCGCTCGACCGGCGGCGACGCTTCGATGAGCCGCTCGACTGCGGAGACACCACCCGGCTCGTCGCCGTGGATTCCCGCGACGACGGCGACAGTGGGGGTTCCCTCTCCGAGTTGCTCGACGCGCATGAGAGAGGAGTTCGGCCGTGGACGTTTATCGGGTTCGATTCCGGGAGGGGTACTATAGGGCCGCCGTTTGTCGGTGTATGGATTAGGTGATTACAACGACAACCTTGACCCGCTGGCAGACAGCCAGCATGCAATACGACGAGTGCTCGACTGTCGATCCGCCACGTTCGTTCTCCCTTCCACGCCGGTCCGGGGCTGGGCTCTCCGGAGCGGCCACCTCTCTTTCCGATTCCCGATAGCTTTGCTACCCGTCCGCCGGCAGCGGGCCGTCGTACCCCTCCGGTACGTACGGACACAACGGATCGCTGCCCAGAGGGTCGCCAGTCGTTGCAAAGGCTCGCGAACGACTTCCGCCGCAGACCGTCCGGTATGGACACGCCCCACACTTTCCGGTCAGAGCATCCGGATCGCGAAGTCGTTCAAAGAGATCAGCAGTCCGGTAGAGGTCGACAACGGAGTGTTCGCGGACGTTTCCTGCGGACTTCGGGAGAAAGCCCGAGGGGAACAGCTCGCCAGTGTGACTGACGAACGCGAACCCATCGCCCGCGGTGATACCCATTGAGCGACTCCGGCTGCCTGTCGCGTCAGTCCCCTCGTCCTCTCGCCGCTGGATACCGACGCGTCGGTAGTGTGGTGCTTCGGTCGTTTTGACCCCAAAGGGCTCCTCGTCAGCGACCGTCTGCAGCCACTCCATCACGGACTCAGAACGCTCCGGGCTGATCGGCGAGAGTGCCGTACCTCTCCCGATGGGAACAAGAAAGAAGACGCTCCAGAGCACTGCACCGAGATCACGGACGACATCGCGAAGTCCCGGGAGCCCTCCAACCGTCCGCTGACAGACGGTGGAGTTGACCTGCAACGGGATTCCGGCATCGGTGGCCATTCGGGCGGCAGCGATCGTGTCCGTGTAACTTCCAGCTTCACCGCGGAACGAGTCGTGTGCATCCGGGGATGGGCCATCGATACTCAACGCCATCCGACGCAAGCCAGCATCGGCGAGCCTGTCGATCCGGTCCCTCGTCAGTGAAGCCGTCCCGCTCGGCGTCAGCGTGACGTTCAGACCGATCTCGGTCCCGTACTCAACGAGTTCGATCAGATCGTCACGCTTGAGCGGGTCGCCACCCGAAAAGACGACGAGCTGTCCCTCACCGAATTCGCGCGCGTCATCGAGCAACGATTTCGCCTCTGCGGTCGTCAGTTCCTCTGGATGGCGATCCGGGACTGCGTCGGCACGACAATGATCACAGGCCAGGTCACAGGCCTGTGTCAGCTCCCAGATCAGCACGAGCGGTCGTGTATCGGTATTGATATGCATGGTCGATAGTCCGCCCCGAAGTTAGCGACTGTACTCCCGAACCAGTCATGTACTGGATGTCGATTCCCAGCATCTGAAAACTGGCACGTTGGATTTATATCCCAGTAACAGACCGAACGGTATGAGCGAGGGATCCACACAGGTAGAGAAAGCGTCACGGGCGCGGATCGATGACGAGTCCCGTGGCGACGATCTGGCGGAGTGGGAGCTATTCCTCCGGAACGATGAGGACGCCAAAATGACTCACGTCGGGAGCGTCAGTGCCGCGACGGCGGAGGCAGCTCACGAGCACGCCAGCAAACTGTTCGGGTGGTTTGCGAGCGATGTCTGGATCTGTCCAGCCGAGGAGATGCACCGGTTCTCGACGCACTCGCTCGGGCCGAAAGGTGAGGACGCCACGCCCGAAGACGGAACCGAACCGCGAACCCACGAGTTCTGAGATGATCTCGATCAGCAAACTCCTCTGTGATCTCGATGCCGAGGGCGACGGGCTGCGGTACGACGCTGCCGAGGAGTCCGACAAACCCCAGATTACCGAAGAGAAACAGCGACGTCCGGTCGTCGTCTGGAACACGACCAAACAGTGCAATCTGTACTGCTCGCACTGTTATGCTGGTGCGGAGTCGGCCGCCGCCGCCGGCGAGTTGACGACCGAGGAGGGAAAGGATCTGCTCGACGATCTCGCGGAGTACGGCGCACCGGTAGTTCTGTTTTCCGGCGGGGAGCCGATGGTACGTGAGGATCTGACCGAACTCGTCTCCTATGCGGACGATCAGGGGATCCGTCCGGTCCTCTCGACGAACGGAACGCTACTCAATCGGGAGCGAGCACGCGAGTTGCGCGACGCCGGGTTGAAGTACGCCGGGATTTCCGTCGATGGACTCCCGGAACGCAACGACCGGTTCCGCGGGCAGGAAGGCGCGTTCGAGGCAGCGCTCAACGGAATCCATGCCTGTCAGGACGTCGGCCTGAAGACCGGATTACGCTACACGATCACCGAGATGAACGCGCCGGATCTCGAAGGTGTCGTCGACCTGCTCAGCGACGAGGGCGTCGACCGGTTCTGTTTCTATCACCTCGATTACGGTGGACGCGGTGCGGAGATCAGTGACGTCGATCTCACGCCCGAGAAGCGACGTGAGGCAGTTCGACGGCTCTGTGACATGACTCGCGAGTATCACGATCGGGGCGAGGAGATCGAAACGCTGCTCGTCGGCAACTACGCCGATGCTGGATTTCTCGTCGAGTACGCCCGCGAGGAACTGGGAGAGGCTCAGGCCGACCGCATCTACCGATACCTGCGGCGCAACGGCGGTGATCCGGCTGGCGAGCGCATCGCCGATGTCGACTATCAGGGGAACGTTCACCTCACGCAGTTCTGGCAGGGCTACAGTCTCGGTAACGTCCGCGACCGGCCGTTCGGCGCGATCTGGGAGGACGAGTCAAATCCCCTCCTCGCCCGACTGCGCGAGCGCACTGACCACCTGAAGGGCCGTTGTTCGAACTGTCAGTATCAGGAGATCTGTCGTGGTGGGTCCAGACTGCGCGCACTGGCGATCCACGACGACCCATTCGCGCCCGATCCCCAGTGTTATCTGACGTCGGAGGAGAGAGCGTCCTCCTCGGCGGCCCCTCCAGCGCCCTCGGATTGACCGTCAGCGGGTCGATCTGGACCACTTACAGCTATCGGTATCCGTTCACCAGTCTCCGCGTCGAACACGAGCAGATCCTCCGCGGGAATCGAGAGCCCCCACGACGTGCCGACAGCCGGGGGCTCCGACCGGCACTCGACGATCAACTCGTCGGTTCCATCAGTCCGACAGACGATATCGTATTTCGTTCCACGATCGATGACTCCACTGACCGTTACGGTAAACACTGCTGTCCCTCCCGCCGAACACGCATCCGTGTCCTCGCCGTTCTCTCTGGGGCGGAATGAGAGGTGCCGAGGGCGAACGTTGACGGTGACAGCGCGTGTGGCGTCGGATGTGGTCACTCGATCGATGTTCAGTGACGCACCGGCAGTGGAAAGGGTAGCCGGACCCTCGCCATCGATCGATCCGGTGAGGGTGTTCGTCCGGCCGAGGAACCCGGCGACAAAAGTGTTCGGTGGCGATTCGTATAGCTGCCGAGGCTGACCGATCCCCGCAACTTGCCCGTCATGCATGACAACCAGTCGGTCGGCGAGCGCCATCGCTTCTTCCTGATCGTGCGTGACGAAGATCGTCGTCACGCCGGTCTGGCGCTGAATGCGTCCGATCTCGTCGCGGAGCCGCGTTCGAAGGGAGCGATCCAGCGCGGACAGCGGCTCGTCGAGCAGCAGGACGTCCGGTTGGGGGGCAAGCGCGCGGGCGAGTTCGACCCGCCGTTGCTGACCACCGCTCAACTCGTCGGGGTACGCTCCGTCCCGACCATCGAGACCGACCAGATCGAGGTATTCTCTGACACGCTCGTCACGCCGGTCGGTCCCCATCCCGGTCGCTTCGAGCCCATACGCAACGTTTTCCGCCACAGTCATGTGAGGAAACAGTGTGGACTGCTGAAAGACGACGCCCACCTGTCGGTGCTCTGGGGGGCGCTCGGTGACGGCCTCGCCGCGCAGGGTGACAGTTCCTGCGCTCGGGGAGAGGTGACCGGCGATCGTCTGGACGAGGGTGGTCTTGCCACAGCCACTCGGGCCGAGCACCCCGACTAGCTCACTGGAATCGACGGAGAGCGAAACGTCGTCGAGTGCGAGCTCGTTCCCGTAGCGCTTCGATAGCTCGTCGACAACCAGTGTCATCGGTCGATCACCGTGGGGACGCGGCCCACGTACTGTACCGCGGCGAGGACGGCAAGCGTGATCCCAAAGAGCGCAAGGGCAACCGGAAGAATTGCATCGATCCCGCCGGCGATGAACTCGACCCAGATCCGTGTCGGCATCGTCCGTGGGTTGTACGCCACCATCATCGTCGCGCCGAACTCGCCGATTGCACGTGCGAAGGTCAGGACGATACCGGCGACGATTGCGCCCCGAGCGAGCGGCAAGGAGACGTTCCAGAACGTCGCAAGCGGACCGTGGCCGAGCGACCGAGAGGACTGTTCGAGGCGTTCGTCGACTGCGGCAAAGCCCGAGCGGGCGGTGATAACGACGAAGGGAGCGGCGACGAACGTCTGTGCCAGCACGACCCCGATGAGGCTATCAGTCAGGGGGACACCGGCCGCCGTTGCGGCGGCACCGATCGGCGTGAACCGTCCAACAGCTGTCAGGAGCATTGCTCCACCGACAACTGGTGGAACGATCAGCGGGAGTATCACGAGCGCCTCGACCAGACGTTTTCCGGGGAACGATCGTCGCGCGAGGACGTACGCGAGCGGGACGCCAAACACAGTCGCGATCAGCGTGGCAACAGGCGCGGTGAGCAGCGAGTTTCGGATCGCCGTCCGAGCCTCCGGAGTCGAGAGTCCGGCGAGGACGTCGACTGACCCGGTACGAACGAGAAAGGCGAGAAACGGGACTGCGAAGTAGACGACGAGGAGTCCGCCGAGCAGACCGGGAACGAGCAGTCCAGAGAAATGGTCGCTCCAGCGGGAACCGGTGGTGTTCGCAAGCGTCACAGCTCCAGCACCTCCGGGATTGCTCCAGCCGGTCGTGGGAGCGCATCGCCGACAGTTAGCCCGGCATGCTCCAGCAGGTCGGGGGTATCGGCGAGGAATTCGACGAGCTCGTGTCCGGCTTCGGGGGCATCAGCCTCATCGTGGACCGTCACATTGTAGAGGATCGGACGCCCTTCAGCCGTGTATCCCTCCTCGTCGGTCGTGAACTCGACTGTTGCGTAGTGGTCTGCAAGCTCGGGATCTGCGAAGTTGTACTCCTCCGGGAACTCGTGAAACGGCATGTCGTGATCGACCGCCATATTCCGATACACGACTGATCCGGCGCGCGACCCGCTTTCGACCCCAGCCATCATCTGGGGCTCCTCCGGCTCCCGATAGGTCAGTTCCAGCATTCGATCCCGAAACTCCTCCAGATCGTACCTGCGCCCCGCCAGCTCGAACGCCTGTACGGCCCGGTATCCCAGCGGATCGAGATTCGGATCGCCGATCGAAAGGTCCCCTGGCTCGGTATCGAGGGCCGCCTCGTACCACGGCACACCGTCTTCGAGTCGGGTCCCGAAGGCGGTCTGTTCGTTGTACCCGATCCCGACGCTGTTGGATGCGAACTCGACGTCCCAGTCCGTGACCTCGTCGTAGAGCCGATCGCGTAACAGTGTTGCGTCAGCGCTTACGATTACATCCGGATGTTTCGTCCGATCTTCGACCATCCGCATTACTGCGTTTGCCCCGTAGTACTCGCCGTGAACGTCAATGCCCGTCTGGTCGGCGAACGCCGGTCCGATGTGATCCTCGAACGTCCGGGCGAGGCTCCCCGCGGAGAGCACCCTAACGTGGCTTGAACCGCCGCCCAGACAGCCTGCCACCGACGCCGAGGTAAAGAGTGCGCCAGTCGTGGCGAGGACGTCGCGACGGCTCGTTCGTCGCGGCGCGCGTGGGTCTGTAGACTGCATCGAACTGATGTAGCCCGGACACGAATATATAACTGTTCTCCATTCCCAAATTTGTAAAATGAAATTATTATAGGTTGCGTCAATGCCAGCAACGCCACTGTTTTGGGGCTCATCAAGAGCACCCTGAACCGACACCCGTTACGATTACGAATGGAGGCTCTGACAATCTCAAAATACTTTCCTCTCCGGACCGTACCGTCGGGCAATGTCACGACCTGGCTCCACCCGACAGGAGTTTACTGACGCCGCTTCCGGGCGGGTGTTACAGGTGGAGCTTTCCGTACATCGAGATGGTTCCTTGCTCTGTCCGATCAACGACATCGAAGGGACGATCGAAGACATGCGAATCAACGCCATCGACGGGTGTTGTCACTGCGACATCCGAGTGACCGACGAGCAGGGCTGTACGGCGATCGTTCAGGCGTCGGGGACGATCGAATCCGACTGCTTTTGTAGCACCTTTCAGCGTCACAGCTGTGTCCCGCAGATCTGTAGTATCGATGACGACCTTGTAGTCGCTCGCACGTACGTCGACGGGCGAGAGACAGTAAGCGAACTCATCAGATCGCTCGGTGAGATCGCGGACAGCGTCTCGTTACACCGCTTGACGGTTGCTGGTGAGGACGGACGTGACACCGTCACATTCGACCTCTCGAAGCTAACGAGCAAGCAACGGGAAGCACTCGAACTCGCCGTTTCGCGCGGATATTACGACACGGATCGGAGCGTCGATCTCGCGACGATGGCTGACGAGTTGGATATCTCGAAATCCGCGCTGTCACAGCGGCTCCGTGTCGCCCAGTCGAAGCTCGTCGAGGATCTATTCTCGGAGTGACTCCCGAACCAGTTCGGTACTTAAAATACTCTACTGATACAGCATAGCACCTACCGTCACTGGGCCACAATGACCGGATATGATGAAGCAGTCCGGTCCAGCCCTCTCTCGCATCCGTACAAGAGACGTGAACCGACCGCTACCTGGATCCCTTCTGGAGCCACCACTATGACACAGACAAAACTAACGGTCACGCTACCGGACGGGACGTGGATCAAGGATATCTCCTCGGCCGTCCCCGATGCCCGCTTTCGTGTTCTCGCAGCGATGCCCGGCGACCGGAAGGGGTTCGGTCTCGTTCGCGTCTCCGGTGGGGGTCTCGGAGAGGTGCTCGAACGGATGAGTAACCACGATGCACTGACCTCGGTCGAACTGTTGCAAGGCTCGGAAAGCCAGGTGCTCGTTCAGTTCGAGACAACGAGACCGTTGCTCCTGTTTTCGGCTCAGGAATCGGGCGTACCGATAGAGCTGCCGATCGATATCAAGGACGGTGTCGCGACCATCGAGGTGACAGCCTCACCGGACCGTCTTTCCATACTCAGCAACCAACTCGACGCGTTTGGACTGGAGTTCGAGGTCGAATCCGTCAAGCCACGCGTCGACAGGGAACAGTTGCTCACCAGCCGGCAACAGGAGCTGATACAGGAGGCAACGTCACGGGGCTACTACGACACGCCCCGCGAGTGTTCGATGACGGAGCTCGCCGAGGGGGTCGGTATCGCAAAATCGACGTGCAGCGAGACGCTACACCGTGCAGAGGGGAAGATTATCAAAGAGTTCGTCTCGGAGCTGGACGACCAGCCCACAGCGGAGCCTTCAGGTCGTACGGCCCAAGACTCTTGACGGGCTCATTCTCACTCGCTGAGAACATAACTGTTGATTAATAATGTTGGATTCTTGTTCTTCTTCACATAGGTGCAACATGATGGACACAACAGACACAGCGGGTCGGTCACTACTTTCCGACCAGTGTAAGGGCACGACACCCACGACTGCCGGGGTGACCGCCAATGGATAGGATCTCGGCTATCATCGTCGGTGCACATACAGTCATCTCCGTCTTCGGAGGCGCAATTACCGTCTTTGCCTATCGGGCCTACACCAGAACGAGATCGAAACAGCTCAAAGCGCTGGCGGTTGCGTTCGGTGTGTGTACCGTCGGGACACTGGTCAGTCTTGGCGGACACCAGCTTGGACTGCTGGCGCTGCTGGAGGCCGTTGCGCTACAGAGTCTCGCTATCGCTGCCGGATTCGTACTGCTGGCGTACTCGTTACAGACGGGCTATTCAGCGACTTCTCCGACTGGTCACTCCACCAGGTGAGACGCACACAGTGTCAGTCCGTGGCGTCGAGGGCGGCCGCGTGCTTTTATATCCCGTGGGAAACAACGGATCGACGTATGTCCGATAACGACTACGGCTTCTTTACTGACAGCGTACACGCGGGACAGGCCCCCGACAAGTCGACAGGTGCGAGAGCGCCGCCGATCTACCAGACGACATCCTACGTCTTCGACGATGCCGAACACGCCGCATCGCTGTTCGCGCTCGAAGAGCCCGGCAACATCTACAGCCGGATCATGAACCCGACCAACGGGATGCTGGAAGGCCGGCTCGCCGCGCTAGAAGGTGGAATTGCTGCGATCGCGACTTCCAGTGGAATGGCAGCGCTCGATCTGGCGACGTTCACGCTCGCATCGGCGGGAGACAATATCGTGACCTCCTCCTCGTTGTACGGCGGGACCTACACTTACTTTACCCACACCGCGCCGCGCCGAAACGTCGAAGCACGGTTCGTGGATACGCTGGATTACGACGCCTACGAGGAGGCGATCGACGAGGACACCGCCTACGTCCATCTGGAGACGATCGGCAACCCCGCGCTCGTAACGCCGGACATCGAGCGGATCGCGGAGATAGCTCATGACAATGGTGCGCCGTTGTTCGTCGACAACACCTTCGCAACGCCGTATCTCTGCAATCCGATCGAACACGGTGCAGACCTGATCTGGGAGTCGACGACCAAGTGGATCCACGGTTCTGGTTCAACGATCGGCGGGATACTGATCGACGCCGGAACGTTCGACTGGGACGCGGAGAGCTACCCCGAGATCGCTGCGGAGAACCCGGCCTACCACGGGATGAACTTCAAGGAGACGTTCGGCGACGCCGCATTCGCATACACCGCCCGCGCACGAGCGCTCCGGGACCTCGGTAACCAGCAGGCCCCCTTCGACGCATGGGTTACCCTGCAGAAACTGGAGACGCTCCCACTCCGAGTCCAGCGTCACTGTGACAACGCGATGGCCGTCGCGGAGTATCTCGACGGCCACGATGCGGTCGCGTGGGTGAACTATCCGGGCCTCGAACACCACGAGACCCACGAGGAGGCGACGGAGTACCTCGACGGCGGGTACGGCGGGATGATCACCTTCGGACTGGAAGACGGAAAAGAGGCAGGGCGGACGCTCGTCGAATCCACGGAACTTGCCAGTTTGCTTGCGAATGTCGGCGATGCCAAGACACTCATCATCCACCCCGCAAGTACAACGCACCAGCAGTTGACCGAGGAAGAACAGCTAGCCAGCGGCACGACCCCTGATCTAGTACGGATCTCGGTCGGACTGGAAGACGTCGAAGATATTATCGCCGACCTGGATCAGGCGATCGAGCAGGCGACCTCGTAACGTTTGCGAGCAATCATTTCGATTTTGCAAAAGTATTTTTCTCGAACGATAATTGATTGCGTGAAATCCGAAACCATTATGGGTGGCGCTACCCACCCTACGGATGACAGAGGTACATATCAATGGCTACGCTTCAACTCAACAATCTGCACGCGAAAGTGGCGGAAGAAGACGGCGAGAAGATCCTCGACGGCGTCGACCTCGAAGTCAAATCCGGAGAGATCCACGCCCTGATGGGCCCCAACGGTAGCGGGAAGTCCACTACGGCGAAGGTAATCGCTGGACACCCCGCCTACGAGGTAACGGAGGGCGAAGTGCTGCTCCACCTCGAGGAGGGCGAGTTCGGTGACGAGATCGAGATCGACGAGGACGACCGGACGTGGAACCTCCTCGAACTCGAACCAAACGAGCGCGCCGCGCTCGGTATCTTCCTCGGCTTCCAGTATCCGGCCGAGATCGAGGGCGTCACGATGACGAACTTCCTCCGAACGGCGCTCAATGCCAAGATCGAGGAGCGCGAGGAGCTCTTCGAGGAAGACGACGAAGAAGAGGCCGAAAGCGAGGACGAGGGCTACGAAACCTCACCGATGGAGGGCCCTGCCGACGACGGTGACATTGGCGTCTCTGAGTTCCAGGAGATCCTCCGCGAGAAGATGGAACAGCTAGAGATGGACGAGAAATTCGCCCACCGATACCTCAATGCTGGCTTCTCCGGCGGCGAAAAGAAGCAAAACGAGGTCCTTCAGGCTGCGATCCTCGAACCCTCGATCGCCGTCCTCGACGAGATCGACTCCGGACTTGATATCGATCGCCTGCAGGATGTCGCGAACGGGATCAACGCCCTGCGCGACGAACAGGGAACCGGTATCCTCCAGATCACCCACTACCAGCGGATCCTCGACTACGTCGAGCCCGACCACGTACACGTTATGCTGGACGGTCAGATCGCCCAGAGCGGCGACGCCGAGTTGGCCGAGAAGCTCGAGGACGAAGGGTACGACTGGGTACGTGAGCAGGTCTACGAGACCGCGTAACCGAATCCAGCTAGAAGCAGGCCTATAAACAACCAGACGTAATTCAAACCAATGAGCTCAGATCAAGACCACCTCAAAGAAACCAACACTGAAGACCGCTTTGCGTTCAAGAACGAACACAAAGCAGCAGTCACCGCGGAGAAAGGCCTGAACGAAGAGACGATCAGGCTGATGTCCGAGGACAAGGACGAACCCGACTGGATGCTTGAGCGGCGCCTTCGCGCGCTCGAGGTATTCCAGGAGATGCCGATGCCAACTGACTGGCCCGCGATGCCCGACCTCTCGGAGGTCGACATCAACAAGATCGTCCCCTACATCCGTCCCGACGTCGAACTCCGTGAAGGAACCGACGACTGGGAGAACCTACCGGACGAAATCAAAGACACCTTCGACAAACTCGGCATCCCGGAAGCCGAAAAAGAGGCGCTCTCGGGCGTCGGCGCACAGTACGAGTCCGAGGTCGTCTACCAGAATATGAAAGAACAGTGGGAGGAAAAGGGTGTCATCTTCATGAACATGGACCGCGCGGTCCAGGAGCACCCCGAAATCGTCAAGGAATACTTCATGACCTCCTGTGTCCCCCCGAGCGACAACAAGTTCGCCGCGCTGCACGGCGCAGTCTGGTCCGGCGGTTCGTTCGTCTACGTCCCCGAGGACGTGCAGGTCGAGATGCCGGTGCAGGCGTACTTCCGCATGAACAGCGAAGGGATGGGCCAGTTCGAGCACACGCTCATCGTGGCCGAACCCGGCAGCGAGGTCCACTACATCGAGGGCTGTTCGGCACCGAAGTACTCCCACTTCAACCTCCACTCCGGCGGCGTCGAAGTGTTCGTCAAGGAGGACGCTCACGTTCAGTACTCGACGGTCCAGAACTGGTCGCGAAGCACGTACAACCTCAACACCAAGCGCGCCATCGTCGAGAAGAACGGGACCATGGAGTGGATCTCCGGATCGATGGGCTCGAAGGCCACGATGCTGTATCCGTCTTCGATCCTCAAGGGCCGTGGCGCGACCGATAACCACATCACTATCGCCTTCGCGGGCGAGGGTCAGGACATCGACACTGGCGCGAAGGTCTACCACAACGCGCCGAACACGAAATCGACCATCGAGTCGAAGTCCATCGCGAAAGACGGCGGCCGCACCAACTACCGCGGACTCGTCCAGATCGCCGACGGCGCCGAGAACTCCTCGACTGCCGTCGAGTGTGACGCGCTGATGTTCGACAACGAGTCGACCAGCGACACGATGCCGTACATGGAGATCGAGGAGTCGAAGGTCAACGTCGCCCACGAGGCAACCGTCGGAAAGATCGGTGACGAGGATATCTTCTATCTCCAGTCGCGCGGTCTCGACGACGACGACGCCAAACAGATGATCGTCTCGGGCTTCATCGAGCCGATCACGGAGGAACTGCCGATCGAGTATGCAGTCGAGCTCAACCGACTCATCGAGCTCGAGATGGAGGGTTCGCTCGGATAATATGTCCACGCAGGTACACGCCACAATCGACGAAAGCACCGTTCGCCAGATCTCCGACGAACTCGACGAGCCCGACTGGCTCCTCGAGACGCGTCTCGACGCCCTTGCGGCGCTCGATGACCTCCCGATGCCGTCGGTCATCCAGACGCCCGGCCGCAAGTGGACGAACCTCGAGGACCTCGACTACGAGAGTCTCGTCGATCCGCTGAACGCCGCCGAAACGAAAGATCAGGTCGGCCCCGACGAGGTCGACGTTCTCTCGTGGAGCGAGGCGCTTGCCGAACACGAGGAACTCCTCGAAGAGCGCTTTGGCTCGATCGTCGACCCGCAGGAGAACTACCTCACCGCGCTCTCGACTGCTCTCTTCAGCACCGGAACAGTCGTCTACGTGCCCGAGGGCGTCGACGCAGAGGACGTGAAAATCCGGACCGAGATGAACAGCCGTTCGCTGTTCAACTACACGCTGGTCGTCGCCGAGGAATCCTCCTCGGTGACGATTCTGGAGCGACAATCCACTGGCGAGCACGTTGAGGGAGAGCGCTACTACAGCGGGATCGTCGAGATCGACGCTGCCGAGAACGCACAGGTTCAGTACGGCTCCCTCCAGAACCTCTCGGAGGAGACGTACAACTTCACGCTCAAGCGCGGCGACGCTGGCACGTACAGCAAGATCAACTGGATCGAGGGCAATATCGGCTCACGCCTGACGAAGACCGAGGTCTCGACCGAACTCAACGGCGACTCCTCTGAGTCCCAGATCGTCGGTGCCTTCTTCGGGCACAACGACCAGCACTTCGATCTCGACGTCAAGGTCTGGCACCGTGGCGAGCACACGACCGCCGACCTCGTGACCCGCGGCGTCATCGACGATGTCGCCCGGACGGTCTACGAGGGCGTCCAGGACGTGGGCCGCGACGCGTGGGACACCAGCTCCTACCAGCGCGAGAACACGCTGATGCTCAGCGACGAGAGCGAGGCCGACGCCTCCCCGAAGCTGATCATCAACAACCACGACACCGAAGCGAGCCACTCCGCGACGGTCGGACAGGTCGACGCCGAAGAGCTCCTGTACATGACCTCCCGGGGCATCGACGAGCAGCAGGCTACAGACATGCTCGTGGAAGGCTTCTTCGTCCCCGTTCTCGAAGAGGTTGCTGTCGACGAACTCCGCGAGGACCTCAAAGCGAACGTCAAACAGCGGCTGCGGGACTGACGCGAAAAGAGAACTTTTGGATTATTTTATTCGACCACGCAGATAGCGACTGCTCTCATTCGGACTCCTCGCCATCTATCTCGTCTTCACCGTCATCTGTCGCCTCCTCGGCTGCTTCGGCGATTTCAGCGTCAGCGTCTTCGATGTCACGCGGTTGCCGAATCCTGACGACAGGTAGCATGAACCGTTCTGCGACCTTCTGACTCGTCTCTCCGAACAGGAACGTCGTCACGGACGGGTTGGACTCACCGAGAACGATCGCGTCGTAGTTGTTGGCGATCTCCGCGATCCGATCAAGGGGGGTGCCTGAGGTTTCGATCCGTGACTCGACCCGGTCGTCGGAGACGCCCGCCTCCTGCAGGACAGCACTGGTTTCGTCGAGCAGCGCGGTTCCATCGATATCGCTGTCCGGCGTTGCGACGTGCAAGAGTGTAACCGAAATGTCCGTCCTGTGCAGGAGACCACCGACAACGTCGACGATTCGATCGAGGATGACGTCGCCACGGACGGCAACCAAGACGTCTTTCATCTCGGTGGCCGGGTTCAGCACCATCGTCGCGTCGGCGTCGACTTCCTCTGCGACCCGGTCGATCGACTGGTCGGAATCCTGTGTGAAGACCATCCGCTTTTCGACCGTGGCCCCAACCCCTTCGAACTGCTCGGCTATATCAGTGAGTCGGTTCTGTGCTCGTTCTTCGAACTGTTCTCTGGCCTGCCCGGGAGCCGTCTGTTCGGGCAGGACGTGATACCCGACCAGCACGACGCGAGCGTTAGCCAGCAGCTCGACGACGCCCTGTTCGATACCTTCGCCTTCGAGTACGCGCACCGGAACGATGATTGTGGGTTTCATAGTACACCTTTGAGTCGAACTTCGCGTGCGTAGTAGCGGTGCCAGACGACCGCCATCACCATGATGATGCCGCCGACCGCAATGGAGACCCGGCCCATGAACGCGATCAGACCGAAGCTCGAGACGGCACCGACTGCCGGCAACAGCGGGTAGCCGGGCATCCGGTAATCGGGATCGTACCAGTCCGGGGGATTCCGCCGGAGTACGATCAACGCGATACAGATCAGCCCATACATGACGAGATGGAGGAAGGAGGCGACCTCCGCGAGCAGTTCGACCTGTCCGGTGGCAGTCAGGACGACGATCGGCCCGCCCGCAAGCGCGAGCGCGATGTGTGGTGTCCCATAGCGGAGGTTGATTTCGCTAGCCTTGGCGGGAAGCAACGCGTCCTTGCTCAGGGCGTAGATCGCCCGCGAGGAACTGAGGATCGATGCGTTTGCGCTGGAAAACGTCGCAAGCAACCCAGCGAGCAGGATCGCGACCGCGCCACCCGTGCCGAAGAACTCGCGGCCGACCTCGACCATCGCTGTCTCACCGAATCCTTCTAGCGCTTCACTTCCGACCGCGCTCGTCGCGACGAAGATAGTGACGACGTAAAAGACGGTTACGATCAGCACCGAGCCGACCATCGCGAGCGGGAGATTGCGGGATGGGGATTTGATCTCCCCCGCGACGGTTGCGATCTGAGCGAAACCGAGATAGGACGTAAAGACAAGCGCTGCGGTCGTCAGGACCGGGAAGTACCCCTGAGGTGCGAACGCCTCTGGAACCGATTCGGCACCGAATACGCCCAGCGCGTCAAGCGAGCCATAGGTCAAAAAGACCGACAGTATCAGGAGGAGAAACCCGACAATGAGGTTCTGAAGCTTCGCGGCGTTTTCCGTCCCGGTTGCGCTGAGCACGGTGAGAATAACGCCGAATGCAACCCCAAGAGCGATGCTCGCTGACCCGGGCAAAGAGATGCCGACTTCAGCTAGCGCCGCCCCGGCGTACTCGCCAAAGCCAACGAGATAAAAGGCTGACGCGAACACGAGCCCCAGCCAGAGACTGATCCCGACGATTGCGCCGTACACTGATCCAAGCCCGCGGGAGATGAAGTAGTAGCCGCCGCCGCTTCTGGGCATCGCCGTCGCCAGTTCTGACGCGGGTAAGGCGACCAGGAGTGCAACGACGCCGCCGATCGCGAAGGACACAGCAGCAGCCGGGCCTGCCTCACCCGCTGCAAGCCCGGGAAAGACGAAGATACCCGCACCGATCATCGTCCCGACACCGATCGCGAGGCCACCGACGAGGCCGATCGTTCGTTCAAGCTCGGTGTCATCGTGAACAGTCGCCTCCTCGGTCATCTCGACATCGTCCACTGCTGGAGGGTCTCCTTCGCCTGCTCTTCCCTCGTCGAGAGGTCTGTCCATACAGGAAGAGATTGCGTGAGGGTTATAAAACACGGGGAGGGCTGGCGGCGGTGTTCAGATACGGATTGAAAGATGAGGCGGTGCGTTTTCAAAGTGTTCTATGCCCGAAAACGCCCGCCTCATCGGTAGTATTGACCAGATTGACGTAGAGTTTGTTGAACGCGAAGCGACACCGGAACTGCTCATGAAACTTGGTATTCAGCTCCATCTTACTGGACTATCACTTTCGAATATCGTTTCCATTCTCGAAGTATTCGGTGTCAAACGGGCTCGGTCAACCGTACACAACAGGGTTCACAAGGCAGATCTACAGCCCGAAGCTGGTCAAAGTCCGGATCACGTTGCGGTTGATGAAACCGTGATCCGACTCAATGGACAGCAGTACTGGCTGTATGCGGCTGTTGATCCGGAAACAAACGAATTACTCCATACAGAGCTTGAATCAACTACTACGACCGTCCTTGCTCAGTCGTTTCTTGCCACAGTACGGGAGAAACACGATGTCGAAGACGCGGTGTTTCTCGTCAATGGCGCAAGCTCGCTCCAAACAGCCTGCTCACGACACGGCCTCGATTTCAGTTACGAAAAACGAGGAAATCGGAATAGTGTTGAACGTATCTTTCGGGAGGTAAAACGACGAACTTCTTCGTTTAGTAATAGCTTTAGCCACGCCGAACCAGAAACTGCTGACAACTGGCTCAGATCGTTCGCCTTCGCATGGAATCAGCTTATCTGAACACCCCCGCCTGAGGGCCGGTCGTTGCAGAGTATCTGTGAGACGATGACGGCGTGGACGAATCGCGGGGCGATTCGTTCGCACACCAGAAATCTCTGATTTCTGGGGACGCTGTATCCCCGCCCTACTGCGCTACTCGGTCGCATTGCTCCCTGCGTTGTCGTCCGAGAGACGCAGTCTCTCGTGATCACGAGAATCTTCGATTCTCGAACGACTCCTTGAGGACGGGGCATTAGCACCTGGATTTTCGGTAAACCATGCCTCAGGGAGCGGCCAACGGCGGCGAGTAGGAAGGGGTAGTTCACACCTGAAAGAGTTATACCGTTCACCGGCTGAGTAAAAATATGGATAGAAACGACGTAGAAGTCGGAATCGTCGGGCTCGGAAATATCGCGCGACACCACGCGAACAAACTCGTGGACGCGGGCGCGACGATAGTCGGTGGCGTCGACATCAGTGAAGAGGCCAGAGCGGGATTCTCCGAGGAGTATAACGTGCCTACCTACGAGGACCACACGGAACTTTTCGAGCAGATCGACGCCGTCATCGTCACTACGCCGAACCGGTTCCACGAGGAGTATGCGGTCGACGCGCTCGAAGCGGGGCTCGACGTCCTCCTCGAAAAGCCATTGGCACACTCCCTCGAAAGCGCCGAGCGGATCGCGGCGGCAGCGCGTGATGCCGAGGGGTTCTGTATGGTCGGTTTTCACAGCCGATTCCACCATCAGGCACGGATTATTAAGGAGGAAGCGGAGTCGGGAACGTTCGGTGATGTCTCTCACGTCGAGGCGAACTACATTCGTCGTCGCGGGATCCCAGGACGCGGGTCGTGGTTTACCAACAAATCGGTGTCCGGTGGCGGTGCCCTGATCGATATCGGCGTTCACGCGCTCGATCTCGCACTACACTGTCTCGATTATCCGGAAGTCGTCGAAGTCAGCGGCCAGACGCGTGCCGAGTTCGGTACGGACGAGGAGTACTCCTACGTGACGATGTGGGGCGAGGATCGCGGTGCAGACGAGTTCGACGTCGATGACTCCGTGACTGCGCTGATCCGGTGTGCGGACGGCCAGACGATATCGCTGGAAGCCGCGTGGGCGACGAACCGACCGCCGAGCCAGGAGTTCTACGTTCGCGGTACGGATGGAGGCGCGCGTTTTGACAAGGCCACCGGCGACCTGACCCTGTACGACGCCGACCAGCGCGGCGCGCAAAATCTGAAAACGACGGACGTCGAGGTACAGGAGCACAACGCACACACTGAAGAGCAGGCGGCATTTCTGGACGCTGTCGCTACCGGTCAGCCCCCCGAGCTGAACACCGTCGAGGAAGCCCTCACCGTCCAGCGGATCATCGACGCGATCTATCGCTCTAGCGAGACCGGTCGCGCGGTCGAAATCGATGACGAAGTCGGGACAGAGCTACTGGCAGACTAGCGCCTCTCCGAAGTTTTTTCTCCGTGACTGCTGATGGTTCACCTATGGAGATTGGTGTCCATACCCCACCGCTTTACGACAGATCCTTCGGTGAAGCGCTCGCGTATCTCGATGACATTGGTGTCGACGCCGTCGAACCCGGCGTCGGCGGGTGGCCGGGTGACGACCATCTCGACCGGAGAGCACACCTCGATGACGAGGACGCCCAGTCCGAACTCGCCGAGCTGCTCGACGAGCACGACATGCGGATCAGCGCGCTTGCAACCCATAATAATCCGATCCACCCGGACGACGAGCGCGCTGCAGAGGCGGATACGGAACTCCGTGAGGCGATCGAACTCGCTGGACAGCTCGATGTGAACACGGTGACGTGCTTCTCGGGACTACCTGCTGGTAGTCCGAACGACGAGACCCCGAACTGGGTTACTGCTCCCTGGCCGGGCGAGCACGCGGAAGCTCATGAGTACCAGTGGGAGGAAGTAGCAATTCCTTACTGGTCGGAGATCGCCGAGCATGCGGCTACCCACAGTGTTGATGTCGCCATCGAAATGCATCCCAACATGCTCGTCTACGAGCCACACGGCCTGCTACGCCTGCGCGAAGCAACTAACGAGCGGATCGGCGCGAACTTCGACCCATCACATCTGTACTGGCAGGGAATCGAGATCACGGATGCGATCCGATTGCTGGGCGAAGAGGATGCAATTCATCACTTCCACGCCAAGGATACTCGGGTCTACGAGGAGCAGGCCCGCGAGAAGGGAGTCCTCGACACGACGCCGTACACTGAGGAAGCCGAGCGGTCGTGGCTGTTCCGCTCGATCGGCTACGGTCACGGGGAACTGCACTGGAAGGATGTCGTCTCGACGCTCCGGATGGTCGGCTACGACGGTGCGCTCTCGATCGAGCACGAGGACTCGCTGACCTCCTCGATAGAGGGTCTAGAGAAGGCAGTCGAGATGCTCGACCGAGCTGTCTTCGACTCCCAACCCGGTGACGCTTTCTGGGCGTGAGTCGACAGTAATCTTTCCATTCTATCCCGTTGTTACCAGTAACGCAACGTTAGTACCCGATAGTTTCAATCACTTGCAGGTAGTAGCCGACCCCGTTCATTTACTTTCCATCACTCTGATATAACGCCGGGCTTATAATGGTGGACTAATGAGATTCTCCCGGTATGGCAGTAGATAGTGCGGATATCGAGGACGGATCAGGAGTGGGAAAAAAGATAGAGCAACGTATACGTCGGCTCGAAGAGATCCTTAAGCGGCCGCGCACGCAACAGCATATCGGACGGTCGGCAGGACTATTTTTGGTGGCAGGTATCGGCTTCGGCGTAAGCGGTCTGCTGGTCGGAGCACTTTCCGGTGTGGCCGGTATCAATTCGTTCGCGGCACAAACTGCGCTCGGGTTCGCCGTCCTGTTACTGCCCCTCGTTGCACTTGGGACCGGAACGCTGACTGGACTGACGTTCAACGCAGAGCGAGAAGCCGTGTTGCTGGCAGCGGGTCTCGGCGCAGCGTTCGGGTCCGTCGTTACGAGTCTTGTCGTGTATCTGCTCGCACTCCTCGTCGACATCGGCGGAATCGGTGCAACGCTATCAGTCGGGGCACTCGCCGGTATCAGCATCGGGACGGCGGTGACGGCAGTACTGGCAGCATTGATCACGAGCCTCGTCAGGTGAACTACCCACCCTACTTAGCCACAGGCGTGGCTTCCCTGAGGATTGGATCGTCTCGCCCCTTCTGATAGAATACCGACTAGTTGTCTACCGTTGACATGGTAACTATTACACTGTTCTAGAGGACCTAATAGCACCGATACCAGCCTGATCCATGCTAGCGCTTCTCTATAATTATCTGTAATCTGAAAGGTTTTTATCCCCGCGGACCATAGGAGTTGATATGACAATCCCACCACAGCCAAAGCAGGGACTGCCGTCGCGACCGACCGAACCACCAACGCTCGAGGGCATGGTTGCGCTCCTTGGGCTCATCATCGGTGTTTTCGCCGTAATGAGCTATCCGGTCGCAAGCGCCATGGCGATCGTCACAGTCCTCGGTTCCGTACTGGGTATTCGGTACCACCTCGCGAACCGGTCAGAGGCGGATCGACGTCGGACACGAACCATTCACATTCCCGGTATCGGAGCAATCGAATATCGAATTACGGCGTGATCAACGCGGAAACGCCACCGACCGATCCTGGCGGATGCGTGGGTCTCCACGACGTACCAAACTACTAATTACCGGACACACCGAACTTGGACCTATGACACTGCAGGTCGGCGTACTCGGCTATCGGTTCATGGGACAGGCTCACGCGAACGCGCTGGCGCGGCTACCGATGTTTTTCGAGGACGCACCGGACGTCGAGCGCGACGTCCTGATCGGGCGCGACGAGGCAGCACTGGATAGCGCCGCCGACCAGTTAGGTTTTGATAGAACATCGACCGACTGGGAAGCCGAGATCGACGAGGTCGATGTGTTCTACAACCTCGGTCCGAATCACGTCCACGCCGAACCCTCAATTGCCGCGCTGGAATCGGGGACTCCCGTCTTCTGTGAGAAGCCGCTGGCACCAACGCTTGATGTCGCAGCGGAGATGGCGCAAGTGGCACGCGATGCTGATGTGCCCGCCGGGAGCGCGTTCAACTACCGCTTCGTCCCCGCAATTCGCTACGCGAAGGGATTGATCGAGGACGGCAAGCTGGGGGAAATCCACCACGTTCGTGGTCGGTATCTCCAGGACTGGCTCGTCGATCCCGACGCGCCGTGGTCCTGGCGGAACGACGCAGAGCTAGCGGGCAGCGGCGCGCTGGGCGACCTCGGGAGCCACACGATCGACCTCGCACGCTTCCTCGTCGGCGAGCAGGCAGGCGAGATCGAACGGATCTCGGGTCACCTACAGACGTTCGTCGACGAGCGGCCGGTCGAGGGGGGCGACGAGACGCGGTCGGTTACGGTCGACGACGCTTACTCAGCACAGGTCGAGTTCGAGAGTGGAGCGATGGGAACCTTCGAGGCTTCACGCTTTGCCAACGGTCACAAGAACGACCACACGATCGAGATTCAGGGTTCGAAGGGGAGTCTGAAGTTCTCGCTCGAACGGCTCAACGAGCTAGAGGTATTACGGGAGGACTCGCGGGGCTACGAGACAATCCTCGTTACGGACGAGACCGATCCCTATATCGAGCACTGGTGGCCGCCGGGCCACGTTATCGGCTGGGAGCACACCTTCGTTCACGAGAACTACGAGTTCCTCTCTGCGGTCGCCGACGGCGGCGAGTTCGAGCCCAGCTTCGAGGACGGGCTTGCCGCTCAGCAAGTGCTGGATGCGATCGAGCGAAGCGACGCCACGGGAGAGTGGGTCACCGTGGAGTAGCCAGCGCTCCTATGACTCTAGCTCCCCGTCGTCTGTGATGATCGTATCCACAAGCGATAACGGCGTCGCGTCGTAGCCGGGGTTCTCGATGTCGAACCCTTCCGCTGGCTCCCGCATCACCTCGCTAACGGGTCGATACTCGTTCTCGAAGACGAACCGCTTGCCAACGATCTTCGAGCTGGCACCGACGGCCACCATCGGTGTCCCGACTTCGTTGGCAGTTGCTGCAAGCGGGAACGTCCCGATCCGGTTGTACATGTTGTCGTCCACGATCGACGTGATTCCCGTGATGACCCGGTCACACTCGGGTAGGTGGTGGCCAGCAGCGCTATCGACGATCAGATGCGTTTCGATGCCGTCGAGTCCGGCCAGTCGACGCGCTGTCCGGCGACCAAGATAGCGTGGCCGTGCCTCCGTCACGTAAACTTCGAGCTCACGCCCGTCCTCGACGGCCCGTTCCAGCCCTGCGAGTACGGTCGAGGAGTAATCGTGTGTCAGTATCGTCGAGCCGTCCTCGAACAGCGGTACCGCATTCGCTGCGGCGTCCTGTTTCTCGCGCCGAACGTTTTCGATCACTGTATCGACTGTCGACCGCGTAACGGCTTTGGCATCCTCGACATCCGTGAGGTCAGCAGTGCTGACTGCGTCCACGATATCGGCCATCGCGTTCTGGAGGATTGCGTGTGATGGATTCGCCCGGCGAAGGACGCTTGCGTTACGTTCCAGATCACGCTCGTACTCCTCTACGGTCGTCACTTCCCTGTCGGCGACCGTCAGAAGCGCCCGGGCGGCTTTGATAGCGACGTTCGAGGCGCTGTGTGTCTGCATGTCTGCGATCTCTTCGACTGTCTCGTCGATCATGTCGGATTATTCATTGCACGGAGCCATAGCACTTGCGGGGGTCGATTGAAGTCCCGCGCCGATCACAGATCACGTATGGGACTGACCGACGATCCCGAACTCGTAATCGGTGTGGCATTGATGATGCTCGGCAGCGTCACACTGATCGCTTCGACGACAGGTATGGATCTCCCCTTGCTCGGACTCGTTCTTGCAACACTGCTGTTGGCGGTCGGGACCCTTCTTGTCGGCCTCGATTTCGGGCTGTTTTCGGACAAACAGCCGTAGTCACACACTGGTCGTCTCGACGCGCTGTCGGAGGATCCGTATCCCGATATAAAATACGCCCGCCACGACGAACAGGAACCCGGCAAGCAATACCAGTCCAGCGTCAACGAGGAGGCCAAGGAGTAACACGAGCACGCCGAGCCCAGCGAGTAGCTTCACGATCAGATCGAGGACGCCCAGTTCGGCCATCGAGACCCAGTTGAACGTACCTATGAATAAATCCCCATGGCCGGGATACCTGTGCTGTCGCGAGGCGAGTGTTGGCACTGGGACAATCCTGATACCCGTCGGTGCCCTAGAGCGAATGTGGTTTCCGTAACGTACACGTGCCCCTACTGTGATACCGTCGTGGAGATCGATCGGGATGCGTATCTGGCCGACAAGTCGGTTACAAGAGAGCCCCTCGCTGGCTACGAGTATTCGTCCACCACGGGGGCGTACGAAGACGCTGACGGCATCGAATTCGTCTGTATCGGCCGACCGGAAACGGAGTCCGGCGACGAGGGCTGTGGCCGCACGTTCTATCTCAATTACGTCAGATTCGAGGACGGGCGGGAGCGAGATGACGGGCCCTCTCTGGAGGATACACCACGGTTTGACTTCCAACCGTAGACGGCCGCCGGGACGGTCCCCGTGTGCTATACCCTGACGGACAACCAGGCTATAGATTTTGAAGTATGAAGATACAGTATTCGAAGTATAAAACTATAGTATTCGAAGTCAGGTGAGTCCACCACCGCGTCGTCACCCCGGCTCTTACCGGACAGCAAAAAGACCGGTGGAGCTACTCGTACAGGGGGTGCTCGGCACAGAGGTCGTCGACAGTCGTGGCGACGTCCTCGACTGCGGCGTCCACTTCGTCTTCGGCGACGGCATCGACGATCTGGGCGATGCAGTCGCCGACGGTCTCCATCGCGTCGGTGTCGAAGCCGCGGGTGGTCAGTGCGGGGGAGCCAGCACGGATGCCGCTCGGGTTGAACGGGCTTCGCGTCTCGCCGGGGACGGTGTTGGCGTTGAGGACGATACCTGCCTCTTCCAGTGCCTCCTCGGCGTCTCCGCCGGTAACATCGGGATGTGAGTCGCGCAAGTCAACGAGCACGAGGTGGTTGTCGGTGCCGCCCGAAACCAGCGTGAAGCCGTGCTCCTGTAGCCGGTCGCCGAGCGCCTGTGCGTTCTCGATCGTCTGTGCGGCGTATTCCTCGAATTCTTCGGAGTTGGCCTCGCCGAAGCCGACAGCCTTGCCAGCGATGTTGTGCATGAGGGGGCCGCCCTGTCCGCCGGGGAAGACTGCCTTGTCGATGTCGTCGGCGTACTCCTCGTCGCAGATGACGATTCCGCCCCGGCCCGAGCGGATCGTCTTGTGGGTCGAGCCGGTGACGAAGTCGGCGACGCCGACCGGCGACGGGTGGACGCCCGCGGCGACGAGCCCCGTGATGTGGGCCATGTCGGCGAGATGGAGTGCGCCGGCGGCGTCGGCGGCTTCCTGTATCTTCTCCCATTCGACGGTTCGTGGGTATGCGGAGTAGCCCGAGACGACGATATCGGGATCGAACTCCTCGGCGTGCTCGCGGACGGCGTCGTAGTCGATGTAGCCGGATTCGGCGTCGACCTCGTACTGCTCGACCTCGTAGAGCTGGCCGGTGAAGTTGGCCGGGTGGCCATGGGAGAGGTGGCCGCCGTGGGTCAGGTCCAGCGAGAGGATCTTGTCACCCGGTTCGAGCATGGCCAGATAGACTGCCTGGTTGGCCTGCGTCCCGGAGTGGGGCTGAACGTTAATGTGATCGCCGCCCCAGAGTTCGTGGGCACGCTCGATTGCGAGCTCCTCGATGTCGTCGGCGTACTCACAGCCCGCGTAGTAGCGAGCACCGGGATACCCCTCGGCGTAGTTGTTCGTCAGCACACTCGACTGGGCTTCGAGCACCGCCTCGCTGACGTGATTCTCGCTCGCGATCATCTGCAAGCTGTTGCGCTGTCGTTCTACCTCGCCGACGAGGGCGTCGGCGACCGCGGGATCTGACTCCCGAACGGCGTCGTAGTTCATACGTCTACGTCGAGGGCCGATGGCGTATAATTGTACCTTTCTTCCGCTCGCTCGACGAGGACTGGTATGTCACGACACCTCGCGTTACCGATACTAATATTGACCAGTAGTGTTTTGCTACGAGTCGAATGATCGAGTGGGAGACGACGGATTCCGGGCTCAGAGCACTCGATGGCGGGAACGCCGAGTTCGTTATCGACAGCCCGGAACTTGACCTCGTTCGGTCGAGTGCCGAACTTCCACGGCCGACTGACGCGACGGTTACCTGTTCGATGTCGAAGGTCTCGGTACCAACTGCCGTCGTCTACGTGACCCCGCTCTCTGGCGGCAACACGTACGAACTGACAGCTGATCAGGACTCCCTTTCGCTCCCCGAAGACGACTACCTGATCGACATTGACGGCGAGATCAAGACGTATCTGCGGGTCGAGAGTGCGCTTTCGATCGACCGTACGCCGACCTACGACGCGGTGGAAATCGAGTTCCCCGAACGTACAACCACGACGATCGGACTTCGAAGCAGGGCCGAACTGCCGAGCCACAAACTGACAGTACCGCCAACACCTGGCGGGCTGGCAACGGCGCTCTCACACCTTCATGCATCCCACAAGACGACCGGAACCGACCGTAGCTATCCGACGCTTCGGGGACATCCACCGCTCCTGCAGACCGGAGACGAGGTCGAGGTGCCGGACCAGGTGGTTGCAGCGACCCCCAACAGCGGTATCGAGATCGTCTCTCCGCCCGACTTCGAGCCGCTGTTTGTCCTCGCCCCGCTTGCATACTATCTGCAGGCTTCCGTTGGCGTTCGCGACCGGTCACGGCCCGTTCTTCGCGTGCCGGAGCTCGATCTGGAGTGGGAGCTTCCGGAGGGACGGGAGCTCGAACGGGAGACCGAGCGACTGCTCAGACAGGTATTCTTCCTCGACTGTCTGGTCCGTAATGCGGGGCCGTACGGGACCGAACTCTCGGAAGCCAGCATACTCGACACGCTCGGTCTCGACGTCGACGTATTGTACGACGCGACGCCTGCCGAACGGCTCGCAACCTATCTGTCCGTGGCCAACGACGCGATCCAGCACCGAATCCCCGACTGGCATCTTTCGACATACGTTGATCCGACCGTCGAACACCTCCCGACGATCCCATTCTTGCTCGATCGGATGAGCCTCGTGTTCAGACCCCGAACGTCCGAGCTCTCGGGCAGCGAGCTGGTCGAGCGCTCGCTCGATGACTTCTATCGTGGTCAACGGGGGCCCGGAGAGATCAGCTCGGTCGATATACTCAAACCCGAACTTCGGGGGGGCCGTATTCACGGCTGGCTCGCCGAGGGAACACCGATCGACGTGTTCCGATCGTCGCCGACAGCATATCTGAACCGACTTGAGTTCCTGACGGACGACCGCGATGAGATCGGTATCGTCGTGGTACTCAACGATGACGATATGGCCGACGAACACGAAGACGTCGCCGAGATCTACCGTCAGCGTGGTGACCAGCTCCCGATCGAGGTGACGGTCGAGAACGGCCTGACGAGCCCCCGACTCGCCAGAACCTTCGAATCCGAGTACGATTTCGTCCATTACATCGGCCACTGTGAAACGGAGGGACTTCGCTGTCCTGACGGCTACATGGCAGCATCGACGCTGGATCGCTGTCGTGTCCAGACGTTCTTCCTGAACGCGTGTGGCTCTTACTACGAGGGCCGTGAGCTGATCGAACAGGGAGCCGTCGCCGGTGCAGTGACGTTCTCACAGGTACTCAATGATCATGCAGTGAAGGTCGGCTCTACCTTCGCAAAACTACTCGCTCATGGCTTCGGCATCGAACGGGCGCTTCAGCTGGCGCGCTGTCGGATCATGATGGGGAAAGATTACGCCGTCGTCGGCGACGGAACCCATTCGCTCACGCAAAGCGAGAACCGTATCCCTGCAACCGCAACGGTCGAACCAATCGAGGACGGGAATCGGTTCCTGCTGGTATACGATCAGTTCTCCTCACAGCACACCGGGAGCTTCTATCACCCCTATCTCGACGGTAACGAGTACTCGTACCTGTGTGGCAACGAATCGGAGTTCACCATGGGCCGGGACGAAATCATTTCATATCTCGATCGCGCGGAACTGCCCGTCGTGTACGATGGGGACATCCACTGGTCGGCTGATCTGGCGACGACTCTTGCGGAGTAGATCGGGGAGACCAGCAGGTTGATACACACGCAGTCGTAACGCGAGGTATGAGCATTGACACTGAGGTAACCGTCCCCGATAGCGACATCGAGACGCTCGGACGTGAGCTTGGCGAAGCGATCCGCAACCTCCCGGAATATGAGGCGTTCGAATCGGCGAAGTCTGCTGTCGAATCCGATGACGAACTCCAAGAACAGATCCAGCAGTTCGAGTCGCTCCGCCAGGAGTTCATGCTCGCTCGACAGACTGGCGACGCAAGTCAGGACGACCTGCAGGAGCTCCAGCAGGCCCAGAGCGAGCTTCACTCACAGCCGACCATGTCCGAATATCTCGAAGCCCAGCAACGACTCGACGCGCGGCTTGAAGCGGTCAACAAGGCCATCTCGGAACCGCTCGACGTCGACTTCGGCGAACAGGCTGGCGGTTGCTGTCAGGATTGAATCGGCTCTCCACTTACGCTGTGTGAGAGCTGATCGGAGTGGACTCTCTGTGAGCGGAGAGCGCAACACTTACGCACGACCTGCCCGGTGGTTTTCCGTATGGCAATCGAAAGTGACTGGGGCGACTGGCTCCCGAACGCGATCGCGGACGCTACTCCCGAACGCATCGCCGTCTGGTATCTCGGCTGCAACGGTTTCGCTATGAAAGCCAGCGATGGGACGACGCTGTTTGTCGATCCATACGTCGGACTTGGTGATCCGCCACGAACCACGCGGATGATTCCGGTCCCGTTCAATCCCGAGGACATCGAGGAGGCCGATGCTGTTCTTGCCACCCATGAGCATACGGACCACGTCCACGGCCCCTCGCAGGCACCGATCCTCGAATCGACGGGTGCGGACCTGTACGCGCCGGACGACAGTCTCGCAGTCGCCCGCGACGAGGAGGACTGGCAGGCCGATCACGATATCGATGACGACCAGTTCGTCGAAGTGAGCGAAGGGGACACCCTCGAAGTCGGTGGCTTCACTATCCACGTCGAGGACGCCTGCGACGCGGACGCCACTCATCCGGTCTCCTACGTCATCGAACACGAGGGACAGACGGTGTTCCACGGCGGCGACACCAAACCCAGCGACGAGTTCACCCGTATCGGCGAGGAGTACGAGATCGACCTCGGCATACTCGCGTTCGGAACCGTCGGAACCGTCCCTGATAAGGAGACCGGCGAACCGGTCCGGACGCGCTGGTACAACGACGAGAATCAGGCGATCGAGGCTGCGAGTGATCTGCAGTTCGATCGGTTCCTCCCCAGCCACTGGGACATGTGGAAAGGACTGACCGCCGATCCGACGGTACTGCATCATCATGCACGAGGGTTCGAGTATCCAGAGGCGCTCGAGCTCGTCGAAATCGGGGATCGCGTCGACCTGTAGAGGGTCCTCCACCTGTTTCTAACTCAATTCCGCTGGAAGCGCTACGGTGACTCGGGGCGGTGTGAGCAGGAAAGAAAAGGAGAGTTAAGTGGACTGGACACTGATTCCCGTGTATGAGTCTCGGCCAGCGGGTCTCGTCGGATCACCAGCTCGCTCGGCTCCTCCAGATCGGAGTCGTGCTGGAGGAGGTCGTCGAGGCACGAGCACACTCTCATCTGGAATCACTCTCGCCCGACGAGCGAGCGGAGCTCGATGATTCGATCGAGGACCTGCTCGAACACGCGGTCGAAGAGTCGGAAGACCACCGAAAACGTCTAGAGGCACTCGTCGACGAGATGGACGCTGAGACGGTCTCATACGACGAAATCGAGGTGCTCGTTCGGGAGCATTACGCCCAGAATCAGCCCGAAGACTTCGACGGACTGCTGTACGACCAACTCTGTAATGAGGAGACCGCGTACAAGTTTTACGACGACCTGATCGAGGCGATCGAGGCGAGCGATGCCACCTACAGTATCGATCGCGAGCGGGTTCTATCGACGCTTCGCGAGATACGTTCCGAGGAGGAAGCGGGTGTCGAAGACGTGACACGCGTTATGGAGGAACGCGAATGAACACCGCCGATCAGTACCTCAAGACGATCTACCTCGCACAGACGATCGAGGACGGCCCGGCCTCGACCGGTCAGCTCGCGGAGATGCTCGACGTCAGCCCCGCGAGCGTCAACGAGATGATCGGCAAGCTAGAGGATCGGGGGCTGGCTGACCACGAGAAGTACAAGGGCGTCCGGCTCACCGACGAGGGGATCGGTCGGGCGCGAGACGCCATCCAGACGTACTGTATCATCGAGCGGTTCCTCGCGAACGTCCTCGAAGTGAAGAACTATCGCGAGGAGGCACGGGCGCTGGAGAGCGTGATCGACGATACGGTTGCAGAGCGACTGGATACGATCATCGACCGCCCGGTAGAGTGTCCCGACTGTTTCGATCCGGAAGCGGACCAGTGTGAGTGTCTGGTCGTCGAACTGGAAGGCCAGGCTGACTAGTCCTTGACGTAGAGTTTTTCGCCGAGCAACGTCGCGAGGTTCACGTCATTATCCGTCGTAATGGCCACGTACGGACGGTCGACGGGACCGAAGACGTCGACGACACGTCCGATCGTGTCGAGCGATTCGTCGATCACCATGTTGCCGATCGCGGGCTCGTACTCGCCTGAAACCCGCGCGATTGCGAGTCCCTGTGCCGTTCGATCGACGGTGCCAAGTCGTTGCATCAGTCTCGCATCGTCGAGACGTACGCCGCGACGGCCTGCACGACGTCGTTTTTGGAATCCTCGCTATCCTTTACAAGCACGCGACCGCGCGGTGTGTAGTGGTTCCGCGGATACGCCACGTCGCGTTCTATCTTGGCGTCGTAGCCGACCTGCTGGACGGCCTGTGCGATCTCATCGACCGTCGGCTCTTCGACTGCGAGGTCCTGTGGGACGCGCCGCCCCTTCGAGCGGGAGAGCTCCGCATCGAGATAGGCGGGCCAGATGACGTTCTCGACCATACTGGTCAGTGGGTGGTCGGCACCTAAAAAGGTCGTTTTCTCGACTGACGTTATCGGCGTCGGAGCGCAACGACCGATAGTAGCGCAGCGAGCGCAGCAGCGATACCGAAGCCGGGGATGGCATCCGGCTCTTCATCGTCGGCAGCAGTATCGTCCCCTGTCGTTTCGTCGTCCACCTCTTCGTCGGCAACGCCGTTTTCGTCGCTCTCAGCGTACAGCTGCTCGTTGATCTCGCTCACAGCATACACCACGCGTGGGGCGGGCTGTTGCATGTGCTCTTCGGTTACTTCCACGACGTTATCTTCCTGTAGTGCGGTACTTTGCTCGACACCCTCCCCGCTCGGGAGCTCGTGCCCCTCGATGATGAGTAGCCAGTCCGGATTCTGCTCGGCAAGCTGTTCTTGGCTCATCTGTCCCCACCCCTCAATCCCGGCTGCTGCCGCGACGTTCTCACCGCCAGCAGTCGACAGCACGTCGTCCTGGAACGTGTCCTGCCCGGCCGTCGTCTCGAAGAACTCGAAGTAGATGGTCGGTTCCTCGCCCTCGATTCGGTCCGCAACTTCCTCGAGTTCGTCGTCCATCCACGCGACAGTATCTTCGGCACCCTCACACTCGCCGACGAGCTGGCCGATTAGCTCGGTCTTCTCACGCACGTCGTCGATTGACGTGGCGGACTCGAAGTGATAGACAGTCAGGTCTCCCTCGGTTCGAAGCTGGTCGACCGTATCTTCGGGGATCGTGTTCGGTGCAAGCACGAGGTCGGGTTCGAGGTCGATCACCTGCTCGACCGAGGTACCTCCTTCCTCGTCTGTGATGTCCGTGCGCTCCTCTGCGCCGTCGAGGTACATCGCGTACTGGGACACGCCTGTCACCCGATCTTCAGCCCCGATCTCCCACATCGTCTGGGCGGCCGACGGATTCAGCGTCACGATCTCGTCCGGTTGCTCGTCGATCTGTACGTCCTCACCGCCGGCGTCCTCGAAGGTTGCCGGGAACTCACACTGGAGTTCCTGACCGCTCGCATCCCCCGTCGCCGCGCCGGGCGCGACTGCACCCACTGCGCCCGCCATGACGACCAGCAGCGCGACGGCAACTCGTAGTAGTGTTCGTGTCATCACATGAACGATGCAGAGTAATCAATAAATATTTGTCTAATGAAAGCGAGATTGCAAACATCGTGGGGACAGCCACCGACTCGGCAGCGAATACCGACGCCTCCGCGGATGTTGCGCAGACAGCGACGGGTTCATCACTGCTGACGAGAACGGTCGCCTGGACTGCTGGTCTCGTTGTCGTACTGGTCATAACAATCGTCGTCAGTGCAACCGTCGGACCGGTCGAAATCGCTGCGATCGATGTCCTTCGGACAGTGCTAAACGAGCTCTCTTTCCCTGTCGGCGTTGCTGTCGATGCCGGGCACATCACGATCGGTCAGGGTGTGACCCTCCCGTATCCATCACCATCACTTGAGCACCGACCACTGTTCGACTTCGCGGTAGCCGAGACAACCCGGACGATCGTGGTGAACATTCGGCTCCCACGGATCCTGCTTGGGGCGATCGTGGGGTTTGCACTTGCCAGTGCGGGCACAGTTATGCAGGGCTTTTTCAGGAACCCACTGGCCGACCCGTCGATTATCGGCGTCTCATCGGGGGCGGCGGTCGGGGCCGTCGCAACCATCACGATCCCCGGACTCGCGGTCGTCGATCTCCGTCTCGCCGCGTTCGTCGGGGCGCTGATCACCGCCTTTGCGGTGTACGCCATGGCGACCGAAGGCGGTCGAACGCCCGTTGCAACGCTCCTGCTCGCGGGAGTCGCGGTCCAGACGTTCCTTGGGGCAGTGATCTCGTACCTGTTGTTACAGGCCGGTGACAGTCTGGAAGAGGCCGTCTACTGGCTGATGGGTCATCTCCACTACAGTACGTGGGAGCACGTCCTCTTCGCGTTCCCGGTCGCATTTCTCGGGTTTGTCGTGCTTGCTGCGTACACGCGAGATCTGAACGTACTGTTGCTCGGTGAGGAGGACGCCCAGCACCTCGGTATCGAGGTCGAGCGAACGAAACGCGTGTTGCTTGCGGTATCCAGTCTCATTACGGCCGCCGCCGTAGCGGTTTCGGGCGTGATCGGCTTCGTCGGCCTGGTCGTCCCACACATCATGCGGCTGCTCGTCGGGCCCGATCATCGGATTCTCCTTCCCACCAGCGCGGTCGCTGGCGCGGCCTTTCTCGTCGCCGCGGACACCCTTGCACGCTCCGGTGCCGCCGAACTCCCTGTCGGAATCGTGACCGCCGCGATCGGCGCACCCTTTTTCCTGTTCCTGTTACTTCGGCGGGAGGTGCATGGGCTGTGAGCGGGCCGATGATCACCGTGGAGGACGTCTCCGTGTCGTTCGACGACGTGTCCGTTCTCGACAACGTCTCAGTAGCTGCGGACTCCGGGGAGTTCGTCGGGCTCGTCGGTCCGAACGGCTCGGGGAAGACGACACTACTCCGTACGATCAGTGGGGCACTCACACCTGATCGCGGACGAGTTACCGTTGACGGTGACGACATACACACGCTGTCGTCACGTGTTGCAAGCCAGCGCGTCGCGGTCGTCCCACAGGACACCTCGATCTCGTTTTCCTTCGATGTTAGACGGATCGTTGGAATGGGGCGGACCGCCCACCGTGGCCGGTTCGAATCGATGACAGTTGAGGACCGGGAAGCGATCGAAAACGCAATGGAGCGAACCGAGATCACGCAGTTCGCCGATCGATCGATCGACGCCATCAGCGGTGGGGAACGCCAGCGCGTTCTTCTCGCGCGTGCGATCGCACAGGCGACGCCCGCCCTGTTACTCGATGAACCGACAGCGAGCCTCGACGTGAACCACGGAATCGAGACGCTACAGTTGGTTCGATCGCTGGTTCATAACGGCACCGCGGCGATCGCCGCCATCCACGACCTCGACCTCGCGGCACGGTACTGTGATTCGCTGGTGATGCTGTCCGATGGGGCTGTCGTCGCAGCGGGACCACCTGAATCGGTGCTCACCGAGTCAACGGTCTCCTCGACGTTCGACGTGCGAGCGGCAGTTACACCCGATCCCGTCACGGGAACCGAGTCAGTACGGGCGCTCGAAGACAGCGATCCCCCGCGTGGCCTGCGCGTACACGTCCTGGGAACTGGTAATATCGCCGCACAGACGCTCGCAAAACTGGATCGTGCGGGCTTTGACCTGTCGATCGGCCCGATTCCGAACGGTGATATTGCGGCGTCGACGGCTCACAGCCTGGGAGCGGACACTGTGACATCGACACCGTTGTCCGGACCGACTGATGAGCAGCTATCGACTGCCCGAGAGAAGGCTCGAACGGCTGGCGTGTCGGTCTTCATCGGTGGAACCGCCGATCCGGATGTGGGTCGGTCGGTACTCGACGGCGCTACTCGACTCGTCGTTATCGAAAACGGGTCGGTGGAGACGCCCGTCAGTGAGGGTTCGGTCGACGCCTGGGTAGCATCCACCGATGCCGTCGTAGACTCCGTCTCGGCCGCGTCTGCGGACGAGAAACGGGAGGATGGTACCGGTGATGGGCGGCCCAGCGATGATGCGACTACTGACCGGAGGGTCACCGATGACGAGACTACTGATCGGAGTCCCCCCGGAAACCACCCCGGCCATCGGACTGACCCTGGTCTCAGTGGGTCCGGTGATCGGTAGGCACCCCTCGAATCCTTACGAAGACACGTTGTAGAACAACATATTCGGAATGTTTCAGAACAGAGCTGATGCCGGAGAGCAGCTAGCGCGACTGATAGAGCGAGAAGGGATCGAGGCGGAGATAGTGCTGGGAATCCCCCGCGGCGGTCTTCCGGTGGCCGCACCGGTTGCAGCGGCGCTCGATGCACCGCTGGACGTGATTGCGGCAAAGAAGATGGGGGCTCCCGGAAACGATGAACTCGCACTCGGTGCTGTCACCAGCACCGGCGAAGCGTGGTACAACGATCGGTTGATCACACAACTCGATGTCGACGACTCGTATCTCGAACGTGAACGTCGCCGTGCGGCGACAGTGGCAGCGGAGAAGCTCCAGAACTATCGGGGAACAGACGATCTGGCCGAGACGACCGATCGGCGAGTCATACTCGTCGATGACGGTATCGCGACAGGTGCAACAGTTCGAGCCTGTCTAACACAGCTTCGTGGCACTGGTGCAGCCGCTATCGTTCTCGCTGTCCCGGTAGCCTCGCCATCGACCGCAGACGATCTCAGTGAGCAGGTCGACACGCTGGTTGTGGTCGAGACGCCCGACCGCTTTGGTGCTGTTGGAGAGTTCTATCAGAACTTCGAACAGGTTAGCGATGCCGAAGCAAAATCGTTTCTCCACCGACCATGAGATGAGTCTCCACTCATCGTGAGGGATAATTATATATAGTCCACTAACCTGAACTCCGTAACATTTATAAGCCTTTCCATCCTACGTAGTATTAGGAGCGCGGTTTCCCGGTATTTCTTAGGGATATCCCGACCGGCAGCACCGGCCGTCCAACCGCAATCCACGGAGACAACCATGACTGATACACGAGTACAATACCAGGAAGAAACGAACGTGCGGACCGAGGAGACGGAACGAGCGACAGAACAGGAAGAGGAACACTGCCCGGAGTGTGGCGGAGACATCCTCGCCGACGAGGAGCACGGCGAGACGGTCTGTGAGGAGTGTGGCCTCGTCATCGAGGAGGACAGCATCGATCGCGGGCCGGAGTGGCGCGCGTTCGACTCGGCGGAAAAGGATCAGAAATCCCGTGTCGGCGCACCGACGACGAAGATGATGCACGACGATGGACTCTCGACGAACATCGGCTGGCAGAACAAGGACGCGTACGGTAACCAGCTGTCGTCGAGCCAGCGCGAGAAGATGCAGCGTCTTCGCACCTGGAACGAACGCTTCCGTACCCGCGACAGCAAGGAGCGCAACCTCAAGCAGGCGCTCGGCGAGATCGACCGGATGGCCAGCGCACTCGGGCTTCCCGAGGACGTCCGGGAGACCGCGAGCGTCATCTACCGCCGCGCGCTCAACGAAGATCTGCTTCCGGGACGCTCGATCGAGGGCGTCGCGACGGCCGCGCTGTACGCCGCGGCGCGCCAGACCGGTACCCCGCGGAGTATCGACGAGGTCGCCACAGTGAGCCGGATCGACGAGATGGAGTTCAAACGCACCTACCGCTACATCGTGCGCGAACTCAACCTGGAGATCCAGCCCGCCGACCCCGAACAGTACGTCGGCCGGTTCGCCAGCGAACTCGGCATCTCGGACGAGGCCGAGCACCGAGCCCGCGAACTGCTGCAGAACGCCAAAGAACAGAGCATCCACAGCGGCAAGAGCCCCGTCGGACTCGCCGCGGCTGCAGTCTACGCCGCGCCGCTGCTCTGTAACGAATCCGTCACCCAGTCGGAGGTCAGTGATGTCACCGACATCTCGGAAGTGACGATCCGCAACCGCTACAAGGAGCTACTCGAAGCCGACGGTCAGGCGCAGTTCGCCTGAGGACTGGTAGTCTCCGTGGTTGCGGTGCGGTCTTTTCTCTTTCCGTCACCGGTTGAGCGACTGGCTCGACCATAGCTCCCTGATCAGCCCTCGACGATCCGCTCGGGTGTCAACGCGTCGGCGTAGAACCACCAGCAAACGACCAGCACGGCAGGAACGAACACGGGGAGTACAGTCGCTGTTGGGTGGCTGAATCCGATCGTATACCGAAGCATCGACAGCGCGGCGAGTACCAGCAACCCTGCCGTGACGCGCCGGTCTTCCCGACCGATCGCCGCACCGCTCGCAGCGCTGCCGAGTGCACAGCAGTACAGCAGCGTCGCGATCGGCCACGCCTGCAAGTGACGCGGTAGCGCACGGAATCCTCTGGTGTATTCGAACAGATAGTCCCACATCGTCACGACGTTCCAGTTCTCGCTGTTGATCCAGCCCCACGCGAACACGAGATCGAACTGGCCAGGAAAGAGGACGACGACCCAGGGCACAAGCCCCAGCAGGACGATCGCGATCAGCCGTCGTCTTGCGGCTTCGGTCGTCATTCGGCGCTTACTTCCGCGTGATCAGCCGGAGGACGTCTTCGTCGGCAAGTTCGTGGTCCAGCCCGACTTGCTGGCCATCATGTGCGGCGCTCTCCCCGGTGACGCGAGCGAAGCGGAACCGTTTTTCGAACTCCCCGCCGAGTTTCTTCGTGGCGTCCTCGACCGTACTCCCCTGTTCGATCACGAGCGGCTCCTCGTAGTCGACGCCGCGACCCGGTTTGTCCATGTAGATCCGCATCAGACCGAGCTCCTGCCAGATCCGCTCTTTGAACGCATCTAGACCCTTCTCCTTCTCGGCGCTGATGAAGGTAACCTCCTCGGGGTCCAGGTCGTGTTCGCGGAGATTCTCTTTCACCGTGTCGACGTAGCTGGGGTCGATCAGATCGGTCTTGTTGACCGTAACTATCGAGGGGAGGTAGACGCGGTTGTCCTGAATACCGTCGATCAGGCGGTCGATATCGACTGTCTCGTTCAGCGTGATGTCTGCGTTGATATACTCATGATTTCTGAGGACCTCCTTGATCGTCCGATCGTCGAGGTCCTGATCCACGCTGGAGGTGACCCTGAGTCCGTCTTTCCCCTTGCGTCGGATGGAAATCCGTGGCGGCTCCCTGTCGATCCGGATCTTGTTTTCGTACAACTCTTCACAGAGGCGCTCGTACTGCTCTATCTCGAACGCCGAAAGGACGAACACGATCAGATCTGCCGCGCGAACGACCGAGAGGACCTCCTGTCCGCCCCCGCGCCCGCTCGCCGCCCCCTCGATCAGTCCCGGCACGTCGAGCATCTGGATGTTCGCGCCGTTGAGTTCCAGCATTCCGGGGTTGACGTCGAGCGTCGTGAATTCGTAGGAGCCGACCTCACTGTCGGCGTTGGTCAGTGCGTTCAGAAGCGTCGATTTGCCGACGCTCGGGAACCCAACCAGTGCAACCGTGGCGTCGCCGTGTTTCTCGACGTGATAACCGCCACCCCCACCCGAGGACTGCTGGCGGACTTCCAGCTCCTCCTTTTTCTCCGCAAGCTTCGACTTGAGCCGACCGATATGTGCCTCTGTCGACTTGTTGTAGGGCGTGCTCGCAATCTCCTCCTGGAGTTCTTCGATCTCCTCTTCTAGCCCCATTACACTCGGCTTGGAGACTGCGTGCCGAAAACCCTTCCCTTCGCGTCGCGTGAGCATAGTTTACCGTTTGGTAGCACGTCACGTTCCGAAAGATGGGCTTACCGTTGGGGCGGGTGCAAAGTCGCCGCCTAACTAATCGTATCCGATCCAAAGACAGAGTCGATGTGGCCCTGGGAACACGCCGCCGTGGGGTATCTCGCGTACTCACTGTTCTGTCATACGTACTACCGGGAATCCCCGGGTGGACTCGACGCCTTCGCCGTCCTCTTCGGGTCGGTCCTGCCGGACCTGATCGACAAGCCGCTGGCCTACCAGTTTGGCGTCTTCGACACCGGCTATGCGCTTGGCCACTCGATATTCTTCGCGATCCCACTCGCAATCCTCGTTGGAATCGGTGCACGACAGCTAGATAGGCCGCGGGCAGGACTGGCCTTCGCAGTTGGGTACCTGCTCCACTTGCCGGGCGATTTCGTCCCGCACTACCTGCGTGGCAGCGAACGGTTCGACCGCGTGTTGTGGCCGCTCAGAGAGGCACCCGGGACCACGGGGACCGACGGCGTCGCCGACTTTACGTGGATGTACTTTATCGACTACTGGGCAGCGTTGACATCGGGGGATCCACCGACCTATCTGGTCGTCCAGACCGGGATGGTCGTGTTTACGGGACTGCTCTGGCTGTATGACGGCGCGCCGGTTCTACGGGAGTGCCTCGTTACCACACGGGGAGCACTCGGCGAGGCCGTCGGGGCGCTATCGCGATGATGGGGAGCTATCTTCTGGCAGCGAGAGAATCCCACACTTCAGGGATGTGAATCAACGGATAGTACCACAGTCACCGAAGTGCGTCGAGTACCTCCATCGTTCCGGCGGCGTGGACACCATCAGTGACGTGGTCGGCCGCCTCGCGAGCCGCGGCGTCGGCGTTCGCGACGGCATAGCTCTCGCCCACCACCTCGAACGTCGAGACGTCGTTCTCCGAGTCGCCGATTGCGACGAACTCGTCCGGCCGTCGACCCAGCAACTCCGCCATCGTTTGTATGCCCTCGCCTTTGGTGATCGAGGCGTCCTTGACGTGGAACGCGTAGCCCGTGTCGACGACCTCCAGTCCCACCTCCGCCGCAACCTCTCGCAGCGCGTCTTCGGGGACCGTCAGCCGCGCGGCGATCTCGGTCTCTCGCCATCGGTTGACAAGATCGGGACCGTCCCAGCCGAGGTCGTGTCCGCGCTCGCGGAATACCTCGACGACTGCGTTTGCGGCCTCCCGGTCGCCGTTTACTGCGAGCTCTTCCTCGACGTAGACGATCCCGCCGTTTTCCGCGATAACGCGTTCTTCAATACCGAGAAACTGACAGAGGGCAACCGGAAACGGGAACGCCTTTCCGGTAGCGATCACGACTGGTTCGGGCCACGCACGAATCGGCTCGAACACGCGAGGGTCAATCCCATGCTCGCCATCAGCTCGTGTCAGCGTTCCGTCGATATCCAGCACCAGCGGAGGAGTCATACAGACACTACAGCACAGACGCCCTAATGGGTTGTGAGAGCGCAGTGACGAGCTGGGATCGTCGGGTCGAGTCCATAGATCGGACTGCGCTCCTTTACCTCGAAGGTTGTAGTATAGAGATTCAAAAATTATAGTGAATTACTTTAATTTCTGTAGTGTTGGCTGAGAGGCCATAATATGGTCTTTCAGGGCACTTTCGCTCTGTCGTCGCTGAATCCGTGATCGGGATCGATAGGTCCGATCGTTCTCGACAGATTCAGGCGACAGGGGAAACGGTGTTTCTTTGGTTTCTCCGACACTCCATCCAGTATGCAACTCGCTGACCGACCGTGGCCTGATATCCAGACGTACTGCAACAGCGATTCGCTCGCCATCGTCCCGCTGGGATCGACCGAACAGCACGGCCCACATCTGCCCGAAGGAACTGATCACCTCATCGCCGACGCGCTGGCTCGCGAAGCGGCCGAACGCACCGGCTTCCTCTGCACTCCTCCAGTCATGGTTGGGGTCTCCTCGCACCACCGGCAGTTCCACGGGACACTGTCGGTCGACCCGGCCACCTTCCGGGACTACGTCGAGAGCCTCTCGCGGAGCCTCACCGGACACGGCATCGATCGGATCGTCTATGTGAACGCCCACGGTGGGAACGTCGAACACCTCCGTGAGGTCGGCCGGCGGCTCTACGAGGACGATACCGCCTACGCTATCGAGTGGATGTGGAACGAGAGCATCCCCGACCTCGTCGACGACCTGTTCGAGCATACCGGCCCGCACGGCGGGCCAAAGGAGACGGCGATGATCCTGCACATCGCGCCGGAGCTCGTCCGGGAGGACCGACTCGACGCGGCCGCGGAGAACGGCGTCGCCCGGATGGAAGAATTACAGCTTCGCCGTCACGGCGCACGGACGTTTTACGACGCTATCGAAAACTCCGACAACGGTGTCTTCGGTGACCAGCGCGATGCGACCGCCGCAAAGGGAGAACAGCTGTTCGAGGCGGCAGTCGATCAGCTGACGGCGCTTCTCGACTGGCTCGATGAGCAGCGCTACGAAGACCTCACGGCGAGACCGCACGTTTGACCGTGGGAGTTCGACTGATATCGACGCCGCATTGCCCGCACCGGTCGGGACCAATAAATCAACGTACTCGCCTTCTTATACGCGAATGGACAGTTCATCAACGCCCGTAGATCATCGTCTTCTTTGAGACGATTCCGTGTTTCGATTGCTAGGGCCATCTACACCTCCTCGAAAGGGAAGTTTATATGGCGAGAAACACCTAGCTAAACCGTACATTACGGCATCCATGTTATTCTGGATACACTTGTTAGGGTTCGGGATTGCCACCGTTCTCTGTTTTCTTTCCTTGCTTCGTGCCCGGAAAGTGACTGATCGGGAGACCAGGATCGGGCTCGTCACGCTGCTCGCAACTACAGAAGGATGGTCGCTGTCGTATGTCGGCTATCTGGTCGCGCCGACGGAGTCGCTCACGAACGCGATCTATCTCGTCGGACTCACTATCGGCTTTGCGACGGTCGGCTGCTGGCTGTACTTCGCGTCGGCATACACCGGCCGGACTATCACCGGAACCGCCAGCTTCGCAGGCTGGCAGTCGGTGTCTACGGAGCGATCGTGGCAGTGAAACTGACCAACCCGTTTCACGGTCAGTACTACACCATGGAGGCGGCAACTGTTCCGTTTGCCCATCTAAACGTGGTTCACGAGCCGTTCCACTGGGTGACCACGGCCTTCTCGTATATGCTCGCCGGGATCGGCCTGTTCATGCTGCTCGAGATGTTCGCCGAATCGGAGTACGATACCACGCCGCTCAGTGTGCTTGCAGTGCTCACCGGGCTCCCCGTCGTGTTCGACATTGTCGGATACCAGAGCGACCTGCTACTCGGGATGATCTACTCCCCGCTCGGGGTCGCAATCTTTGCGATCGGCGTGCTGTTCGTTCACCAGGACCGATTCATGGCGGTCCAGCTAACCGACAAGGTCGACGAGGCAACCGTGTTCCTCGACGACGACGAGCGGATCCGTGATTTCAACCGGCGTGCAGCCACACTGGTCCCAGAGCTGGAAGGCTCGATCGGCCAGCCGGTAGAGTCAGTGCTGCCAGAGGTCGGCCAGGAAGAGAGTATCGAACAGCGGATCCTCGAACGCGAACGGGACGGCACGACGAACTACTATCTCGCGTCGACCACATCCTTCGAGCTCGGAGCGACACGGATCGGCAAGCTACTGATGCTTACTGACGTGACTGAAACCGAAAAACGGCGTCGCGAGCTCGAGCGACAGAACGACCAGCTCCACGACTTCGCCGAGGCGCTGACACACGAGCTCCGGAACACCCTCACCATCATCGAGGGACACGTCTCGCTCGCGGGCGATGCGATAACGAACAATCAGATCGGAACGGCGAACGACTCGTTGCAGGCCGTTTCCGGTTCGGCATCCCGCATGACCGGCATCGTCAACGACCTCTCGATTCTCGCAAAGCATGGACAGACAGCACAGGAAACGGAGCACGTCGACGTCGCTGACGCTGCTCGAACCGCCAGAACGCAGGTCGATGCGGGCGACCTCTCGGTGACCGTCGACGGGGATCTCGATGTCGACGCCGACAGCGCTCGGGTTCGAGCCCTTTTCAAAAGCGCCGACGAGTTCTTCGACCGGAACGGTGCGGACGCAGTCGAAATCCAGGTGTCGGATGACGAAATCCGGATGAGCGGCAACGGGACGTCACCGATACCGGCGGACCTCGAAGAGTACTTCGAGTACGGCTCTGCGGTCCCGACATCGGAAGCGGGTGTCGCGTTACCGAACGTCCGTGCGCTCGCTCGCGTTCACGGCTGGACGACGCGAATCGATCCAGAGTACACCGATGGGATCTGTGTGGTTATTGATACGGCGAGTCACTCCGACCGATAGCTCACGGCAATTCCTTCTCCGACGGGCATCACCGCAGTTGTGAACTCCGGGGCGTCACGTGTCGCCTGCAGATACTCGGCGATCCCCCGCGTCTGGTCGTCGAGATCCGAGGGGTCAGCTCCCTCCTGTACCGCCAGAAGTCCCTCGAAATCGAGCGTCCCCGCCGTCATCGCGTTGTCGGCGATGACGACACCGCCCGGCGCAACCTTCTCGCGAACCGCCGCGAACGCGTCGGGATACTGATCCTTTCGGATATCAACGAGCACCACGTCGAAAGGGCCGTCGTAGCGCTCGACCGTTTCGATGGCGTCGCCGTGCTCGTAGGAGGCCATATCGTCGAACCCGCCACGACTCAGATACTCACGAGCCAGTTCTAGCTCGTCGGCGTCGAACTCGGTCAGCACGATTTCGCCATCACTGGGTAGCGCACGGGCGAACCAGTACGCGGAGTAGCCGTAGCCAGAGCCGAACTCGAAGACGCACTCGGCCTCGACCATCCGCGCGAGCAACTGGAGCCAGCCACCGACCTCCGGGCCAACGTGGGGGAAGCCGTGCTCGTGGGCGTACTCGTCCATCTCCGCCAGCACGTCGTCGGGCTGGGGTCCAGCGGCACTGACAAACCGTGCGGTCTCGTCGGGCAGGAGCTGTGTCATACTCGGATGTCGAACGGGCGGTCAAAAAGAACTCCCGGTCAGCCGCTGAAGCCGTCGATGATCCACTCGTGTTCGACCCCACCCTCTCCCTCTAGCCCTTCCGGACCGCTCACCAGTACGAACGCGCTCTCGGCGTCGCCATTTTCGATCTGTCTCGTCGATTCCGGCGGGATATGGATCGCATCGCCTTCGGACATCGGCACCCGCTCGTCGTCGACGATCACGTCGGCCGCCCCCTCGATCAGCACGTAGACCTCCTCGTGGTCGTTGTCGGTGTGTTCGTGGGGTACTGACTTCCAGCCCGGCGGACATCGTGCGACGGTCACGCCGACCTGTTCGGTGTCAAGCGGTTCACGAAGCAGATGCATCGCCTCCCCGACCGGGTCGACCTCCTCGTAGTTGACCTTCGTGTACATGAAAGAGTATCGGCGGGCCAGGGGTTTAACGATACCTCCGGGATCGACGGATCAACACCCCTTTTACCGGCCTCCGAAATTAGACCGACGACAACAGAATGTCGGATGAATCGTCTACCGGAACCGAGGGACTCGATCCCAGTGATGCGATCGAATACGGGATCGACGAGAAACCGCCAGCAGGCGAATCTGCCGTGCTCGGCGTGCAACACTACCTTACGATGGTCGGGGCCAACATCGCTGTGCCGCTGATTCTGGCCGATTACATGGGGATGCCACCGGACATCACCGCGCAGTTCGTCGGCACGTTCTTCGTCGTCTCGGGTATCGCGACGCTCGCCCAAACGACGTTCGGGAACCGCTATCCGATCGTGCAGGGCGCGCCCTTCTCGATGCTCGCGCCTGCGATCGCCATCGTGGTAGTCATCACACAAATACCAACCAATAACTGGCAGGACGCGATCGTCCAGCTACAGGGTGCGATCATCGTCGCCGCCCTGGTACAGGTCTTGATGGGATACTTCGGGCTCGTCGGCAAGCTCAAACGGTTCCTCTCGCCGGTCGTTATCGCGCCGACGATCATGCTAATTGGGCTTGCCCTCTTCGATGCACCACAGATCACCGCCTCCGAACAGAGCTGGTTGCTCCTCGGTCTGACTGTCGGTCTAATCCTCGCCTTCTCACAGTATCTGGACATCAAACACCGGGCGTTCAAACTGTACCCCGTCATCCTGGCACTAGCCATCTCGTGGATCGTCGCTGCAGGACTCTCCGTACAGGGAACCTTCGGCGACGGCCATCCCGGCTACGTCCCGCTCGGTCAGGTCACGGACACGACGTTCATCCTGCCGATCTATCCCTTCCAGTGGGGAATGCCGGAAGTGACGGCCGCGTTCGTCATCGGCATGTTCGCGGGCGTGCTCGCCTCGATCGTCGAGAGCCTCGGTGATTACTACGCCGTCGCAAACATCACCGGCTCCGCCGCGCCGAGCGAGCAGCGGATCAACCACGGGATCGGGATGGAAGGACTGATGAACGTCTTCTCGGGGATCATGGGCACCAGCGGTTCGACCTCGTACTCCGAGAACATCGGCGCGATCGGCCTGACCGGTGTCGCTTCACGATACGTCGTGCAGGTCGGCGCGGTGATCATGCTGTTTGTCGGCTTTATCGGCTACTTCGGCCAGCTCATCGCGACGATCCCCGACCCGATCGTCGGCGGCCTGTTCGTCGCGATGTTCGCCCAGATCGTCGCGGTCGGCCTCTCGAATCTGAAACACGTCGATCTGGACTCCTCGCGGAACGTTTTCGTGATCGGTTTCGCAATGTTCGTCGGCCTGACGATCCCCGAGTATATGGGGAACTTCGAGAACGCAGACCAGTTCGGTACGATGCTGGAGGGCGTCGCCGTGCTCGGGCCAGTGCTGAGCGAGCGCGTGATCGCCGACACGGTCTTCGTGATCGGCTCGACCGGCATGGCGGTCGGCGGTCTCGCCGCGCTCGTGCTGGACAACACTATTCCCGGAACTCGCGAGGAGCGAGGGCTGGCGGAGTGGCAGCGACTGACTGAAGACGACGAGGAGTTCGAGCCGTTCTGGGAACGCTTCACCAGGTAATCAGGGCTTGTGCGTGAACAGCACCGGCGTGCCGTCGTGGACCGTCGCACAGAGGTCCAGCGGCATCGTCTGGTTGAGGCTGGTGAACTCGTTTTTGCAGACGACCATATCGTCGAACGGCTCCTCACAGGCTGGACAGGCCAGCGCCACGGTGTTCTGGTAGAGCTTAATCGAGTCGTTTTCCTCGCGTAACGTCGTTGACGAGACGAATTTGTCGAACTGTTCCATACTGCGACCTTTGGTTGGCTACTGTTAAAAGTATGGCCACAGACGGCGGTCGTGTTCAGATAAGCTGATTCCATGCGAAGACGAACGATCTGAGCCAGTTGTCAGCAGTTTCTGGTTCGGCGTGACTACAAAAAGACACGTTCAACAAACTCTACGTTAATCTGACCAATATTACCGTTGAGGCGGGCGTTTTCGGGCATGAACACTTGGAAAACGCACCGCCTCACTTTTCAATCCGTATCTAAACACCACCTTACTGGTGCCCGTTTGTTTTAAGGTTGTGGTGTGGATAGAAGTGGCTATGAGCGAAGAGGCGTATCAGGACGACATCGTAGTTTCCGCGGACGGCATCACCGTCGAAAAGGCGTTCAAGACGGACGAGTTCGCGGTGCCGACGGTCAAGTTCACACTCAGGTCGGACCGAGAGGATCCGGTGACGGTTCGGCTCTCCGAGAGCATCCCGGACGACTTCTCGATGGACGGCGTCGGATTTCATCCCGAGTATGAGAGCGAGAACTGGACGGCCTTCGAGGACCACACCGTCGAATTCGAGCGGGAACTCGAGGCCGGGGCTGAACTCGTTACCGTCTATGGGGTTCGGATCGATAGCCCCGAAGAGGCGGACCAGTTCATGACCGAACCGGAGCTTACGACGGTTGATTCCACCAAGGTAGGTGAGGAAGTTGACCCAGAAGACGCTGTCGACGACGCATCAATCGACGATATCGCGTCCGAGGAGAGCAGTCAGGCCGTCAAGGACATGATTTCCGGTGACTCGGAAACCGTTCCTGGACTCGAAGACGAGGAGGAAGCCGATTCCGTGGAGGCGACTGAGGATGCCATGGAAGCCGCCGAGGACGGGCTGGATCTTGGTCTCGAAGACGTCGATCTGGAGCCCGATAATTCGGCCGACGAAGAACCTGAAGAGGAAGATGTCCCCGACATCGATCTCGGTATCGAAGAAGGCGTGCCCGAACCGGACGAAGCAGGACAGGAACCCGACGATGAAGAGATCGATCTCGGTATTGGCGAAGACTCGGAAGTCGAACCCGAAGAGGAGGTCGATCCTGACGAGGATGTCGACGAGGAACCGGAAGCCGAAGCCGAAGAGGAGGTCGATCCTGACGAGGATGTCGACGAGGAACCGGAAGCCGAAGCCGAAGAGGAGGTCGATCCTGACGAGGACGTCGACGAGGAACCGGAAGCCGAACCCGAAGAGGAGGATGTCGACGAAGAGTCGGATGCCCAGAAGGACCCCGATGAAGCACCCGAAGACGATATCGACGCCGAGCCCGCAGCGCAAGTCGAGGCAGGAGGCGTCGCAAGCGCGCTTGCATCGGAACTCCGGGCAGGCAACGTCGACGAAGCGGACAAGCAGCTCCTGCGTGAGGAGCTCGATCTGACGACTGAGGAGCCCGAAACCGATAGCCGTGTCGTCGCACGGGTCGATCATCTCCAGTCACGGCTCGAGGAAGTCGCTGCGTACACCGGCGCGCTCGAAACCTTCCTGGACGAAAACGGCCGAGGTGAGGAGTTGATCGAGGAGTTCGAAGCCGAGATCGAGTCCTTCAGAAGCGACCTCGACGACGTTGACCGCGCAGTAACCGCCAACGCCGAATCGATCGACCAGTTCGACGACCGGCTGGATGAACGCACGACAGAGATCGAACAGCGTCTCGAAGAGCGGATCGACGAGATCGAGGCGGCTGTTGCGGGCTCCGAAGAACGAATCGATAGCGTCACGGACGACCTCGATTCGGTCGGCAGCGATGTCGAGTCGATCCGCACTGAGCTGAATGAGTTTGCCGAACGGCTCGATTCGGTTGAAGGAACGGCCGACGATACCGCCGACGACCTTGATGAACTGTTCGAGACGCTCGACGACATCGACGAACACCTCGAACACGTGGCTGGAACCGTCGACCACGTCGAGGGCGAGGTCGAAGAGATCCAGGAGTGGCGCAACCAGCTCGGCGAGATGTTCAGCTAAGCGCAAAAGCGCAACCTGTTTGACGGGGCGTGCCGTTTTTTCCGCCAATGACGACCGTCTCGGTTGCCGTGCCACGAAAAGGGCGGCCTCTCGAAGCCGTTCTCGATCGGGTGGCCCGGCGCGTTGACGAGAGTAGCCGAATACCGACCGACTCTTCGACAGATGTCACTGCGCTGGCGGACTCGATCAGTTCGACACTGCGATACGAAAAAGCGATCACGAAGGGGCGACAGGAGGTCGCGGAAGACGTCTACGAACGGCTTGCAGCCTACAGCAGTCTCGACCATCCGACCAGACCCGAGTATACACTCTTGCGCGACGATCGGGACGGTCGTCCTCGACGGATCGTCTTCGACAGTGTCACGATCCCGCTCGGCGACACCGATCTCCAGTTGATCGGGCGCGAAGAGCCGTTCCGGGCGCTTCGCACGCATGATTTTAATCTTGGCTTCGACAGCGCAGACCTCGTTCTCGAAGAAGTCGTCGGGCTCCGCGAGGAGCCGATCGAACGGATCAGCGACATCAACGCGCGGATCGACCCGCGCGATACCGACGTCAGGGTGGTCGGCGGACTCGGTGATACGGTCTATCACACGCTGATGGGGACGCCGGAGACGTGCCAGCGGACCGATGTTGATACGTTCGATCGGAAGTTCGTCGAAGCGTACGAAGGCCCGCTCTGTATATCTCCACGATACGAACGACTCGTTCAGGCAGTGCTCGGGACTGCAGCAACCGATGGTGTGACGTTCCAGTATCCCGACGGCGGACGCGAGGAGGAGGCCTCAATTGCGGACGTGGGCCTCGGTGTCTATCTGACGATGACCGGATCGACCGCCAGAGAGCACGGGCTCGAACTCGGCGAACGGCTCTTCCCGAGCGAGACCGTTCTGATGGAAAACGTCGACGGGGAGTCAGACGCCATCTCTTTTGTCGAGGAGTTGCTCGTCGGCGAGTCCCAGGAGTCGGCGCTGGCAGTATAACGATTCCAGCGCCGAATACGGTCCACACGGCGGATCGGGAACCCGGAGTGCGGACTGTTTAGGTACCTCGCCCGTTAGTTGTCGGTATGATCGATATCGGCGATCACGCACCCGAGTTTACGCTCCCGAAAGCGGGCGGCGAGGCGCACAACGACATCGAACCGTTCGAGCTTTCTACAGCACTCGGTGGGGGACCGATCGTACTCGCGTTCTTCCCCGCGGCGTTCACCAGCGGGTGTACCGCTGAAATGTGTACGTTCAGGGATTCGATGGATCGGTTCGAGGACCTCGACGCCGCCGTGTACGGTATCAGCGTGGACCTGCCACCGGCCCAGAACGTCTGGATTCGAGAGGAGACCCTGAACTTCCCGATGCTTTCGGACTGGAACCACGACGTGATCCACGACTACGGCGTCGTGCTCCCCGAGATGTATGGCCAGTTCGAGGCCGCACGGCGGAGTATCTTCGTTCTCGACGAAACGGGGCAGGTCACGTATCGCTGGGTCGCAGGCGAGGGGACGATCGACTTCGGAGCGGTCGTCGACGAGGTCGCGACGGCAGTGGAGGAGACGGCTAACGGATAGCTGGTTCCCCCTGACGGTTCGAGGGCGGAACAGTCCGATAGACGATACTGCGGAGCGAAATTGTTTCAGGTCCCGGGAAGTATTTCGTATCGATGAATGATGTTCTGACCCGACTCAAACGCCCGTTACTCTACGTGATGAGCACAGGGTACATCGTCGCAGGCGTGCTACATTTCGTCGTGTCGGAGCTGTACGTCCAGATCGTCCCTCCGATATTTCCGGCGGCACTGTTACTCGTCTATCTCTCCGGGCTCGCCGAGATCGCCGTCGGGATCGGGCTACTCCTTGACCGAACCCGACAGTACGCCGCGTGGGCGACGATTGCGTTACTCATCGCGATCTTTCCGGCAAACATCTATATGGCGACGCACGGGGTCGTCATCGACGGGTTGCCGGGCGGTGGCGACCCGTCCAGCATCGTTCGCTGGGGACGACTCCCGCTGCAGGGCGTGTTGATCCTCTGGGCTTTCTGGTATACCCGGCCGCCAGCGATATCGAATAGCAAATAGTTCGTACAGCATCTCGGGAACGGTATGTACGTGATCTCTGAGCGTGGAGAAGGCAATCTCGCCGACCACCCCGCTCTGTCGGGTGTCAGGAAGTGTACGGAACGAAGAAAATCGGGCTTCGTCCCTTGTATTTCATATGGGGCCGGAGGGATCGTGAACCACGAGGACTTCGCTACGCTCGTCCTCTGGGCTCAAATCCTCCGCGTGTAGTTACTGCTGCTCACGGTGTCGTTCGCAGCAGTAAATGGGGCCGGAGGGAGTCCGCTGACTGCGAATTAGCTGTGTGTCAGTACTCTTAACTGGGGTATTTTGAATCGGTGTCATTGTCATGAATCGATGTCGAAATCCGCGGTGAATTCTTTTCGGCGCTCTTCCATCTTCCGCAGCTGGTCAGCCTTGTCGTAGAATCGCTTGATCACGTCCGGCGAGGCGTTGACGCGCTCGCTGATCACCTCGATCGGCAGGCCGCGGTCGCAGTGCCAGGTGATCGATCCGGTGCGGATCTGGTGGGGCGACCTGCTCGAGGGACACTTACTGGCGTGGTTCCGATGCGTCCAGTCGCAGGTAGCTCGCTTCTTATCGTGAGGACAGTTGCGATGGACGCAGGGCTGAGTCGCCTGGTACGTCCACGCCCTGATCGTGGCCTCCGACGGACGCCCCTGCCGACCGGAGAACAACGGCTCACGGCCGGGAATCGTCCCGCTTGCCGGAGCGCTCGTGTCGAATGTAGGTATCGATCGCCTCACAGACGGGATCGGAGATCTGGACGACCCGCTCTCCCTGATCATCGTTCTTCAGTGGAGTGCCCGAATCCGGCCGATGTCTAAAATCGAGATACTGATGATCCGAACTGTAATCACCAAGATCCAGACCACGGGCCGCAGCGAGACGGCAGCCGGTGTTCCAGAGGATCTCCAAGATAACGTGATCAGGTGTTCCGAAGGACCCGCGTGATCCTCGATAGTACTGCAGCAACGCCTTCGCGTCCTCGGTATCCAGCATCTTGTCCGAGGATTCCTCCTGTCGCGAGACCTCCGGGACGTGGACCTTCTCGCTCAGGCCGTCCTCGACGGCCTCGATCTCCTCCAGGTACTGGACGAGCTGGCTGACGGCGGTCATCTTTCCCTTCTGGGTGCTCGGGGCGTTGTCCGATGCACGCAGGTGGCGCTCGTACTCGTCGAGGAGCCAGCCGGAGAGATCGCCGACGCGGTCGACTCCGTTCTCCTCGCACCAGACGACGAACTGAGTGAGGCGGTTCTGGTAGCTCCGGATCGTCTTCTCGGAGTTCTCGAGCGATCGCTTATCGAGAAACCGGTCGCGAGCCTGACGCGGTGAGAGGTCGGTCGGCTCTTTCGGCGGTCTGTTCACTCGGACCCACCTCGGTCAGTGCCCGGATCTACTGAACATTCTACACGCGGGTCGGATGGGTCGATGTCGCCGGCCTCGTTTTTGTGGATGAAACAACCGTAGCAGAGCATACGCCGACGCCCTCGCTTCATCTTGATCGCGCGGAGCGTGGTGTCGGGCTCCCCGCATCGCTCGCACTGGTTGATGTCCTTCCAGGCGTCTCGGGGTTCAGTCCCGCTCTCACACATCGCGATCGACCTCCAGTGAAGCATCAGTCCGGGGCTGCGATGAGCTATCTTCGATAGCGTACTCGCTATCCCATCTATCGCATACTGGAATCCGTGTTTTCAGGAGATTATAGGCCTCTTCGTAGGCTTGTGCCTCAGGCTGAGTCTCTGCTTTCCGATGGGTTAGGGAGATTTCATGCATCGCGCGCTTCCGCGCAACTGCGACATCGAACTCCGATGTCCCTGGCAAGATCTTGTACGCTATCCAGCGGCGGAATCTAAACACGCGATCAGACATGCTGGATCACCGCCTCGGGGCTGATCTCTTCGGGCGCACGCGGGCTCGTGGTCCAACGGTAGGGCTGGCGTGGATCCTTTCGCGTCACCAGTCCAGCCGAGTCGAGACGTCGGAGATCGTCCCGGACCGTGCTGGTGGATCCATCGACTCGATCGGCGATCTCGGTCGCGGTCATCGTGGCGTCGACGTCCTCGAGGGTCTGCAGGATCTCCGACTGACGAGCGGCCTGGCGGATCTGATCACAGAGGGGGCTCATGGCCGATCACCCGGTGGTCCGCCGACCAGCACGTCGATGGCCTCCTCGATGCGCTCCTGCTTGGCACTGTTCGCGTAGTGGACGAGCTGGCGGATCGACCGACCTCGGTCGTCGTCGCTCCTTGGCGACGGCACGCCGCGGACCTCGATCCAGAGGTCGTACATCGCGCGCTCGCCGAGCCCGAGATCGACACGCTCGCCGTCCTCGGTCGTCAGCGACAGGGCCCAGCGATCCGAGCCGGGCACGGGACCGTAACTCACTGCGGGCCGGGTCTCGTTGACGTCGTACCGCTCAGTCATCGCGATCACCGTCCTCTCCCGCAGGATCGCCGAAGCGCTTGATGTTCAGGTACTCCGCCTGACCGAATCGGTGGCAGGTGATGTCCTCGGAGCCACACCCACAGCCAGCGACTGGAGCCGGTGGGTTCGCCCAGCGCTTCCCGCACGCGCGACAGGTGAACAGCCAGACCTTCCCGCGGCCATCGTCCATCGGAACCGGCAGGCCGTTGCCGCCGTCGCGTTGCCAGATCCCGGACTCCGAGACGTGAGGGGGAACGTCGCGATCACGCTCACGTCGACGCTCACGCATGAGCGATTCGCGTCTGCTTCGGCAGTGGTCACAGATCGAGGGCCGGGACTGTGTATCGGCGGGAACGTCCGGCTTGAATCGAAGCGAGATCCCGTCGGCTTCGCAGTCGTCGCAGGTGCCGATCATGCCGACCCCTCCTGTTCTACCAGCGTTGATTGATCCTCGTCGAGGCCGCGACGTTCGCGGGGCTGGATCTCCCTGATATCGTCGGCCCAGTCCTCAAGTCGGTCTTTGACCTGCCGCATCCGCCGATCGAGTTCGTCGACATCGCTTGCGCCGACTTTGGCCTTGATTTTGTCCCGGTCATCGGTCGACGTTCCGCGCGTCATCTGGACCGTGATCTCGATCGCGTCGTCTTCTTCTTCAGACATAGGCCACCTCCGCCGACAGCTGGCCGCCGTCGGCGCGGATCTCCATGATCGGATCGCAGGCGTGTTCGCAGAGTTCTTCGAGCGTCTCGAACTCTCGCGAGCAGCCGTCGCAGTAGTACGGTTCGACTCGTTCGTGATTGGCGTAGATGTCTCTCGTTGGCATTGTGGCGTCCTCCTCGTGCGATTTACACTCGGACTGATGCGATACGGTACAAAAGGCGTTTTTCAAGGCCGGAGTGAAAGTGAAACGGCTCACTCCCTCGCGGCCCGAATGTCGCCGTCGTTGCTGGGGTTTAAGCCCCAAGCGGTCGTTTGTGTACATAATCCCGTAGTCTGGATACGGGAGTTGCGGGCTGGTGCTCCAAACACCGAGTCCGCGTTTTTCGACGAGAACCGTTCGAGTAGGCTCGCCTTTCTCCCGTGAGAGTCGTGTTTATAGTACATCAACTTATAGTTTTGCACGATATCCTTCACACCCGATGGATATAACACTCATCCGCTGAATATCATGAGTATGAACCAATATTCGGTGTTATTAACTCGCGTTAAACGACAAATTGGGGTATGCGTCCCCGTGTTAGTTGGATGAGCGAAACAGACATCGCCATCTTGGAGTTTTTCGATAAACTCGGGGATGTCGACGGCGAGCGTGTCGTAGCTCCTCCCAGATTCGTTCATGAGAATCTCGTTGAACAGATGAAGGTAATCCAAAAAAGTGAAACTACAATCTCTCGGCGAATGAAAAAATTAGCAGATAATGATCTGCTTGAGAAAATGGAAGATTCACGAGGCAGCTACTACCGAATGACTCAGCTTGGAGAAGACTATTTGGCAGGAGATATCGATGCTGACGAATTAGAATAGCGTTTTCTTAGGGACTCTGCGCACTCCACGCGCCTCGATCGGCACTGATCTCGACGGCACTCCAAGGGATCTCCTCATCGGTCTTCTTGTCCACGATCTCCCAGTGTTCCGGGTGGACGTCGTCACCATTCTCGGCCTGCTGGCGACACGAGCGACACCAGATATGGTTATTCGTTTTGTCCCAGTCCGTGTGACCGTTGGGACACACGAAGCGATACCGCTCGACGCTGTCGCTCCGGTCGATCCGGACGGTCTCGTGAGCGTCGAGGGGGCTACTGCCATCGGCTCTCAATCGTCTTCCTACTGACATCAACAGGGACCGAGGATAGCGTCTGTAATAAGCGGTTTTCAAGGCCGGAGTGAAAGTGAAAGTAAACGTATCTTGGGGAAGTTATTTAATAATATATCGCAATTTCGAACAGTAATGGCTGCGTGCGACATCTGCGGCAAAACATCGACCTTCGATTATTCCTGCCGATACTGTGATGGGACGTTCTGCAACAAACACCAGCTGCCGGAGCGTCACAACTGCGTGTATCTCGGTGGTGCGAAGACGCTCGGACCGGAGTTCAGGGACTTCGAGGGAGCGAAAGAGGTCAGCGCTCACCGTCGATCTGAATCAGAAACAGCGTCCGAAAGTGTCGATCGGCGCGAAGAGAGGGACACAACCGATTGCGAAGGATGCGGAGAGACGATCGACGCCAGCCGGACCTACTGTCCACAGTGTCGCCTGGAGCTCGCCGATCTCGATCAGGCTGATGGACCGGACGTAGTAATGGACGACTCGCCGGAACCAGATTCGTTGGTGAACAGAAGCCGGAATATCGAACGCCACGAGGAAAATGGAATCAACACGCGCGTCGCGATCGCGTTGGTTGTTCTGGTAATCGTTATCGGTGCGGTGATCGGTGCGTTCGTCCTGTTGTAGATCAAAGCCACTCGACTTTCCCACGTTCTCGCTGCTGCGCCTCCGGCGAGTACGTTCCTCTGTAATGTGAGAGGAAGGTCTCAATGTCATTCCAACCCCCCCAGTCACAAACTAAGAGCGCGTCGACGTCCTCGCTGGCGAGCGCGGTCGCCCAGGTCCGCCGGAGATCGTGGAAGCCGAGATGCTCCCAGCCGGAGTCGCCGGTCTCCTCGTGCAGCTCCTCAGCCGCCGATCGCACCCACCGCCGCAGCGAGCGCGTTGACGTGATCTCGACGAGTGACGAGCTGGCGCTCTCGTCGCGCACGTCCTGGACGGTTCGGATGGTGGTAGCGAGATCTCTCGGGACGGGCGTCTCTCGGAATTGGTCGCCTTTCCCGTGCCAGACGCGCAGCATCGTACCGGCGTCGGTGTCGACGACGTCCTCGGGAGCGACGTCGAGAACCTCGTGGCTCCGGAGCCCGCAGCGAGCCCCGAGTGCGAGCGCGATGCGCTGCTGGGTTCCGTTGGCGTGGTCGATCAACTGTTCAACTTCGGACTGGCTGAGCCAGACCTTCATATCGTCTCGTTTCTCGTGTTGTCTGAGGTTCATGGTGTCCGGGTTGTTCGCATTGCGGTCATAATTCGGTACAATCGGCGTCG